>NZ_JBQWAR010000020.1:0-135000 GCF_052491725.1 Haloleucobacter ellipsoideus
CAGAAACTTCCTCGCCCGGCTAACTAACCGGAAAACCCGAACTCAGTCAAGCTGGGAAGCTTCAGAGACGACCCAGCGCGCCGTTCCCTTGCGGTGAGCGGCGCTGGCTCGTCGTTGGTGAGCGCTTTATAGAACCACCCAACCAAAACCGTCAACCCGCCCCGCAAACAAAAATGAAACCCAGATGACACCCTGGGGAAAATACCGCCCTATTCCCCGCTTTCATAAACAATATCAAAAACTTCCAAAATGTGGAAAAAAGGCGCGCCAGCCGTGGAGGTGAACCGGATATCGGGGTTTTGCCGCCGGATCACCTCCCTTTTTCGCAAACCGGTCAGAGAATCTGACCTGGAACAGCACTCTTTGGAGCCTTCATTCGGCGGCCTCTTCACCCACCGCCAGTTCAGTCTTTGCGCGGCGCGGCAAACGTCCGTTCAAAACCGCATATGCCACAAGGCCGATGACCAGCCCCCAGAATGCCCCTCCGATACCAAGCAGCTTGATATTGGCGGCCGACGCCAGAAAGGTGATGAGCGCCGCCTCGCGATAGGCCGGGTCCGCCATGGCGCTGGAAAGGCTTCCGCCAATGGTGCCGAGCAGCGCCAGACCGGCCAGCGTCGTGATGAAGGTTGCCGGGAAGGCCATGAAGACCGCGGCCAGCGTCACCCCGAACACCCCGACCAGAATATAGAAGATTCCCGCCGCAATACCGGCGATCCAGCGTCTGGAAGGATCTTCATGCGCCTCCCGGCCCGTGGCGATTGCAGCCGTGATCGCCGCAATATTGAAGGCGTGAGAGCCGAATGGCGCCATGATGAGCGAGCCGAGCCCCGTGACGGTGACGATGGGATTCGCACTTGTCCTGAAGCCGTCATTCCGCAGCACCAGCATTCCCGGCATATATTGACCGGTGAGGGTGATGAGGAACAGCGGCAGCGCCACGCTCAAAAGCGCATTCAGGGAAAAGGCGGGCATTGTGAAGACTGGCGCGGCGAACTGAAGCTCGAGACCGGACAGGTCCACCCGCCCCTGCGTGACGAGAAACACCAGCCCCAGCCCAAGAATGCCAACCACCGCATAACGGGCGGAGAATCGCTTCAACAGCACATAGGCCACGATGAGCAGGCCAACCAGCAGCGGATCAACGCTCGCTCCGCCAAAGGCCCCGATGCCGAACTGCAACAGGATTCCGGCCAGCAGGCCCGCGGCGATTCCGGGTGGAATCAATTGTATGACCCGCTCGAAATATCCGGAGAGGCCCAGCAGGGCGAAAGCGACAGCCGAGATCATGTAGGCCCCGATCGCCTCCTCATAGGGGGTCGTGGCGAGCGCGGTGACAAGAAACGCCGCCGCCGGGGTGGACCATGCGGTGATGATCGGCTCGCGATAGTGCCAGCTCAGAATGAGCCCGGTCAGGCCAACACCGATCGAAACCGACCACACCCACGATGCCGTGAGTTCCGGGCTCAGCCCGGCGACACGCGCGGCCTGAAACACCAGAATGAATGTGCCCCCATAATTGACGATGACCGAAATCATGCCCGCAACAACGGGATGCGTCAGATCATTCAGACGGATGGGAGATGGTGACGGCGAGCGGGTGGACATGATGATCGTGCGCCCCTGAATCCTGATATGCGGCCAATTCCTCCCATGGGTTCTAGCTGACAAATGGCCTGTTATTTCCATCCATTTTTGAAGAGATGACCAGACCATTACAACCAGACTGACAGCCGGATTCCGACCCATCATCCTCCCCGGCCGGAAATGTCTCCTGCGCCTATTCATCAATATGGCCCGGCTTCAGGGCGTGATGCCCTCTAAGCGGGCACCCAAGCCACCCCTCCTGGCGCCTCCTGCCTTTCACCCGCATGCGGGCGATTCTGCCCCCCTGATCCCGCCATGGCATCCGGACAGACGTCCGGGCATGAAAAAAGGCGCGACCCTGAGGGTCGCGCCTTCATACTCATATCCGCGGAGGGCTGGATCAGAAGTCCATGCCACCCATGCCGCCCATGCCGCCGGGCATGGCGGGAGCCGCTTCCTTCTTCGGCAGCTCGGCCACCAGAGCCTCGGTGGTCACGATCAGAGCCGCGATGGAGGCAGCGTCCTGCAGGGCGGTGCGCACGACCTTGGCCGGGTCCACGATGCCGGTGGCGATCATGTCCACATACTCTTCGGTCTGGGCATTGAAGCCGAAGTTCGGATCCTTGCTCTCGAGCACCTTGCCGACCACGATGGAGCCTTCAACGCCAGCATTCTGGGCGATCTGGCGGATCGGGGCCTCAAGGGCGCGCAGGACGATCTTCAGGCCGGCAGCAATGTCGGCATTGTCGGAGGACAGGGCCTCGACAGCCTGCTTGGCGAGCAGCAGGGCCACGCCGCCACCGGGGACGATGCCTTCTTCCACCGCAGCGCGGGTGGCGTTCAGCGCGTCGTCCACGCGATCCTTCTTCTCCTTGACTTCCACTTCGGTGGAACCACCGACGCGGATGACGGCAACGCCGCCAGCGAGCTTGGCCAGACGCTCCTGGAGCTTCTCGCGGTCATAGTCGGACGTGGTGGTCTCGATCTGGGCCTTGATCTGGGCGACGCGCGCCTCGATGCCGGCCTTCTCGCCAACGCCATCGACGATGGTGGTCTTTTCCTTCTCGAGGATGACCTTCTTGGCGCGACCGAGGTCAGCCAGGGTCACGTTCTCAAGCTTGATGCCGAGATCCTCGGAGATCACCTGACCACCGGTGAGGATGGCGATGTCTTCCAGCATGGCCTTGCGGCGATCGCCGAAGCCCGGAGCCTTGACGGCAGCAACCTTCAGGCCGCCACGCAGCTTGTTGACCACGAGCGTGGCCAGAGCCTCGCCTTCCACGTCCTCGGCGATGATGACGAGCGGACGGCCGGACTGCACGACAGCTTCCAGAACCGGCAGGATCGGCTGGAGACCGGAGAGCTTCTTCTCGAAAATGAGAATGTAGGGCTCTTCCAGATCGGCGATCATCTTCTCCGCATTCGTGACGAAATACGGGGAGAGATAGCCACGGTCGAACTGCATGCCTTCAACGACATCCAGCTCGGTCTCGGCGGTCTTGGCTTCCTCGACGGTGATGACACCCTCGTTGCCGACCTTCTGCATGGCATGGGCGATCATCTCGCCGATGTCGGTGTCGCCATTGGCGGAGATGGTGCCAACCTGCGCCACTTCGGAAGAAGCGGACACCTTGCGGGCGCGGCCCTGAATGTCCTTGATGGCAGCAGCCACGGCCAGATCGATGCCGCGCTTCAGGTCCATCGGGTTCATGCCGGCGGCAACCGCCTTGGCGCCTTCCTTCACGATGGCCTGGGCCAGAACGGTCGCCGTGGTGGTGCCGTCGCCAGCCAGATCGTTGGTCTTGGAGGCAACTTCACGTACGAGCTGGGCGCCGAGATTCTCGAAGCGGTCCTCGAGCTCGATCTCCTTCGCAACCGACACACCGTCCTTGGTGATGCGCGGGGCGCCGAAGGACTTCTCGATCACCACATTGCGACCCTTCGGGCCGAGCGTGACCTTCACGGCATTGGCAAGGATATCCACGCCGCGCAGCAGCTTCTCACGCGCATCGGCAGAAAACTTGACGTCTTTGGCAGCCATAATGGCCTCCTGAATTGGTTTTTATCAGCAGTTCCGGCCCATGGGGGCCAGCATCAAATGGTGTCAGCCGACAACGCCGAGGATGTCGCTTTCCTTCATGATGAGCAGGTCTTCACCGTTGATCTTCACTTCGGTGCCGGACCACTTGCCGAACAGCACACGGTCGCCCGCCTTCACATCGAGGGGCACCAGCTTGCCGGCTTCGTCACGTGCGCCGGGGCCTACAGCCACAACCTCGCCCTCCTGGGGCTTTTCCTTGGCGGTATCAGGAATGATGATGCCGCCAGCGGTCTTCTGCTCGGCCTCGATACGCTTCACAACCACGCGGTCATGCAGGGGACGGAAGGACATGGATCAATTCCTCATCGAAACTGGATTATGGCCTGGACAGGCCGTTGCTAGCACTCTCACGAGGCGAGTGCCAGACACGAGCCGCAGATAAGCACCCGCTCCCTGTCCGTCAAGACGGGACAAGGGGGCTGTGTCCCAACTTTTTTCGTTTTTTGCGTCCACAACAGGCAAATCAAGCCATTGCAGAGAGATACGAACCAGTAACGGATCTGCGCTATGGTAAAGACAGTGGCGTTTCGGCACGCTCACTCTCGGTCGTTTTCCTGCATCGACGCCCAGGCCCTCAGGCGATAAGCTCCCGGCAGGCAGTGATGGAAACGGCGTGAAACCGGAACAAAGACGGCGGAGGCCTCAGAGTAACTCATGAATGCGAAGCTTGCATGGACGAACGCGCGCACCGCACGCAGCTCCCGGCCCGTTCTGACCGGTGGCGCGGTGGCCGTCATGGCGCTGACCCTCGCCGCTTGCAGCACCGGCGTCATGGAGCCTCCCGCCCCGGCCCTCCCGCAATATAGCAGCCCGATTCCGCCGGACCAGTTCATCGGGCGCTGGGGCCTTGCCTCCTATCACCGCCCGGATGACGCCACCCGGACAGAACGGCAGGCGCGCGGCCAGTGCTCGAACCCCTATGTCATCACCGGCGGCAACCATGGCGGCGTGCTGATGTATCTGGCCGATGACAACAAGCTGACCGAGGTCGTTTCCAAGGCGGCCGGCGGCCCGACCTATCTTGGCCCGCCTGAAGACCCGGCCGGCGGCCCGCGCGATCGCCAGATCCTGCGCAAGGACAATGATGTGATGGTGCTCAAATGGGTCGATCCGGAAGTGGCCGGGCGCTATGGCACCATGATCTATGTGCGCTGCCCCTGAGGCTGGCGCCCTCTTCCGGTTTTGTGGACACCCCCGTCTGTCATGCAGGCGGGGGTTTGTCATTCAGGCGACGGGCGCGCAGCCGGAACAGGATGCCCGGGAGACAGAAAATGTCGGATGCTCTTTTCCAGCCGCGGGACGACAACGGGCCTGAAGCGGAGATGGTGGCGGCGGCGGTGGCCTGCCTGAATGGTTTCACCAGCCGCTTCAATGTCCGGGATCTTGCGGGCATGGATGCATATCTGCATTTCCCGCATGTCATCCTGTCCGGCGAAGAGCTGGTGATCTGGGAGGAGCCGGGCAAACTGCCGGCGTCCTTCTTTGATGAGCTGAGCCGGAAGACGGGCTGGGCCGAAACGCGATACCAGCGTCAGGAGGCGGTGCTTGTCAGCCCGCGCAAGGTGCACATGCATGTTGTGTACAGCCGGAACCGCCGGGACGGTTCGGTGATCAGCAGCCACGGCAATATGTGGATCGTGACCTGCGAGCAGGGGCGCTGGGGCATCAAGCTGCGCTCCTACTGAGGCGCGTGTGAGCGGAGACATCCCCCGCCCACCTTCCATGCCCGGAATGCGGCGAAGGCCGCCTCACTCATCCATCTTGAGCGCGGCGATGAAGGCTTCCTGCGGAATCTCCACCTTGCCGAACTGGCGCATCTTCTTCTTGCCCTCTTTCTGCTTGTCGAGCAGCTTGCGCTTGCGGCTGATATCACCGCCATAGCACTTGGCGGTCACATCCTTGCGCAAAGCGCGGATGGTCTCGCGGGCAATGATCTTGCCGCCAATGGCGGCCTGGATCGGGATCTGGAACATGTGCTGGGGAATGAGATCCTTCAGCTTCTCGCACATCACCCGGCCGCGGCTTTCCGCACGGGTGCGGTGCACCAGCATGGAGAGCGCGTCCACCGGCTCGGCATTCACCAGCAGCGACATCTTCACCAGATCACCGGCGCGGTAATCGGTGATGTTGTAGTCGAACGAGGCATAGCCCTTGGAGATGGACTTCAGGCGGTCATAAAAGTCGAACACCACCTCGTTCAGCGGCAGGTCATAGGTGACCATGGCGCGCGAGCCGACATAGGTGAGCTCGATCTGGTTGCCGCGCCGGTCCTGGCACAGCTTGAGCACAGACCCCAGATACTCGTCCGGCGTCATGATGGTGGCGCGGATCCAGGGCTCGCGCACCTCGGTGATCTTCATCACGTCCGGCATGTCCGCCGGGTTGTGCAGGTCGATCACCGAACCGTCCGAGAGCGAGATTTCATAAACCACCGAAGGCGCGGTGGCGATGAGATCGAGATTGAACTCGCGCTCCAGCCGCTCCTGAATGATCTCCAGATGCAGCAGGCCGAGGAAGCCGCAGCGGAAGCCGAAGCCGAGCGCGGCCGAGGATTCCATCTCGTAGGAGAAGCTGGCATCGTTGAGGCGCAGCTTGCCCATGGCGGCGCGCAGGTCGTCAAAGTCTGCCGCATCCACCGGGAAGAGGCCGCAGAACACCACCGGCTGGGCCGGCTTGAAGCCCGGCAGGGCCTCGGCGCAGGAGCGCTTGTCCTCGGTGATGGTATCACCCACGCGGGTGTCGGCCACTTCCTTGATCGAGCCGGTGAGGAAGCCGATCTCGCCGGGGCCCAGCTCCTGCATCGCCACCATCTTGGGGGTGAACACGCCCACCCGGTCGATGTCATAGACAGCGCCGGAGCCCATCATCTTGATGCGCTGGCCCTTCTTCATCACGCCATCGATGATGCGCACCAGCACCACCACGCCGAGATAGGTGTCATACCAGCTGTCCACCAGCAGGGCCTTGAGGGGGGCCGCGCGATCCCCCACAGGCGCTGGAAGGCGGGTGACGATGGCTTCCAGCACCTGATCGACATTCAGCCCGGTCTTGGCCGAAATGCCGATGGAATCGGAGGCGTCGATACCGATCACGTCCTCGATCTGCGCTTTCACCTTTTCCGGTTCGGCGGCAGGCAGGTCCACCTTGTTGAGGACGGGGACGATCTCGTGATCATTGTCGAGGGCCTGATAGACATTGGCCAGCGTCTGCGCCTCCACGCCCTGGGAGGCATCCACCACCAGCAGGGAGCCCTCGACGGCGGCGAGCGAGCGGCTCACCTCATAGGCGAAGTCGACATGGCCGGGGGTGTCGATCAGGTTCAGCGTATAGGTCTCACCATCATTCGCCTTGTAGGAGAGGCGCACGGTCTGCGCCTTGATGGTGATGCCGCGCTCGCGCTCGATATCCATATTGTCGAGCACCTGATCGGTCATCTCACGGGTGGTCAGCCCACCGGTGATCTGGATCAGCCGATCGGCAAGGGTGGACTTTCCATGGTCGATATGGGCGACGATGGAAAAGTTGCGGATGTTCTTTTGAGCGCTGGCGGTCATCTGCGCCGCATAGCATTGGCCGCGTGTAGCGACAAGCGGATACATGCGGGCCGAGGCGACATCCACGCCCATTGCCGCGCTCCCCTCCTGCCGCAGGGGCAATGCGCGCCCTGCCGGGGCACGGGCCGCACCGGGAGCGAATCACCCCTCCGTCCGCTCTTCCGCCTCCTTGCCACGCACCAGATCCAGAAGGGTGCGGGCGGCGCGCGAATGGTAGCGGTCGGAATGGCGCAGGGCATAGAAGCGCCGTGGCGGCAGGGCCAGGGGCAGGCGATGCAGCGTTCCGGCGGCAAGGCCCGCGGCGGCCACCAGATCGGAAATCACCGTCGCCCCCGCCCCCGCCGCAACCGCGCTCAGCACCGCCTCATTGGACGGCAAAGCGAGCGAGACCTTCAGGGCGGCCGGGTCCACGCCCGCACCGCGCAAGGCATCCTCGAACACCTGCCGCGTGCCGGAGCCCGCCTCCCGCAGCACGAAGGGTTCCTCCAGCAGATCCTGCGGGGCAATGCTGGCGCGCCCCTTCCAGGGGTGGTCCCGCCCCACCACCAGCGCGAGCTGGTCTCCGGGAATCGCAAGGCGGGCGATCTGCGCGGCGGCCACCTCCCCCTCCACGAAGCCAAGATCGGCCCCGCCTTCCAGAATCGCCGAAACCACCTGCGCCGTATTGCCCAGCGCCACTTCCAGCTCGATCTGCGGATACAGGCTGTGAAAGCGGTGCAGCAGGGGGCCGAGACGGTAATTGGCGATGGTCTGGCTGGCATGGATGACCAGCCGCCCGCGTCGCATGCCGGAAAGATCCGCCAGCACGGTTTCGGCCACCGCAACCCGGGCCAGCACGGCCTCCGCCTCGGCGCGGAACAGGCGACCTTCCTCGGAAAGCTCGATGCGGCGGCCGATGCGATGGAACAGCAGCAGGCCGCAGGAGGCCTCCAGCGCCGCAACCGATGCGCTGACGGCCGATTGCGTCATGTTCAGGCGCTCGGCGGCGCGGGTCATGTGAAGCTGGTCCGCCACCATGACAAAGACACGCAGCTGTTCCAGTGTCATGTCTCGGCCTGTCCCTTTTCCCGGTGCATGTTCAGGCGCGCGGGGCGTTGCCCGGCATGGATCAAAAAATGTGCGGAAACCGCATAGTGCGTGCCAATGGCAGGGTGCACAAGTGCCCCTGCCCCCTCATGCGGGGGCGCCTTCAGGAGAAGCGCTTGTCTCATTCGCCTGAAGGCCGCACCCTGTATCTTCTTCTGGCCGGCTGATTTGGAGGCCCCATGCGTTGGGTGAAGTCTCACAAGTACAAGCATCTTTCCCATGGCATGGGCTGTGCCTGCATGCATCCGGATGTCCAGCGCGCCTGCGCCCGGATCACCCATGCGATGAGCCGCCGCGCGGTGCTGGGCGGGCTTGCCGCGCTCGCCAGCGCGCCCTTGCTGAATGCCATTTCCCCGGCCTTCGCCCAGCCCGTCACCCGCCCCGTGCTGCTGCGCAATGGCCGCATCTTCGATGGCCTCTCCTCCTCCCTGCTGGAGGGGCGGAGCATTCTGGTGGAGAACGGGCGCATCAAGGCCCTGCCCGGCGCGGATGAAACCGTTGCCGATGCCGAGGTGATCGACTGCACCGGCATGACCCTGATGCCCGGCCTGATCGATGCCCACTGGCACACCATTCTGGCCGCGATTCCGCTCACTGTCGCGATGACGGCGGATGTCGCCTATCTCCATCTCGTCGCTGCCGAGGAAGCGCAGAAAACCCTGCTGCGCGGGTTCACCACCGTGCGGGATGCGGGCGGCCCCTCCTTCGCGCTGAAGCGGGCGATTGATGAAAACCGCATCGCCGGGCCGCGCATCTTTCCCTCCGGGGCGATGATCTCGCAGACCTCCGGCCATGGTGATTTCCGCTCCCGCCGGGAGCTGCCCCGGGCATTCGAGATGGGCATGAGCGATGCGGAAAAGGCCGGCATCTCCGCCATAGCGGATGGCGTGCCGGAAGTGCTGCGCCGCACCCGCGAGCAGCTGATGCTGGGGGCGAGCCAGGTCAAGATCATGGTCGGGGGCGGGGTCTCCTCGCTCTATGACCCGCTCGACTCCATCCAGTTCACCAGTGGCGAGATCCGCGCCGCGGTCGAGGCGGCGTCGGACTGGGGCACCTATGTGTGTGCGCATGTCTATACCGCCCCCGGCATCAAGCGGGCCCTGTCCAATGGCGTGCGCTGCATCGAGCATGGCCAGCTCGCCGATGAGGAGGCGGTGCGGCAGATGGCGGATACGGGTGCATGGTGGAGCATCCAGCCCTTCCTTGCCGATGATGATTCCAACCCCAAGAGCCTGCCCGAGCAAAGGGCCATGCAGGAGAGGATTGCCGAAGGCACGGTGCATGCCTTCGAGCTGGGCCAGCGGTTCGATATCAGCATGGCCTGGGGCACCGACATTCTGTTCAATCCCGAAGGCACCCGCACACAGGGGCGGCAACTGGCCAAGACCGCCCGCTGGCTGGGCAATGACGGCGCCCTGCGCATGGCCACCAGCGCCAATGGGGAACTGCTGGCCCTTTCCGGCGGACGCGCGCCCTATCAGGGGCGGATCGGTGTTCTCGCCCCGGCGGCCTATGCCGACATTCTGGCGATCGATGGCAACCCGCTCGAAGACATCTCCCTGATCAGCGACCCGGAGAAGAACATGAGGCTCATCATGAAGGACGGGCGCATCTACAAGAACACCCTGGCCGGATAGCCCCTACTGCATGAACAGGGTGATCAGCACGAAGCTGAGGACGGAGATGAACAGCCAGGCCACCGCGCCCAGGGCCAGCGGACGCAGGCCCTTCATGCGCAGCTTGCGAATATCCGTCTCAAGGCCCATCGCCCCCAGCGCCACCGCCAGAAGGAAGGTGGTGAGGGTTGCCAGATGCGGCTTGGCATCTGCCGGCACCACCCCTGTGCTGTTCACGAAGACAAGGGCCACGAAGCCGAACACGAACCACGGCAGGGGCGGGCTGGCATGGCCGGCGCTCCTGTCGCCCCGCGCGCGCCACACCGCCACCGCCCCAAGGCCGATGACCAGCGGTGCCAGCAGCATCACGCGCGAGAGCTTGGCCACCGTGCCGAACTCTCCGGCCTCCTGCCCCCCCTGGAAACTGGCCGCCACCACCTGCGCCACCTCGTGAATGGCAGAGCCGGTCCACAGGCCATATGCCTGCGCGTCAAAGCCGGTATAAGGCAGGAGCACCGGCGCCAGCAGCATGGAGAGCGAGCCGAATACGGTGACGCAGGCCACCGCATACGCCACATCCTCATCCGACCCGCGGGTGACCGTATTGGTGGCGATGACCGCGGATGCCCCGCAAATGGCCGTGCCGGAGGCGATGAGTTCGGAGAGTTTTGCGTCCACCCCCATCATCCGCCCGACCCGGCGGGTGAAGAAGAAGCTGGCGAACAGCACCACGGCCACGATCAGGAAACCCGTGCCACCCACCATGCGCACCTGCTCGAACGTGAGTTGCAGGCCCAGCAGCATGATGGCGAAGCGCAGAATGCGCCGCAGGGCGAACTTCACCCCCGGTGTCGCAATGGCCGGCGTGCCGACCAGATTGTGAAAAGCCATGCCGATGACGATGGCGATGACCAGCGGGCTGAAAAACTCCAGCCCGGGCACCAGCCGCACCCCATAGGCACACAGGGCGATGGCCAGGGTCAGCCCCAGGCCGGGGAGAATGCCCCCGAAAACCTGCGTCAGAAAGGGTCGGGCAGCGGATGCGGGCTGCTCCACCATGGACGTGTCCTCATGAGAGGACGAGGCACTCTGATCCTTGAACATCACATGCTCCCGCACGCCTTTTGCGTGACAGGAACAGGATTGATGCGGCAAAATAATCAATCAACATGCTTATATTTCTACATTTGATCGAAAATTCAGATTGATTATTGCCTGCATCCGGAGATTTCACGGCCGAAAAATGGGGAAATGCAGCGCCCATCAGCCTTTGCGAGGAATGCCCGCAAGAACGCCGCGCACCGCTGCACGCCCCCTTGCAACCCTAAAATGCAGAAAAAGAATGTTGATATGGCCGCCCGGCCTGCTCTCCATCCGCCATCCGCCCCCGTTCCATGGCGCCCATGCGCGGATCAGCCGGACGAAGCGCGCTGGCGCGATTCGATGGCGAACAAGGGACCTGAAAAAACCTCAGGCCGCCCATGGGGTGGGCGGCCTGTTTGGGGCAGTGCGGGCGGCCTATTCGGCCCATTCCGGGTCCGCCGTGAAGGCGATGGTCAGCCAGCGGTCCGGCCCCTCATCACCGATGGCATCGCCGATCTCGTCACGGATGATATCCCATTCCTCCAGTCGACGGGGCGGGGCATCCGGCGGGGCGACGAAATAGATCTCGATCTGCTTGGCTCGCCCGACCTTGGCGACATAGGCGCGGTAATAGAGAAAGCCATGACGCTTCACCGCGGCAGCGGCAATCTCGTCCACCTGCCGCTTCAGATCCGGCGGGGTGACCAGCAGGATTTCCGAAAAGGCCTGGCGAACAGTGCCGATGGGCAGCGGAATGATGAAGACGCAGACAACCGCCAGAGTGAACGGGTCCACATAGACCGACATCCACTCATAGGGTGTGCCCTGCACCGCATAGCCAATGCAGAAGGCCACCAGCAGCGCCGCCGAAATACAGGCCGACATCAGCCATGAGCGGATATCGAGCGCGATGAAATCGGAACGGATGCGCTTGTTCAGCACATATTCCAGCCCGGTCATGAAGGTGCTGATGAAAAAGGCGAAGGCCGCGAACAGGATGGCCTCGTCAAACACCAGCACGTTTCCGCCATCCAGCAGGCTGTTGATGGCGTTGATGAGCGCATAGACGGCAATCGTCAGCAAAATGGTGCCGTTCAGACCCAGCACGATGGGTTCCAGATGCCAGAAGCCCATGGTGAATCGGTTCTGCAACTTGCGGGCCAGATGGCCCGAGGTCGCCGAAGTCATAATGAGGCGGGCAACGAAAAGCGCCAGTACACTCATGCTGGCGTCAATCAAACTGTAAACCGCATCAAACGCGATGGAGAGCGAGCCGGAAATAAAACCAAACACAACACCGATCACGGCCAGAAGGATGGTCACCGCAATGGAGGCCGCGAGCACATTCTGCTCATTCCAGCGATGCTCTTGGGGCGTGAGGGGCATGGAAAAGGATCCTGATACACTGATGATCTTGAAATGAACGTGGAAGTGCACATTTAACCTGTCAGCAGGCAAATGGCTATTCTGCCGGACCGATAGCCCCTCTGCTTCTGGCTCATGGCCTTACGGAAGGGCATGCGGGAAGGGCTGGGGGCCAATGCCGGGCATTGGTTGTCATAACCGCGCCATCCCACTATAGAACTTCACCAAGGACCGGCGCTTCGTGTGCCGGACCAGGCGGGTACACTGATCCGGGCTGAGAGACATGGTTGCACGCATCTACAAGCCTTCGCGCAACGCGATGCAGTCTGGCATCGCCAAGACCAAGCACTGGGTGCTTGAATTCGAACCCGAAAAGGCGCGCCAGGTCGAGCCCCTGATGGGCTACACCTCCACCACCGACGCGCGGAGCCAGATTCACCTCACCTTCGAAACGAAGGAAGAGGCCGTGGCCTATGCCGAGCGGGAGAACATTCCCTATCGGGTATATGAGCCGCATGAGCCGAAGCGGGCCCGCATCGCCTATTCCGACAATTTCACCTTCAACCGCATGGGCCAGTGGACACACTGACAGCGGCTTTTCCGCACAGGACGGGCGCGCTCCGGTGCGCCCGTTGCTTTTCGGCGTGCGGCATGTCTTTTCATGAATGTGCTGATCGGGCCTGATTCACGCTGGCATCGCGCCATATGCCCGGCCCGCACAAGGACTGCCGGTGGCACGGGCGTTCCCCGCCCCACCCATCGCCGGGACAAAGCGCCGGCCCCATAGCTCAGCTGGATAGAGCAAGTGCCTTCTAAGCACTAGGTCGCAGGTTCGAACCCTGCTGGGGTCGCCACCTTTTTCATTATATTTCAGATTGTTAATAGCCAACCGGCACATAACCAACGCATGATGAAACAGGAACAAAAGGGGCAAGTCTGGGAGTTTCGTCGCAGAAAGTCCCGAAAAATTCCCGAAGAATGTTCGTTATTCGTTCCTAGATTCGAGCCAATGCCCCTGCCCTACGGCGGCTCCTTCAGAATGTGCAGCTTGAAGCCGAGCCACAGGACGCTGCCCAGTCCACCCACCACAACGATAAGCAGGGCGGTGCCCACCGTCACCGCCGCGCGGTCAAACGCCCGCCGCCACTTGCGCAGGTGCGTCAGGTCTGCGCGCATTTCCTCGCGCCGCCCTTCATCGGAGATGGAAAGCCCCACCTCCTGAAGGGCGCGCCGCGCCGCCCGAAGGCCAGCCTCCTCTGCCGCATCCTCGACGAGAGAAACCAGCTCCCGCCGCGTGATAACGATTGGCTCATCTGACGCCCGCGCTGCCGCCTGTACCTCTGTTGTCATCACCGCCCCCTCGGGGGCCTGGCCCCGCATTCGCGCTCCAGCGTTTCATTATGAGCGACCAGCCGCGCGAGCTGGTCGCGGTCCAGTGCCGCAATCACCGCCTCATTGATCAGGATCGGATCGCGCCCCCGGCACTCGGTCTCCGGCGCCGCCCCCATTGTCGCGCACCCAGCGAGCAGCGCGCCGGCGCAGCTCATCAGCATCAATCTGCGCCAGCTCACCCGCCGCGCGCTCCCGCAATTTTGCCCGCCGCTCCGCATCCGCCCTGTCCTGTTCTCTCTGGGCACGGGCGCCACGAATGGCGGCCCGCTGGTCAACAAACAGCGCGGCGGCCGCAATGCCCCACGCCACGGCCGGGCGCAGGCCGAACCGGAGCGCAATCGCCCCGAAGCCCAGCCCGCCGGCCAGAAGAATGACGGCGGGCCACCAGTGCCCGCCGATCAGGAATGCCAGAATGTCGCTCATGCCGGCCCCGCATCCACGCCCCGCCGCACCGCATCCACCCGGGCCCGCTCCCCTTTGCGGGCCGTCCACCACAGGGCGAACGCGAGAACCAGAACCAGCAGCGCCCACAGCAGGGGCGGCACCTCACCCAGCGCGGACTGGATCGGCGAGAGATAGCCCAGCGCCGCCGTGATCTGGTCAGCGATCCCCACAATGACCGAGACCAGCATCATCAGGATTGAGCCGAGGCGGATACGTTCGGTCGATTTGACAACCACGTCCCCGCGCTGCGCCAGATCCTGCGCCGTCACGCGCGCGCGCTCCTCTGCCACCGGGCGCGGCCCCGCCGTGGTGAGGGCTGCCGCCGTGCTCTTGTCCAGCGCCCCCCTAACGGGCAGGCCAGATGTGGCCTGAAATGCGCTCAGCCCGGCAATGGTGCGCGGCCCCCACAGCCCATCCACCCGGCCCGTTTCCGAATAGCCCAGATCCCGCAGCCGCTGCTGGACGGCGCGGATCTCGCCGGCAGACAGGCCGTCCGCCGGGTCCACATCGGCGATCGTGACGGGGCCATCAGATTGCGCCAGAGAAAAGCCGCCATCGCGGATCGCCGGCCACAGCCGGTTGAACCACGCCCGCCGGTCATCCATCCCATTCGGCATGGCCGCGCTCCTGGCGTTGCCCAGATTGATGACACGGGAAATGCCCAGCAGGTTATTGGCGTCGGCCAGGGCATTGCAGCCACCCCGCTGCCACTCGACCAGCGCGGGGATCAGCGCATATTCGGCCGCTGTCACCGCGTTCGGCTCCCGCTCGAACAGGTCACCGAGCCCCGCCTGCCGGCCCATCAGGGCGTGATTGAACCGCCCCGTGGTCTGCATGATTCCATTGCCCCGGAACCGCCAGCCGTCACCGGCCTCGATATTGCCGAGCGCCCGCGCCTTGACCGGGTTGCCCAGCCCATAGACCCGCTCGAACAGGGCCGGCCCATTGCCGGCGAGCCGCCCCGCCTCAGCCTGCGTCACACGGGCGGAATGCCGGCCCACGCCGAACACCTCCAGAATGCGTTTTGCGGAATAGTTCCCGCTCTCGCGCAGGACCGTGAGCCCGCCCGTTTCGTGCAGCACCTGCGCCAGAAAATGCGCGAGCCGCAGAGGCGTCTTCACCCCATATTTCAGAAAAAGCGCATCACCCCCCTCGAACGCCGCCACATATTGTGGGCGAGCGCGGGGGGCAAAACGGCGAACATAATCAACCGCGCGGGACATATTGCCTCCTTTCAGGCAACAAAAAACCCGGCGCGCGAGAGGCGGCCGGGCACAAAAAAGCCCACGCGAGGCGGGCTGGGCAGGCGGAGATTTACGGCAGCCTCACAGCCCCGCAGCCGCCGCGAAAAACGCATCCACCTGCGCCGGCTCAAACCCCAGCGCATCAAACCCCGCCTGCATCATGGTGTCGTCGCGCACGAACGTGGCGCTGCTTTCATAGGCGATCTGGGTTGCCAGCGGCTGGGCATCTATCCAGCCCTCGACTTGATCCAGCAGGCCCAGCGCGAGCAATTGCAGGCGGAATTGGCGGCGCGAGACGCTGGCGGGCGCTGCGTCTGTCTTGGGCTCATGGAATTGCACCCCGTCATACGTCCACCCTGGCTCGCCTGTACCAGCATTCATAAGCCCGGCTATAGGTCATACCCGCCCGGCGTGCGGCACGTGCGATAAGAAGCTTGATGCTTTCACCAGCCCGCACCGGCTCCGCGAGGCGGCGAAGGCCAACACTCATTTCGTCGGTTGCAGTTAAGGCGGCCATTTTGCGCTCACATGAGAATTGTGAAAATTTCATCTCCGACCCTCGTATCGTCTGATTTGAGGGTCGGACGGCTCTTCGTACTCAAAAACCCCAGCGGACAACTTTGGCGGGTCGGCCGCTGGGGGTCACCTTGTCCAGCGCGGACAAATAAAGAGGGACGCGCATGTCGCGGCCCAGTTTGGCCGGGAGGGCCATATGGCATTCATTGGAAATTCGAGCGTCCTGGCGATATTGACGCCGCCTTGGCCCTGATGGAGAGTGAGGCGCGCTACCGCCGCGATGATGAACCCGGCATTGCGGCCATGATCCGCGAACTGGCGCGCGAGGTGCGCAGCATGATGGGTGTGGAGGTGTGAGATCATGACGCCCTCCGCTGTTCGGGGGCGGACATGGCTGCAATGCAACGTCGAATGTGCGCAGCCTTGTCGAGGGTCACAGATCCACCGCCGCGCAAACGCGGGACAAGCTTCCCGTCGTTGACGGCCTTGCGTCCGAAAGTCGTTGCCGAGATCGTGGCCGACTTAAGGAACACCTCGATTTCGCGCAGGAGTTTTTCTGTCTCACTCATAGGGATAATTTAATGGGCAAATGCCCGCCAATTCAATGGGCTTTTTCCCATTCGACATAAGCTAATTTTGTGGGCAATTTCCCATCATGAGCGACTGGCGAAAAAAACTGGCTGATGAGATCGAGCGGCAGGCCCGCGACATGAAAGAGGTGTCGCTAGCTGCTGGCTTGAATGAGACTTATGTCCGCGACGCGCTTAAGCGGAATCGTGGGAAGTTGGAGAATCTGCGCCGCGTCGCTGTTGTTCTCGGACACCCGCCTGAGTGGCTGACTGAAGACGCGTCAGCATCACCAGCTCCAGACGCCAATGCTCGCCCCTCGACTTTCAAGCCCACCATTATCCCCGGCCACGTGCTGGTAGGCGCGCGCGATTTCCCAATCTATGGGGCGGCGCAAGGGGGTGATGGCAACCTCATCATCACGACCGACCCCGTGGAATATGTGAAGCGGCCATCCATTCTGGAGGGCGTTCCCGGTGCGTATGGAATGCTGGTGAGCGGCGATTCCATGGAGCCGGTCTATGAGCAGGGAGACATGCTCCTGATCCATCCGGGGCTTCCGCCGGTGAGGGGGCGCGATGCTGTGTTCTTCGACCATTTCCACGGCGGCTCAATCGAGGGCAATGCCGAGGCAATGGTGAAGCGCCTGGTTGGATGGAATGCCGACGAATGGCACCTGAAGCAGTTCAACCCACCCCGCGAGTGGTCGGTGCTTAAGGGCGACTGGCAGACGTGCCACGTTGTGGTCGGGAGCTATAAGAGGCGGGGGTGAGGTTGTAGGAGGATTGTTTAGGTTGCCCTCCGATCCTTATAATTATATGCAGCGCATCGGTTGTCCCTCGGGGAGTGAATGATGGGCTTTGTCTGTACGCTGACTGGCAATAGCTTTGATGTTGAGGTTGCTCAGCGGGGCAGTAGCCGCGTCGCAATAGTTCGGATAGGCGTCGATGATGAGGATGACACCATTTACTCGGCAATGGTTTGCTTAGAGCCAGGTGGTGGGGGTGATGTCGAACTTATCTTTTGCATTCTCGCGGCGGACGCCTATGCGGATGAAGAGCCAACGACGTTCTGGTCGGGGAAAGCAACTTCACATATTATTCAGGGCCTTGATCGAGGATCGGTGCTAAGCGTAATTTTAGTTTGCGTAGCGAACCTCGTAAAAATGACACAACCAAGTCGCATATATATGTGTACGCATGACGCTAATTTGCCGCAGCCGGCGCTTTTAAAGCACAATAGGGTTGCTCAAACGGTGGAGGCATGCGGATATAAAGTAAGCCACCCAAATTCATTCCACGGTCAGCATATTTGGTATATGGACCGAATTGGATGAAAATGGCAGTGTTTGGATCCATAAGGATCGCAGGAGAAATTCATGGACAGAGATCGGCAAATTGAGCTGATGACAGGCGCCCAGAAGCGGCTTTCCGGTCATGTCCGCGCGTGGACCCGTGACCCGGAAATTAATGCGGCGCTTCGTAGAAAGCCTGCAAAAACCGACAACCCTAGCTCTGGGGGCGAGCAGCCTGACAAGGCGAGGCTGAAAAGCGCCTGCGGCTGACCGCCTAATTATATAATTCAGTTTGGAAGCCCCGCTCCGGCGGGGCTTTTTCATGCCTCCATATCCGGTACCTGCCCATAGCTGGCCAGCACTACTGGCTCGCCCCAACTTTCCGCCTCTATATCCACTACGCAGGCTGTGGCGATCACGCCTACATGCCGCGCGCTGAGGCGCTCTGCCGTGCGCCGGGCGTGACCTTCATCGCGTGCCTGCACGGGCGTTCGGCCGATGATGCGCCCCCGCTTGCCCGTCGAAAATGCAATCACTGAAAAGATCACCTGTTGAGTCATGGGCCCCTCCCTGAATGGCCTAACGCTGACTCAGGGTTGCGAACAAATCAAGAACAATTAGGAGAATGGGCAGAATTGGGCTTTTGCCCATTTTTGATGTTGACGTGGCGGGCATTTGCCCATTATGGTTTGCCCATCACCACGGGAGACCCGCCATGCTCACCGATTTCACCGACACCCTGCGAGAACTGCCTGCGGGCATCGCATTCACTGCCCTCTGCACATCGCTCTATCTCTGGGCTGACGTGCTCGCCTCTCTCGCGGGGGTGGTGGCATGAGCGAGACATTCACCCACAAATTCGGTGGTTGGCGCGGAGCTGAAGCACGGCGCTGGAAGAACCCGGACGGAACAGGGGGCGGCATCGTCGCTGTGTCCGCGAATGTTGATCCATCCGTAACGATCCCTGCGGATGCAGTTGTCTGGCCGAACGCGGTTATCAGCAAGGACGTCAGCATCGGCGACGGGGCCAGCATCGGCCCCCGGACCAGCATCGGCCCCCGGACCAGCATCGGCTACGGGGCCAGCATCGGCGACGGGGCCAGCATCGGCGACGGGATCAGCATCGGCCACGGGGTCGTATATGAGGATGGAGACTGGCTCTTTGTCGCTGGCCCTCAGGGCTCACGCAACACATTCGCCACCGCGGTCTATTCACCCAAGCGCGGCCTGCGTTGGTGGGTGCTGCCCGTCTGCTGTCTATGGATGCAGGCACCCTGATCAGCCACATATCATCCCGATCACACCTGAAATCACTGAAATCCTGTGGCCGCTACAAGGGCACCACGAAACGTTTGTGTTCACCTATGTGGCACAGCGAACCCGCAAGTGTGCACGATCCGGGCGAGACTTCGTTCGGGGGCAGAGATATCCCATAACATATGCGGGATTTGGAACGAGGTTTTCCAGAACGGTCGCCAAGGCGGGCCTTAACGATCTGCGCATACACGACCTGCGTCACACTGGTGCGACCCGAACACTGCGTGCATCAAAAAATCTAAAGGCAGTGCAAGAAATGCTCGGTCACACAGATATCAAAACCACAATGAGGTACGCGCACGCCATGAAGGACGACGTCGCAGAAGCAATGCGAGCACGCCAAGCTGACGAGGCGGTTCGTCGCGCTGAACACGATCGTCGCACAAAGTCCCGAAAAAGTCCCGAACAAGAACCGCAGCAGGCCCGCAGCGCTATGAAAGATAAGGGATAAAAAGCGCTAGAAAAACTTCCTTCTAAGCACTAGGTCGCAGGTTCGAACCCTGCTGGGGTCGCCATTCATACGCTCTTACAGCTTCCCGCCGTCCGCAATTGCTGACTGGATGCCCAAAGACGCCATGATATCGCCGGCGGCTCTGGCCGCCCTCCCGCCCCTGCCCATCCTTGCAATGATGCGGGGCTCGCGGGTGGAGATGCTGATGCAGCCTATATCTTCCGGCTGCGCACCAGAACCCACAGCAGATAGAAGCCGCCCAGCAGACCCGTTGTCAGGCCAATGGGCATGTTGATCTGCAAGGGCAGGCGCTGGCTCAGAAGATCCGCTGCCAGCAGCAGCACCGCCCCCATCAGCCCACCGGCCACCAGCGGCACGCCGGGCGCACGCGTCAGGCGCCGGGCAAGCTGCGGGCCGGCCAGGGCGATGAAGGCAATGGGGCCGGCGGCCGCTGTCGCCAGCGCGGTGAGGGCAACAGCTGCAATCACCACCACCAGCCTTGTGCGCTCCACTGAAACACCCAGCTGAAGGGCGGCATCATCCCCCATCTCGATCAGGTTGACCTGCCGGGCATGAATGATGGCGACAGGTGCGATCACCACAAATCCGATGGCGGCCGGCACCACATGAGACCATGTGCGCGTGCTGAGCGAGCCTGCAAGCCAGATCTGGGCCGACATGGCCTGATCCAGATCGCCCATCACCAGCAGCACCGTATTCAGGCCGGACAGGATGGCCCCGACGCCAATGCCCACCAGCACCAGACGGTAGCCCCCGGTGCTGCGCCCCTTGAGGGAGAGCACGAACACCAGCACCGCGGTCAGCAGCCCCGAAACCACCGCCGCCAGCGCGGTTTCCAGCGGCCCGGCATTGAACAGGATGATCTGCACGATCGCGCCTGTCGCCGCCCCGGAGGTGAAGCCGATAATATCGGGCGACCCCAGCGCATTGCGCGAGATGGACTGGAAGATCGAGCCGGCCATGCCCAGCGAGGCCCCCACGAGAAGGGCGGTGAGCACGCGCGGCAGGCGAATGCGCTGGATCACCCGGTCCGCCATCGCATGATCTCCACCCCCCATCAGGCTGGAGATCACCTGCGCCGGGGTGAAGGACAGCGTGCCCGTCCCCAGCAGCACCACCGCCAGCGCCAGCAGGCACGCCAGCAGCAAACCGCACACCATGATGGAGCGCGCCCGGTAGCGGAAGGAAACCGGGCCAAGCCGGAGAGACGATGGAAGGGGCGCGCTCATAGCTTGTTCAGCCTGAAGCGCCGCACCACAAAGACGAAGAAGGGCCCGCCAATGAGCGAGGCGATGATGCCTGCCGCGACCTCCGATGGCATGGCGATGATCCGCCCGATCACATCCGCCCCCAGCAGCAGGATCGCCGCCAGAACGGCCGAATAGGGCAGGATCCAGCGATAGTCCGGCCCGCAGATCATGCGCGCCACATGCGGCGCCACCAGCCCGACAAAGCCGATGGGCCCGGCGGCCGCCGTCGCCGCACCCGCCAGCAGCATCACGCTCAGGCAGGACAGGGACCATGTGGCCCGCACATTCACCCCGAGCGCCAGCCCCTGATCCTTCCCCAGCGCCAGCGCATTCAGGTTTCCGGCAATCGAAAAGGCAACTCCCATCCCGATCGCCACCGAAACCGCCAGCACCCCCAGCACGTCACTGCCCCGCCCCTCAAGCGAGCCGGCAGACCAGTTGCGGAAATTGTCGAACACCGTCAGCGGCACATTCAGCAGCACGATGCCGGTGACCGAGCCCAGCATGACCGTGAGCCCCGCCCCGGCCAGAACCAGCCGCACGGGATTGGTGCCGGCCTCATGCGCCTGCCCGAGCAGAAACACCGCGACCCCTGCAAGCCCTGCGCCCAGAAAGGCAAACCACACATAGTGCGCCATGGTGGAGATGTTGAACACCGCCACGCTCAGCACCACGGCGAGGGCCGCTCCGGCATTGATGCCGAGCAGGCCCGGTTCTGCCAGCGGATTGCGGGTTGCCGCCTGCATGATCGCCCCGGCAACCCCCAGCGCCAGCCCGGCCATGACGGCAACCAGCGTGCGCGGCACCCGCAATGTGCGGATGATGAGATGCAGGTCATTGTGGGCATCATAGGCCCGGAATGCGGAGATGATCTCCTGCATCGGCACCGGGCGCGAGCCGATGCCGATGCTCAGCACCATGCCGGCCAGCAGCAGCACCAGCGCGCCGGGCAAACCCCAGCGCCGCCAGGCCAGGGCCCTGTGCCGGTGGGCCCGGCCGGCTGTCGCCTCAACACTCATTCAAACGGCTCAGTGCTTGCGGAAATGTTGCGCAACCAGATCGATCATCTCGCGGCCCGAATAATAGTCGATCCGAAAGGATGTGGGGCCAAGAGGATAAACCCTCTTTTCCCGCACGGCCGGCAGATTGGCCAGAACCGGATCGGCCAGAAAGGCCTCGACATCCGCATCCGTTCCATTCAGCAGGAACACCACGTCCCCGCCAATGGCGGCCGTGAGATTCTCGCGCGAGACGAACTCGAAATCCGACCGCCGCGTCACCTGCGCGGAGAGGTGGGTGGGAAGCCCCACCACATTGAAGCCCAGCGAGGAGAGAAGCTGGGCATGGGGGCTCTCCGGCCGGGCGATGGAATAGCTGCCCCCCAGATTGTAGCCGACAATGCTCACCGGAAGATCCGGAATATCCAGCCCTGCGGCCACCTGTGCCGCATGGTCATTGAAGCGGGCAATGGCGTCCGCCGCACCCTTTTCATGCCCGGTGGCAACCCCGAGCCGGGTGGCGATCTCCTGCCAGCTCTGGTTGGAATAGTTGACGACCAGGGTGGGAATGCCCTGCGCCTCCAGTTCGGCATAATGCTGCACCGCGCTGTCCGCGCCGGTGGAGGAGATGATCACCAGATCCGGGTTTGCGCCGATGATGGCTTCCGGGTCGAAGCGCAGGCTCTTGTACAGAACCTTGACGCCGCGCTCATCGGCCACCTGCGCCCATTGCGAGAAAAAGCCCTTCGCGTCGGTCAGCCGGGTGGGCGTCGTCGCCGCGGTGGCCACGAGCGGCGCGCCGATGGCCAGAACGATGCCCGTCACGCTCGGAGTGGTGGACACGATACGCTGCGGCGGCTTCTCCACCACCACCACACCGGCCTCATGCGCAATGGTGCGCGGCCATGGCGCGTCCTGCGCGCGCGCCAGATGCGGGCCAGGGACAAGGAACAGGGCGGCCAGCGCAACGGTCAGGGCGTATCGGGTGAAATGCATCATCAGTCTTCATGTTCAAAACGCGCGAAAAGGCGTGATGCCGGGCACCACGCCTTCCGGGAAATCACACGGGCAGGTCGAGATCCTCGAACCGCTCCAGCCCCTCACCGCGGGCACGGATGCCACTATAGTGGCCAAGGCGGGCGCGGTCGATCTGCGAGCTGCTGACGCCGTGGCGCCAATAGCCGAAAACGCGCATTTCATCGCGCCCCAGCCCATGGCCCTCGAAATATTTGCGGATGGCCCGCGCCACCTCACGCTCACCCGCCGCCCAGATGCTCCACGCACCGGGCTCCGGCAGGGCCTGCGCGGCATCCAGCAGATAGGGGGTCTTGCCCGGCTGCTCATCCTCTCCCCGCAGGAAGAGGTGGTTCTCAACGCCCGGAACCTGCGGCAGCTCCTCGAAGGCGGCCCTGTCGGTCGTCTCGACATAGACCACGCCGCGCGCCGGCTGCTCCCACGCATTCAGAATGGCATAGACAGCGGGAATGGCCGTTTCATCGGCGAAGATGGCGATCTTTCGCCCGCACTCATAATCCGGCAGGAAGTGGGGGCGCGGGCCGACAAACCATGTTTTCGTGCCCGGCCCGGCCTGCGCCAGCCAGCGCATGGCGGGGCTGTCATCGGGGTGGACGACAAAATCGATCTCGATCGTGCTGCGCTCGGGGTCGAAACTGCGCACCGTATAGACACGGGAAACCGGGCGGGCATCCTCGGGGGTCTCCACCTCGATCCGCATGGCAAGGTTGGGGCGGCACCACGCATCCGGATTGGTCGGGGCGATACGGGCCGTCACACGCGCCACGGTGGGCGTGGGGCGGGTGATGCTCACCACCTCCATCTGAATGCGCTCCATATCGCGCATATGATCATCTTGCGCGAGCAAACCCTGACGATCCTCGACGCTTTCGCCGCGCGAGCCACCCATGACAATCATCCTCCTGGAAATGGCCGCCATGCCTTTTCAGGACCATCGCGAAACCATCGGAAACTTTTCCGCACACCGGAAACGGGCCATGCCCGCAATGCGCCGATCAGGCGCGTCACCATTCCACATTACGAATTACATTCCGCCATGCAATATGATTTGATGCCGGGAGCGAGAGGTTTGAGCGATTCAAAACAGCCTGCCAAGGGGGCTCCACCTGCTTCATAAGGGCAATATATCATGGTAAGCACGCGCCATTCATGCCCTTCCCGCCCCGCATTCCGCATGACCGGGCGGGATATTGCGCCCCGTTACTTTTTAAAAGCTACAAACTGACTCCCATATCCGGACAGCCACATCTTTCCTGTGCTTGAATTTTCATGCCCGATGAACCGCACCCCGCACGCTCAATCACCCCATGACCGGGAATCCGGCATATGAACACTTTCTTCTCCAGATCACCGGCCATGCGTAAGGATCTCCCATGAGCCAGCGCCTGAGCGCCGACGCCATCACCCTGAAATATGATGCGCGCACGATCTCGGAAAACCTGTCGGTGACAATCCAGGACGGTTCCTTCACCGTCATTGTCGGGCCGAATGCCTGCGGAAAATCGACCCTGCTGCGCGCCCTTTCCCGCCTGCTGCGGCCGGTGCGCGGTGATGTGGTGCTGGACGGGCGCGCCATCAACACCTTTCCGGCGCGCGAGGTGGCCCGGCGGCTGAGTCTGCTGCCCCAGACATCAACCGCACCCGATGGCATCACGGTGGAGGATCTGGTCGCCCGGGGGCGCTATCCGCACCAGTCCTTCCTGCGGCAATGGTCGAGGGCGGACGAGGAGGCGGTGCGCACGGCCATGGCGGCCACGCGCATCAGCGAGCTGGCGGGCCGCACCGTGGACGAGCTTTCCGGCGGACAGCGACAGCGGGTGTGGATCGCCATGGTACTGGCGCAGGAAACCGCCATCCTGCTGCTGGACGAGCCCACCACCTATCTGGACATCGCCCATCAGATCGAGCTGCTCGAGCTGCTTGCCGAGCTCAACCGCAATGGCCGCACCATCATCGCGGTTCTGCATGACCTGAACCAGGCCTGCCGCTATGCCACCCATCTCATCGCGATGCGTGACGGCCGGATTGTCGCCGAGGGCGCGCCTGCCGACATCGTTCATGAACAACTGATCGAAACCGTTTTCGGCCTGCCCTGCGTCATCATTCCCGATCCGGTTTCCGGCACCCCTCTGGTGGTGCCGAAGGGGCGCGCGGCAGCACAGGCCACTCACACCCGGACAAGCCAGGACCTGCGCACATGACCCAGAAAAGGCAGATGCATATCGGCCTCAGCCTCACGGAAACATGGACCATCGGCCATGCGCCGGAACCGCATGAAACCGAGCGGCACAGAAGTGATCCCGCCGGATATTATGCCGATCTGGCGCAGAAGGCGGAACGGGCGAAACTCGACTTCGTGTTCAAGCCCGACACGCTCGCCATGCGCCGCGGCAAATCGGGCACATCGCCGGCCTTCACCGGGCTGGATGTGACCCTGCTGATGACAGCCATAGCCTGCGCGACGGAAAAGATCGGGCTCGTCACCACCGCCTCCACCACCTTCAACCCGCCCTATATCATCGCCCGCCAAATCCAGACCCTGCACTGGCTCAGTCGCGGGCGGGCGGGCTGGAACATCGTCACCTCCCTCGATGGCGCGGACAATTTCGGGACGGACCCCATGCCCCCGACACAGACGCGCTATCGCAAGGCTGCCGAATCCACCGGGATCGTCCGCGCCCTGTGGCACAGCTATCCCCATGGCGCACTGACGGCGGAAGATGGCCTCTCACAGGTCGCGCCCATCAATCATGCAGGCGCCTTCTTCCATGTGAAAGGCCCGCTCAATGTGGCCGGGCATGAGGCCGGCGACCCGCTCCTGTTCCAGGCCGGCGCATCGGATACCGGGCGCGATTTTGCGGCATCTGTGGCCGATGCGACATTTGCATCAACGCCGGACATGTCCGCCGCCATCGAGCTGCGCGCGGACCTGCGCCAGCGTGCTGAAAAACATGGCCGCTCCCCGGATGCGGTTCGGGTTCTGCCGGGCCTGTTCTTCTTCCTTGCCGAAACGCGCGAGGAGGCATGGGCACAGCATCGGCGCGCCCATGCGCATTTCACCCGGGAACAGCGCCTTGAGGCGGTGAAGGATATTCTGGGGGTGGATATTGCCCATCTTGCGCCGGAAGACCGCGTGACAACCCGGCTGCTTCCCCCTCTGCCGGAAACGGTGCGCAGCCGCACCCATGCCGATCTGCTGCGCCGCTATATCGAGCTGCATGCCCCGCGGGTGGACGCGCTTCTGGAGCGCCCCGAAGTCATTGGCTCGGCGCACTGGGTCAGTGTCGGCACGGTGGCGGATGTGGCGGATGAGATCGAGGCCTGGTTCGAGGCCGGGGCGCTGGATGGCTTCATCGCCCTGCCCGGCGGCTCGCTGCAATCACTGGAGCTGTTCTTTGAAAAGCTGGTGCCTGAACTGGTGCGGCGCGGCCTTTTCCGCTCGGACTATTCCGGCGCCACCCTGCGGGCGCATCTCGGGGCCGGCTGACGCGCGGACAAAGCGCAAAAGAGCGTTTGCAAAACACGAAACGCCCGCTCCCCTTTCCGGGAGCGGGCGTTTTTTCATGCCCGATCAGACGTGATCAGAAGACACTCAGAAGGTGCCGCGCACACCGATACCGAGCATGCGGGGCTCCAGCATGCTGGCCTCGATACCACCGGCAATACTGCGGTTCTGCTGGATATAGGTCGCAGAGCGCACGTCGAACAGGTTCTTCACATAGCCATAGAGCTGGAAGCCATCATTGAAGGCATAGCTCGCGCGCAGGTCGGTCACCGTATAGGGGTCAACCCTGTAGGCCGGAGTATTGGCCACGTTCGAGTAATAGCCGGCCAGATGGCGGATCTGTCCTGCAATATTGAGCTTGTCGGTCACATCCCAGATCGCGCCGACATTGAACATCACGGCCGGAGACTTGGGGAAGGCATTGCCATTCAGATCGGTATTGTCCAGAACTTCCTTGATCTCGGTATGCAGAAGGCTCACGCCGGCCTGCACCATCAAGCTGTCGGCAATCCGCCAGTCCACGCTCATTTCCGCGCCATAGGACTTCGCCTTCTCGGCATTGATGGTGTAGGACTGCGAAACGCCCGGCGAAATCACGACAGGGATGTTGAACTGCATGTTCTTCACATCCATCACGAAGATATTGCCGTTCAGGAACAGCCTGTTGTCCATGAGATTGGCACGGACAAACAGCTCATAGTCCCACAGCGTTTCTTCCTCGAACTGCATCCAGCGGCCGGAGTTCAGATTGAGCGACACGCCGCCGGGATTGTAGCCACGGCTGACCATGGCGCCCACCGTCCATTCCGGGGTCAGCGCATAGGAGAGGGAGACCTTCGGCAGCAAAGCGGAGAAGGTTTCGTCATAATTCACCGGCGTGCGCGTGAAGGTGGAGCGGCCCACGCGCTGCACATGGTCCTGCTGGTAGCGCAGGCCGCCGGTCAGCGTCCACTTTTCCGTCAGCCGGTAGTTGGCCTCGCCGAAGATGCCCAGATTGTCCTTGGTGTCATCAAAGCTCGACGTGCCGCGCAGATAAAGCTTCTCGTCGGATTTGGTGTTGGCATAATAGAGCCCGGCCACACCGCTCAGATTATCTTCCGCCTGACCGAACAGAAGGCGTGTTTCATTGGAAACATTCTTCTGGTCGACATCTGCATTACCATCATACGCCTTATTCAGGCTCCGGCGCACGGATGTGCTGGAATACTGGGTCTGGTTCAAAATCTGATAGCCGTTCTGGAAATCATATTTCAGGTCCAGAACACCGGTATTCGTATGCTGCTTCCATGTCGGCATGGTCGCCGCCATGCTCTCCAGATCCTCGAAGGGCTCGCTGGCCGCCTCCTGGCTGGGGCGGTTCGTCTTGTTGTGGGAATAGGTGAGCTTGGCTTCAAACCCGGAAATGTTCGTGGGTGTCCACAGCAGCTTCACGCGCCCCATCAGGTTGCTGAAGTCGAGATCGGTATTTTGCGAATTGAACTGCGGGTTCACATAATTGATGAAGGTGTCACGGCCGGAATAGTCGAGCGCGACACGCGCGGCCAGTTCGTCCTTCACCAGCGCGCCGGAAAAGGCCAGCGATACGCGCTTGGAATTGTAGCTGCCAATCTCGGCCTGATAGGCCGCTTCAGGCGTGAAGGTCGGGTCCTTGGTATTGACGATGATGGCGCCGGCAATGGCATTCGCGCCCTGCGAGGTCGTCTGCGGTCCGCGGAAGACTTCCACATTCTGGACATCCCAGCTGGATGCCGCGCCGAAATAGGACTCGTTATAGCTGAGATAATGGCCATCCATATTGATGGTGGCGCGCGGCACGGTGCCGGCGAAGAACGCACCGGCACCCGTATTCGGCCCCTGCGAGTCCATGCCGCGAATGACAGGCATGCTCACCGTGTCGGGATAGACAACGTTCGGCGTGCTGTTGACGACCTGCGAGATGGAGCTGTCACCCGTGCGGTTGGCACGGATCTGTTCCGCAGTGATGACCGCGACAGAGGATGAGGTATCCTTCATGTCGCGCTCCATGTTCTCGCCGGTCACCGTAATGGCATCCAGAACAATCGTGCCCTCGCGCCCTGCAATGGCATCATCTTCCTGCGCAAGCGCAGGCGTGGCTGCAAGGATTGCGAGCATGCTGACACCGCGCGCCAGCGGCACGACAAACTTCAAAGACATGTGGGGCCCCGTCTATCCAATAAGGATCGCTGGCTGGGAGCGGACCGTAGCTTGCGAATGATTATGAATTCCACATTGCATGACGCATTTCGCATGTCAACATGAGCAAACGCCGTTTGCGTGCACGCCGCGCCTGCCGTCAAGGAAGCGCCGCGCAAGTAATTGATCTTGGCTGGAATTGCCCTTAGCTTACAGAAATTCCATAGTTTTTGGCATTGGCCGGAACCCGCCCTTTTCCCATCTTCCCCCGCCCCGGATCTTGGTTATGGTCACAACATGGAAGTGCGCTCTCTTTCCACCGTCATGCCCCTGAGTCGCGGGGAGGACGAGACGAGCACGGCCCGGAACGAGGAGACGGCAATCTTGAGCAAACGCCCCATGACCGTGCAGTCCGTGTCCATTGCGGCACGGTTTATGGATGTGCTCGCCCGCTCGGAACGCCCGATGGCGCTTGGCGAAATTGCGCGCGCGGCAAAAACCAGCGCGTCGACCGCCCATCGCTACATGCAGACCTTGGTGCTGGAGCGCCTTGTGGTGCAGGACGAGATGACAGCGCGCTATGATCTTGGGCCAGCCGCGCTCAATCTTGGCGTGCGCGCCATGCGCCGGATCGATCCCATCGAGATCGCCGCACGCAACATGAAGTCCCTCTCTCTCCAGATCGCCGCAAGCTGCGGTGTCGTCATCTGGACAGAGCGCGGCCCCACCGTGGTGCGCTGGTATCGCAACGCCGATTTCTTCATCAGCACGGTTTCTTTAGGGGACATTCTGCCGGTCAACAATTCCGCCTGCGGCCTCGTGTTCCAGGCCTATATGGACAAGGCCAGCATCGCCGCCGCCCAGAAGATGCAGCCCCCCGGCTTCCGCGGCACCGCCCCCCGGAGCAAGACCCTGGCGGATATCCGCGCCGCTTCAGGGGCGGAGCTGAACGAGCATCTCTTTTCCATGCTGGCCGGCAAGGCCGCGCCGGTCTTCAATGCGCAGAATGAACTCGCCTGCGTAGTGACCACGGTCTCCTTCATCACGATCGCGGAGGAGCACGGGCATCGCGAAGCCCTGTTCGAGGCGGCACGGCAGGCGACATTTGAATCCGGCGGCAGCTAGGCGCGGTTCTCGACACAGATGCAGAACCGCGGCTCCGGCTCACCCCCGGCCGGAAGTCCCGCGCCTCTTCACCCCGGCCAGCGCCAGATGGCGATGCAGCGTGCTGCGGTGAATGCCGAGGCGGCGGGCTGCCTGCGAGACATTGCCATGGCATGCGTCCAGCATGTCTGTCATCGCGGCAAGGGTCATCGCGCCCAGATCCATGGACGCCTGTTCCGGGATGCCGGTCCCCCGCCCTCCCGACCGGGGAAGCGGGCCGGCAACACCCCCGATGTCGGCATCCGCACAGGCAGCCGGAGAGGGTGAGACGGGAGCCGTGGCGCGCAAGTCGGCGGGCAGTGCGTCCACATCGAGAACCTCGCCGGGCTCGGCCAATGCCCGCAACACCCGCAGCGTGCCGATGAACTGGCGGAAATTGCCCGGCCAGTCATGGTCCGCGAGCCGCAGACGGCAGGCCTGAGACAGGCGCGGCGCATTTTCCCCCTCGCCCGCCATGTCCCGCCAGAACCGCACCACCAGCGCCTCCCGCTCCGGCAAGGTGCGCAGGGCCGGCAGGGCGACCGTATACTGGGCGATACGGAAATAGAGATCGGCCCGGAATGCACCGCTTTCCACCAGCGCCCGCAAATCACGGTGCGAGGCGCAGATGAGCTGGAAATCCACCGGCACGGGGCGCGCCCCGCCAAGCGGCATCACCTCCCTTTCCTGCAACACGCGCAACAGGCGGGTTTGCAGGCCCAGCGGCATGTCGCCAATCTCATCGAGGAACAGCACCCCCCCATCCGCCTCGCGCAGCAGGCCCTTGAAGCCGGCCCGGCGCGCACCGGTGAAGGCCCCGTCCTCATAGCCGAACAGTTCGGACTCAATCAGCCCTTCAGGAAGGGCGGCACAGTTCACGGCGGCGAAGGGCGCACCGGCACGGGTGCTGCGCTGATGCATCTGGCGGGCGAACACCTCCTTGCCCGTCCCGGTTTCCCCCTGCACCAGAACCGGCACACCGGCATCCAGAAGGCGCACGGCGCGGGTCAGGGCTTGTGCGGTTTGCGGATCGAAACAGGGCGCGGGTGTCTCGCGCCCGGCGCTTTCCGGCGCTACCGGGGCCGGGCCCTGCCGGGCGGATGGTGCGGCAGTCAGGGCGCCGGCGGGCCGGGCGGACCGGCGCGCCTCATCAGGACGCTCCGCCCGGACATGCAGCATATCTCCCGAAAGGCTGCGCATCTGCCCGGTCTCGCGCGCGCGGGCAGGGCTGGTGTCGAACAGTTCGGAGAAGCGGCGCGTATCCAGCGCATCCCAGCCCAGACCGAGCTGGGCGAGGGCCGAGCTGTTGGCCGCCACCAGCCGGTGATTGGCAAAGACGAGAATGCCCTCGCGCGGGGTGCCGAGAAAATGGCGGTCGCGATGGAAGCGCACCACATCATGCCCGGCAAAGGCGCCCTCGAACATGCGGTGCTCCACCTGATCCGCGGCAAGACGCACAAGGGCCAGGGCGTGGAGATGATCGACACTGGCCGGGCCGGAAATATCCAGAAGCCCCACAAGCTCCCCGCGCGGGTCCAGAAGCGGGGCGGCGGCGCAACTGAGAATGCGGTGGGAATCGGCATAATGCTCGGCCCCGCGCACCTCCAGCGCACCGCGCTCCATCAGCGCCGTGCCGATGGCATTGGTGCCGCGGGCGCTCTCGCTCCAGTCCGCTCCGGGCTGGAGGGTCACGCGGGCTGCCCGGTCGGCGAAATCCGCACTGCCCACCGTATCGAGAACCAGCCCGTCCGGGTCGGTCAGAATGACGATCGAGCCGGTGCTGCGCGCGCTGGCATGCAGGGTTTCCAGCTCCGGGCGGCAGCGCAGCCGCAGTTCCTCATGCATCTGTCGCAGAATGCGCAGCTCATGGGCGGTCATCGGCCCTTCGCCGATCTGGCTGGCCGATGGCTGGCCACGCCCGGCGCAACGGGTCCATGAGCGCAGGATCGGGGCTGGCACCGCATTTTCCGGCACCGGAATGCCGGAGAAAAAACGGTTACGGACCGATTGCAGCTCGGGCATGGCCGGCCCGGAACGGCTGGATAGGGTGAAGGCGGATGGCATCGGCTCCCTTGGCTCCGTTCCACTCCCCGGCGACAGATGTGTCGCACATTGCAACAGGTGTCGCAGCTTGTTGCTGCTTTTCCTGGGAACTGTCGCACAGCTTTCAGGGGTCCGTCCAGCCACCCTGTTTCACATCTTTTCCAAACTTTCTCAAAGTCATAACCACACAAACACTTACCGCGATGCAATGACGATTTTCACCGGCGGGATGGAAATCTGGCACGCCCGGTGCGTTGGAGTGGGGAGAAAACATAATTCGGGAGGAAACACATGAACAAGCCGGCATTCCTGTCCAACCCCGCCCAGGCGCCCTTCAAGGCGCGTTATGGCAATTTCATCGGCGGGGCCTTTGTGGAGCCCGTGGAAGGGCGCTATTTCGAGAATATCTCGCCGGTGAACGGCAAGGTGGTGTGCGAGGTCGCCCGCTCTGACGAGAAGGATGTCGAGAAGGCGCTGGATGCCGCCCATGCCGCCCGCGAGAGCTGGGGCCGCACGCCGGCCGCCGAGCGCGCGCTCATTCTCAACCGCATCGCCGACCGGATGGAGGACAATCTCTCCCTGCTGGCGCTGGCCGAGACATGGGACAATGGCAAGCCCATCCGCGAGACGACCGCTGCCGACGTGCCGCTCGCCATCGACCATTTCCGCTATTTCGCATCCTGCGTGCGCTCTCAGGAAGGGGCGCTGAGCGAGATCGATCCGGAGACCATCGCCTATCATTTCCATGAGCCGCTCGGCGTGGTGGGCCAGATCATTCCCTGGAACTTCCCGCTGCTGATGGCGGCATGGAAACTGGCCCCGGCACTGGCCGCCGGCAACTGCGTGGTGCTGAAGCCGGCGGAGCAGACCCCGGCCTCCATCCTCGTCTTCGCCGAGCTGATCGCCGATCTCCTGCCCCCCGGCGTGCTGAACATCGTCAACGGTTTCGGGCTTGAGGCCGGCAAGCCGCTGGCCTCCTCAAAGCGGATCGCCAAGATCGCCTTCACCGGCGAGACCGGCACCGGTCGGCTCATCATGAACTATGCCAGCCAGAACCTCATTCCGGTGACGCTGGAACTGGGCGGCAAGTCTCCCAACATCTTCTTCAATGATGTGGCGGCAGAAGATGACGACTATTTCGACAAGGCGATCGAGGGCTTCGTCATGTTCGCCTTCAACCAGGGCGAGGTGTGCACCTGCCCCAGCCGCGCGCTGATTCAGGAAAAGGTCTATGACCGCTTCATGGAGAAGGCGCTGAAGCGCGTCGCCGCCATCAAACAGGGTTCGCCGCTGGACCCGGCGACACAGGTCGGCGCGCAGGCCTCGCAGGAGCAGCTCAACAAGATCCTCGGCTATTTCGACATCGGCCGGGATGAGGGCGCGGAAGTGCTCATCGGCGGCGAGCGCAATCTGCTCGATGGCGATCTGGCCGAGGGCTTCTATGTGAAGCCCACCGTGTTCCGCGGGCACAACTCCATGCGCGTGTTCCAGGAGGAGATCTTCGGCCCGGTGGTGTCCGTCACCACTTTCAGGGACGAGGATGAGGCGCTGCATCTGGCCAATGACACGCTGTTCGGCCTCGGTGCCGGCGTGTGGACCCGTGATGGCGCGCGCGCCTACCATATGGGACGCAACATCCAGGCCGGGCGCGTGTGGACCAATTGCTACCATGCCTATCCCGCCCATGCGGCCTTTGGCGGCTACAAGCAGTCCGGCATCGGGCGCGAGAACCACAAGATGATGCTGAGCCACTACCAGCAGACCAAGAATCTTCTGGTGAGCTACAGCCCCAAGGCGCTTGGCTTCTTCTGATCCCCGATCAGGCAGGACGGAACACCGCCCTGCCTTCTCTCCCCGGCGGATGCCGGGCCAATCATCGACAGGGAGGAAAACATGGACAAGACCATGAAGGCCGCCGTTGTACGGGCTTTCGGCCAGCCATTGACCATTGAGGAAGTCCCCGTTCCGCGCCCGAATGCGGGCGACATTCTGGTGAAGATCGAGGCCTGCGGCGTATGCCATACCGATCTGCACGCCGCCGAGGGCGACTGGCCGGTCAAGCCCAACCCGCCCTTCATTCCCGGCCATGAGGGTGTGGGCCATGTGGTCGCGGTGGGTGCCGGCGTGAAGCATGTGAAGGAAGGTGACCGGGTCGGCATTCCCTGGCTCTACTCCGCCTGCGGCCATTGCACCCACTGTCTGGGCGGCTGGGAGACCTTGTGCGAGGAGCAGCAGAACACCGGCTATTCGGTGAATGGCGGCTTTGCCGAATATGCCCTCGCCAATGCGGACTATGTCGGCCACCTGCCCAAGAATGTCGGCTTCGTGGAGATCGCCCCGGTGCTGTGCGCGGGCGTGACCGTCTACAAGGGCCTGAAGGTGACAGACACCAAGCCTGGAGACTGGGTGGTGATTTCCGGTATTGGCGGCCTTGGCCACATGGCCGTGCAATATGCCAAGGCCATGGGCCGCAATGTTGCGGCCGTGGATGTGGATGACGCCAAGCTGGATCTGGCCCGCCGCCTGGGTGCGACGGTGACGGTGAATGCCCGCAATACCGATCCGGCCGCTTTCCTCAAGAAGGAGATTGGCGGAGCGCATGGCGCGCTGGTGACGGCTGTTTCACCCAAGGCGTTCGAGCAGGCGCTGGGCATGGTGCGGCGGGGCGGCACGGTTTCGCTGAACGGGCTGCCTCCGGGTGATTTCCCGCTCAACATCTTCGGCATGGTGCTGAATGGCGTGACCGTGCGCGGCTCGATCGTCGGCTCGCGGCTGGACCTTGAGGAATCCCTTGAGTTCGCCGCCGAGGACAAGGTTCACGCCACCGTCTCCACCGACAGGCTGGAGAATGTGAACGACGTGTTCGACCGCATGCGCGCCGGCCAGATCGAAGGCCGCGTGGTGCTCGATTTCGCATCCTGACCATCAGGCCCGGCGCGCGCTCCCGCGCCGGGCTCCTTCCGCACTGTTGCGGGGCAAGACGCGCCGGGTCGCGATACATCGCGCGGGCGGATCATCATCCCCCTGCCCTGCATTCAGGAGCCTTTCGGTCCCAGCGGCCCGATCCTCGACATGAGGAACGCCGGACCCCGCCAATAGGCTCCCCCGAGACCCACGCCGCCCGCAATGCGGCGCCCCCACTTTCTCAAAAAACCATCGACATCATGTCCCGCACATCGCCGGATAGCGCACCTGCACGCGGTGTCAGAGCCCTTGTCATGGCCGGCGGGATTGCATGCAATTTTGCCCCTGAGTGACAAAAACTGCCCAAACTGCACACAAAATGGACATGCCCATTTTTTGTGATGGTGCACTGCACGAACCCCGGAAGCCGTACAGAACAGGGAATAGTTCCGCGATTTAAGACAGTTCCAAAATACATTTACGCGCTGCAGCGCCATGGCACGCTGCATGCAATTTCCATCCCATAGACCTGTGTGGAGATGGACGATATGCGAGGACGTAAGAGACTTTCCAGCTGGCTGGCGGCAGTTCCCGCGGCCCTCATGCTGTGTGGCACCGCCTATGCGGAAACCGTCGCCCGCTATGGCATTTCAATAGCGGATATTCCCCTCACCACCGGCCAGCCCGACCGCGGCGCGGGCGCCTATCAGTTCACCGGACACACGATTTACGACCCGCTGATCGCATGGGAGGCGAATGTGGGCGACCGGCCCGGCAAGCTCGTTCCCGGCCTTGCCACCGCATGGGACGTGGACCCCGCGGACCCGAAGAAGTGGATTTTCACCATCCGCGATGGCGTGAAGTTCCATGATGGCTCCGATTTCAATGCCGATGCGGTGATCTGGAACCTCGACAAGGTCCTCGACAGCAAGTCCCCGCAATTCGATGCCAAGCAGGCGGCGCAGGTTGTGCCGCGCATTCCCTCCATCGCCTCATACCGCAAGCTCGACGGCAACAAGGTCGAGATCACCACCAAGGCGGTTGACGCGCTCTTCCCCTATCAGCTGCCATGGTTCCTCATTTCCAGCCCCGCCCAGTTTGAGGCCGTGGGCCGCGACTGGAACAGGTTCGCCAGCACGCCTTCCGGCACCGGCCCCTTCAAGCTCGACAAGCTGGTGCCGCGTGAGCGCGCGGAGCTTGTGAAGAATGCGGCCTACTGGGACGCCAACCGCATGGCGCAGACAGACCGCATCATCCTGCTGCCCATTCCCGATGCGATGACCCGCGCCAATGCCCTGCTGACCGGGCAGGTGGACATCATCGAAACCCCGCCGCCGGATGTGCTGCCCCAGCTGAAGGGCAACGGCTTCAAGATCGTCCAGAACGTTACCCCGCATGTGTGGCCCTATCACTTCTCCACGCAGGAAGGCTCGCCCTGGGCCGACATCCGCGTGCGCAAGGCGGCGAACATGGCCGTGGACCGCGACTCCGTGGTGGCCCTGCTCAGCGGTCTGGCCACCCCCGCCAAGGGGCAGGTGGATGAAACCAGCCCGTGGTTCGGCAAGCCTGAATTCGACATCAAGTATGACCCTGAAGCGGCCAAAGCCCTGATGAAGGAAGCCGGATACAGCCCGGAAAAGCCGCTGAAGGCCAAGGTCATCATTGCCCAGGGCGGCACCGGGCAGATGCTCTCCTTGCCGATGAACGAGTTCGTCCAGCAGAGCCTCGCCGAGGTCGGCATCGATGTCACCTTCGAGGTGGTGGAGCTGGAGAATCTCTATCTGCACTGGCGCGCCGGGGCACAGAACGAGATGAATGCCGGCAAGGGCATCACCGCCATCAATCTTGGCTATGTGACGGCTGATCCCTTCTACGCCCTCACCCGCTTCGCCTATTCCGGCTATGTGGCCCCCAAGGGCGTGAACTGGGGCGGCTACGCCAATCCGAAGGTCGATGAGGCCATCGAGAAGATCCAGACCACCTTCGACACCAAGCAGCAGGATGAGCTTCTCGCCTTCGTGCACCAGAGCATGGTCGATGACGCGCTGATGCTGTGGGTGGTGCACGACGTGAACCCGCATGCCCTGTCCCCCAAGGTCCAGAAGTTCACCCAGGCCCAGCACTGGTTCCAGGACCTGACCACCATCGGCATGGGAGCGGACAAGAAGTGAGCCCGCAGAAGTAACCCCGCCCGAGCCTGCAGACGGGGTCGGCGCGCACGCTCCGGCCCCCACCTCAGAAAGATGCTGCCATGCTGGCCTATATGCTCAAACGTGTCCTGTATGCGATCCCGATCGCACTGGGCGTGACGGTCGTCTCCTTCGCGCTGGTGCATCTGGCGCCGGGCGATGCCCTCAACGCCATCGCTCCGGCCGATGCGCCGGAAGAGGTCATCACCGCCCTGCGCGAGGCCTATGGGCTCGATCGCCCCCTGATCGTTCAATATGCATTGTGGCTGCTGCATGCCGTGCAGGGAGATCTGGGCACATCCATCGCAACGGGCCGTCCGGTGGTGGGGGAGGTGCTCAAGGCGGTGGGCAACACCCTGCTTCTGGCCGGGGCGGCGGCGCTGATCGGCGTGGTGATCGGCTGCATTCTCGGTGCAATCGCCGGCTATTATCACGGCAGCCTGCTGGACCGGATGGCCACCGGCTCCTCGGTCATCGGCGTCTCCATCCCCCATTACTGGCTGGGGCTGGTGCTGACTATCTGCCTCTCCATCTGGCTGCCGCTGTTTCCGGCCATGGGCGCGGGGCCCGGCGGATCATCGGCCTGGCAGTGGGACTGGGACCACATGCGCTATCTGGTGTTGCCGGCCCTCACCCTCGCAGTCATTCCCATGGGCATCATCACCCGCACGGTGCGGGCGCTGGTTTCCGACACGCTCCAGCAGGAATTCGTCACCGCCCTTCAGGCGCGCGGCCTCTCCGGGCGGCGCATCTTCTTCCACATTGTGAAGAACACGGCCCCCACGGTGCTGGCGGTGGCCGGCCTGCAGGTGGGTTACCTGATGGGCGGCTCCATTCTGGTGGAAACGGTGTTCGCATGGCCCGGTACCGGCTTCCTGCTGAACGCCGCCATCTTCCAGCGCGACATGCCCCTGCTTCAGGGCACCATTCTGGTGCTGTGCATGTTCTTCGTGGTGCTCAACCTGCTGGTGGACATCCTTCAGCCCCTGATCGACCCGCGCATGGGGAGAGCCTGACATGGCCGCAACCTCTGAACTCTCCACCTCCATCGCGATCACGCCCCCGGTCATCTCCACCCCGAGCCGCAGCTACTGGTCCACGGTCTGGCAGCGCCTCAAGCGCGACCGTACGGCATGGCTGAGCGCCAGCGTCTTGCTGCTCATCATCGCCGCCGCCGTGCTCGCGCCGTGGATCGCCCCGGCGGATCCCTACAAGGGCTCCATGATCCGCCGCCTTCTCCCCGTCGGAAGCCCTGGCTATCCGCTCGGCACGGATGAGCTGGGGCGCGACATGCTCACCCGCCTGATGCATGGCGGGCGGCTCTCCCTGCTCATGGGCGTTGTCCCGGTGCTGGCTGCCTTTGTCTTCGGCTCGCTCATCGGCGTGTTCGCGGGCTATGTGGGCGGGCGCATCAACATGCTCATCATGCGCACGCTGGATATTTTCTATGCCTTCCCCTCGGTGCTGCTGGCGGTGGCGATTTCCGGCGCGCTCGGTTCAGGCATGAGCAACTGCCTCATCGCGCTCACGCTGGTGTTCGTGCCGCAGGTGGTGCGCGTGGCCGAGAGCGCCACCACGCAGGTGCGCAAGCTCGATTATATCGAGGCCGCGCGCATGAGCGGGGCGAACGCCTTCACCATCATCCGCGTGCATGTGCTGGGCAATGTGCTGGGGCCGGTGTTCGTCTACAGCACGGGCCTGCTCTCGGTGAGCATGATCCTCGCCTCCGGCCTGTCCTTCCTTGGTCTTGGCGTGAAGCCGCCGGAGCCGGAATGGGGGCTGATGCTGAACACGCTGCGCTCGGCCATCTACAGCAACCCATGGGTCGCGGCCCTGCCCGGCGCGTTCATCTTTGTCACGTCCATCGCCTTCAACCTGCTCGCCGACAGCGTGCGCTCCGCCATGGATAACCGCTCATGACGATGCTTCAGGACACCAACATCTCCACCCCCTCACCGGCCATCGCCGGCACCATGCCCGGCCCCGGGGATCGTGGCGGACCGGCCCAGCCCTTGCTCATCGTGGAGGGGCTGACCAAGCACTTCCCCGTGCGCGGCGGTTTCCTCTCGCGCGAAAAGCGGGTGGTGCATGCGGTTGATAATGTCAGCTTCAGCGTGCCCAAGGGCAAGACGCTGGGCATTGTGGGCGAGAGCGGCTGCGGCAAGTCCACCACCGCCCGCCTGATCGCCCATCTGATGAAGGCCGATTCCGGCGAGATGATCTTTGACGGCGAGTCCCTTCAGGATTTCCGGACACTCAGCCACAAGGAGTTCCGTCGCAGCCTGCAAATGGTGTTTCAGGACTCCTTCGCCTCGCTCAATCCGCGCATGACCATCGCCGAGACCATCGCCTTCGGCCCGCGGGTGCATGGCATGGCGGCCGCGCAGGCGATGAAGCTGGCGCGCGACCTGCTGGCGCGCACAGGAATGGAGCCCAACCAGTTCGCCAACCGCTATCCGCACGAGCTTTCGGGCGGCCAGCGCCAGCGCATCAATATCGCGCGCGCGCTGGCGTTCGATCCGCGTCTCATCATCCTCGATGAATCGGTCGCCGCGCTCGACAAGTCGGTGCAGGCGCAGGTGCTGAATCTGTTGCAGGAGCTGAAGGCGGAACGCAACCTCACCTATCTGTTCATCTCGCACGACCTGCATGTGGTGCACTACATCTCCGATCTGGTGATGGTGATGTATCTGGGGCAGGTGGTGGAATCCGGCCCGGTGGAGCGCATCTACAGCGCGGCGGCCCATCCCTATACAAGCGCCCTGCTCTCGGCCGTGCCGTCCATGGACCCGGACAACCGGACACAGGCCCCGCCCCTGAGCGGTGATCCGCCAAACCCCATCAACCCGCCCAGCGGCTGCCGCTTCCGCGACCGCTGCGCCTTTGCCGAGGGCGTGTGCGCCAGCCATGCGCCGGCGCTGATCCCGGTCGGGAAAGATGCCGCGCATCTGGCCGCCTGCCATCTCAATGATCCCACCTCCGGCCACAGCGCCGCATCCGGGAGATTGTCCGCATGAACGCGCCCCTGCTCTCCATTCAGGATCTCACCGTGCAGTTCACGGGATCGCGCACCGCCAGCGCCCTCAACAGCGTGAATATCGAGCTCAACAAGGGCGAGGTGCTGTGCCTGCTGGGGGAATCCGGCTCCGGAAAGAGCGTCACCCTGCGCACCCTGCTGCGCCTGCACCCGGAAAAGCGCACCCGCATCAACGGGCGCATCACCATGGATGGCGATGATGTGCTGGCCCTGCGCGGCCGGGCTCTGGAACATTATCGCGGCGGCAAGGTCTCCATGATCTTTCAGGAGCCGGGGCTGGCCTTCGATCCGGTCTATACCATTGGCCGCCAGATCACCGAGGCGGTTCAGGCCCATGAGAAAATGTCATCCGAGGCGGCCCGCGCCCGCGCGCTCCAGATGCTGGAGCATGTGCAGATTCCGCAGGCCAAATCCCGCCTTGATGCCTTTCCGCACGAGCTTTCCGGCGGCATGCGGCAGAGGGCGATGATCGCCCTCGCCCTGTCCTGCCAGCCGCAACTGCTGCTGGCGGACGAGCCCACCACCGCATTGGATGCCACCGTGCAGATTCAGGTGCTTCTGCTGCTGCGGCAGTTGCAGCGGGAAACCGGCATGTCGATGATCTTCGTCACCCATGACATCGCGGCGGCGGTCGAGGTCGCGGACCGGATTGCGGTGATGTATGCCGGTCGCATTGTCGAGGAAGGGCCGGTGCGCGATATCGTGCGCGCCCCGCAGCATCCCTATACGCGCGGCCTGCTGGCGGCCACCGTCGGCCCCGAGGATCGTGGGGCGCCCCTTGCCGCCATTCCCGGCTCCCCGCCGGATCTGGCCCACCTGCCCGCAGGCTGCGCCTTCGCCCCGCGCTGCGCCCTGGCCGATGAGCGCTGCCGGATGCACATCCCCCCCCCCGCCACGGCAACGGCCGGAGGCTCTGTCAGCTGCTGGCGCATAACCGCAGGGCAAATGACCGCAGGGCAAATGGAGGATGTGCAATGACGGGACTTCCTGAAAAACACTCCCGCCACCGTGGCAGCCTGGCCGATGAGGTGTGCCAGTCCATCGCCGATGAAATCGTGGTTGGCACCTTCACCCCCGGCGCGCGGCTGGACGAGGTCTCGCTCGCGGAGCGTTATCAGGTCTCCCGCACCCCGATCCGGGAGGCGCTGAAAAAGCTCTCCAGCATGGGGCTGGTGGAAACACGGCCCAATCGCAGCTCGGTTGTCATCTATCTTTCCACGGCGCAACTCGACATGGCCTTCGAGGCGATTGGCGAGATGGAAGCCTCATGCGCGCGCCATGCCGCCGTGCGCATGAGCGCGGATGAACTGCAACATCTGGTCAATATTCATGAGATCAGCCGCGCGGCCCTGCAAACCGCCGATATCAACCAGTATGACACCGCCAACCGCGACTTCCACCACAGCCTGCTCCAGGGCTGCCACAACAGTATCCTGATCGAGACAACCCTCAATCTGCGCAATCGCGTGGCGCCGTTTCGCCGGGTGCAGTTCCGCAATCTGGAGCGCATGAGCGCATCCTTCGAGGAACATTGCGCCATTGTCGATGCCCTCGTGAAACATGATGCCAGCACCGCATACCGGGAAATGCGCACCCATCTTCTGGCGGCCAGAAATGCCGCAATGCTGACCTCCGCCGCGTGGTCGGCCCCGGTTGCCGAGCCGGTTCGTGCCGCATCACGGTGAAGGACACCCCATGAACCCCATCCTCGGAACACGCGGCGCGGCCGTTGCCTCGCACGCCCTTGCCTCCCAGGCCGGCCTCGACATCCTGCGGGAGGGCGGCAATGCCATCGAGGCGACCATCGCCATGGCGGCAACACTGGCGGTGGTCTATCCGCACATGACCGGAATCGGTGGCGATGGCTTCTGGCTGCTGCATGCCCCGGGCGCCCCCATGCGGGCCATTGATGCCTGTGGGGCCGCGGGCGCATATGTGGGGCCGGAACTCTATGCCGGCCTCAGCACCATTCCATGGCGCGGCCCGCTGGCGGCGAACACGGTGGCCGGCACCATATCCGGCTGGGGTGCAGCCCATGAGCACAGCCGCACCGCATGGGGCGGCAAGCTGCCCTTTGCCCGGCTGCTGGAAAGCGCCATCCATTATGCGCGCGCGGGCTTTCCCGTCACCCACAGCCAGGAAGAGAACACCCGCGCCAAGCGGGCCGAGCTGGAACCCCAGCCCGGCTTCAGCGCCACCTTCCTTCAGGATGGTCAAGTGCCATCCTATGGCCAGCGCCACCATTTCCCGGCACTGACGGCAACCCTTGAACAGCTGGCCCATGCGGGCGCCCAGGACTTCTACACCGGGGATCTGGCCCGCAGCATCGGCCGGGACCTTGCTGCCGTGGGCAGCCCGATCATGCTCTCGGACCTAGAAGCCCACCGGGCAGAGTTGAAGGCTCCCTTGGAAACGCGCATCGCGGCCGGCCAGCTCTTCAACATGACCCCGCCAACGCAGGGGCTGGCCTCCCTGCTCATCCTGGCCATCTATGACCGCATCCGCCAGCCCGGCTGGTCACCGGACAATGTGCCCGGCATTCACGGCCTTGTGGAGGCCACCAAGCAGGCCTTCATCCTGCGGGACCGCCATATTGGCGATCCCGGGCAGATGACCATCGACCCCGCGCATTTGCTGGATGAGGCGACGATTGCCGCCTGCGCCGCCGCCATTCCGCTGGACCGCGCCAGCCCATGGCCCGCCCCGGTGAGCGATGGCGACACCACATGGATGGGCGTCATTGACAGCGAGGGGCGCGCTGTCAGTATGATCCAGAGCATCTATTTCGAGTTCGGTTCCGGGGTTGTGCTGCCGGAAACAGGAATCTGGTGGCAGAATCGCGGCTGCTCGTTCGATCTCGCGCCCGGCAAGCTGCGCTCTCTCGCACCCGGCCGCAAACCCTTCCACACGCTGAACCCGGCCATGGCCCGGCTGGCTGATGGCCGCCTGCTTGTCTATGGCACCATGGGCGGCGAAGGCCAGCCACAGACACAGGCCGCGCTCTTCTCGCGCTACATCTGGGGCGGGCACAATATCCGCTCGGCCGTGGCGGCCCCCCGCTGGCTGCTGGGCCGCACATGGGCCGAATACAGCACCACGCTGAAGCTCGAATCCCGCTATGCGCCAGAGATTGTCGATACGCTGCGCACCATGGGCCACCCGGTGGAGGTTGTGGCGGATTTCGATGAGCGCATGGGCCACGCCGGCGCACTGGTGCTGCACCCCGATGGCTGGATCGAGGGTGGAGAGGACCCGCGCAGTGATGGCAGCGTCGCCTCATGGTGAGACCGCGCGGCCCCACCTGCGCCCATCATCCTGAACCTGCCCCTGTCCGGGCCCGCCATATGGCATGGGCGCGGATGGCCTCCGCGATACTGTCGCGGGCGATGTCCCCACCCGGATACCGAGGACTGCGGCCTTGTCAGGCGGGCTGTCTCGCCCGGCCGATATGCAGGGATTTATACAGCTGCCGGAATGCAGGGCTCAGCCCGACAGTCGAGATCCGGCCTGCGCATTCGCAGATCACATGGCCCAATTCACGCCAAGGACATGGAAAGGCCAGGCAAAAGAGCCTTGCGGAGAATGGAATGAGTGCTGTTATGAGGCTGGCTTCACTTCGGAAGGCACAGCGGCCAGTTTCCGGAAACCATTCCTATAAGCCATTGGGGCTTAAGGACTTTGGCGCTCCCAAGGGGACTCGAACCCCTGTTTTCGCCGTGAGAGGGCGACGTCCTAGACCGCTAGACGATGGGAGCGTCTCGCGAAGGCGTTTCCTATATCTGCCTTCGCGAGGGTGTGCAAGGGGTCGGCGAACTTTATCCGGCTGAAAATGCACGGAGCGGGGGATAACTCCCCCTTCACCGCTGGCCGAAAATGGCGCTGCCCACCCGCACAAGGGTCGCGCCCTGCCGGATGGCGGCGGAAAAGTCAGCGCTCATGCCCATGGAAAGCTCCTTCAGCCCATTGCGCGCCGCAATTTTGGCCAGCAGGGCAAAATGCGGGTCGGGCACGGCCTCCACGGGGGGAATGCACATCAGGCCGGCGATTTCCAGCCGGTGTGTATCCCGGCACTCGGCAATGAAGGCATCGGCATCCTGCGGCAGAATACCGGCCTTCTGCGGCTCCGCACCGGTATTCACCTGAATGAACAGGCGTGGCGCGCGGCCCTGCCGTTCCATCTCGGCGGCAAGGGCCGCGGCGATCTTCGGGCGATCCACCGTATGGATCACATCGAAAAGCTCAACGGCCTCACGCGCCTTGTTGGATTGCAGCGGCCCGATCAGATGCAGCTCCACATCCGGCCAGGCCTCTTTCAGGGCCGGCCATTTTTCGCGGGCCTCCTGCACCCGGTTCTCGCCGAAAACGCGTTGCCCGGCCGCCAGAACCGGCTCGATCTCGGGCACGCTGAAGGTTTTGGAAACGGCAACCAGCCTGACCTCATCCGCCTTGCGGCCGGCCTCCTCACAGGCCGTGGCCACGGCATGGCGTACATCCTCAAGGCGCGCGGCGCTCATTGTCTGGCCCACCATCACTCCTCCTTGCAGCGGCGCATCCGCCGGCTCTCATATGCGTCTTGCGCTGCGCAGCGGCGTGCCGGAAGCAGCAATCCGCGCCAGTGCATCGGTCAGTGTCTCGCGCGCCACAGCCATATGGAAGGCATTGGCGTGCAGGATCGTTTCCTCATCCTCGACCAGAGCCACATGCCCCGGCCAGAACAGCAGATCGCCGCGCCGGAACGGCCCTTCTGGTGACAGCGGCTGGCCCAAAGCCTTTTCCTGCATATCACTGTCACGCGGGGCGGTGATGCCGCAGGCCTGCAACGCCGTCTGCACCAGGCCGGAACAGTCGATCCCCAGGCTGGAGCGTCCGCCCCACAGATAGGGCACACCCAGAAAGCGCAGTGCGAGCGCCACCGGATCACTCTCACGGGCCGTCAGCGGAGCGAGATGGACGGCGGGAATAAAGCCCTGCTCCGTCATGGCGAAACGGCCCCGCATCTCGCGCACCGCCACAAGGCTGCCGAAACACAGATCCAGAATCGGCGGCCGCTTGATATCCGCTGCCGGGAACACGAGGGTGCGCAATGCGCTCACCTGATGGGTGGGCGCGGCCGCGGGCCCGGGGGAAAGCGCCTCCATGGGCATGTAGCCCACATAGCCATCCCCCTCCAGCTGCACCAGCCCCCAGCCCTCGCCCCCATCCTCGAACAGCGTTACCGCCTCGCCGAACAGGGCCTCGGTCTCCAGTCCCGCATCGCCGCGGGGGGCATTGCGCACCGGGGCGCGGGTGGCGATGACGCGGCGCGCCTGCCCTTCAACATAACGTCCGGCAGGGATGATGCCGCGCAGATGCGCCGCCGCCACATCCCCGCGCGCAGGTGTCAGACGGCGATCATAACCCTCGGGCAAATCCATGGATCTCTCCACAAGCTCGCGGCCTGTCAGCCCAGCCGTTCGCGGATGAGGGCATCCAGCGCGCGAATGGTCTGCGCCTCGCCGCCCTCCGGCCGTCCGGGACGGGAGGAAGGGTTCCATGCAAACAGGTCCAGATGCAGCCAGCTTGCGGCATTCTCGACGAATTTCTGCAGGAACAGCGCTGCCGTGATGGCTCCGGCAAAGCCGCCGGAAGAGACATTGTTGGTCTGCGCCACCTTCGAATCCAGCATGCCGGCATAGCGGGCCCACAGCGGCAGGCGCCAGAGCGGATCATCTTCCGCCTGCGCATGGCGGGCAAGGCCGGCGGCAAGCTCTTCATCATCAGTGAAGGCCGCGGGCAATTGCGGGCCCAGCGCCACGCGGGCCGCACCGGTGAGGGTGGCGAAATCGACCAGCAGATCCGGCTTGTCCTCATCCGCCAGCGCCAGCGCATCGGCCAGCACCAGCCGCCCTTCGGCATCCGTATTGCCGATTTCAACCGAAATGCCCTTGCGGCTTTGCAGAATATCCCCCGGGCGGAAGGCATCGCCGGCCACGCTGTTTTCCACCGCCGGAATCAGCACCCGCAGCCGCAGCCCTGCCCCGCGCGCCAGCAGAAGATGGGCAAGGCCCAGCGCATTGGCGGCCCCGCCCATATCCTTCTTCATCAGCAGCATGGCGGCGGAGGGCTTGAGATCGAGCCCGCCCGTGTCAAAACACACGCCCTTGCCCACCAGGGTCAGTTTGGGTGCATCCGCGGGGCCTGCGGTGATGTCGATGAGGCGCGGCGCACGGGTGGCAGCCCGGCCCACGGCATGGATCAGCGGAAAATTTTCGGCCAGCAATGCATCACCGGTGATGACGCGCACATCCGCGCCATGGCGCAGCGCCAGCGTGCGGGCGGCGGCTTCCAGCTCGGCCGGGCCCATGTCGTTCGCCGGGGTATTGACGAGATCGCGGGTGAGGAACACCGCCTCCGCCTGCCGGGAGATATCCGCCCCATCCACGCCCTGCGGCACCACAAGGCGCACGGCGGGCGCCGCGCTCTTGCCATAACGGGTAAAGCGATAGCACCCCAGCGCGAAGGCCAGCGTGGCCAGACGGGTATCGCCCGCATCACCCTCAAGCCGCCACAGGCCGGGCGGCAACAGGCCGGAAAGGGCGCCGGCGGCAAAGGGGTCCGCGCTCTTCTCGGTGGAAACGCCAAACAGCGCGCCCCCCAGCGCACCATCCGCGCCCGGCACAAGCAGCAGCTTTCCGGCCTCGGCCTTGTAGCCAGCGCCTTCCGCAAAGCGGCGCACGGCGGCGGGCAGTTCAAATTCCGGGAAACCCGCCTTGCTCACACACCAGACGGGCAGGCTTTCGGCGGCAGAAATGGAAAGGCAATCCAGCATCACGAAACTCCTTGCCCAGCGGGGTAGCACGTCCCGCGCGCAAGGCGAAGAGGCATGAGCCCATCTCGCGCCGCCAGCAGCTCTCAACCAATGGCCATGAGGCTGGACCAGGGATGCAGCATCAGCCCGGCCCCCGCCAGCGCCACGCCATAAGGCACGCTGTGGCCGGCGCGGGTGAGAAACGCCACCGGGCGGGACAGCGCATGGCCTTTCGCACGCAATGTCACCGCCAGAGTGAGCAGCGCCCCGATGGTGCTGCATGCGATGATGAACAGCGGCACCTGTGCCGGGTCCATCCACAAGGTGAGCGCGCCAGCGAATTTCGCATCACCGGCGCCGATCAGATCATGGGAGAAGAACACGAAACCGATGGCGGTCACCGCCGCCGCGACCATCAGGCGCAGGCGCAAGTCTCCAAGAGGCGCCTGCGTGGCGAGAATGGCGAAGCCGGCCAGCAAGGCCAGAATGAGAAGGTTGGGAATGATGCGGCGGGCAATATCCGTTCCGATGGCCGCACACAGCAGCGCCGGATAAACCCCAAGAAGGATGAACTGCGCCACCGCCATCCCCGGCTCTCAGTTCCCGGCCGCGGCGCTGGCCGCCTTCAGACGGGAGAATGTGGCGATGATCTGCGCCAGAACCGTCACGATGGCGATGGAAAGGCCCGCGGCAATAAGGCCATATTCGAGGGCGGTGGAACCATCCTCTTCACGGATAAAGCGGGACAAAAGGGTCTGCATCACACGTTTCCGCACCAAGCCTGAACAAGCCACACGGCACGTTCTGCCGCGTTTCCAGAACGCTAGGCGCGCGCCCCTTGAGGGGAAGTAAATATCGGCCGCCAGCGCGCCCCCGCGCACAGAAGGATTGCCACAAGGGTTAATGCTTCCTGCGCATTTCCCCCAACCGGGCCGAACAACAAAAAGGCGGTGGCGCCCGCCAGCGCCACCGCCTGAATGCATGCCCCCGCCCATGCGGTGCGGAAAAGCCTGTTCAGATGGTCTGGTTATAGGCGCCCACTTCCGGGTGGGTGCGCAGCACGCCATCGATCTCGGCGAACATCTCGCGCATGCGCGCCTCGGAGACGGGGCTTTCCACCACCACCACCAGTTCGGGCTTGTTGGAGGAGGCGCGCAGCAGGCACCAGCTTCCATCCTCCGTGGTGACGCGCACGCCATTGACGGTGACCAGATCGCGGATCTTCTGCCCTGTCACCAGCGCGCCCTCGGCGGCCAGCTTCTCGTAATGCTTCACCACCTGATCGACGATGCCATATTTGGTCTCGTCGGCGCAGTGGGGCGACATGGTGGGCGAGGACCAGGTCTTGGGCAGCCCGTCACGCAGTTCGGAAAGCGACTTGCCCGGATTGCGGTCCAGCATGTCCAGCACCGCAATGGCCGAGACAAGGCCATCGTCATAGCCGCGACCCACGGGGGCATTGAAGAAATAGTGGCCGGACTTCTCGAAGCCCACCAGCGCGCCGGTCTCGTTGACGCGGCGCTTCATGTAGGAGTGGCCGGTCTTCCAGTAATCGGCCTTCACACCCAGCCTGATGAGTTCCGGATCGGTCGCGAACAGGCCGGTGGACTTCACATCCACCACGAAGGTGGAGCCGGGATGCAGCCTGGCCAGATCGCGCGCCAGCAGCACGCCCATCTTGTCGGCGAAGATTTCCTCACCCGTATTGTCCACCACCCCGCAGCGGTCGCCATCGCCATCGAAGCCCAGCGCCAGATCTGCCTTGTGCTCCAGCACCGCATCGCGCATGGCGTGCAGCATTTCCATGTCTTCGGGGTTCGGGTTGTATTTGGGGAAGGTGTGGTCCAGTTCGCAATCGAGCGGAATGACCTCCGCACCCAGCGCCTCGATGATGCGCGGCGCGAACGCGCCGGCGGTGCCATTGCCGCAGGCCACCACCACCTTCAGCTTGCGCTTGAACTTCGGCCGGTCTGTCAGGTCCTTCACATACACATCGGGGAAGTTTTCCACGAAGTGATAGGAACCGCCGCCGCGCAGATCGAACTGCGCACCCAGCACGATCTCCTTCAGGCGCGTCATCTCGGTGGGGCCGAAGGTGAGCGGGCGGTTCACGCCCATCTTCACGCCGGTCCAGCCATTGTCATTGTGCGAGGCGGTCACCATCGCCACCGCCGGCACATCCAGCGCGAACTGGGCGAAATAGGACATGGGCGACATGGCAAGGCCGATATCATGGACCTTGATGCCCGCCGCCATCAGGCCGGTGGCCAGCGCATATTTGATGGAGGCCGAATAGGAGCGGAAATCATGGCCGGTCACCAGTTCCGGCCGCACGCCCATTTCATACATCAAGGTGCCAAGGCCCATGCCCAGCGCCTGCACGCCCATCAGGTTGATTTCCTTCTGGAACAGCCAGCGTGCATCATATTCGCGGAAGCCCGTCGGCTTCACCATGGGCTCGGATTCATAAGCATAGGTGTTGGGCGTCAGGACAGGCTTCGGGGTCGGAAACATGGGGTTTCTCCGCGCGGCAGGACAGCGCGTCCGCTTCAGGCGCGCGTCTTTGTTCTGTTGCTGATGACATGCGGCCCGCAAACCGGCCCGCACCCTCGGCTGGGGCCGGATAACATGAAAATCATGGCCGAACGATAGCAGCCGGCCATGCGCCATGCGCAAAAGAGGGGCGGACCTGCAGGCCCGCCCCTCCCGACATCACCCGCGCAGGGTTGCGCCGGTCTTTTTCGTGACCTCGGCGACGATCTTCCCCGCCACCTCCTCAAGGTCCTTGTCCGTGAGGGTGCGCTCACGCGGCTGGAGGGTGACCTCCACCGCCACCGACTTCCTGTCGGCATCCACGCCCGGGCCCTCATAGATGTCGAACACGCTGGCGCTGGCCACCAGCTTCCTGTCCGCCCCCTGCGCGGCCTTCAGGATATCCGCCGCGGCCACGTCACGCGCCACCACGAAGGCGAAGTCACGCCGCACCGGCTGGAAGGGCGACAGATCGATCTGGGGCCGGGCACGGGTCGGCTTGGCCTTCGGCTCGGGGATGCGGTCCATCACGATCTCGAAGCCCACCAGCGGGCCGGAAACATCCAGCGCCTCCAGCACGGCCGGATGGATCTCGCCGAAATGCGCCATGGCATTGGAGCCGAGCCGCAGCGTGCCCGAACGGCCGGGATGATACCAGCCGGGGGCATCAAGGCTGATCTGGAGATTCGCCACCGGCGCACCCATCGCGGCCAGCGCGGCGATGGCATCGGCCTTGGCATCGAACACATCCACGGAACCGGCATTGCCGGACCAGTGACGCCCTGCCCCATTGGGGCGCGCCGTGCCGCGGCGGATGCCGGTGGCATGCTGGAACTGGTCCTTCGGCTTGTCGCCGGTGAACACCTGCCCCACCTCGAATAGCGCGACATCCGGGTAGCCGCGCGCCGCATTGGCCTGCGCCGAACGGATGAGGCCCGGCAGAAGGCTGGGGCGCATGTCGGAGAGGTCCGAGGCGATGGGGTTGGAGAGCGCCAGCTCCGGCGCGCCGCCGCCAAACAGTTCCGCCTGCGCCTTCGAGAGGAAGGACCAGGTCACCGCCTCCACCATGCCGCGCCCGGCCAGAGCGCGGCGGGCCTTGCGGCTGCGCAGTTGCAGGGTGGTGAGAATGGGCTTGCGAGCATTCTCGTCACGCGGCAGCTCGGTGGCCGGCACGCGCTCAAGACCGAGAATGCGCACCACCTCTTCCACGAGGTCCGCCTTGCCTTCCACATCCGCCCGCCAGGAGGGCGGGGACACCTGAAGCACCGGGGCCTCACCGGAAACGGCAAAGCCAAGGTCTTCCAGCACCTTGCGGATTTCCTCCTGCGTGGCCTCAAGGCCGGTGAGGCGCTTCACCTCGGCAAGGGGGAAATCAATGGTGCGGGTCGTGTCGGGAATTGCACCCGCCAGCACCACCTCGGACGGCTCACCGCCGCAGATGTCGACAATGAGATGGGTCGCCAGATCCAGCCCCGGCAAGGTGAAGGCCGGGTCCACACCGCGCTCGAAGCGGAAGCGGGCATCCGAGTTCAGGCCGAGCTTGCGGCCGGTCTGGGCGATATTGATCGGCTCCCAGAGAGCCGATTCCACCACCACATCAACGGTCGTCTCATCGCAGCCGGACGCCTCGCCACCCATGACACCGGCAAGGCTCTCCACGCCATTGTCATCGGCGATGACGCACATGGTGTCATCCAGCTCATAGGTCTTGCCATCGAGCGCCAGCAGGGTCTCGCCCGCCTTCGCCCGGCGCACCACGAGATCGCCCGAGACCTTGGCCGCATCGAACACATGCAGCGGACGGTTGCGGTCGAACGTCATGAAATTGGTGATGTCCACCAGCGCATTGATGGGACGCAGGCCAATGGCGCGCAGGCGCTCCTGCATCCATTCCGGCGAAGGGCCGTTCTTCACGCCGCGAATGACCCGCAGGGCGAAGGCCGGGCAGAGCGCGGGAGTCTCGCCGAAATCGAGCCGCACATTCACGGGAGAGGCAAACTTGCCCTCCACCCGCTTGATGTGCGGCGCCATCAGCTCACCCAGGCCCGCTGCCGCCAGATCGCGCGCCACACCCGCCACGCCAAGGCAATCGGCGCGGTTCGGTGTCACGGAAATCTCGATCACCGGATCGTCCAGCCCGATGACCCCGGCGAAAGGCACACCCACCGGCGCATCGGCCGGCAGTTCCATGATGCCCTCGCTCTCTTCGGAAACGCCCAGCTCGCGTGCGGAGCACAGCATGCCGAAGCTTTCGACATCGCGGATCTTGCCCACCTTCAGCACCATGCCATTGGCCGGAATTTCCGTGCCGGGCGCGGCGAAGACGGTTTTCAGGCCCGCCCGTGCATTGGGCGCGCCACACACCACCTGAAGCGGGGCACCCTCGCCCACCTTCACGGAGCAGACCTGCAACTTGTCGGCATTGGGATGCTTCTGCGCGGTGAGAATCTCGCCCACCACAAAGGCGGAAAGCGCCTTGGCCTTGTCCTCGACCTCTTCGACCTCAAGGCCGATGAGGGACAGCCGCTCGACAATCTCCTCGAAGGAGGCGGAGGGCTCGAAGTGGTCCTGAAGCCAGGAGTAAGTGAATTTCATGGGTCCAGCCTCCTGTTCAGGCGCTCAGGCCGCCGGCCAGAGTGGGGAAATCGAGCGGGCGGAAACCGTAATGGGCCAGCCAGCGCACATCGGCCTCGAAGAAGGCGCGCAGATCGCTCATGCCATATTTCAGCATGGCGATGCGGTCGATGCCCATGCCCCAGGCGAAGCCCTGATACTCGTCCGGGTCCAGCCCGCAATTGCGCAGCACATTGGGATGCACCATGCCGCAGCCGAGAATCTCCAGCCAGTCATTGCCCTCGCCGAAGCGGATCTCGCCGGGGCGGGAACGGTCGCACTGGATGTCCACTTCCATGCTGGGCTCGGTGAAGGGGAAGAAGGAGGGGCGGAAGCGCATCTTCACGCCATCCACCTCGAAGAAGGCCTTGCAGAATTCCTCGAGAATCCACTTCAGGTGGCCCAGATGCGCGCCCTTGTCGATGACGAGCCCTTCCACCTGATGGAACATCGGGGTGTGGGTCTGGTCCGAATCACAGCGATAGGTGCGGCCGGGGCAGATGACGCGGATGGGCGGCTTGCCGGCCTTCATGGTGCGCACCTGCACGGGCGAGGTGTGGGTGCGCAGCACCTTGCGGTTCCCCTCCGCATCCGGCGGCAGGAAGAAGGTGTCGTGCATCTCGCGCGCCGGGTGGCCGGGCGGGAAGTTCAGCGCGGTGAAGTTGTGGAAGTCATCCTCGATGTCCGGCCCCTCGGCGACGGAGAAGCCCATGTCGGCGAAGATGGCGGTCAGCTCTTCCATCACCTGCGCGATGGGGTGGATGCGGCCCAGCTCTGCCGGGCTTTCGCGCACGGCCAGTGTCACATCCACCTTCTCGGTGGCGAGGCGCGCCTCAAGGGCGGCAGCCTTCAGCGCACTCCTGCGCACCTCGATGGCGCTTTGCACCCGGTCCCGCAGGCCATTGAGCGCGGGGCCCATCACCTTGCGCTCGTCCGGCGACATGCGACCGAGGGATTTCAGCAGTTCGGACACCGAGCCCTTCTTGCCCACGGCGGCAACGCGCACCTCATCCAGCGCGGCCTCACTGGCGGCGGCGGCGATGGCGGCGGAAATATCCCGCTCCAGGGCCTCCAGGGTGGATGGATCGCTCAGCACGGATTCGGACATGACAGCAACCTTGGGTTCGGACCCCGGCCAGCAAACAGATTCGTTTTAGCCGGTGCGCTTGGCTCGCGCTTCATAACGCTTTCCCGCAGAAGGGCAAAAGCCGCACAGGAGAAAGGCTGGTCCATTCAGGATGTCTGGCTGGAGCGGGCGCATCGCGGAGGCACCCGTTCCAACGCGAAAAGCCCCGGACGGGTTACCGCACGGGGCTTGTTCGGTCTCGGAAAGGCGGACGGTGAAGTGTCCGGCCGGCAAGAGGCGGAGCGCCTCGTGCGGGCAATCAGGCCAGAGCGGCCTTGGCCTTCTCCACCAGGGCCTTGAACGCTTCGGGCTCATGGATAGCGATATCCGAGAGCACCTTGCGGTCGACCTCGATCCCGGCCTTGCCGAGACCGTCGATAAATCGCGAATAGGTCAGGTTCAGATCCAGCGCGCGCACACCAGCGTTGATACGCTGGATCCACAGAGCGCGGAACGTGCGCTTCTTGTTCTTGCGGTCGCGGTAGGCATACTGCATCGACTTTTCGACGGCAGCCTTCGCAGCGCGGATGGTATTCTTGCGACGGCCATAAAAGCCCTTGGCGGCTTTAAAGACCTTCTTGTGCTTGGCGTGCGAGGTAACGCCACGTTTCACGCGGGCCATTCGGGTGCTCCTTCAGATCGCTTTTTGCGCCAACTCAGCCGTTGGGCAGGAAGTACTTGCGGATGAACCGGCCGTCGCTCTCGCTCAGGATGGTCGTGCCGCGCAGATTGCGGATCTGATCGTTGGTGCGCTTGATCATGCCGTGGCGCTTGCCTGCCTGACCGGCAATGACCTTACCCGTACCCGTGAGGCGGAAGCGCTTTTTGGCTCCCGACTTCGTCTTCATCTTGGGCATTTGGCTCTCCGTGGCTGAAACCACGCGCCGGTGAAGGCACGCGACGCCCAGCCTCTTGTTGCTGTTGAGCGGATTGAACGGGCGCGGCAGCCCTTTTTCGCCGGCCTGTTCGGGAGGAGGCTTCGTTACAGGATCAGCCGGCGAAACACAAGGGGCGCCCCCGTTTTCCCGTCATCCCGCCGAAGAAAGACAGCCCGGGCGCGCGGCCCGGACCTTCCAGTGATGGACATCCGGCCTCACGGGCAGGGATGCTGGAGACCGTCATAACCGGTATAGGTACCGGTTCTGGGGTTGTAGGAGCGGAACTTGCGGGCGCAATAGGCGACGATATCCGCATTGTTCGCGTTATTGTTGTTGTTACGCATGGCCGAGGCGGCCGCCGCGCCCAGCGCCAGACCGGCGATGCCCGCCGCGATCCAGGCGCCATTATTGTTGTTGCGATAATACCAGCCCCCGTTGCGCCAATAGGGATACCCCCAGCGCGCGTGACGGGGCGGCGGCGGGCCCTGCCACGCACCGGGCGGGGGACGACCATAATAGCCCCGCGGCGGCGGACCACCCGGGCGGCCATAATGGCCTCCGCGCGGCGGCGGACCGCCCCAGCCGCCCCGAGGCGGACCCTGCACCTCGATAACCGGAGCGGTGAACGGCCCGGCCAGCGGCGCGGCAGCGGCATTCAGCGACTGGGCCCGCACCGGCGCGGCCGTGACAAGGCTGGATGCGCACAGGGAAGCCACGAGGGCCCAGCTGATGGATGCACGCCTGAATGCGCGCGGCTTTACAGAGGTCGCGTCCATGGCTGTGTTCGGCATGGTTGTGCACGACATGACGTTTTCCTTTCCCGTCATCGACGCCTCACATGCAGACTGCATGAGCCCCGCTCCACGGAACCGGGACGATCCGTCCCATCCGGGCCGCGCGACTGGCGCCCTGCATCAGCAGGGCCGCCCAAGCGTCCAGGCCCGATTATGAAACACCGGGACTGCGGCAGCAATTCGCCGATTTCCGGACATATCCTGTTGATTTTTCGCGGGACCGGACACAATGGGGCCGCATCCCTTAAAGCCCGCCCACGCATCCGTGGGGGAGCGGACATGAAAAAGGCCCGGCATGCCGGGCCTGTTCCTGAAATGGCGGCCTTGCGCACAGGCGTGCACAAAGGCGAACCATCTGACGGTTCAGCGCGGGGCCAGAACCATGATCATCTGGCGACCTTCCATCATGGGCTCGGCCTCCACCTTGGCAACCGGAGCCATTTCCTCACGCAGACGCATGAGCAGCTTGTAGCCGATGTCCTGGTGCGCCATCTCACGCCCGCGGAAGCGCAGGGTGACCTTGACCTTGTCACCTTCCTCGAAGAAGCGGTGCATGGCCCGGGTCTTGACTTCATAGTCATGGTCATCGATGCCCGGGCGGAGCTTGATCTCCTTGACCTCGACCACCTTCTGCTTCTTGCGTGCCTCGGCGGCCTTTTTCTGGTTCAGATACTTGAACCGGCCATAGTCGAGAATCTTGCAGACAGGCGGCGCGGAGTTGGGAGAGATCTCGACCAGATCGAGACCTGCTTCCTGCGCCAGCGCCAGCGCATCGCGAATGCCCATGACGCCGTGGTTCTGGCCGTCCTGATCGATCAACTGGACTTCACGGATGCGGATTTCCTCATTGACGCGCGGTCCATCCTTCTCCGGCGCGACGGGTCTCATGGGGCGGCGAATGGCTTTTCTCTCCTCAATAAACAACGATACCCCATGCCAATGGGGGAGCACGACCATTGCGCGAAACGGCGCATGTCATCCTCATGACAACCCATGACAGGGAACAGGCTGGAAAGATCGGGATAAATGTGCCCAAAGTCAATGACCTTGCAGCTTTCTCTGCTATGAAATCAGCAAATCCGGTTCTTCCGGGAAGAAGATGCGTGTCGTGAAGGTCACATTCCCAGCCAGGCCACAGTTCAGCCGCCTTCCACCCGCATTGCAGAGAATGATTCCACGTGCGTCCATTCGCGGGGAAACAGTCCCGTGCAAAGAACGCAGCGGCCGATGGAACCACAGATGAGCCTTGTCCGCCCCACATCTCTCCATGCCCTTTTTCCTTCAGGCATCCGGCCTGCGGGCAGGGTGCCACGCGGCGCCATCGCCGCCTTTGCCGCCCTGTCCTGCATCACTTTTGCCAGCGCGCCGGCCACGGCAGCCGGGCGGCTGGATGCGCGCTATGTGCTCACGGTCGGCGGGGTGGAGCTCGGGCGCGGCGCGGTCACCGTGAAGGCCGATGATACAACCTATGAGATATCCGGCTCGGGCCGAATCTCCGGCGCGCTGCGCGCCGTCTCCTCCGGCAAGGGGCAGGTTGCGGCGCGCGGCGCGCTCAATGGCGCGCAGATGGTGCCCCAGGTTTATGCCATGCATGCCGAATCCGAGGGGAAGAAGGAGCGCTCGCGCATCTCCATGGCCTCCGGCGCGGTGAAGAGCACCGACGTCCACCCGCCCCTGCGTCCGCTGCCGGACCGTGTGCCCGTCACCGGCGATCTTCTCGCCAGCATCGTTGATCCGCTCAGCGGGGCCTTCGTCTATGTGCCCGGCAATGGAGACCTGCTGGCCCCCTCCGTCTGCAACCGCTCCCTGTCGGTCTTTGACGGGCGCCAGCGTTATGATCTCCAGCTCACCTACAGCCGGCGCGAGAATGTGCAGACCAAGGGCTATGACGGGCCGGCACTGGTCTGTCAGGTGCGCTACACCCCCGTGGCCGGCCACCGGACCAACCGGGAATCCGTCAAGTTCATGCAGAACAACAAGGACATGTTCATCTGGCTGGCCCCCATCTCCGGTACCCGCCTGCTGGCCCCTTTCCGCGCCAATGTCGCCACCATGATCGGCCCGGCGCAGCTTGAGGCCACCACTTTCACCGCCTCTTCCGCCGGCAGCGGGTCGCGCGGGGAGCCCTGAGGACCGAAAAGCCGGCGCATCACCGGAATGGAACAGGCGGGGAACATCCGCAAAAACCGATTCGGACGCGATTCGTTCAGCCCCTGTTCCCCACTTTTGCCGAAGTGAGCCGGCTACGCGCCCCGGCACGGCCAGAACAGCTGATGCGGGCGCATCTGATGCGTTGACTTCTGCATATGGGGCAGTGTTCCCTGATGCCGCGCGAGCTGTTCGCGCCAGAGGACACCATGTCAAAGCGCAGAAAGGCCGAAAAGAACGCCACGATGGGTTCACCCCGTGGCGTGAGCTCCCTGGAAGAGGCCAGGGCCTGGATGGCCGCCCGCAAGATCACCGAAATCGAATGCACCGTGCCCGACCTTGCCGGTGTGCCGCGCGGCAAGATCATGCCCGCCTCGAAATTCCTCTCCTCCCCTGTGATGAACCTGCCGCTCTCGGTCTTCCTCCAGACCATCTCCGGTGAATATGCCGAGTTTGAGGGTCTGGTGGATTCGGTGGTTGCCGATGGCGATCTGGTGCTGGAGCCGGACCTGTCCACCCTGTGCGCCGTGCCCTGGGCGCAGGACCCCACCGCCCAGCTCATCCATGATGCCTATCACCGTGACGGACGGCCGGTGGAAATTGCCCCGCGCAATGTGCTCAAGCATGTCATCAGCCTGTACACCGCCCGGGGCTGGCAGCCGGTGGTGGCGCCGGAAATCGAGTTCTATCTGGTCGAGCCCAACCCCGACCCGGATTATCCGCTGCGCCCTCCTGTCGGGCGTTCCGGGCGGCCCGAGATCGGGCGACAGGCCTATTCCATCCAGGCGGTGAACGAGTTCGATCCGCTGTTCGAGGACATGTATGATTATTCCGAGGCGCAGGGCCTGGAAATCGACACGCTGATCCATGAGGATGGCGCGGCGCAGATGGAAATCAACCTGCGCCACGGGGATCCGCTCGGCCTTGCCGATCAGGTCTATCTCTTCAAGCGCACCATCCGCGAGGCGGCGCTGGCCCACAAGGCCTATGCCACCTTCATGGCCAAGCCCATCGCCGATGAGCCGGGCAGCGCCATGCATATCCACCAGTCGGTGGTGTCGCTGGAAAGCGGGCGCAACATCTTTTCCGACCATGAGGGCGCGCCCACGCCGGAATTCTTCTCCTTCATCGCCGGGCACCAGAAATATCTGCCGGCGGTGATGTGCATTCTCGCGCCCTATGTGAATTCCTACCGGCGGCTGACGCGCGATTCGATGGCCCCCATCAATGTGCAGTGGGGCTATGACAACCGCACCGCCGGCCTGCGCATTCCCCCCTCCACCGCCGATGCCCGGCGGGTGGAAAACCGGGTGCCCTCTTCCGATGCCAATCCCTATCTGGTCATCGCGGCCTCCCTTGCCTGCGGCTATCTCGGCATGGTGGAGAATCTGCGCTGTACCGATCCGCTGGAAACGGATGCCAAGGAGATGGAGTTCGAGCTGCCCCGTGGCCTGCTGGAGGCGGTGGCCGCCTTTCAGGAGGCCGAGGCGCTGGCCGATGTGCTCGGGCCACGCTTCGTGGCCACCTATGCCGCGGTGAAGCAGGCGGAATTTGAAACCTTCATGCGCGTCATTTCGCCATGGGAGCGCGAATTCCTGCTGCTGAATGTCTGAAGCGGCCCTTCCCGGAAGGCGCGGGTCCGCACGGCCCGATCCGGCAGGCCATGTCCTGCCGGATCTTCTTCCGTGACAACCGGAGGCGGGATATGTCCTCGACCCGCCCGCCTTCCGCATTCCTCCACCGGTCACCCCGCACCATTTCCATGCTGCCGGAGCATGCCGGCGGCGGCGCGCAACCGAACGGAACCGCCCCATGGCATCTTCTGCCACCACCGCGCACCCGGCCTCCTGGTATCTGGCCAGCGCCAATCCCTGCCCGGACTTTGCGCGCCTCGAAGGCGCAACGCGCGCTGATGTCTGCATATTGGGCGGCGGCTTCACCGGCCTCTCGGCAGCCCTGCATCTGGCTGAAGCGGGGCTGGATGTGGTGGTTCTGGAAGCCGGACAGGTCGGCTCCGGCGCCTCCGGCCGCAATGGCGGACAGCTCCATACCGGCCAGAGGCGGGACCAGAACTATCTGGAACAGGCCCTCGGGATGGATGACGCGCGCAAACTCTGGACCCTTGCGGAAGAGGCCAAGGCGCTGGTGCGCGATCTGGTCTCCCGCCACGCCATTTCCTGCGATCTCACGGATGGCCTGATTCTCGCCGACCACAAGGCCCGATACGTGCCCGAGAGCCATGCCTATGCCGCCCATCTGCGCGACACCTATGGCTATATGGCGCTTGAGCCTCTGGACAGGGACCAGATTCGCGCGCTTGTCGGCTCACCCGCTTATCATGGCGGCGTGCTCGACAAGGGGGCCGGCCATCTCCATCCGCTGAATTTCGCCCGCGGGCTGGCGCAGGCCGCGCACAGGGCCGGAGCGCGGATTCACGAATGGAGCCGCGTGAGCCGGGTGGATGAGGCCGGCGATCTCACCATCACCACCGCCGATGGCGCGCAGGTGAAGGCCGATTATCTGCTGGAATGCGGGAATGGCCTGATGGACGGGCTGGACCGGCAGGTGGATGCCCATGTCATGCCCATCTGCAATTATATCGCCGCCACCGAGCCGCTGGGCGCGCGGGCGCATGAGATCATCGCCAATAATGCGGCGGTGGCGGACAGCCGCTTCGTGGTGAACTATTTCCGCCTTTCTCCCGATGGACGCCTGCTGTTTGGCGGGGGGGAGAGCTACCGGCGCGGCCTGCTGGATGATGTGCCCGGCTTCGTGCGGCCCTATATGCTGCGCATCTTTCCCCAGCTTGCCGATGTGCGCATCGCATATGGCTGGGGCGGGGTGCTGGGCATCACGCTCAGCCGCCTGCCCTATGTGCGCCGTCGCTCCGGGCGGGTTCTGGTTTCGGCCGGCTATAGCGGACAGGGTGTGGCGCTGGCCCCCCTCTTCGGCAAGATTCTGGCGGAGGCGGTTCTGAAACGCCCCGAACGGCTGGAGCTGCTGGAAAAGCTGCCCGTTCCCCCGTTTCCCGGCGGCCCGATGATGCGCTATCCGCTGATGGTCGCCGGGCTCACATGGTATGCCCTGCGGGACATGATCTGACCCGCCCGAAGGCTTCTTCCCGGTGACAGCCACCGCGCGGCATATAAAAAAGGCGGCCCGCCCCGCGCCGCCTTTTTTCTGATCCGACGTTTCCCGATCTGGCGGAAACTGCGCCCGGCCTCAGAGCCCGGCCAGTTCCCGGGCCTTCTGCACGGCCTTGAAGCAGCCGGCCTCATTGCCGGCGGCCTGAAGATTCATCGCCTCGTTCAGCGCGCCCCACGCTCCGGAGGAAGGCTGGTCGAGCCCCGCGGCGGCCAGAGACCCCTCGGTCGGCTGGGCGGAATCCTGCGCCGCGATGGACTGGTCAGCGCTCGGGGGCTGGGCGGGAGCCGGCAGGGTCTGGCTCATCTCCTGCTGGAGCTGCACCACCGCCTCAAGGCAGGTATCCCATTTCTGCATCTGCACCGGGCCGCCCTGCTCCTGCGCCTGCGCGGCGGGAGCGAGCATGAACAGGCCAGCGCAAAGCGCGCCAGCCGCAACCTTTACCGAACCCTGCCACAACCGCGGGAGTGAACCTGCAATCCCATATGTGAGAGAGCTTTTCATCAGCATGTCTCCTTCAACCGCGCGACCGCAAGTCAATGATTTCCCTTTTATAGAAACCGCCGCCGAAATACGAGCAAGAGCTTTCATGCCCGCTCAGCCCGCCGAGGACAGGCGGGGCAGATACTCCCGCGCCAGCCCATAGATCAATTTGCGGTTGAGATAATGCGGCCCATCAAACACCAGGATCTCAAAGCCCTGATAGGCCAGAAGCTGCGGCCCCAGCTCATTCAGCGTTGCCGGACGCATCTGCCCGTCACCCGCCGGGCGGAAGGCCTCGGCGATCATGGTGAAGCGCTCAGGCCCCAGCCGCTTGCCCAGCACCTGCCCATAATGGCGGGCGCTTTCCGGGGTGCGCATGTGCAGGCCCACCCCATCCTGGAACATCAGCCCCACATCCTTCGGCAGCCAGCCCTCGACCCAGTTGGCGAAGGCTTCGGCGCCGATATTGGAATTGTCATAGGCGCTGACCCAGAGCGGGCGCGGAAGGGCGGACAGCAGCGCCCCCATCTTGCCCACATCCGCCCATGTGGGGTCGGCCTCCACCGGAAAATACCAGGCGGCGGCACGGAAGGGCAGCTTCTGGCGGGCGATCCGGGCGGAAAGCTCCACCAGCGCGGCCACATTGCGCCGGGCTTCCGGCTCGTCCATCTGGGTGGCGAGGCCGACAATCATCCGCCTTGTCCATGGCTCACGGCGAATGCGCCGCCAGTTCGGCGCATCCTCCACCACCGGCAGGCCGAGGCCCGGCACGAAGGCTTTTCCATCCGCCACGATCCACTGGAGCATCAGCGTGTTGGCGCCCAGCATCTCCCATTCGCCATGAATGTCGAGCATGCCACCATGGATCTGCCAGATGATGCCATTGATGAGCGCCGGCTTGCGCGTGCGCGCATGGGCCAAGTTTGCCCCCGGCACGCCTGAAAGCATCACACCCGCCCCGGATGCCGCAGCCCCCAGAAGAATATCGCGCCGGCTCACATGCATGAAACATCCCCCTGAGACGCATGAACCGATCACGCGGGTGCATGGGTTTGACGCCATGGACCCTCACATGAATCCTCAGTGGCGAAACCGGTTTCACACCGGTTTCTATCATGCCCTCAGGCGGAAAGCAGCTCTACACGCCGGCGCTGTTCGCGCACCGTATCGGCAAGCGCTTCCGGCGTCACGATGCCGAGGCGCACCAGATATTCGCCGATCCGTCCGTCCTCGGCCGGGCGATAATCCTCCATCGCGGCCTCGAACGCCTCGCGCTTCATCAGGCCGCGCTCCAGCAGCAGATCGCCGAGGAGAGGCGCGGCCGGCCGGGCGGCAAAGGCCTTGTCCGCGCCGCACAGCAGGCGCAGCCCTGTATTGATCTCGCTCTCCCGCACGATCCGCTGCACCGGTGTGGTGCCGCAGGCATGGCGAATCTCCTCGATCGCCTTGGGGGCGAGCGGGGCGGCGACCGCCAGAAGCAGCGTTCCCGTCTCGTCGCGGCCGATGACCAGCGTGCGATAGCGCACCTGAAGCGCATGCGGCAGCAGGGAACCGAACGCCTGCACCATCTGCTCGGTCAGGTGACTGCGCGGCAGGCCAGACTGATAGGCGATGGCCTCCGCCAGCGTTTCCTCGTCCAGAAGCCCGCGGGAAACCAGAATCCGGCCAAGAGGCTGCTGCTGGGTGCTTTGCACGGAAAGCGCCTCGTCCAGATGCTCCGGCAGCACAGCCTGCCACTGCACCAGCAGTTCTCCCAGACGCTGGCCACGCTCATGCCTGGGCTCGCTTTCCGGGAAGTCGTGCGCGGTCTTGTCCCAGACAATGCGATGCCCCAGAAACACGTGCCCCATATAGAGCTTCCAGGCGCGCATGATGGCGGCGAAATTGACGAAATTGCCCACCACCACGCGCGGAACGGACATCAATCCCTGTTCCCAGCCATAGATGCGGGTGACAAAATAGCCCCGCTGCACCAGCCGCAGGGCAAAGGCCAGCGCATTCAGGCCCAGCACCGCCAGCAGCCAGCCCTCTGTCGCGAAGATGGAGGGGTAGCGCACGGTGATGAAACCGAAGGCATAGGACAGATAGGACAGCAGGAAGAGCGCCGCCAGAATATAGGCCGCAACGGCGATGATGGCCGTGAACATGCCCTTGCGGTCCCGCATCTGGAAATACCGGGCGGCCAGTCCGCCGCGCCAGCCCATCTGCTCCCAGCCCTGGAACGAGATGCCCAGCGCCCAGCGGGCCTTCTGGCGATAGGAGGTGCGGAAGGTGTCGGGGAAGAACTCGCGCACGCAGAGCGGCATTTCGAGCGGAATGTCCTTGACCGGCCCGAAGCCGAACAGCGTCTTTCGGCGCACCCGGAAATCCACGGGATAGCGTGCGATGATGGACGGCATGCCCGCCTCGCCGATCCGCGCGCTGATGTCATAATCCTCGGTGAGGCTGGCGGTGTTGAAGACCTCGCCGGAACCCTCCACCTTCAGAAACTGGAAAGCCCGGCGCGAGAAGCAGGTGCCGACCCCGGCCGAGGGCACGGAGCCCATCACGCTCTCGCGCACCACCAGATCCTTGGCGTGCCATTCGGCGAACTCGTCCATATAGACGCCGGCCACCATCTCCGACCAGTGGCGCTCCAGCGAGACCACGGGCAGCTGGATGAGATCCTTTCGCGGCAGCAGATAATTGAAGAAGCGCAGCTCCAGCGGATGCAGCACATCCTCGCTGTCATGCAGAATGAAGCCGGCAAACTCCATGTCATTGTCCTCTTCATACCGGAAGATGGTTTCAATGACCGTGTTGAGGCAGTCCGCCTTGTTGGTGGGGCCGGGATTGGCCAGCTCCACACGCACCAGCTGCTTGTAGCGCCGGCGCATGTTCTCCACCTCCCTGATCGTGTCGGGATCATTGGGATAGGTGCCGACAAAGATCACATAGCTGCGGTAATCGAGAACATTCACCATGTTCTCGATCATCGCCGCGATCACATCCGACTCCTGCCAGGCGGGAATCATGATGGCGAGGGGCTGCTCGCTCTTTTCATAGAGCGCCTCAGCGGAGAGCGGCTTGATGAACGGCTCGATGACGATCCGGCGGTACACCCGCCGGACCCAGTACCAGGCATCGACAAACAGGTCGTCCAGGGACGACAGGAGAATGAGAACCGCCACCACAGCCGCGGCATATTCGACAATGCGAACAGCCTCGGCAATGAGGAAAGGCCAGTAAAGCGACATGATGGCGGTCCCCGTCAGCCTCAGTTTCCTCGACGACGCACAGCGGCGGCGCGCAGGATGAGCAGGAAGAACAGGACTGCGACAGCGATACCCAGCGGCATGCCCCAACCGGAGGCATCCTGCCACAGGCGCTGCATGGTGCTGGCGCTGCTGTCGGCATCGGCAGCGCGGGCTTCATTCACGCCCGAACCATCGGCGAACAGTTCCACCAGCGTGCCATCCGGGCCCACCAGCGCCACATCACCGCGCGAGAGGCGCACCGGCTTCTGCGGCACCAGCGCCGGCTTGCCAATGCTCTGCCAGACAATGCCGCGGGTGGAGCCGGAGGTCACCGCCTGCACCAGCGCCAGATTGTTCAGGCCGGACATGTCCACCAGACGGGTCTTGTCATCCCCGCCGACAATCAGGCGATCCCCCTCGACATGGGCTTTCAGCTTGATATCCGTCACCGGCACATCAAGCGCGAGGAAGGCGCCGGAAGCGGCAAAGGGCGTGCCTTCGGGCATCACGTCCAGCGTGGCGGCACTGGCCGGAACGCCGGAGGCGGCGGCGGCGCGCACCACGCGCACCAGGCTGGCGCGCGGATCAGCCAGATAAGCCTGCGGCACCACCACATGCGGATTGCCCGACATGGCGGACACCACGCTCAGGAAGTCCGAACCGGTGACGCTTCCACCCAGATCCATATAGGAGGTCGGCAGAACGGAGGCCGGGAAGGCCTGCGGGGTTTCCCGGCACTGGTCGCTCACCGGCTGGCGCTGGAAGCTGACCCGCAGGGTATTCTGCGCACCAAGGGCGTAGGGCGGAATGGTGGCGGAGAGCTGCTCCGGCTGGCCATTGGCGGTCATCTTGCGGGCCGCCAGCAGCACGTCGTTCAGGAACACCGAAACGACCGGGTCGCTGTTGGACGCGCCGGGCGCGGCCGCCACATCGATATTGAGACGGCTGGGCACCTTGCCGCCGGTGGTGGCGGAGGCCAGATCGAAGTTCAGCGCCCAGTCTCCCCGGGCCACCACATCCAGATTGCCGCTGACAGCGCCAAAATCGGTCAGGGCCACGCGGGTGCGCGGGGGCGGGGTGGTGTCGATGGCCCGCACGACAAGATTGCCGCCATCCAGTGCGCCCCGCCAGAAGCTGTCGAACAGCGCGGCGGCCTTGTTGCCCGCATTCGGACCCACGGCGATGACCGGGCGGCCGGCAATGGTCTGGAGACTCAGCTCATCCTCGGAAACGGTCGCGGAACCAAGGCTCGCAGCCTTCTGCCGCCATTCCTTCACCAGTTCGCCGGACTCCGGGCCCAGCTTCTGCGTCAGCGCGTCGAGGGCAGAGCCCATCTGTTCCATCAGCGCCGGATCGGTCACCACCATATCGGCGCCGAAGGGAGAGCCGGGCAGCAGCAGCAGGGCGCCGATCTCGGCCGCATCCTGAATGCGATAGGCCTTGTTGCCGCTCGCCAGGGCGGAGAAGGGCGCGATGTCCCGCAGGCCGAAGGGCACATCCAGACCGCTCAGGTCCACGCTGTCGCCCACTTCCGGCAGGGTCTTCACAACCACGCGCTTGCCGGCCAGCTCCAGCGCCAGCCCCAGACGCCATGCGGTGTCAAACCCGGCCTTGGAAAGGGTGCCCGCCGGCACCAGCACGCTGCCATGGCCGGGAAGGGTGCTCCAGGCAGTGGCGATGCTGCGCACATGGGCGCCATTATAGCTGTAGGTGAAGTGGCTAGAGGGATCCAGCTTCATCACATTGCCGATCGCCCGCTCATCGCCGCACAGTTCCTGCGAGATGACCGAGGCCTAGGCCACGCCGAAGCGCACAAAGCCACCGGGGCGCGGCTTGCCGCTGATCGGCAGGGAAATGTTGATGCCGCCCCGCTCGCCCTCGAAATTGCGGGCGACCATCGGGTCGCCATCCACGGAGAACACCGCCGTGGTGCGCCCGCCATCGGCACGGATATATTCGCCATCCAGCCGGATGCCGGCATCCTGGATCGGCACGCCGGCCGGCACCGGCAGATAGACATCGCGGCGCATGTCCAGCCCCTGGAACACCAGCGGGGCCTCGATGCCGATATCGGACAAGGAGATCTGGCGGACGACCCGCTGATCCTTGATCCGTTCCTGAAGAGCCGAGGCAAGGGCATCCGCCCCCTGCGCCAGAGCGGTGCCACTCATCAGCACAAGAGCGAGCATCCCTGCAGGAAGCGCCCGTGCCGAACGAATTGTGGGACGTGGAATCATGGACAGTTTCTCACAGGAGGCAGGTTGAGACCGGCGCGCCACCCTGAAGCGGCGCTGCGGCGGGATGGGCATTGAAATCAGGCGCGAAGGCATCAACCGCGCGCCCGCAGATGGTATCGACGATGCGGCGGCAGGCGTGCCCGTCGCCATAGGGATTGGTGCGGTTGGCAAAGCGGGCATAGGTGGCGGCATCGTCCAGCAGCGCGGTCACGGCGGAAACGATGGCCGTGCTGCTGGTGCCCACCAGACGCACGGTGCCGGCCTCCACGGCCTCCGGCCGCTCGGTCACATCGCGCATCACCAGCACCGGCTTGCCGAGCGCGGGCGCCTCTTCCTGCACGCCGCCAGAATCGGTGAGCACGATATGGGCGCGCTGCAACAGGCGCTGGAAAGGCAGATAATCGAGCGGTGCAACCAGATGCACATTGCCAAGCCCGGAAAGCGCCGCCCGCACCGGCTCCTGCACATTCGGATTGAGATGGACCGGATAGACGATCTCCACGTCATCGCGGCGCGCGATCTGCGCAAGCGCCTTGCAGATATTGAGGAAACCCTCGCCGAAATTCTCCCGGCGGTGACCGGTGACAAGGATGAGGCGGCGCTTCGGATCGAGACCGGCGAAGGGGCGGTCCAGCTCCGCGCGCAGGGCGTCATCAGCGGCAATGCGCGCCTGGGTCGCCGCCAGCGCATCAATCACCGTATTGCCGGTGACGATGATGCGCCCCTCCAGATGCTCGCTTTCCAGATTGGCGCGCGAGCGGGCGGTGGGGGCGAACAGCAGGTCGCTCACCACATCCACCACGCGGCGGTTCATCTCCTCGGGGAAAGGCTGGGCAAGATTATAGGTGCGCAGGCCCGCCTCCACATGCCCCACGGGAATGCGCCGGTGAAAAGCGGCCAGCGCCCCGGCCATCGCCGTGGTGGTATCACCATGCACCAGAACCCTGTCCGGCCGCACCTCTTCCAGCACCGGATCAAGGGCCGCAAGGGCACCGGCGGCAAGGGCGTTGAGGCCCTGGTTGCGCGCCATCAATGCAAGGTCATAATCTGGCCGGATATGAAAGATATCCAGAACCTGATCCAGCATCTCCCGATGCTGCCCCGTCACACACACATGTGATGTGACCGAGGGCTCGCGCGCCAGTGCCTGTACGAGCGGCGCCATCTTGATCGCTTCCGGCCGGGTGCCGAAAATGGTCAGGATTTTCAAGACCCACGTCCCCTCATGATTCGCAGCACGACAGGAACGCCTGATCCGCCAAAACGGATGCGCCTGTCGCAGAACGACAAATACGAATAACGGGGAAGTGAATAACGCGGAACCTGACCGGTAACGAACAGTTACCGGCACCCTACCCGGAATCCCCTGTCAGGCATGGAAACGGAGTGGTCCGCCTGATGCAAGGATGATCATTCACTTTGGCATTATCATGTTTTTTTATGGTTTACAAACCGTTCAACTGACGCCTGACCCCGGTACCGCCCTGTGCCATTGCGGCGCGGATCAGGGCCACCGCCTCCGGCCCGTCCCACTCTGCGGGGCCTGCCAGAAAGCCCAGTTCACAGCCCTCTGAATTCACCAGCAGGGTGGACGGCAGGCCAAAGCCGCGCCCCACGCCGCGCAGGGCCTGAAAGCTGCGGGTGTCAGAATCGACATAAAGGGCGAGATGGCGGACGCCCACATCCTTCATGAAGGTGCGGGGGCGGGATGTGTCCCTGGCATCGATATTGATTGCGACCACCTCGAAATCCGGCCCTCCCAGCTGCTGCTGCAAACGGTCGAGCGCCGGCATCTCGTGGCGACAGGGCGCGCACCATGTGGCCCACAGATTGATGAGCAGCACCTTTCCGCGGAAGTCCTCCAGCCCCAGCCGGCGCCCGTCGGGCCCGGAGAAAACCAGCGGCGGCAGGGGGCGCGGGACGCTCACCAGCGCGAAGTTCTGCATCTTCCCCCTCACCAGCGGGGCCAGCGCGCGCGCCTGCGCCACACTGGCCGCACAGCGCCCGCCCGCATCCGCACCGGCCAGCGCCATGTCATGGCCGGGGACAGGCGCACCATCCACCACTTCCGAGTTTTGCTGCCCCCCCGCATTGCCGGAACCGGCCTTCATCCCGTATAGGGCGGGCGCACCGGTTGCTGCGATGGCCACAAGCGCCAGAAGAACAGGCAACATCCGGCGCATGCCGCGATTTCCGCTGCGCCCCCGGGATGGGCTCCCGGCCGGGATGTTGTCGGGGTCGGAAGACGTCATCAGCGGAGGGTCCGTCATGAGTAACAAGATGTGGGGCGGGCGGTTCACTTCTGCCCCGGACGCCATCATGGAGGAGATCAACGCCTCCATCGGGTTTGACCAGCGTCTTTATGCCCAGGATATTGCCGGTTCCAAGGCGCACGCCGCCATGCTGGCGAAGCAGGGCATTGTAACGCAGGATGATGCCGCCGCCATCACGCGCGGCCTTGATACCATCCTGGCCGAGATCGAGGCGGGCGACTTCACCTTCCGGCGCGAGCTGGAAGACATTCACATGAATGTGGAATCGCGCCTTGCCGAGCTGATCGGCGCCTCTGCCGGCCGCCTGCACACGGCCCGTTCGCGCAATGATCAGGTGGCCACCGATTTCCGCCTCTATGTGCGTGATACCGTGGATGCGCTGGATGCCCAGCTTGCCGATCTCCAGCTCGCGCTGGCCGAAAAGGCACTGAAGCACGCCGATACGGTGATGCCCGGCTTCACCCATCTCCAGACCGCCCAGCCGGTGACCTTCGGCCACCATCTGCTGGCCTATGTCGAGATGACCCGCCGTGACCGCGGCCGTCTTCAGGATGCCCGTGCACGCCTGAACGAGTGCCCGCTCGGCTCCGCCGCCCTCGCCGGCACCTCCTTCCCCATTGACCGCGAGGCCACCGCCGCGGCGCTGGGCTTTGCCCGGCCGACCGCCAATTCGCTGGATGCGGTGTCTGACCGCGACTTCGTGATGGAAGTGCTCTCCGCCGCATCCATCTGCGCGGTGCATCTGTCGCGCTTCGCCGAGGAAGTGGTGATCTGGACCTCGCCCTCCTTCGCGCTGGTGAAGCTCTCCGACAAGTTCACCACCGGCTCCTCCATCATGCCGCAGAAGCGCAACCCGGACGCCGCCGAGCTGGTGCGCGCCAAGACGGGGCGCATCATCGGCGCGCTGACCGGCATTCTGGTGGTGATGAAGGGCCTGCCGCTGGCCTATGCCAAGGACATGCAGGAAGACAAGGAAGGCGCATTCGACGCCCTCACCGCCCTCTCGCTCGTGGTGGCCGCCACCGCCGGCATGGTGCGTGATCTGGAGCCCGATGCCGCACGCATGAAGGCCGCCGCCGGACAGGGCTATTCCACGGCCACCGATCTGGCCGACTGGCTGGTGCGCGCGCTCAACATCCCCTTCCGCGAGGCGCATCACATCACCGGCCGCATTGTCGGGCTGGCATCCGACCGCGGCATCGCGCTGGAGGAGCTGACCCTTGCCGACATGCAGGGCGTGGACGGCCGCATCACCGATGACGTGCTGAACGTGCTTTCGGTGGAATGCTCGGTCAACAGCCGCCTGAGCTATGGCGGCACCGCGCCCGTGCGGGTGCGCGAACAGGCCGAGCGCTGGCTGAAGACGCTGGCCGCCGAAAAGTGAGCCCTGCCCGCCGCGCCCTTCCGGCTGCGGCGGGTTTTCACAGGGGACCATGAGGCGCCATGGCCTGAAGCCGGTGCCATAAAAAACGCCGCGACGGGATCATCCGGTCGCGGCGTTTTCAGTCTTGACGAAGCCGTCAGGCCGGAAGCTCTCAGGCCTGGCCAGCGGCAGTCTGGGCCTCGGCCTGGGCCTGGGCGATGCGCTGCTGGTAAAGAGCGGCAAAATCGACCGGATCGATCATCAGCGGCGGGAAGCCGCCATTGCGGACCGCATCGGCGATGATCTGGCGGGCGAAGGGGAACAGCAGGCGCGGGCACTCGATCAGCACGACCGGCTGGAGCGCCTGCTCCGGCACGTTCTGGACGCGGAAGATGCCGGCATAGGTCAGCTCGAACGCGAACAGGGTTTCAGGCCCCACCTTCGCGCCGCCCTCAACCTTCAGCTCCACTTCAAACTCTCCCTCGGGACCGGGGCGCGCATTGACGTGGATCTCGATATTCACGTCGGGCTGGCTCTGGGGTGCGCCAAGGGAACGCGGTGCATTGGGATTCTCGAAGGAGAAATCCTTGATGTACTGCGCGAGCACGTTCAGGGACGGCGCCGGGTTCTGGGTAGGGGCGCCATTCTGCGTCGCCATGCGCATCTCCATATGTTGCAGGCTTTGATAGGATGAGCCCGAAGGCGCGGCTTGCGCTACCATGCTTTAATGCTGCAAGGCAAGGAATCGATACACCCGATCCACGCAACTTATCCGCGCACAACCAGACAAGGACCCTCCCATGGCTGATAATCCAGTTACGCCGTCCCCGGAAGAAACCCGCAAGCCCCTGAGCGAGGCGGCCCGTCGCGCGCTTGCGGAAGCGGCGGAGCGGCGCGCGGCCACGGATGCCGCCGTGCGGGAAATGCCCCGCGAAATCAATGGTCGCGAGGGGCCCGAGCCGGTGCGCTATGGCGATTGGGAAGTGGGAGGAATCGCCTCGGATTTCTGAAGGATTGCCGGCTCATCTTCCGGCGGGCCATCCAGCTTCCGAAAAAAGGCATATGGAGCGCGCTCATGCCCATGCTTTGCACGCCATCTCCCTTGCCATGCCCGCCATTCACAGTTAAGCCCCGCGAAAGCGTGAGGACCCGATGGCTCAGGACGGACTTTCCTATCGCGATGCAGGGGTCGATATCGACGCCGGCAATCGCCTTGTTGATCTTATCAAGCCGCTGGTGAAGGCCACGGCGCGCCCCGGCGCGGATGCCGATATTGGCGGCTTTGGCGGCGTGTTCGATCTGAAGGCGGCCGGGTTCAGGGACCCGCTGCTGATCGCCGCCACCGATGGCGTGGGCACCAAGCTCAAGATCGCCATCGACACCAATGTGCATGACACGATCGGCATCGACCTTGTCGCCATGTGCGTGAACGACATGGTGGTGCAGGGCGCCGAACCGCTGTTTTTCCTCGATTATTTCGCCACCGGCCATCTGGCGCCGGATGTGGGCGCGCATATCGTGGCCGGCATTGCCCGCGCCTGCAAGGAATCCGGCTGCGCGCTGATCGGCGGGGAAACCGCTGAAATGCCCGGCATGTACAAGGACGGCGACTATGATCTCGCCGGCTTCTGTGTCGGTGCGGTCGAGCGCGATGAGCTCCTGCCGCGTGCCGATATCGGTGCGGGCGATGTGTTGCTGGGGCTGGCCTCCGCCGGCGTGCATTCCAATGGCTATTCGCTGGTGCGCCGCATTGTCGAGCGCTCCGGCCTGGGCTGGGAGGCCGAGGCCCCCTTCGCCAGGGGCGAGAAGCTGGGCGCCGCCCTGCTCACCCCGACCCGTCTTTATGTGAAAAGCCTGCTTTCGGTGATTCGCTCCACCCGCGCCATCAAGGCGCTGGCGCATATCACCGGCGGCGGCCTCACCGAGAATCTGCCGCGCGTTCTGCCCAAGGGCACCGTGGCGCGCATCGATCTTGCCGCGCTGGACGTGCCGCCGGTCTTCCGCTGGCTGGCCACCACCGGCAATGTGGATGCGGCCGAAATGCTGCGCGCCTTCAATTGCGGGATCGGCATGGTGGTTGTGGTGCCGGCCCATGAGGCTGACCGTGTGAGCGCAGCGCTGGTGGAGGCCGGCGAAACCGTGAGCCGGCTCGGCACCATCGCCACGGCAGACGGGGCCAGCGATGCCGCCCCAGAGGTGGCCTATGAGGGTGTGGCCGATTTCGGGTTCTCCGCATGAGTCGCAAGCGCACCGCCGTTCTCATCTCCGGGCGTGGATCGAACATGGCCGCGCTGGTGAAGGCGGCACAGCGGGAGGATTTTCCCGCCAGGATCGATCTCGTGCTCTCCAACAAGGCGGATGCGGCAGGCATTGAGTTTGCCGCCAGCCATGGCGTGCCCACCCGCGTGCTGAGCCACAGGGGCTATGCCGACCGGCAGGCCTTCGATGAGGCGCTGGACGGGGTTCTGCGCGAGGAAGGCATCGAGATCGTCTGTCTGGCCGGTTTCATGCGCCTGCTCACCCCATGGCTGGTGGAGCAGTGGAAGGACCGGATGATCAATGTGCATCCCTCCATCCTGCCCAGCTTCAAGGGGCTCCACACCCATGAGCGGGCGCTGGAGATGGGGGTGCGCGTGCATGGCTGCACCGTGCATTTCGTCCGCGCGGAAATGGATGCAGGCCCCATCATCCTGCAGGCCGTGGTGCCGATAGAAGCCGATGATACGCCGGACACTCTGGCCGCCCGCGTGCTGACGCAGGAGCACATCATCTATCCCAGGGGGCTGGAGCTGCTCGCCGCCGGGCGGCTGAGCGTTGTGGATGAGCGCGTGCGCATTGCCGATACCCGCCCCGGCCCTGCCCCGCTGATTGCACCGACAGTGTGATTTCAGGATACCGGATCACACGCCCTGAAAGACACGCCCCGCGCTTCCGGCCGGGGCGTGTTGCTGTTCTGGCGGTGGATTCGCGCGCCTGAGGCGCGGCCTACACCAGCACGCGCACCGGCTTGCCGGCCAGAAATGCATCTATGCTTTCCCGCACCTGCGCCCACAGTGCGGACTGCGCCTCGCGGCTGGCCCAGGCCACATGCGGGGTGATGATGACATTGGCACGGCCCGCCACCGCCAGAAGCGGATTATCGGCCGCCGGCGGCTCGGTGCTGAGCACATCGAAACCCAGCCCGCTGATGAGCCCCTCATCAAGCGCCGTCACAATATCCGCCTCGTTCACGATACCGCCGCGCGCCGTATTGATGATGATGGGCTTGCGCTTCATGCGGCGGAATTCCGGCAGGCCCAGCAGGTCGCGCGTTTCGGCGGTGAGCGGCAGATGCAGGGTGATGATGTCCGCCTTCTCGATCACCTCATCAAACGGGGTGTAGGGCGCCTCCACCACGCTCTGGCCCTTGCGGCCGGCAAACATCACCTCCATGCCGAAGGCCTGGCACAGCCTGGCGACAGACTGGCCAAGATTGCCGGCACCGATGATTCCAACCCGCGCGCCATGCAGATCCGCCACCGGATGGGTGAGGAAGCAGAACTGGCTGGCCGCCTGCCATGCGCCATCCACCACATCCTGGCGATAAGGCAGGATGGAGCGGCGCAGGGCCAGCATCAGGGCCATGGCATGCTCGGGCACGGTATGCTCCGCATATCCGCGCACATTCGAAACCGTAATGCCCAGCGCCTTGCAGGCATCCAGATCCACATTGTTGTAGCCTGTCGCCGCGATGGTGATGAATTTCAGGTCTGGAAGCTGTTCCAGCGTGGCCCGCCGAAGCTCCACCTTGTTGATGACAGCAATGCGCGCGCCCTTGAGCCGCGCGACAACCTGATCCGCATCTGTGGCCTTGTACTGGGTCCATTCATGCGCGGTTGCCGGCGGGGGCAGATCAAGATCGGCGCTGAAGGTTTCGCGATCGAGAAAGACAATATGCGGGACAGACGACATCTCGACAAATCTCCGGCAGGTAGCGGGGTGAATTCTGGCGGATGACCTTATCCCAAGGCCATGCAAACGCCACCATGGCACCGGCATGGAAGCGCCAGAGCCCGGAAAACCGAAGGCCGGAGTGGCACCCGCCCAAGCGGGCCGCTCTGGCCATCAGATACCATATAGCCTGATGGCCAGCCTTTATGGCAGGGGGTTCGGCTAGAGGCGGAGTGCTTTCGCGCCGGAGCGGCGGCCGCCATGGAAGGCCGCCGCATACACAACAGATGCGGCCTTATCCGAGTTTCCCCATGCAACTGGACGCAAAATGACAAGACAAATAGAGCATCCCCTTGCTACATTTATGAGGATCAGACCTTCAGGATACCGGGCGCCCGCGGATGCGATTTCAGGTTTGGGCCATAGGCATGACCGTTCTTCTGGCAGCATCCGTTGCACGGGCAGAAGAGGATATTCAGGCGCAGGCCAATAACCCTCTGGCCAATATCACCGCCCTCAACTTCCAGAATCTCTATACCGGAAGCCTGAGTGGGCTGGACGTTGCGACCAACCAGTTCATGGTGAGATATGCCCAGCCCTTCTCCGCCTTTGGCGGGCGCTGGGTGATGCGCGCGACCATGCCGGTGAGCACCGTGCCGGGCGATGCCGCAAACCCGTTCGCGAGTGGCTACACCATCGGGCTGGGAGACTTCAATGCATTCGCGGCCTATCTGTTTGACACGGGACATCCCGGCATCAGCTTCGGGCTTGGCCCGCAGATCACCGCGCCAACAGCCAGTCATGACTTGAGCGGCAGGCAGAAATGGTCTGCCGGCTTTGCCAATGTGCTGTTCAATGCATCAAGCTCAAGGATTCAGTGGGGCTATCTGCTGACATGGCAGGCAAGCTTTGCCGGAAAGAGCGGGGCTGCGGATGTCAATATGGGCGCATTCCAGCCTTTTGTGATTTATCAGCTTGGAAAGGGCTGGTATCTGCGCTCCAGCGGCATCTGGATCTACAATTTCGAGAATAATGGATACACCATGCCGGTCGGTTTCGGGCTCGGCAAGGTGATCAAAACACAAGCAGCCATCATCAATGTTTTTCTTGAGCCGCAATATGCGGTTGCAACCCGTGGCATCGGGCAACAGGAATGGAACCTCTTCGGAGGGGTCAATTTCCAGTTCTGAGGGCTTATTCTGCGGGCTTGGCCGGTTCAGGCGGCGGAACGGGGCATCCGCCACAAACCCTCGGCAGCACACCCTCCGCAGCCTGCCGAAAATCCGCCTGACAGATGTGGCGGGCGCGCAATGCGCTGATCGGCGCGCCCGTATGTGGCACAGGTGTTCCCTAGCCTTCCGCCTTCTGCGGGCGGGCCATCAGCGCCTCGATGGCGGCATCAATCGACATGCGGCCTGAAAGCACCTCGGCCACGGCCGCGCTCACCGGCATGTCGATCCCCTTCTCGCGCGCCATCTCCATCAGCACGGAGGCGGTGAAGGCGCCTTCGGCCAGCTTGTCGCCCACCTCGTCTCCCGACCCCAGCGCCGCGCCAAAGGCGAAGTTTCGCGATTGCGGGCCGGAGGTGGTGAGGATGAGATCGCCTAGGCCGGAAAGCCCCGTCACCGTTTCAGGCCGCGCACCCCATGCAAGGGCAAAACGCATCAGTTCGGCAAAGCCGCGCGAGACAAGCGCGGCCCGGGCGCTTGCCCCCAGCCTGCGTCCGGCCACGATGCCGGCGGCAATGGCCAGCACATTCTTGGTGGCCCCGCCAATCTCCACACCGCGCACATCGGTGGAATAATAAAGGCGCAGGCTGGATGAGCCGAGCGTTTGCGCCAGCGCCTGCGCCAGCCCCTCATCCTTCGCGGCCAGCGTCACGGCTGTCGGCAGGCCGGCGGCGACATCGGAGGCAAAGCTCGGGCCGGAAAGAACAGCCGGTACGGCCTGCGGCGCGCTCTGCCCGATCACCTCTGTCATGAAGGCATGGGTGCCGCGCTCAATGCCCTTGGCGCAGGAGATCACCGGCGTTCCGGCGGCAAGATGTGGCGAAAGCTGTTCCAGCACACCCCGGCACGCCTGTGCCGGCACCACCAGCAGCACGGCATCACAAATGCCGATGCGCGCCAGATCCGTCACCGGCTCCACCGCCTGCGCCAGCGCAATGCCCGGCAGGGCGGCGGCATTCTCGCGCCGCGCGGCCATATCGGCCATCTGCGCCGCATCACGCCCGTGGAGAATGACAGTGCTGCCCCCGCGTGCGGCCGCATTGGCAAGCGCCGTGCCCCAGGCCCCTGCGCCCACAACGCCAATTCGTGCAAAACCCGCCATCGGTTCAGGCCCGTGCTGTTGCGGAAGCGGCGGCGGCCGGGTCCAGCGGCCAGCGCGCGCGCGGGCTCACGGTCAGGTCATCCATGAAACCGCGGGCAAACCGTTCGATCCCCGCCCATGCGATCATCGCCCCGTTATCGGTGCACAGCTCCGGGGCAGGCAAGGCGATACGGGTGCCAAGATCGGACGCCACCCGCACCAGCGCCTCGCGAATCTCGGTATTGGCGGCCACGCCTCCGGCCACCACCAGCGCTGTCGCCCCCCGGCCCAGCCGGTCGCGGAAGGCGCGGGCGCCAACCTTCACCCGGTCGGCGATGACATCCACCACCGCGGCCTGGAAACTGGCGCACAGATCGGCCACATCCTGCTCGCTCAGCGGGGCATTGCGCTGGGCCTCCAGCCGCACGGCGGTTTTCAGGCCGGAGAGGGAGAAGTCCGGCTCCCGCCGCCCGGCCAGCGGACGGGGAAAGCTGAAGCGCCGGGCATTGCCCTGACGCGCCTGCAATTCCACCTGCGGCCCGCCGGGATAAGGCAGGCTGAGCATCTTGGCCACCTTGTCGAAGGCTTCCCCCACCGCATCATCCAGCGTGGTGCCAAGGCGGGTATAGCGGCCCACATCCTCGACCGCGAGCAACTGGGTATGCCCACCGGAAACCAGCAGCAGCAGATAGGGGAAGGAGATTCCGTCCGTCAGGCGGGCGGTGAGCGCGTGCGCCTCCAGATGGTTCACCGCCACCAGCGGCTTGCGCGCGGCAAGGGCGATGGACTTGGCGGTGGTGAGGCCCACAATGACCCCGCCGATCAGCCCCGGACCGGCCGCCGCCGCCACGGCGGAAAGCTCCGAAAACGAGACATTCGCCTGCCGCATGGCCTCGCTGATCACATGATCGAGGATTTCCACATGGGCACGGGCCGCGATTTCGGGTACCACGCCGCCATAGGGCGAATGAATTTCAACCTGCGAGCGCACCACGTTCGAGAGGATCCTGCCCACGCCCGAAGCATTGCGCGACACCACCGCAGCAGAGGTTTCATCACATGTGCTCTCGATGCCGAGAACGAGAAGTTCGGCCAAACCGCCCTGCCTTTTCGGCCTGAGACGCAGACTGCGCCGCAACGCCGCTCTATCTTATTTTGATTCCCACCTTCATTCTTAGCGCCCATGAGCCCGGAAACGAACAACCAAGCGTCCAACGCACCCCACAATTCCTCCCACGCTGATTCAAAGGCCACATCTGCGCGCCTGCGCATCGGCACGCGCGGCAGCCCGCTGGCCCTCTGGCAGGCCCATGCGGTGCGCGATGCACTGGCGCAGGCGCAGGGGCGGAACCCTGAGAGCATCGAGATCGAGGTCATCCGCACCTCGGGAGACATGATTGTCGATCGCGCCCTTGCGCTGGCCGGCGGAAAGGGCCTGTTCACCAAGGAAATCGAGGATGCGCTGCTGGAAGGGCGCATCGATCTGGCCGTGCATTCGGCCAAGGATGTGGCCACCGTGCTGCCGGAAGGGCTGCATCTGGCCGGCTATCTGCCGCGCGCGGATGTGCGCGACGCCCTCATCATGAAGAATGGCACAAGCCTTGCCGACCTGCCGCAGGGCGCGAAGGTGGGCACGGCCTCCCTGCGCCGGGAAGCGCAGCTGCGCCGCCTGCGGCCGGACCTTCAGGTCTCGCTCCTGCGCGGCAATGTCCACACCCGGCTCTCCAAGGTGGAGGACGGCGTGTTCGATGCCACACTGCTGGCCTTTGCCGGCCTCACGCGCCTGGGCATGCCGCAGGTGGCCAGCGCCGTGCTGGAGGTGGATGAGGTTCTGCCGGCCGTGGGTCAGGGTGCGGTCGCCATTGAATGCCGGATCGCGGATGAAGCCACCAATGCGGCGCTGGCCGCCATCACCTGCCCGGAAACCGGCATTGCGGTGACAGCGGAGCGCGCCTTCCTCGCCGCACTGGATGGTTCCTGCCGCACCCCCATTGCCGGGCTGGCCCGTGTGGAAGGCCAGAGCCTGCGCCTTCAGGGCGTGGTGCTGACCCCGGACGGGACCGATGCCGCATCCCTTGACGAGCGCGCGACCCTTGCCCCCGGGCAGGAGCTGAAACAGGCGGCCGAGCTTGGCGCGGCCTGTGGCGCCAAGCTGCGCGAAACCAGCCCCGCCCGCGCCCTGCGCGCCAACGGATAACGGGCAGGGATACCGCCTGCCCGCGGGCGGTATCCGTTCCTTGCACCCTGCCCCTGTGCGGCGCGAACGGCCGGTTCTTCCGCACAGGCTTTCCCTGTTTGCCCCGCCACATGCCCGGAGGGCCATCCATCATGCTCACCCTCGTCACCCGGCCGGAACCGGCCGCAGCGCGCACCCTGGCGCGTCTTGCGGCGCTGGGGCACGATGTGCTGTTTGATCCGATGCTCGAAATCCGCCCCCGCGCCACAAGGCTGCCGGAAGGCCCCTTTCAGGCCCTCACCTTCACCTCCATAAACGGGGTGCAGGGCTTCATGGCGCAGCAGAACATCAGCGCCATGTGGCCGCGCCTGCGCACGCTGCCTGTCTATACCGTCGGCCCCCGCACGGCGGAGGAGGCCCGGCAGACGGGCTTTGACCATGTGATCGACTGTGATGGCGATGCCCGAGACCTGACCGCGCGGATGAAGGCGGAGCTGCCGGCCGGCACCCGCATTCTCTATCCGGCGGGAGAGCATCGCGCGGCGGATCTTCCCGCAGCGCTCGCCCCCGCCGGCATGGTGGTGGATATTGCCGTTGTCTATGCCGCCGAGGGGGTGGATGCCCTTTCGACGCAGACCCGTGCGGCGCTGGCCGAAGGACGTGTGGCCTGCATCCTGCATTTTTCCCGCCGCACGGTTCTGGCCTTTCTGGCCTGCGTGGCGAAGGCGGGGCTGGAGAATGCCCTCTGCGGCCCCCGGCATCTGTGCCTTGCCGCGCAGGTGGCCGGACCGCTGGTGGAGCGGGGCCTGGCGGTGGAACTCGCCGACGCCCCGAATGAGGAGGCTCTTTTCGCACTTCTGTAAAGTGCGCATCATGTGCAATGGTTGCAGAGAACCGCCCGCCGGTCTATCCCGGAGGATCAAGGCGGCGCTGACCCTGTGAGGAGGCCCATGGCGAGCGAAGACACGAACGCGACAGGCTTTTCGTCCCGCAAGGGACGCCAGCCCCCTACCCTCGACCTGAAGGCCGAAGAGGTGCGCGTGGATGAAAGCACCAGTTCGCCAGCCCCCGCCGATGCAACCTCTGGAAGCACATCAAAAGCGGGCCGGCTGACAGGCCAGCCCGCGCCCGCGGACAGGCCAGAGCAGGCGACCCCGCCGGAAACACCGGTGGCGGATGAGACGCAGGCCCCGGAAGCCGCCGCCCCTGCCACACATGCCGATGCCGGCAATCAGCCCGAAACACCACCGCCACCACCGCCGGTCACCCCCGGGAAAACGGGGCTTGGCCTTGGCGGGCTGGCCGCCGCGCTCATTGTCGGTGCCCTGGCGGGTGGCGCCGCGGGTGGCGGCGTTGTCTATTATGCCGCCCATAGCGGGGCCCTGTTCCCGCCGCCCGTCGATACCACGCCCCTCAATGAGCGGCTGGCCGCGCTGGAAAGCCGCCCTGTCGCCACCGCCCAGTCTGTCACCGATCTGGGCCAGAAGCTGGATGCGGCGGATTCGCGCATTGCCGATCTCGCCCGCAGCGTCACCGATCTTGCCCGGCAGCCCGACAGCACAGGCGCGCCGCAGGAGGCTTCCACGTCTCCCGAAACGGGGCAGGCCCTCGCCGGGCTTCAGGAAACCTCGGAACAGACACTGGCCGCCCTGAGCCAGACCCGGGAGGACATCACCCGTCTGGGCCAGGAGCAGTCTGCCCTCAAGGCCCAGCTTGAGACGACATCCACACAGGTGGAAGACGCGCTGCGCCAGGCCACGGAAGCCACGACGACAGCCGGCGCAATTGCCGGACAGGTGGCGGATGCGATCAGGACGGCGGGAGAGGCGCGCGAGCAGGTGAGCGGCTTCGCCCAGCGCTTCGATTCCCTCACACAGGCCACCGATGCCGCCGCAGCCGCAGCCCGGCAGGCGGAAGCCCTTGCCCCGCGCGTGGGCCTGCTGGACACCAGCCTTGCTGAAGTGCGCCGGGAGGCCGGCGCTCTCGCCCCGCGCATCGCCGCCCTCGACAATCGCAGCACAAGCCTTGATACGCGCATGGGCGCGCTGGATGCCTTCAGTCGCGCATCCGCCAGCATGGTCGTGCTGGCAGACCTGAAGAATGCCGTGGAGGAGGGTCGCCCCTTCAGCATCGAGCTTTCTGCCGCCCGCACCCTTCTGGGGCCGCAGGCGCAGGTGCTGGAGCCTCTGGCGGCCATGGCGGCGAAGGGATATGCGCCGCGCAATGTTCTGGCTGACCGGCTGGAAAAGGAGGGCAGTGCCGCCATTGCCGATCTGGCGCCGCCGCCTGTCGCCCCTGCCGGGGATACGCTGGTCGCGCGGCTGCTCTCCAGCGCGGAATCCCTCGTGAGCATCCGCCCGGCTGACAGCCCCGACCCCACCGGAGCGCGCGGCGTGCTGACCCGGGCCGTGGCGCAGGTGCGCGGCGGCAATCTGGTCCATGCCCTTGGTGAAGTGCGCCAGCTGCCGCCCCAGGTGGCGGACAGGCTGCTGCCCATCACCGCCGAGATCGAGGCGCGGCGCCAGGCGGTGCAGCTCGCCGAAACGCTCTATCAGCAATCCCTCGCCGCCATTTCAGGGAAGACGCCGTGATCAGACTGGTCCTCTTCCTCATCATTCTCGCCGCCATCGCTTTCGGCGCCTCCTGGCTTGCAGACAGGCCGGGCGAAATATCCATGGTGTGGCAGGGCTGGCGCATCGAAACCACGGTGCCGGTGGCACTGGTCATCATTGCGCTGGTTGCCGGTGTGCTGCTGCTGGTGTGGCGGCTGCTGATGCTGCTCATCGACATTCCCGGCTATGTGTCCCACCTCACCCGCCGCCGCAAGCGCGAGAAGGGCTGGGCGGCGGTCACGCGCGGGCTGCTGGCGATCGGTACGGGCGATGGCGTCACCGCCCGGAAAGCCCGCGCGGAAGCGGTGCGGCTGCTGCCGGATGAGCCGCTGACCCATCTGCTCACCGCACAGGAAGCCCAGTTCGAGGGTGAGCATGAACTGGCCGTTCTCACCTTCCAGGCCATGGCGGAAAAGCCCGAAACACGGCTGCTCGGCCTGCGCGGCCTGCATATCGAGGCGCGCAAGGCCGGCAATCTGGATGCCGCCGCCGCCTTCGCCGAACAGGCTGCCGAAGCCGCCCCCACATTGGCCTGGGCCAGTGATGCGGTCATCGAGGCGCGCTGCATCGCCCATGACTATGCCGGCGCTCGGGCCATGCTGGAACGGCAGATGGCCAAGAAGGGGATCGACAAGGCCCAGTATCGCCGCCGTCGCGCCGTTCTGCTCACCGCGGAAGCGCTGGCGCTGGAGCATGAGCAGCCCGATATTGCCCGCGAACGGGCGCTGGAGGCCGTGCGCCTCGCGCCCACTCTGGTGCCCGCCGCCGCCGTTGCCGGCCGCCTGCTGGGCGCTGCCGGGCAGTTGCGCAAGGCCGCCAAGATCGTGGAAGCCGCCTTCATCGCCAACCCACATCCCGAGCTGGCGGATGTGGAAGCCCATCTGCGCCCCGGCGATTCCGCCCAGCAGCGCCTGCAACGGGTGCGGGACCTGTTCCTGAAGGCGCCCAACCACCGTGAAAGCGCCATTGCGCTGGCCCATGCGGCCCTTGATGCGCAGGACTTCATTCAGGCGCGCGCCGTGCTGGAACCCCTTCTGGATGCCCCGACCCAGCGTGTGTGCCTGCTGATGGCCGAGCTGGAAGCCGCCGAGCATGGCGATATCGGCAAGGCCCGTGAATGGACCACCCGCGCGGTCAATGCGCCGCGGGACCCGGCCTGGATCGCCGATGGCGTGGTCTCGGACCGCTGGTCGGCGCTTTCCCCGGTCACCGGCAAGCTGGACGCCTTTGTGTGGGCCGTGCCGCCCGGCGTCGCCGCAACCCCCATTCTGGAGCAGGAGGCCGAGCGGGTGAAGGCGGCGATTGCAGCCGTGCCGCCGGAAGCGGTGGCCGCCGCCGCCGTGCATGCCGTCTCCCCGTCCCCGACAGCCGCGGATGATGCGCCGGCGGGCGCGGCGGAGGCGGAGGATGCCCCGCCAGCCGGCCCGGCTTCGCCAAGGCCGGCTCCGGCGGAGGCGATCGTCGCCATGCCGCCCTTGCCGGATGATCCGGGGCCGGAACCGCAGGACCCGGCCGGGCCGGATGACAAGCGTCGCATCTTCGGACTGTGATGTGACCTCTCAATCCCCCGCTTTGCGGCATGGCGCTGCCAGCCGCAAAGCGGGGAGACTTCATCCGCGCCTTGCCAATTGCCGCGCCCCGCGGCAAACCCGGCAGCATAATGATGCCTTTCCCGTGCGGGCCCCTGCCCGCGGGAACAGCCCAACCGCCTGAAACGAGAGTGCCATGGCCCACTGGCTCTACAAATCGGAACCCGACACCTGGTCCTGGGAGGATCAGGTGAAGGCGGCAGAAAAGGGCACCCACTGGGATGGCGTGCGCAACCATGCCGCCAAGAACAACATGCTGGCCATGAAGCTGGGAGACACCGGCTTCTTCTACCACTCCAACCAGGGGCGGGAGATTGTCGGCATTGTCGAGGTCATCAAGGAGGCGGTGCCAGACCCCTCCGACCCCACCGGCAAGTTTGTGATGGTGGATGTGAAGGCGGTGAAGCCGTTCAGAACCCCGGTTTCCCTGGCCACCATCAAGGCCGATCCGCGCCTTCAGGAGATGGCGCTGGTGAAATATTCCCGCCTTTCCGTGCAGCCGGTGACCGATGAGGAATGGAATATCGTGTGCGGGATGGGCGGGGTTTGATCACGCCCATCCGCGACCCGGTCGCCTTCATCCGCGCGGAAACGCGCCTGCGCCCGGTGCCGCTGGTGCCGGAAATCAGCCTGCATGTGGCCGATGAGGCGGTGCCGATCTGGCATCGCACCGAGGAGGAGCTGGGCCAGATGGGCCTGCCGCCTCCCTTCTGGGCCTTTGCCTGGGCCGGCGGGCAGGCACTGGCGCGCCATGTGCTGGATCATGCCGCCATGGTCCGCGGCAAACGGGTGCTGGATTTTGCCTCCGGCTCCGGCCTTGTGGGCATTGCCGCCATGAAGGCGGGGGCCGCGCAGGTGGACTGCGCCGATATCGACCCTTTCGCCGGGCATGCCATCGCGCTGAATGGCGCGGCCAATGATGTATCCCTCCGCGTGCGCGGCAACGACCTGATCGGCCAGGATGAGGGCTGGGACATCATTCTGGCCGGTGATATCTGCTATGAGAAGGACTTGGCTGAACGGGTCTTTCTCTGGCTTCTCGCCCTGAGCCGGCGGGGCGCGGCAGTGCTGATCGGCGACCCCGGCCGCTCCTATCTGCCGAAAGACGAGCTGGAACAGCTCAGTGAATATCATGTCCCCGTCACGCGGGAGCTGGAGGACATGGAGATCAAGCGCACCTGCGTCTGGCGCCCGCGCGCACGCCAGAGCCGGGCCTGAGCGCAGGCTACTCCTCCTTCAGCAGATCCGGGCGGCGCTCTCTGGTGATTGCCTCGGCCTGTTCCTGACGCCAGCGGGCAATGCGGGCATGGTCCCCGCTTGTCAGCACGGGAGGAATGGGCGCGCCCTCGAAAAGCTGTGGGCGGGTATATTGCGGATATTCCAGCAGGTTGGAGGAGAAGCTCTCCTCCGTTCCGCTCTCGCTCTTGCCCATCACCCCGGGAATGAGGCGCACACAGGCATCCAGCAGCAGCAGGGCGGCGCTCTCCCCGCCCGAGAGCACCACATCCCCCACGCAGATCTCTTCCAGCCCGCGCGCCGCGATGATGCGCTCATCCACTCCCTCGAATCGTCCGCACAAAATCACCGCGCCCGGCCCCTGCGCCAGTTCGCGCACCCGCGCCTGGGTGAGCGGGCGCCCGCGCGGGGTCATCAGAAGGCGCGGGCGGGGATCGTCAGCCGGGGAAACCGCATCCATGGCCCGGGCCAGAACATCCGCCCGCATCACCATGCCCGGCCCGCCACCGGCCGGCGTGTCATCGACGGAACGGTGCCTGTCCGTCGCGGAATCGCGAATCTGCACCGCCTCCATCTCCCACAGGCCCCGCTCCAGCGCCTTGCCGGCAAGGGCATGGCCAAGCGGGCCGGGGAACATCTCCGGGTACAGGGTGAGAACGGTGGCGCGAAACGGGGCGCTCTGCGGCAGGGATTCAGTCATGCCCCGGTGATGCGGGAGGACGGGCGCAAGGTCAAACCCTGTCTGCGCCTTCCGCCTGCCTTTTCCGCATGTTCCCCGCAGGCCGGGGCATGAGGGGCCGCGCCCCTTCACCGGCCGGATGAAAAGCTCCCGGTCGAGGGTTTTCAATCCTTTGTGTTTGCCCTAACGTCATGCCATCTTTTTGTCGTGCCCCGCTGTCATGAGAGACGCAAGGAGTCGCTCATGAATCGATCATGCGGGACGATGAGGGTCCGGCCAGTTCATCCTGCCCCGCGCCTGCGGACCGGGATGGTGGCGCTGTGGGGCCATCAGCGTTCCCGGCAATCATCCGGCATGGCCCCATGCCGGTGCCGGGAAACCATGATCTGCGGTGGATACGAACATTTATGTAACAGAGGCGACGAAAGCAGGTGGAGATGACCTCACCCTGCGTTTATGAGTAATCGCGCAAGTTCGCGTCGGCACGGTCCCGGGCAGTATTGCGGCGTGCGTTCACATCCGGTGAACCGCGTGCTGCCGTGAGACGGGACATGTCTCGATCGGGGGAAACGAAACGGTATGGCTTTTCGGTCGGGTGTCTCAAAGGTCTGGGCGTTCCTGCGCGATCGGGTTGGCCTTCATGGCCTCGGTTTCGTTCTCACCCTCATCATCATCGGCTTTGCGGGCTGGGTGCTCTATCACATGCTTCAGGATCTCTCCTGGACGGATGTGACCAAGGCGCTCGCGGCGAAGGACCCGGTGCATGTGGCCATCGCCTTTTTCATGGTGGCCTGCGCCTATGCCACCCTGACCCTGTATGACTGGTTCGCCCTGCGCGCCATCGACAAGAAGGACGTGCCCTATCGCATCGCCGCCATGGCCGGGTTCTGCTCCTATTCGGTGGGGCACAATGTGGGCTTCACCGTCTTTACCGGCGGTTCGGTGCGCTATCGCATCTATTCGGCCTGGGGGCTCGGGGCGATTGATGTCGCCAAGGTCTGCTTCATTGCCGGCCTGACCTTCTGGCTGGGCAATATCGCCGTTCTGGGGCTCGGCATCACCATTCACCCGGAAGCGGCCTCGGCCGTGGACCATCTGCCGCCCTATATCAACCGCATCATCGGCATTGCCGCGCTGATCGGCCTTGTGGGCTATGTGATCTGGGTCTCCATCGCCCCGCGCGAGATCGGCAAGTCGAGCTGGTATGTGCGCCTGCCCCATGGCCGCTCCACCCTGATCCAGATCGGCATCGGCATTCTGGATCTCACTTTGTGCGCCGGCGCCATGTACATGCTCATGCCGGCACAGCCCTATATTGACCCGATCTCGCTGGCGGTCATCTTCGTCACGGCCACCTTGCTGGGCTTTGCCAGCCATGCGCCGGGCGGGCTGGGCGTGTTCGATGCCGCCATGCTGGTGGCCCTCTCCCAGTTCGACATGGGCGAGATGGTGGGCGCGCTGCTCATCTTCCGGCTGTTCTACTATATCGTTCCCTTCGCGATCTCCCTGTCCATTCTGGGCATTCGCGAACTGCGCCTTGGCACCTTTGGCCGCCGCAAGGCGGTGGCGGGAGAGGATGCGCCGGCCATGCAGGATGAACCGGCAGCGACCGGCAGCACCGCCTCGCCCGTGGAGATGGATGCGGCTGGCCGCCCGGCCGCCGCCGCCAACCGGACTCCCCTCTCCGCCCGCCCCACCAAGGCTGCCGGCGCGCCCTGACAGACCGGGGCGAACAGCCCTGCCACAGGCAGGGGCCCGGCATCACAGGCCGGGCATCACAGGGTGCCGGCCGCAAATCCACTGTTCCGGGAAGATGCGGGTGCACGCCCGAGGCGCGCTCCCGTCAGAAGACGGAGACCTTGTTCCGCCCATTGGCCTTGGCCTGATACAGGCTCTGGTCCGTCAGCGTCACCAGGGTCACGCTGCTTTCGCCCGGATCGGGAATGAAGCTGCTGACCCCGATACTGACCGTCACCCAGGGTGATACGGGTGAACCGGGATGCGACAGGCGGCGCTCCAGAACAGCCTCGCGGATCTGTTCGGCAATCTGCTGGGCCTCATGGGCATCGGTCATGGGCAGAATGCAGGCGAACTCGTCGCCCCCATATCGGGTGGCGAGGCTGTCTTCACTGCGCATTTGCCCGGCAATGGCCTCCGCCACGGCCTTCAGCGTGTCATCCCCATACTGATGGCCGCAGCGGTCATTCAGTTCCTTGAAGAAATCGATATCGATCAGCAACAGGGCCAGCGGCCGGCGGCTGGTCTGGTGGCGCTGCCACTGCACATCCAGATTGCGGTCGAACCCCCGGCGATTGGCGATGCCGGTGGTGCCGTCGATCTGGGCGACCCGCTCAAGCTGCCGGCGCTGATGCTGCATCAGCAGGTGATTGCGCACGCGCGCGCGCAACAGGGCCGGGTTGAACGGCTTGTTGATATAGTCGATCGCCCCCAGATTGAGGCCATATTCCTCGTCCGTCTCCTCATCGAGAACGGTCAGGAAAATCACCGGCGTATCCGCCGTTTCGGGCGCTGTCTTCAGGCGGCGGCACACATCGAAACCATCCATGCCGGACATGCGCACATCCAGCAAGATCAGGTCCGGCTTCTCCCGGCGCGCCAGCTCCAGCGCCTCCTCGCCGCTGCGGGCGCGCAGGGGCTGGCAGACACTTTCCAGTTCCGTGGCGGCAAAGACCAGATTGAGGGGCTGATCGTCGACAATCAGCACTTTCTGCCGGGCTTGCGGCACATCCCTGTTTTCAGTCACGCCCATCGGCTCCATGAGGTGCGCCCGCCTCCCCGGCGTCGGCGAAGCTCAATTCCAGCGCCTTTATGGCCTGAAGTGTCGCGGCGTCAATATTCTCGATCAGCCGGTCGATCGCCTCCCCGTCCCTTTCCCGTATCGCCCGGCGCAGGGCATGGCCCAGCCCCTCAAGCTGGCGGAAGCCGCTCTGCCCGGCGGTTGCAACCAGATCATGGGCCAGCTTGATGAGCATGTCGGGGTCAGACCGGCTGGCCTGCGCCCGGATCTTTTCCGCCCGCACAAGGCAATCCTGACGCACCATCAGGATCATGGCCGCGAATCGCTCCGGCTCAAGGCGCCCCTGGAAATGCGCCAGCGGCTGAAGATCCAGCGCCGGGGCACTGCGGGCATCATCCGGGGCGGGGGCCTGCGCGCGTCCTTCAGCCTCACCCCCGCCGGACCGGCAGAAGCGGGCCAGAGCCTGCCAGAGCCGGTGCTCGTCGATCGGTTTCGCCAGATGCGCATCCATGCCCGCGGCAAGGCACAGCTCCACATCCTCACGGCTGGCATTGGCGGTCATGGCGATGATCGGCAATTCGAGGAAACGCGGGTTCTGCCGCAGCAGGCGCGTGGCGCTCAGCCCGTCCAGCTCCGGCATCATCATGTCCATCAGCACGCCGTCATAGGTGCCGTCCGGTGCCTCTTCCAGAATGGAGATGGCATGGCGGCCATCATGGGCCTGGTCCACCTCCATGCCTGCATCCTTGAGCAGCTCACTGGCCACCAGCCGGTTCAGCTCATTGTCGTCCACCAGCAGCAGGCGCAGGCCGCGCAAGGCTTCCGGCGATGCCTCGACCGGCGGCGGGGCGGGCAGTGTCGCATCCATGCGCGCCGGCTCCACCCGCACGCGGAACCAGAAGGTGCTGCCCCTGCCCGGCGCGCTGGACACTCCCACCGAGCCGCCCAGCAGCTCGGCCAGATTGCGCGAGATCGCCAGCCCCAGTCCGGTGCCCCCGAAACGGCGGGTAATGGAGGAATCCGCCTGCTGGAACGGCTGGAACAGACGCTGGATCTGGCCCTCCTCCAGCCCGATCCCCTCATCGCGCACCGCCCCGTGCAGATGCAGCACGCCATCCAGCTCCTCCAGCTCCAGCCGCACGGTGACACTGCCGGCCTCGCTGAACTTGATGGCATTGTTGATATAGTTGAGCAGGATCTGGCTGATCCGCAGCGGGTCCCCCACCAGCAGGGGCAACCGGTCCGCCGGCGCCATGTTGAGGGTGAGCCCCTTGTCGGCGGCCTTGCCCTCCAGCATCTCCCAGACATCATCGAGAATCTGCTGCGGCGAGAAGACAATGGCCTCCGGGCTCAGGCTGCCGCTGTCGATCTTGGAGAAGTCGAGAATATCATTGATGATTCCCAGCAGATGACGGCTGGCGCGCAGAATCTTTTCCACCCGGTCCTGCTGGTCCGGGGCAAGGGGATGGCGCAGGGCGAGCTGGGTGAGGCCGATCACCGCATTCATCGGGGTGCGGATCTCATGGCTCATGGTCGCCAGAAAGGCGGATTTGGCCTTGGCCGCCAGCTCCGCCTGCTCCTTGGCCGCCTCCAGCGCGCGGGACTGGGCCTTGATGTCACTGATATCCAGCCAGACACCATTGAACAGGGTCGCGCCATCCTCCTGCCGGCGCGCGGTCGCCAGCGTCTTGAGCCAGAAGACGCGCTCGCGGGTGGACACCTGCATGTCGATATCCAGCGGCTCCAGCGTGGCGATGCTGTGGGCAATGGCCGCCGCCAGCGCCGCATCCCCCTCCGCCGTGCGGTGGGTGCGTACATTGTCGAGACGCAGGCCGGAATCGGTCGGCCCCACGCTCACCTCCCCGATGAAGCGCTCCGCCTTGCCGCTGAGAAAGATGAACTGCGCCTCGCCCCCCTTGCGGACCAGAAGCTGGAACACCGCCCCGGGCATGGCGTCCGTCAGGTCCACGAGCTGCTGGGAGAGGCGGCGGGCCTCCGCGCTGGCGGCGGCCTCCAGTTCCAGCCGGTCGGCGCGCTGCATGTTGTCGCGGAACACCTCCAGCGCCTGCGCCATGCGACCCACCTCGTCACGCCGCTCGGTATAGGCGATGGGATAGTTGTAGTCGCGCGTGCTCAGGCGGCTCATGGCGCGCGTCAGGGCATTGATGGGCCGGGAGATCTGGGTGACGGACAGCCAGGCCGAAAGGGAGATGATGGTGGCCAGCGCCAGCCCGAAAGCCAGAGCCGTATTGCGCAGGGTGGCGCGGGTGGTGGCGTTGAGCCGGGTGGAGGCCGCCTCGAAATGGAAGGTGATGTCCGCGCGCAGCAGATCCATCTCCGCGCGCAGGCCATTCAGGGTGGGGTCGAACTCCGTATAGATGATGTTCAGCGCCCGGTCGCCCCGCCAGCGCGCGGCGGAATCCACGATCGTGGCCGCCAGCTCGAACAATCGCTTCTGCTGCTGCAAGATCTTGTCGAGCTGCGCATCGGCATGATCGAGCAAGGGGCGGATCTGGGTGATCTTGTTGCGGAAGCTGTCCTGCTGACGGTCCAGCACATGCTGGGCCGCGCGCATGCGTGCCTCCTCCTGCTCCGTCAGCACGGCAAACACCAGACGGCTGGCATCGCTGAGATCCAGCATGGCCGCGCCCACCAGCACGGAGGCCTGCGCATCCCTGTCGATCAGGGAGCGGTAGTCACGGTCCACCGCATGGAGGCTGATGGTGGAATAGAGGGTGATGCCCACCGCGAGCGCCCCCAGAAGCACCACCAGAGTGACGATCTTGCTGGTCAGCTTGAAGTGGCCATAGAGCCTGAGCAATGCCTTCATGGGGCAGGCACTGCTGCGGTGGCGATGAGCTGGCGCATGCGGCGCGCCGCCTCCCCGTCACTGATACGCCCGAGAAAATGGTCGCTCACGATGGTGTAGATCCCGGTCTTGACCCCGGCGATATTGGCATTGCCCATGGCGATGGAACCCATGAGGGTGCGTCGCATATTGGCTCCGCGCAAATCGCTGATGGCCTGTTTTCCGCAGGCATTGAACGCATCGCGCGGCACATCCACCCGCGCCGGGGCCGCGCCGGTGGCAATGGCCAGATCACGCTGGAGATCGATCCGCATCAGCGTTTCCGCGAACAGCTTGCGGGTCTGCGGGCTGCCCGCCCCATCCCTGAAGAACATGTACTGGTCGGCATTGAACAGATAGATGCCCTGGGTATCGGGAAAGCGGAAACACTCATAATCCTTGCCCGGCACCATGCCATAACTGTGGAACTCGCCATTCACCCAGCTGCCCTGCACCTGCATCAGCGCCTGTCCGCTGCGCACCAGCTTGGTGGCATCATCCCATGAACGTGTCGTGAAATCGGCATCGAGATAGCCGCGCAAGATGCTCATGCGCTCAAACACGGTTTCCAGAACCGGACCATCGAGAGCCTTCGGGTCCAGCTCCAGAAAGGCGCGGCGATAGAACTCCGCCCCGCCTGCCCCGGCCGCGACGGATTCAAACAGAAGGGTGTGCTCCCACGCCTCATGGCCGACAGCCAGGGGAATGAGCCCCTGCGCGCGGGCCTTGTCCAGCATCCGCACCAGATCATCCCAAGTATCGGGCGGCGGCAGGTCAAGGCGGGCGAAGGCCGCATGGTTCAGCCACATCCAGTTGGTGGAATGGGCATTGATGGGAGCGGCAACCCAGTGCCCCTCGAATTTCGACAGGTTCTGGATGCCATAGGGCACAACCTCCCGCCACTCTCCGGCGGCGGCGACATCATCCAGGCTGGCCAGCTTTCCCTCGCGGGCCCACTGGTGGATGTCATAGCCGATCACCTGCGAGGCCATGGGGGTGCGCCCGGCCTCCACCCGCTCACGCAGCACATCTCCAAACCGGCTGGTGCCGCTGCCGGCCACCCCCTGCTCGCGCAATTCCAGCCCCTGTGCCTCCATATAGCGGCGGACCACATCGATACCGGCCCGCTCCCCGTCCGAAACCCACCAGTGCATCACATCGGCCACAGGGCGGGGGGGCTCCTGCGCCTGTGCCGGCAGGGCATGAAAAAGGGCAAGGACAGACATGAGAGCAGGGGCAAAAACGCGGGCCGGATCGCCGATACGGGCAGATCCGCCACGAAGCGGGAACGCCGTGCTCTTCAGGACATGAACGGACCACTGGAACATGTGTCTTCTGGATTCCCGGGCAAGGCGGCCTTTCCGGCATTCCAGGGCCTGCCGGTGCAGCAGCATAGCATGGCGGCCCGCCCCTGTACCCCGACAATCCGCGCCGCTGCGGCACGGGCTTACGCGTGCTGCCGCCTGCCATGCCGCCCGGATATCTTCCGGGATCTCGAACGGCGCATGGGGCCAGTCCAGCGCCTCACGGGCTCGGAAGTCGCTCAGTGAATGAGCGAGCCGCCATTCACATCGACTTCCGAGCCCGTGACATATGCCGAGAGCGAGGAAGCCAGAAACAGCGCGCACCCGGCCACATCGCTGGCCTCACCCGCACGGCCCATGGGAATCCCGGCGAGCACGCTGGCATGCATTTCGGGGGTGAGTTTTCCGGCGGTGATGTCGGTGGCGATAAAGCCGGGGCAAACAGCATTCACGCGGACATTATCGGGCGCCAGCTCTCGTGCCATGGCCTTTGTGAGGCCGAGCACACCCGCCTTCGCGGCGGAATAGTGCGGACCGCCGAAGATGCCGCCGCCGCGCTGTGCGGAAACCGAGGAAATATTGACAATCGAGCCAGATTTGTTCGCGCGCATGTGCGGAATGAGCGCCTGGCTCATATAGAGCGTGCCACGCAGGTTGACATCGAGAACCGCATCATAATTTGCAGGGGCGATGTCCATGATCTTCAGCGGCTGGGTGATGCCGGCATTGTTGACCAGAATGTCCACACGTCCCCAGCTTTCGACAAGGGTCGCGACAGCCTTGTCGCACGCTTCCTTGTCCACCACATTACAGGCCAGTCCAATATGGCCGGGGCCGATATCGGCCGCAGCCGCGCGCGCCGCTGCCGGATCAAGATCCAGAATGGCAACTGTTGCGCCCTGCGCTGCAAACATCTGCGCCATGGATTTGCCGAGGCCGCGCGGAGAGGCCGCACCGGTGATGACGGCAAATTTTCCTTCCAGCAGTCCCATGGACCGGCCTCCCCTGTCAGAGCTTTTTACAAAACGAATACTGCATTCGCGACGCCAAACGGACAGGCTTCAGGCCGGCTCATGGATGAAGCCTGACTTCACGCAAGAGTGCGGGCAACACACGCACGCCTTCTTCCGGGGCACATTTCCCCCGGCTGTTCCTGAATATTTTCCCGAGCAACGACCTGCGCTGGACGTGTCCGCCCGAACCGGCCGGGCGGACACAGAACTCACAGCCAGGACTTGAGCGTCTGCGCCATTGCCATGGTGGAGATGCCGTAACGGTCATGGAGCGTGGGCAATGCGCCCGCATCAAGGAACTCATCCGGCAGGGCAATTTGCCGGAAGCGCGGAAAAACGCCATTGCGCAGCAATGCACCCGCGACAGCCTCACCCAGACCACCGATCCGGGTGTGGTTTTCAGCAACAATCACCGGACGTCCGGTGCGCGCGGCCTCCTTCAGAATGGTCGCCTCATCCAGCGGCTTGATGGTGGGCACATGGAGCACAGCCACATCAACCTTGTCGGCCCGCATCTGGTCCGCCAGTTCCAGCGCCCGCATGGTCATGAGACCGGAGGAGATGACCAGAACATCCGCGCCATCTCGCAGCATCCTGGCCTTACCCAGCTCGAACTTGTAATTGTATTCGTCCAGCACCGTCGGCACATTGCCGCGCAGCAGGCGCATATAGACCGGCCCCTTGTGATCGGTGATCGCCGGCACAGCCTGCTCGATCTCGCAGGCATCGCACGGATCAACGATGGTCATGTTCGGCATGCCGCGGAAGATGGCGATATCTTCGGTCGCCTGATGGGAGGGACCATAACCCGTCGTCAGGCCCGGAAGGGCGCAGACGATCTTCACATTCAGGTTCTCTTCCGCAATCGCCATGCAGATGAAGTCATAGGCACGACGGGAGGCGAACACGGCATAGGTGGTGGCGAAGGGGGTAAAGCCCTCGCGGGCCATGCCGGCAGCAGCCAGCATCAGGAGCTGCTCGGCCATACCCATCTGGAAAAAGCGCTCGGGATAGGCTTTGGCGAAAATGTGCAGATCGGTATATTTCGACAGATCGGCGGAAAGCCCGACAATCTCGGGGCGGTCCTTCGCCAGCTCCACCAGCGCATGGCCGAAGGGGGCCGCGATGGTGCGCTGGTCCGGGCCGGCGATGGAGGCGATCATCGCCGAGGTGGTCAGCCGCGCGCCACCCTGCTCCGGGTTATCCAGAAAAGCGGGCCGCTGGTACTTGTTCCGCTTCATGCCTTCCTCCCGGCATCCAGAATTTCAAGCGCCCGGGTCCACTCCTCGGGCTCCACACGCAGGAAGTGGTTGCGCTCGCGCTCTTCCAGGAAGGGAACGCCCCTGGCCATCCTGGTATCGCAGATGATCACCCGCGGCTCCGGGCCCGGATGGTTGCGGGCGACATCGAATGCCTTCACAAGCGCGCCAATGTCATTGCCATCCACGCGCTGGGTGAACCAGTTGAATGCCTCGAACTTGGGCGCCAGCGGCTCGAAGTTCAGCACGCTCATGGAGGGGCCATCGGCCTGCATCTGGTTCACATCGACAATGCCGATGAGATTGCCCAGCCTGTGGCTGCCGGCAGACATGGCCGCCTCCCAGGTCGAGCCTTCATCCAGCTCGCCATCGGAAAAAAGAGTATAGACAAAGGCCGGGTTACCCTTGTGGCGCAGGCCCAGAGCCATGCCCACCGCGATACCGAGCCCGTGGCCCAGAGAACCGCCTGTGATTTCCATGCCGGGCGTGTAGGCAGCCATGCCGGACATGGGCAGGCGGCTGTCATCGGTGCCGTATGTTTCCAGCTCGTCCCGCGGGATAACACCCGCCTCGATCAGCGCGGCATACAGCGCGATGGCATAATGTCCGATCGAGAGCAGAAAGCGGTCGCGCCCCTCCCATTCCGGATCATCAGGGCGATAGGTCATCGCGTGGAAATAGGACACGGCCAGCACATCGGAAATACCGAGCGCCTGCGCGATATAGCCCTGCCCCTGAACCTCACCCATCCGCAGCGCATTGCGACGAATATTGTAGGCCCGTTCGGCGAGCTGTTCATTATGACCAGTCTGGCTCATGTGAGAGATAAGCTCCTCCCTTCCGTCAGGCAGCATCCGGCATGTGCCGAGGGCAGGCTACCCGGCGGTATCTCACTGTGGTGAAGGTGTTATGCGCGCGCCACGTGCCGGAAGATGCCGGACAGAACCAGAGCTGCACGCAACTCCAGGCTCATGACCGGATTGGGCCGTGACATGTGCAGCCGATTCCGGCGCAGCGAAATAGGATCAAACAGATCTGTTGTGGACATGACGCACGCGCGCCAGCCCGGCATCCGCGAGGATGCGTCCGCATTCCATGGGCATGTGAATCTCCCTGTGCCAGCCGCTTCTCCCTTGGGGACAGCCTTCTTGGGGGCAGCCTTTTGTGAAGCTGATGCTAGGAAGTTGAAGGGCTGGGGACAAACGAATAAACATAGCCAATAGATGAATTGAATTTGCGGGAATGGTGCGGTGCGAAACTTGCCCTCTCTGAAAGCGCTTCAGGCTTTCGAAGCCGCCTCCCGACTCGGCTCATTTGTGACAGCGGCAGAAGAGCTTCTGGTCACGCCGTCGGCTGTCAGCCACCAGGTGCGCGCGCTGGAGCGCGAGCTGGGGGTAACGCTGTTTCACCGGGTGCACCGCTCCATCCTGCTGACCGATGCCGGCCAGCGCTACGCAAAACATGTCGCCGAGGCTTTCGGTGCGCTGGAAACGGCCACCCGCAGCATCTCCCGTTCAACAAAAAGCGATATTCTCACCATCCATGTGGTGCCGAGCTTTGCGGCGCAATGGCTCATGCCCCGTCTCGCGCGCTTCAGCGCCCAGAATCCGGATGTGGATGTACGTGTGAACGCCTCAACCTCAGTGGTGGATCTGGCCAGCGGCGAGGCAGACCTGGCTATTCGCTATGGGACGGTATTCCCCACAGCCGGTGTGGAAGTGGTTCCCTTTCCTGAAGAAATAGTGCTGCCGCTCTGCTCGCCGGAACTCATCCATGGCGATTACCCCATCCGAACCCCGGCAGACCTGCGCCACCACACACTCATCCATTCCGAAGTGAACCTCATCACCTGGCGCGAATGGCTGAAATGGGCCGGCGCACCCAGCATTGACCTGACACGCGGCCCACGCTTCGATCGCTCTTTCATGTCCATCAGTGCGGCCGTGGACAGTGCGGGCGTTTGTCTGGAAAGCCACATGCTGGTGCAGCGGGAACTGGCTTCCGGCCAACTCGTCGCCCCCTTCGGGCTTGAAGGGCCGACCATCAGCGGGCACTGCCTGATGTTCATGAAGTCACGCAGGCAACTTCCGAAGATAAACCTGTTCCAGACATGGCTCTTCAGAGAGTTTTCACAAAGCTGATTTCATCAAACGAACGACTCTTATCTATATAGGAACCAATATAAATATGACGCAAAATCCGTCATATTGCATGGCGATCCGATGCCCATTCTGGTCTCGGGCAGATCCTGGCATCGATAGAGCCTATGGCACTTCTGCCACCCAGAACGCCATAGGCTAAAGGGCATGACTTAAACCGCCATATCAGGCGTAAAGGCGTTCGCTCGTACCCGCCTTCACAACATATCCCGGCAGTTCATGGCCCAGCAGACCGGGCAACTCTGCGGACAAATCGAGAAGCGCATCGAGATTGACGCCGGTTGAGATGCCGCACTGATGCAACATGTGCACCAGATCCTCGGTGCAGATATTGCCTGTGGCACCCGGCGCATAGGGACAGCCACCGATACCGCCGATGGAGGCATCGAAGCTGCGGACGCCCTCATCAACTGCCGCCATGGCATTGGCCAGCGCCATATCGCGCGTATTGTGAAGATGCAGCGTCAGCGGCAGGTCTTCATGGTGCTTGCGAATGAGGGATGTCAGACGTGACACCTGACGCGGATTGGCAACACCAATTGTGTCCGCAATCGTAACCGCAGTTATGCCAAGTGCCCGGTATGTATCAATGCACCATAATATGCGCTCGACAGGCTGAGCCCCTTCGAAGGGGCAGCCAAATGTTGTGGCGATAGTGCCATTGACCGCAATTCCGGTGCCGGACAGCGCCTTCATGATACCCTTGAACTGCTCCAGCGATTGCGCACAGGTCATGCGCAAATTCCGCAGATTGTGCTTCTCCCCGATCGACATCACGAGATTGACCTCATCAACCCCGCACTCTATCGCGCGCTGAACGCCCCTCTCGTTTGGAATGAGAGCCGTATAGATAACACCCGGCTCACGCACCAGACCGCGAAAAACCTCTTCGGCATCCCTAAGGTTTGGTATCGCCTTGGGCGAGACAAAAGCCGAAACCTCTATCCGCCTCACTCCGGTTTTAGATATCCTGTTCGCCAATCTGATCTTTTCTGCAGTAGGCACGAAGCATGGTTCATTCTGAAAACCATCCCTCAGAACAACCTCATTAATTTCAACAGAACCAGTCTCCGCGGACATCTGCATTCTCCTCCCTTTATTATTGCAACCGCACAGAGCGCATGTGCGCCTTCAGCGCGGGCAGATTCATACATCAATAAAAATGTTATCTGATATATCAACAGAAAAATCAGCCTTGACGGACACCGGAACTCCATTCATATTTTTTGAGACACGATAACTGATATTTCAGTTTCGCAACAAAATGACCCCAACGGTCATGCCATGGAGAAAACGCCAGTGTCCGCAGAGAGCACCCATATTGCCGGGCTCGTCGCAAAAGCACGTATTGCCCAGGCCGTTCTCAATACCTACACGCAAGAGCAGGTCGATATTCTGGCTGGCGCCATTGTCTACACGCTGTCGCGTCCGGAACTGGCAACACAGATTGCCAATATGGCATATGAAGAAACCAATATGGGTCTGGCGGAAAGCAAGCGCGCCAAGCTGACCCACAAAATGCCGGCCATTTTTCACGACATCCGGAAAGAAAAGACTGTCGGTGTAATCGAAACTGACGCTGAAAACGGCATTGTCACCATCGCCAAGCCATATGGCGTGATCGCGGCCCTGATCCCGAGCACGAATTGCGAGGCAACCCCGATTTTCAAGGCGACCTTGGGCATCCGGGCACGAAATGCCGTGATCTGCGCACCGCATCCGGCCAGCAGGAAGACCACCCTGTTCGTCGTCGATATCATCCGCAAGGTTCTGCGCGCACTGGATGCGCCGGAAGATATTGTGCAATGCATCGCCACTCCCTCCAGAACCCTGGCCGCAGAACTGATGGCGCAGTGTGATGTGGCCATGGCCACAGGCTCTGGCGACATGGTGAAAGCTGCCTACTCCTCCGGAAAGCCCGCTTATGGGGTCGGCGTTGGCAATGCCGCCGTGATCATCGACGAGACCGTGAACCTGGCGGAGACCGCTGACAAGATCTGCATCGGCAAGACCGGCGACAATGCATCCGGCTGCTCTGCGGAGAATTCGATCATTGTTCAGGCCTCAATCTATGAGGCCTTCATGGATGAACTGAAAGCTGCAGGCGCCTATATCGCGAATGACGCAGAAAAGGCGAAACTTCAGGCCGTCATCTGGGAAGACGGACATATCTCCCGAAAGGTCGTGGCCCGCCCTGTTTCTGAAATCGCGGCGCTGGCCGGCCTGAGCATTCCTGCAGATCGCAAATTTATTGTCGTTGAGGAAACCGGCACGGGTCCACAACATCCGTTTTCGGGTGAAAAGCTCAGCCTGGTTCTCACGGCCTACAAATATGCCGACTTCAATGAGGCCATCGCCCTGGTGAATGCGATCACGGACTATTCGGGTTCGGGGCATTCCTGCGGCATTCACTCCACCAGCGATGAACGCATTTTGCGGCTCGCGCTTGAAACCAACACATCGCGCGTCATCGTCCGCCAGTCCCATGGCGTGGCCAATTCAGGGAGCTGGACCAATGGTCTGGCCAAGACCTTCTCGCTCGGATGCGGCAGCTGGGGCGGAAACTCGGTCTCCGAAAACGTCACCCAGAAGCATTATTACAATACAACGCGCATCGCCACCCCGCTCGACCGCTCCGCACCGGATGAAGCAACGATTTACGGCCCACTCTTTGAAAAAATCTCGGCTGTCCAGATCGAGGGCGTGGCATGAATACCTTTAAATTCTCCGTCCGCCCCCAGATCCATGGCTATGACAAATTCTCCGACTTCATCCAGGCCCATGAAGTCGGGCCGCAGGACCTCATCTTCACACAGCGTTTTCTGTACGATTCCTTCATGCAGGAAACGACGGCCCAGACACTTTTCTATGATGACTTCTGCGGCGGTGAGCCAACAGATATCGCCGTGGATGAAATGCTTGCGGCCATCCGCGGGCTTGGGTTCAATCGTCTGATCGCAATCGGCGGCGGCTCCATTCTCGATTGCGCGAAAGTGCTTGTGCTGGACTCACAGCAGAATGTGGCGGAGCTTTTCGCCCCCGGTGTTCAACCGGAACGAAAAGCCGGCCTGCTGCTCATTCCCACAACATGCGGCACGGGCTGCGAGGTCACCTGTGTTGCCGTTCTGGACTTCCCCGGCATCGGCAGCAAAATCGGCAAAGGGTTCGAGGCCGGCTTTGCAGACACTGCAATCCTGATCGATGAACTTCTTGCAACTATCCCCTACCCCGTATTCGCCACCTCCTCGGCGGATGCCCTTGTCCACGCGTTGGAAATCTATCTTGCACCGCGCGCCAATCCCTATACCGACATTTTGTGCATCAACGCAGCCCGCCTGATCCTGCAAGGATACAAGCGGATTATCGAGCATGGCCGGGGCGTCATCCAGCAGGATGCGAAATCCTACCTGACGGCAAGCAACATGGCCGGAATGGCTCTGGCCAATGTTCTGGCGGGTGGCGTACATGCCATCGCCATGCATTTTGGCAGCGCCCATCATGTGCCGCATGGAGAGGCAACGCGCCTCTTCCTGCCTGCGGTTTTCGAGGTCTATTTCGAGAAGCAGGCCGGCGGAAAGATCGCGGACATCGCCGCGCTGATCGAGGACGTTCTTGGCAAGCCCGCGCAGGGGGAGAGCCCCTTCGGAATGCTGGAACGCCTGCTGGCCGAGGTCGTGCCCGCCAAAAGACTGACCGAATACGGCATGAAACCCGGCGATGTACATGACTATGCGGACAAGGTGATCGAGACCCAGCAGCGCCTGCTGGTGAACAATTACGTTCCGCTATCGAACCTCGACATTGCGGGGATATATAACCGCCTCATGTAATACCGGCGCGCGACCCCGAGGGATATCTGATGGCGAAGAACTATTCGGACAAGGCATATGAGACTCTGCTGGAACGCGTGATCAGCGGTGGCCTCAGGCCGTCCACACCACTGGACATCCATCGGATTGCAAATGAGCTTGAAATGAGCGTTACGCCGGTGCGCGACGCGATCAAGAGACTTGAGGCGGATGGCCTTGTAGAGGTCATTCCGCGCTCTGGCACCTTTGTCCGGCATTTCACGATCCAGGACCTGATCCGTGGATATGAACTTGTCGAGGCACTGGAGGGCATGGCGGGTTATCTCGTTGCCGAGCGGGTCAGTGCGGGCATTATCGACAGAACAGAAATCGATAGCCTGCTCTCCCCCCTTATCGACCAGATGGAAGCGCGCCTGTCCCTGGAACAGGTCCGCGAATGGGCTGCCCTGGATGGACAGTTCCACCAGACCATTTTCGACATGTGCGAAAACAGCCTGATTGCGAACAGTTTCAATTCGGCGCGCAACCAGATGAAGTCCGTGCTGTCGTTCGTCAGCCCCATGTATGTGGACCGGTCAAACTCAGTGCGGGAGCATCGCCTGATTGTTGCAGCCCTTATGGATGGAGACAGCGAGCGGGCACGAAAGGTGTGCCAGGACCACCGGGAACTCGTGCGGCAAATTCTGAAAAAGCTTCTCCCGGGGAGCTGATTCAATCGGAGGCAGGATAAAATCCCACTGTAAATATTACGTTTTCAAAAATATCGGCGGCAAAATGCGCCAACATTACCTCCGATATAAAAGAATTTTTGTGAAGTAACTCCGGGTATATTACCCATAAAAATCCTTCACAAGAAAAGCATGTTCATCTGAACACATCAGGCGGAAAGGATTCAAACCGGATCCGAGACCTGAGAGTCAGAACAATATTTCCGGAAACCGGAGATATGGGCGAAGGCCCCAAATACAAAACAATCCGAATATTGGGAGGAATATATGATGCTTCGAAATATTGCCATTGCAGCAGCCCTGCTTTGGTCGCTCCCCGTGGCTGCACAGAACTTCCAGATTTCACACAGCGCGGCAGCCGGAAACCCGAAGGATACCGCATCCCTGAAATTCGCGGAGCTTGTTGCGGAAAGAACGAATGGACGCATCAAGGTCGATGTTGGAACAAGCTCCCAGTTTGGTGACGATGCCGAAAGTGTCACCAATATCCGCCTTGGCACGATCGCCTTCTCCGCCAACGCACAGGGGGCGACCTCATCTGTTGTCCCGGAGATCAATCTTCTGGGCCTGCCCTTCCTCTTCCAGGACCTGAAGCAGGCCGAAACGGTTATGGATGGCCCGGTTGGCGACAAGATTGCCGCCGCCGCTGAGAAGCAGGGGATTCTCATTCTGGCCTGGTGGAACAATGGCATTCGGGAAACATCGAACTCGAAAAGGCCAATCAAGGTTCCGGCCGACCTTGCGGGCATGAAGATCCGCACTCCGCCAGATGCAATGACAATCGATATCTTTGAGGCGCTCGGCGCATCTCCCACCCCCATGCCCTTCTCTGAACTCTATATCGCCCTTCAGCAAGGCGTTGTGGATGGGCAGGAGAACCCGCTCATCAATATTCACTCATCGAAGCTTTATGAAGTTCAGCCCTATATTTCGATGACCAATCACAAATATGAGTCCACGCCATTCCTGGCCTCAAAGGTGATCTTCGATGCCCTCTCCCCGGAGGATCAGAAGATCATCCGGGATGCCGCCCGTGAAGCCGGCGAGCTGAACCGCCAGATGGTACGCGAGCAGAGCGAAAAGCTGCGCGCAGATCTGGAGGCAAGCGGCGTCAAGATCAATGAGGTTGACCCCGCCCCCTTCATTGCCGCCACCCAGCCGGTCTACAAGAAGTGGCAGGTCAGGTACCCTGAACTGGTGGAGGAAATTGTTGCAGCCTCCAAGGCCGCGGCCACGCAATGACGAGCCATTCCAATGCCCTGGCCGTCCGCAAGGCAGCTCCTGCTGCCTTGCGTGTCGCCGATGCAGCAGGAATGCTGGTCGACAAGGGCGCGCTCTTGATCTCAATCGCCTCCATTGTGGCGATTTTCCTGGCCCTCATGGCTGAAGTGGTCATGCGATACTTCACATCGGCGGGACTTGGCTGGCCGAATGAAATTCCGAACCTGCTTTTCCCCTGGCTTGTGATGGGGGGCATCGTTGTTGGCGCACAGCGCGGAGCGCATATCGCATCAGAAGCGTTTCGCTCCTTCCTGAATGACATGCAGCTGCGCTTCCTGATGGCGGGCATCAATATTCTTGTTGCCGTATCCTTTGCCTATCTTGCCTATCTTGTCATTCAGGTCATCGAGATTACAAAGTCGCAGACCTTTCCCATCACAAATCTTGGACAGGCGTGGGCCTATAGCGCCCTTCTCTTTGGCTTTGGCGGCATCGCTCTCTCGTGTCTGATCAACCTCGTCCGCGTGACCTTGTGTGATGACCCGCGTGCGCTCCACCAGACTGAGCAGGAGCATCTGACATGACCGCAATAATGACAGGTCTTTTCGCGATCCTGCTCGTACTCTCCGTACCTGTCGGATATGCCCTCATCATTGCCGCCGGAGGAGCCATCCTCTGGTCCGGCGGCACACCGACCGTTGTGGCGGTCGTCAAGCTTTTCCAGCCGACGCAAAGCTTCCCCCTGCTCGCCATTCCGTTCTTCATTCTCTCCGGCTCACTCATGATGTCCGGCACACTGGGCAAGAAGCTGGTGCAATTCGCCGCCGCTCTCGTTGGCCGCTATCATGGCGGCATGGGGCAGGTGACGGTTGTGGGCTCCACAATCTTTGGCGGGGTCTCCGGCTCGGCTGTTGCGGAAGCATCAGCACTTGGCTCCATGCTTATTCCCTGGCAGAAGAAAGAGGGATATCCGCCAGGCTTTGCAGCGGCCGTGACCGCCTCATCATCGACCATCGCCGGACTGATCCCCCCATCCATCCCACTCATTCTGTATTCGACAGTTTCCAGCGCCTCGATTGCATCGCTCTTTTCAGCCGGGGTTTTGCCGGGCCTGATGCTGGCCGTGGGCATGATGCTCGTCTGTTATTTCTCGGGCAGGTTGCGCAACTTCCCAAGACTGACTGCAAAAGACCAGCTCAGCACCATCGGGCAGACATTCATTTCCGCCCTTCCAGCACTGGCGATGCCCATCTTTATCGTCATCCTTCTGCGCGTTGGCATTGCAACACCAACGGAAGTCAGTGTCATTGCCGTCTTCTATGCGCTCATGGTCAGCCTGTTCCTGTATCGCGACCTGACCCTCAAACGCACCTATCACGCCCTGGTCAATACTGTGGTGACGACAGGCGTGGTCATGCTGGTGATCACCGCATCCAGCCTCGTTGGGCATGTGCTCATCACGGAGCGGATTCCGACCATTGTGGCGCAATGGGCACAGACCGTTCTTGCTGATCCCGTCCTCATCATCCTGATGATGAACATCATCATGCTGATCATCGGCATGTTTCTGGATCTGCCTGCCGCCATTCTGCTGCTTGGCCCCACCTTCGTCGCCATCGGCCAAGCCATTGGCATGGATCCGATCCAGCTCGGTGTGATGATTTGCATCAACCTCTCAATCGGCCTGTTTACGCCACCAATCGGGACGACACTTTTCATTGGTGCAGCCATAGCGCGCGTTCCAATCGGGGTCGTCGTCAAGGAGCTCTGGCCGTTTTACGGGGTCGCCTTCATCGTTCTGCTGCTGATGTCCTACTTTCCGGCATTTACGATATACTGACGCCCGCACCTTCAAGGCAAAACAGAATTCGCCGCGCCAATGGGCCTGCGGCGAATTCTCCATTATAGCACCGCAAAATGCCCCCTGACATGAAGCTGCCTCTTCACGCGCATCACAGTGATCCGGTTTATTGAACCGGAGTGGCCAGTGGCAGGCCCGATACGACAATCGCCAGCAGGAGCAACCTCCTGAAACAGGGCGTGGGCAGCACTCTCAAGCATTTCCTCAAGGGAACATGTATCGGGAAAGGCAGACCAAAGGTGCCCCAAAGTCAGCCCAGCCGACAGACGGCAGAAAATATCCCGGCATGGCCGGAACAGGCCGGCAGGCGGGCCAGTTTTCTTGCAGGTGCTTCGTGCGCCGCGACACCTCGTGACATGAGACAAGCACATCAGACGGCTTGAAACGCCCTGTGGTCTGCCATTACATGGGGTGTCGCGCTCCCTCCCCCATCATGTTCACCAAAATCTGAAGCCGGAACACAAGGCATCAATTTCGCACGCCTGATGGATTTTGATGGATGATGACAGAGCGATCCGGCATCCGTGATGCCTTGCCGGCCGACGCTCTGCTCGCGATTGTCGGCAGGCGGCCGCGATGTCGCCATTGCCCCGGATCGCGCGGTCTGGCTGATCGAGAATGCCAGCCCCGGCCGCCTCTGCTGCGCCTCACACCCTGATCATCCGGCTGCGGGCACCGGAAACCTGCCGCAACGGAATCTACCCCAACGAAATCTGGCCACCGGACCGGCCTTCAGCCGCGACACCGCTCAAGGCCCCTCGCCGCGCGTCCTGCCGGCCGGCTGAACTTCCCTTGCGGCAGTGCAACGACTGCCCTGCGCCGGGCGGATTTGGTCTTGCGACATTGTGCACCTTGGCGCATGTTTAAAGAGATGCCCTTCGCAACTTCACTGGCCCGGATCATCCCATCCCCGCCAGGCAGGTTCTGAGCGGCACCTATCAGACAGGGACATCATGGCGCGTGCCCCGCGGTCCATGGTGCTGCTGCCCTCCTTCATCTGCCGTGGCCTTCACTCTGGTCTGATCTTTCCACACAGCCTCCCACCACCGCCTTTTCCAGGGCGTGAATGACCGCGAAACCCACCACCATGAGCATCAGCCTTTCCTCTCCCATCACCAGAACCGGCCCCCATATGGCCGTGCTTCTGGTTCTTGGCCTGACGCATCTGCTCAACGACCTCATGCAGTCGCTGATCCCCGCCGTCTATCCGATCATCAAGGATGCCTACGCACTCGATTTCGTGCAGATCGGGATGATCACGCTGACCTTCCAGATTGCCGGCTCCCTGCTGCAGCCGGTTATCGGCCATGTCACGGACCGCCATCCTGCCCCCTATTCCCCGGCGATCGGCATGGGCTTCACGCTGGCGGGCCTTGTGAGCCTTGCCTATGCCAACAGCTACACCCTGATTCTGGTTTCTGTCGCCCTCATCGGCATCGGCTCCTCCATCTTCCATCCGGAAGCCACTCGCATGGCGCGCTATGCCTCGGGCGGCAAGCAGGGGCTGGCGCAGGGCATCTTTCAGGTGGGCGGACAGGCGGGCGGCGCTCTCGGGCCGATTTTCGCCGCCCTCATCATCGTGCCGTGGGGCCAGTCCAGCCTGTCCTGGTTCGCGGCCCTCGCCATCTGCGCCATGATGTTGCTGGTGTGGACCGGCGGCCAGCAGGGCATGCTGCGCCGGCAGTTCGCCGCCCTGCGCGCCACCTCCTCCAAGGCCGCGGCCGAGCGCCCGCGCCACATGCCGGCGACCATCGTCAGCGGCCTCGTCATCCTCACCTTGCTGATGTTCTCCAAGAACGCCTATGGCGAGAGCTTCCGCTCCTTCTACATCTTCTACCTGATGGAGCGGTTCGACCTGTCGATCTCCGCCTCGCAGATGATGCTGTTCATCTTCCTCATGGCCTCGGCCGTGGGGGTGCTGCTGGGCGGCATTCTCGGCGACCGGATCGGGCGCTCCCGCATCATCTGGATCTCGGTGCTCGGCCCGCTGCCGCTGACCCTGATCCTGCCCTATGCGGACCTGTTCTGGACCGGCATCCTGACCGTGATGATCAATCTCATCATGGCCAGCGCCTTCGCCTCCATCCTCATCTATGCCATGGACCTTCTGCCGAACCGCATTGGCCTGATCGGCGGGCTGTTCTACGGACTGAATTTCGGTCTCGGCGGCATCGCCGCGGCCATTCTGGGCAGCCTTGCCGATGTCTATGGCATCGAGACCGTCTATCAGCTCTGCTCCTTCCTGCCTCTGGCCGGTCTGCTGGCATGGTTCCTGCCGCCGCTTGAGGAAGAGCGGGCCGCAAAACAGTAAATCCGTGCCCGCGACCGGAAAGTCCCTGCCGGAACACCAGTCGCGGGCATATCCATAGAAGGATGTCCGTCCGGACACACAAGGGGTATATGGATGGGGCCGGCCCGGCCCTGTTCAGGCCGTCGTCACGGCGATCATCACCTGCCATCGGGGCGGGACAGGCGCAAGATCACACGGCCGCGCGCACCTCATCTCCCGCACATGGCCACAGCCATGCGGCCGGGGGGATTGCCGAACCCGTGCGGTCTGTGGTCTCCATGCCCCGGAACGGGGCTGGAGCAAGAACATGGGAATCATACCGGGCATGCGGATCAATTCTGACCTGCTGTTACTGGGCCTGAAGTTCACGCTGGCCGCCATTGCCTCCCTCGGCATCTCGCTGTGGTCCTCCCTGCCCGAGCCGGAATGGTCTGTCCTCACCGTCGCCTGCCTGGCCAATGCCAATACCGATCAGGTCACCGCCAAGAGCCTTGCCCGTGCCGCCGGCACGCTGGTCGGGGCGACGGTGGGCCTGACCCTGGCGGCCCTGTTTGCCGAACAGCGCGTGCTCTTCCTGCTGGGCCTGTGCATATGGCTGGGGCTGTGCCAGTGGATGCTCATGTGGTTCCGCGACCTTGAGGCCTATATCTTCGCCCTGTCCGGCTATACCGCCGCCATTGTGGGCGTGCCCGGCGCGCTGGACCCGAACTCCGCGGCAGACATCGCCGCCAGCCGCACCTCGGAAGTGTTTATCGGCATTGCCGCGACCTGGGTCGTTTCCGTCGTCATCACGCCGCGCTTCGGCTATCTCAATCTCTCCGGAAACATGCGCGATGCAGGCGAGATGCTGGTCGCCTGCCTGTCGCCCGGACAGAAGGGAGCGGCCGCGCGGGTCAAGCTGGCGAACCTGTTTGTCAATCTGCACAAGTTCGAGCACGAAATCTCCGGCCAGCCCAATGCGCACCATCGCGTGCTGGCGGTACGCAGCCTGAATCACGGGCTGATGCGCAACCTGTTCATCACCCGCGCCCTCTCGCGCCCCGAATTTCACCATGAGGAGATGTCGCGCCTTGCGGCGGAACTGCCCGATGCCCTGACCAGCGAGGAGGCCGCGCGTGCGGCCCAGCAACAGTGGAAAGCGGCAGCGGAGCGGCTGACGGAGGAAATCACCCGCATTCCCGGCCCGGGCACGAGCGGACAGACAAGGGATGAGGGCGCGCGCGCGGACAATGACGGCGCGGACCGGCCGGCTTCAGGCCCGGCAGCCCCGGCAGGCAATCCGCCCCCCATCTATGCCGCCGTGCCCTGGCTGAGTTTTGCCGCCTTCTGCCAGCAGATCCTGCTGGGATTTCAGGCGCTGCACAACCCGTCCATCACGCCGAAACCGGTCAGCGGCCCGTTCCATATTGCCGCCGGTGATGCGGTGATGGCGAGCGTGGCGACGATCCGCGCGGTTCTTTCCGTGGTGGTGACCTCGGTCTTCTGGCTGGCGACGGAATGGTCCGCCGGCTCGAGCGCCGTCATCATCGCCAGCATCTATCCCCTGCTGCTGGTCACCCCCACCGGTTACCGGATGATCATCTGGGGGGTTGTGATCGCCATCGTCCCGGCCATGGTGATCTCGTTCCAGATCGTGCCGCACCTGACGACATTTCCGCTGTTCGCCCTTGCCATCTCCCCCTTCCTGATGGTCTGCTTCATGCTGATCGGCATGGATGGCCTGTACAAGATGGTGGGCATCCAGACGATGCTGCTGTTCCTGATCCCGCTCGATCCCGACAATGTCATGACCTATGACTTCGCGGGTGCGCTCAATTCCATCGTGGCGCTGCTGCTGGCCTTCGCGGCCTGTGCGGTGATCACTCAGATCGTGATGCCGACCGGTCCCTGGCTGCAACGCGTGCGCCTGCAGCGCGCATCCGCCCGCACCCTGCGGCAGGCCACCGTCAACAGTCCGGCCATGGCCCAGCGCTCGCAGATGCGCCTGACCTTCCTCACCAGCGAGATCGCCCCGACCTTTCAGGGCCAGAAGCCCGACCCCTTCCGGGAAACGGAGGCCGGATACGCCACGGGCATTGCCGCCTCCGCCTTCATCCTGCTCTATGACGGGCTGACGCCGGACCTGCCATGGGCCGAGGATGTCAGGGCCCTGCGCGCGCGGATGGCCCGTTTCGGTCTGGCCAACTGGCACCGTGACCTTCAGGAAATGATCCGCCTTGCATCGCAGGGGATTGTCTCGGCGGAAGCGGCCATCGCGGAGGATACGGACGGGAAGGCCTGCAAGGCCGCAGCCGCCTTCCGCATCATCGAGCATGCCCTGGAATGTCTTTCCGGCCTGACCCTGATGGATGAGCGCAGCGAGGAGGCGCCCCAGCTTCAGCAAAAGCCGGAGGCGGCTCCGGCCCAATAGGGCCCGCGCCCAGCCCCCATATGAAAAGGGCGCGGAAGCCTTCAGCTTCCGCGCCCTTTTCATTCATGGAAATGCCTGGCCCTAATTTGCGGCCTGCTGTGCAAGCCAGGCATCAATGCCGGCCTGCGCCACGGCCTGATCCTGCGCCGGAGTGCCGGATGACACGCCGATGCCGCCGACCACGGCGCCATTCCACACCACCGGCAGGCCGCCGCCCACCACCATCAGCCGCCCGCCAATGGCCGAATTGATGCCATAGGCCGGAGCGCCGGGCTGGCTGGAAGCGCCATATTCATGGGTCGCCTTCTTCGCGCCGGAGGCGGTGAAGGATTTGTCGATGGCGATGGTGGTGGATGTCACCTTGCCGCCTTCCATGCGCTCGAAAGCGATGAGGTGGCCGCTTTCATCGGTGATGGCGATGCACATGGGCACACCGATTTCCACCGCATGGGCAGCCGCACCGGCGATCAGCACGCGCGCATCGTCCAGATCCAGACGGGTTACAGTTTTCATCTCAGTCTCCTCGGGGGTCTGCAAGTGCATATACCGGCCTGTCGAGGCCGGTATATGCACCGTTGTCGGATGTCCGGTCAGACCGGAAAACGCAGGCGGGATCTCGCGATCAGCCGGCCTTGGCCACGCGCCGCCAGGCATGCAGCAGCGGCTCGGTATAGCCGGAGGGCTGCTCGGCACCCTTCACGATGAGATCGCGCGCCGCCTTGAAGGCCGGGCCGTCAAAGCCGGGCGCCATGGGCGTGTAGGCCGCATCGCCCGCATTCTGCCGGTCCACAGCAACAGCCATGCGCCGCAGGCTCTCATCCACCTGCGCCTCGGTGATGATGCCATGCATCAGCCAGTTGGCGAGGAACTGGGACGAGATGCGCAGGGTCGCGCGGTCTTCCATCAGTGGCACGTCATCGATGTCCGGCACCTTGGAGCAGCCGACACCCTGATCCACCCAGCGCACCACATAGCCCAGAATGGACTGGCAGTTGAGGTCGATCTCGCGGGCGATCTGCTCGGGCGAGAGGTTGCGCTTGCCCATCAGCGGCGGGGTCATCAGCTTGTCGAGGCTGGCGCGTGCACGGCTGGACAGCTCCTTCTGCCGCTCGGCCACATTCACCTGGTGATAATGGGTGGCATGCAGCGTGGCGGCGGTGGGAGAGGGCACCCAGGCGGTGTTCGCACCGGCCTTCGGATGGCCGATCTTGACCACCAGCATCTCGGCCATGGCGTCGGGCTTGGCCCACATGCCCTTGCCGATCTGCCCCTTGCCATTCAGGCCGGTGGCGAGGCCCGCATCCACATTGCCATCCTCATAGGCGGCAAGCCAGGGCGCGTCCTTCATCTCGGCCTTGGGCAGCACCGGACCGGCCTGCATCACGGTATGGATCTCATCGCCCGTCCGGTCGAGGAAGCCGGTATTGATGAAGACGATACGCCCCTTCAGCGCGCGGATACATTCGCGCAGATTGGCGGAGGTGCGGCGCTCCTCGTCCATCAGGCCGAGCTTCACCGTGCCGCGGGCCAGACCCAGAATGTCCTCCACCCGTGCATAGGTGCGGTCCGCGAAGGCGGCCTCTTCCGGCCCGTGCATCTTCGGCTTCACGATATAGACCGAACCGGCGCGCGAGTTGCGCGGACCGGAGGTCTTCTGCAGATCGTGCATGGCGGCGGCAACCGTGACGAGGGCATCCAGCATGCCTTCGGGGGTCTCCTGTCCGTCCAGCAGCACCGCATCCGTGGTCATGAGATGGCCGACATTGCGGATGAGCAGAACGGCGCGGCCCGGCAAAGTGAAGCTGGAGCCATCCGGCGCGGTGAAGGTGCGGTCAGCGTTCAGGCGGCGCGTCTGTGTCTTGCCGCCCTTCTCGAAGGTGTCCTCAAGATCACCCTTCATCAGGCCCAGCCAGTTGCCATAGGCCAGCACCTTGTCCTCGGCATCCACGGCGGCGATGGAGTCCTCGCAGTCCTGAATCGCGGTGAGGGCTGCTTCCAGCACCACATCGCGCAGGCCCGAGGGGCTGGCCGCGCCGACCGGATGAGCCGGATCGAACACCAGTTCCACATGCAGGCCATTGTGGCGGAACAGCAGGGAGCGCTTCTCGCCCTCACCGCTCTGGCCAACAAAGGCGGACGGGTCCGCCAGCTCGACATCGCTGCCCGCAATGGTGGCGATGGCCTTGCCATTCTCCACCCGCCATGCGGTCACATCCGCATGCTTGCCGGAGGCCAGCGGCAGGGCTTCATCAAGGAACTCGGCAGCCTTCGCCACAGCCTGCGCACCGCGCTTTGCATCATAGCCCTTGCCTTCCGGCGCGCCGGGCAGCGCATCGGTGCCATAGAGCGCATCATAGAGCGAGCCCCAGCGCGCATTGGCGGCGTTCAGGGCAAATCGGGCATTCATCACCGGCACCACGAGCTGGGCGCCCGCCACCCTGGCGATCTCGTCATCCGCCGGGCCTGTTTCCACCTTGAAGGCTTCACCTTCCGGCAGGATGTAGCCGATCTCGCGCAGGAAATCCTGCCAGGCGGCATTGTCCCACTCCTGCCCGCGACGCGCCGCCAGCCAGGTATCGATCTTCTGCTGGATCTCGTCGCGCACCTGCAGCAGGCGGCGGTTCTCGGGGGCGAGATCCTTCAGCAGGGCGGCATAGCCGCTCCAGAACGCATCAGCCGTGACCGGCAGGCCCGGCAGCACGCGGTTCTCGACAAAATCGGCCAGAACGGTCGCGACCTGAAGCCCGGCGCGCTGGGTATATTCGGTCATTTCATCTCTCCTGAGGCGTTTTTTCATTGGAGGCCAGACTAGCCCGCCGGCCCTGAACAGGGCTATAGGGAGGGCTGATGATTTCCACGATGTGGGACAGCTTTCCGAAAATGGAACAGAATGGAACCGTTCAGGCGGTCGATCGCGCGCTCGGCCTGCTGGAGCAGGTGGCCGCCCATCCCGAAGGGGCCCGCCTCACCGCCCTTGCGCAGGAGGCCGGCCTTGCCCGCTCCACCACCCACCGGCTGCTGACGACGCTGGAACGGCGCGGCTTCACCCAGTTCGATGTGGCAACACAGCGCTGGTATGTGGGGCGCAAGGCCTTTGCGGTGGGCATTGCCTTCACCCGCTGGCAAAGCTTCATCGCCGCCGCCACCCCCTTCCTGCGCAAGCTGCGGGACCTTTCCCGCGAGACCGCCAATCTGGGGGTGCTGGAAGATGGCGAGGTCATCACCGTGGCACAGGTGGAAAGCCGCGAGATCATCCGCGCCATCGCCCCGCCGGGCGGACGCGCGCCGGTGATGAATTCGGGCATGGGCAAGGCCATCGTCGCCACCTGGCCGGATGAGGATATCGAAGCGCTGGTGGCCCGCCATGGCCTGCGCCAGGCAACCGAACACAGCCTGCGCACCATGGATGAGGTGCGCGCCGACATGGCCCGTATCCGCGCGCGCGGCTATGCGTTCGACAATGAGGAATTCACCCTCGGCATGCGCTGCGTGGCAGCGGTGGTCTGGTCCCCTTCGGGAGACCCCGTTGGCGCCATCTCCATCTCCGCCCTTGCCGCCCGCCTGCCAGCCGGGGACATGGACAAGATTGGCGTGAAGGTGCGCCAGCAGGCCGAGGAACTGACCCGCGTGATGGGCGGCAGCGAGCCCGAGACATGAGGCTTGAGGCCATCCCCATGGGGGCGGCGGAGGTGGCGCCGCAATGTATACTCACCAGTGAATATATCCAGGACGCATGAGCGCTTACCCTGCCTGAAGGACAGACCGCCGCTCCCGCCCGCGCTTCTGCCTTGAAACAGGGATGCCGCATGTATCACTTCCATTATTCACCGGGTGCCTGCTCGCTTGCAGTGCATATTGTTCTGGAGGAGACGGGCGCGCCCTATATGGCGGAGATCCGCTCGGCGAAAAACAGCGAGGGCACGTCCAGACAGGACTATCTCGCGCTCAATCCCAAGGGCCGGGTTCCGGCGCTGGGTGGCGTGCCCGGCGGTGCGGGCGGTGCCGCGAATCTGTTGACCGAGGCGGTCGCGATCCTGCTCTTCCTCGCCCGCACCCATCCCGATGCCCGTCTTCTGCCCGCCACCCCGGCCGGCGAGGCGCGCTGCATGGAATGGCTGAGCTGGATTTCCATCGACCTGCACGGCATCGGCTATGGCCAGCTCTGGCGTCCGCACCGCTTCATCGCCGACCCGGCGCTGCATGAAGCCGTTCAGGACCGGGGGCGCGAGAATATCCGCGCCGCCAATGCCCATATCGAGCATATCCTCTCCGATGGCCGCGACTGGGCGGTGCCCGGCCACTATACGGTGACGGATGCCTATCTGGCGGTGTTCTGGCTCTGGGGCCAGCGCATCGGCCTTGAGATGGATGGCGACCATCCGCACTGGGCCCGCCTCATGGGCAAGGTGCACAGCCGCCCTGCCGTGCAGCGGGCCTTCCGGCAGGAAGGCCTCGCCCAGACGCAGGCGGCTCACCAGAGCCGTGCGGATGAACAGGCGTGACGGCTGTTCACCATGCCCGCCACGCCTGATTTTTCCGTGCCGGCCTGTTCAGGCGCAGGCCTTTTCCAGCGCGCGCGGGCGCGGGCCGCCGGTCGCCCAGTCCAGCAGTTCGGCCGTATGCGCCACCGGAATGCCGGTGCCGGAGCCGATCTGCATCATGCAGCCAATATTGCCGGCACTGATCACCTGCGGCCGCGTGGCCTCAAGGGTCGCGACCTTGCGGCTTTTCAGCTGGCCGGAAATCTCCGGCTGCATCAGGTTATAGGTGCCGGCGGAGCCGCAGCAGATATGGCTGTCCTTCGGCTCCACCACCTGAAAGCCGGCCGCCTTCAGCAGGTCCTTCGGGGCGGAGCGGATCTGCTGGCCATGCTGCAGCGAACAGGCCGAATGATAGGCCACCCGCAGCGGCTCGGCATGGGACGGGTTCTGCAGGCCCAGCTCTTCCATCACCTCGGTGATGTCTTTGGCCAGAGCGCCCACGCGCGCCGCATCCGCGGCCAGCGGGGTATTGGCGAACATGTGGCCATAGTCCTTCACCGTGGTGCCGCAGCCGGAGGTGTTGATGACCAGCGCATCCAGCCCGGCCCCGTCCATTTCCGCCGTAATGGCGCGGATATTGGCGGCGGCCAAAGCGTGGCTGTCATCACTCTTGCCCATATGGTGGGGCAGCGCGCCGCAACAGCCCATGTTCTTCGGGATCACCACCTCGCAGCCATGCCGGCGCAGAAGGCGGATGGTTGCATCATTGATGTCGGTATTGAGCGCGCGCTGGGCGCATCCCGTCAGCAGGGCCACGCGCATGGTCTTGCCGCTCTCGGCCGGAAAGCTCTGCGGGCGGTCATTCGCGCTGGGCGCGGGCAGGCTTGCGGGGGCCATGTCCAGCATCGCGCGCAGGCGGGCATCCGGCATCAGCTTGCGGAAGGGCCGCGCCAGCCGGGCGGCCATCATCGCCGCCCGGAAACGACCGGGATATGGCAGGGTCCGCGCCAGCAGCCAGCGCAGCGTCCGCTCCCGCCAGTCCCGCCGGTAATGCTTCTCGATATAATCGCGCGCATGGTCCACCAGATGCATGTAATGCACGCCGGAGGGGCAGGTCGTCATGCAGCTCAGGCAGCCCAGGCAGCGATCGACATGGCGGACGGTGGCCGGGTCCGGCACCTTGTTGTTCTCCAGCATGTCCTTGATGAGATAGATGCGCCCGCGCGGGCTATCGAGCTCATCACCCAGCACCTTGTAGGTGGGGCAGGTGGCGGTGCAGAAGCCGCAATGCACGCAGGAGCGCAGGATCTCGTTCGCGCGCAGCGTTGCAGGGTCTGCAAGCTGGGCCTCAGTGAAGTGTGTTTGCATCTTGGCTCCCCATCAGACCCGGGTTGAACATCCCGGCGGGGTCGAATGTGCGGCGCAGGGCGGCAGAAAGGGCGACGATGGCCGGAGCTTCCGGCGTGAAGGCGGGATGGGCCGGGGCTGTGCCCGCACGCACCAGCATGGCGCGCCCGGCCCCCACGGCGGCATGGACAGCATGCGCCGGTGCATCACCGGCATACCAGAGCAGACCTCCGCCCCAGTCCAGCGCAACCTCTCCGCCATGGGCCTGAAGCGCGGCGGCCGTGGCGGGCGCATCGCCGGGTTTCACGAAGATGCGCCACACGGCGCAGCCCGTCCCGGCAAAATGCGCCACATCACGGATGCCGCGCCAGTGCGCACGGCTTTCGGCATCCTCCAGAATCCCGATCTCATGCCCGCGGAACAGGGCCTTGAGCCGCTCGCGCCGATAGGCAACCTGCGGGGTTAATCCCTCTATCCGCAGCCATGCCGTGCCGGCATGGTAAGCCGCACCCGAAACCTCGAAGGGCGTGGCGAGGGCGGTGGCGAAGAGGCGGACGGCCTCCTCCATGCCGATGGCGGGAAAAGACAGGGTCTGCTGGCTTTCCGCCAGCGGCAGGGTCTTCAGCGCCACCTCGCTCAGCACACCCAGCGTGCCATGCGCACCGCACTGGAGCTTGCCCAGATCCAGCCCGGTGACATTCTTCATCACCCGGCCGCCATTCTTGATGATCCGCCCCTGTCCATCCACGAAGCGCACGCCCAGAAGGTGATCGCGACAGGCCCCGGTATGGATCCGGCGCGGGCCGGAGGTATTGGTGGCGACGATGCCGCCAATGGTCGGCACACCCTGCGTGCCCAGCAGGACGCGATGATCCATCGGCTCGAACGCCAGCGCCTGCCCCTCGGCCGCCAGCGCGGCCTCGATCTCATCCACCGGCGTGCCGACACGCGCCACCAGGGTGAGCTCTCCGGGGGAATAGGTGACGATTCCGTCCATATCGCGCAAAGTGAGGCATGTGCCGGCAGCCATGGCGGGCGGCACATGGCGGGTTGCACCACCGCACACATGCAGGGCGCGCCCTTCCGCGCGGCTCTGCATCACAAGCTCTGCCAGTTCCGCCTCGCTGCGCGGGGCAAGAATGGCCGGGCCGGATTTCGGCGTCATCAGCATCTGCCCGCCTCCTCGCGATGGGGGCGGCTGGTCTCCAGCGGGAAGACCTTGGCGGCGTTCAGCAGCCAGTGCGGGTCGAAAATGTCCTTGATCTCCATCTGGATGGCCATGTCCTGGGGCGCATATTGCTTGGTCATCAGGTCACGCTTCTCGATGCCAACCCCATGCTCGCCGGTGAGGCAGCCGCCGACATCGACGCACAGGCGCAGGATTTCCGCCCCGAAGGCCTCCGCCTTTTCAAGCTGGCCCGGCTCATTGGCATTGAACAGAATGAGGGGGTGCATGTTGCCATCCCCCGCATGGAAGACATTGGCGACCTCCAGCCCGAACTCCTTCGACATCTCACCGATGCGCTTGAGCGTGTAGGGCAGCTTGGACACGGGGACGGTGCCATCCAGGCACATATAATCCCCCAGCCGGCCCATGGCCCCGAAGGCGGACTTGCGCCCCTTCCAGATGGCCAGAGACTCAGCCTCGGTCTTGCTGGTGCGGAACTCGACCGGGTTCAGCTCCGCCGCGATGGCATGAATGCGCTCGATCTGGGCGCGGATCTCGTCCGCGGACCCCTCCACCTCCACGATCAGCACCGCGGCGCAATCGGGATAGCCGGCCTTCGCGAAGGCCTCGACCGCGCGCAGGCACACATCATCCATATATTCGATGGCCACCGGCAGCAGGCCGGAGCGGATGATGCGGGCGACGCACTCCCCTGCCGTCTCGGCGGAATCAAAGCCGATCAGCATCGGCCGCGCGCCTTCCGGCTTGGGCAGGATGCGCAGCGTCGCCTCGGTGACAATGGCAAGCTGCCCCTCCGAGCCGCAGATGAGGCCGAGCAGGTCCAGCCCGCTATTGCCCAGCAGCGGGCCGCCCAGCTCCACGATCTCGCCGGTGGCCAGCACCATGCGCACGCCCAGCAGGTTGTTGGTGGTGACCCCGTATTTGAGGCAATGGGCGCCACCCGAATTCATGCCGATATTGCCGGCAATGGTGCAGGCCAGCTGCGAGGACGGGTCCGGCGCATAGAAGAAGCCTTCCGCCTCCAGCTCCGCGCTGACGGACAGGTTGGTGACGCCGGTCTGCACACGGATGAAACGGTTGGCCGTGTCGATCTCCAGAACATCGCGCAGGCGCAGCGTGCCGATGACCACGCTGTCGGCGGTGGGCAGGGCCCCCCCGGCAAGCGACGTGCCCGCCCCGCGCGGCACCACCGGCACCTTCAGGCGATGGCACACGCGCATGGCCGCGGCCACCTCCTCGGTGGTGCGCGGCAGAACCACGGCCAGCGGGGCACAGCGATAGGCTGTCAGCGCATCACATTCATAGGCCCGGGTTTCCTCCGGGTCGGCGATGATGATGTCTTGCGGCAGCTCCGCGGCCAGCGCGGCAATGATCTCGTCTTTCCGCGCAAGAATGGCGGAATCCGGCTGCGGCATTGCTATGGTCGACATAGCCTGCCCTCCCATTTCAAAAGAGGTGAGGGGGAGATCTCCCCCTCACCGGACAGTCAGCGGTTACGGCACCATTGCCGTGAGGGGTGGCACATAGGCCTGCCCCATCACCAGCACGCCGACAAGGCAGGCCAGTGCGATGGAGTGGAAGAACACGTAACGCAGGATCTTGTTTTCGTGCCCGTACCAGTTGGTGGCGGTGGAGGCGACGACGATGCTCTGGGCATCGATCATCTTGCCCATCACGCCACCCGAGGAGTTGGCCGAGGCCATCAGCACCGGAGAGACGCCGATCTGCTCCGCCGTGATCTTCTGGAGGCCGCCGAACAGCACGTTCGATGCCGTGTCGGAACCGGTCAGCGCCACGCCCAGCCAGCCCAGAAGGGTGCCGAAGAAGGGATAGATCCACCCCGTCTGCGCAAAGGCCAGGCCCAGGGTCGCATCCGTGCCGGAATAGCGCGAGACAAAGCCGAGCGCGAGCATGGCCGCAATGGTGATGAGCGAGAAACGCACCACCCAGACGGTCTGCAACCACTCCCTCACCAGCGCGACCGGAGAGAAGCGCAGGATGAGGCCGGAAACGATGGCGGCCAGAAGAATGCCCGTGCCTGTCGCCGAAAGCAGGTTCAGCGCATAGACGGCGCCCTCGGCCTTGGGCGCTTCCACAACGGGAGGCACCTTGAACACCAGATCATGCAGGCCCGGCACCGGCAGGCGATAGATCCAGATGCTGTCCAGCCACACCTTCACCTGCGGGGTGCCCCAGGCGAACACGAAAACGGACAGGATGAGCCAGGGCAGCCAGGCCCTGAAAACCGTCGCGGTGGAATGGGAGTGCTTCACCTGCACCGGCTCGGCCTCGCCACCACCGCCGGTGGAGGTCCACACCCGCTTGGGTGACCACACCCGCAGGAAGGCCGCAAGGCAGATCATCGAGCACACGGCGGCCACGATATCCACCAGCCACGGGCCATGGAAGTTCGACACCAGATATTGCGGCACCGCGAAGGACACGCCGGCCACCAGCAAAGCCGGCCACACCTCCCACATGCCCTTGCGCCCGGCAAAGGCCCACACCAGCCAGAACGGCACGATGACCGAGAAGAAGGGCAGCTGACGGCCGATCATGCCGGAGAGTTCCATCAGGTCCAGCCCGGTGACGGCTGAAAGCGCGATGACCGGGGTGCCCAGCGCGCCATAGGCCACGGGCGCCGTATTGGCGATGAGGGACAGGCCGGCCGCCGGAAGCGGGGCGAAGCCAAGGCCCATCAGCATGGAGGCGGTGACCGCCACAGGCGTGCCGAAACCGGCCGCCCCTTCAAAGAAGGCGCCGAATGAAAAGGCGATGAACAGCAGTTGCAGCCGTCGATCCGGCGTCAGGCCGGCGATGGAATCCCGCAGGATGCTGAACTGTCCGGTCTTCTCGGTGAGCCGGTACAGAAAGATGACGCTCAGGATGATCCAGCCGATCGGCAGAAGACCATAGGCCGCGCCATACACGGCGGTGATGCCCGCCATCTGCGCCGGCATGCCGAAACAGAAAATGGCCACGACGAGAGCTGCAATCAGCCCCAGCACCGCGGCGCGATGCGCCTTCATGTTGAAGATGCCGATACCACCCAGCAAGACCACGACCGGTATTGCCGCCAACAGGGTCGAGATGACCATGTTGTCATATGGGTCATAGATTTGTGACCAAGGCATTCGATTCCCTCCCCAAAGCCAGCCGCCTGTCCTGCGCACCGGCCAGGGATGCGGTTCAGCCAGGCCCTTGGCAAAGCTTCTCCCACCGGCCCATATTGGTATTGAGCTTCATGTTCTTGCCGGACTGCCCCGTTGGTAAAATGTTTTGACCAAAAGTGTCAACCTCCTTACATTTCGGCTCGATCCCCCTGTTCCTGCTACTTTTCGCCACTCTGCTACCTATCCGGAAAACGTTGAATACCGCGGCCTGCCGGCATATTTCATGGGCATGAACCCGGACAGGCCGAACCGACCCCCAAAGGCTGCGGAAGCAACCGTGCAACATATCGAGTCCCTCATTCTTGAGGGCTCGCTGCGCCATGGCACCCCCCTCCTGCCAGAGCGCGAACTGGCCGAGTGCCTCAATGTATCCCGCCCGACCCTGCGCGATGCGTTGAAGACACTGGAACAGAAAGGGCTGCTGACGAGCCGTCCCGGCAAGGGGATGCGGGTGGCGCATCTTGGCGCGGCAACCATTTCCGATCCGCTGATCGCGATGCTGACCGAGCACAGCGCCGTTTCGGATGACTATCTGGAGTTCCGCGCGATCGTTGAAAGCTCTGCCGCCGCCTTTGCCGCGGAACGGGCGAGCGAGATCGATCTTGAACAGATCCGTCAATGCCTTGTCCGAATCGAGCAGGCGCACATTGCCGGCGAGCCGCAGGAAGAGGCCGCGGCGGATACCGAACTGCACATGACGATCTATGAGGCGAGCCACAATCTCGTCCTGCTGCAGATCATGCAGGCCCTGTCCGGCAATCTGATGGAACATGTCTTCCACAACCGGCAGAAGATCTTCTCCATGCCGGAGACACGCGATGTGCTGCGCCGCCAGCATATCGCCATTGCCGAGGCGATCATCGGGCGCAGGCCGGAAGAGGCCCGGGCCGCGGCGCATGAGCATATCTGTTATCTGCGCAAGGCCATCTCCGATATCCAGCAGAATGAGGCCAAGAACAGCCTTGCCCTGCGCCGCAGGCAGGGCGGGGGAATCGGCCGGCCCAGAAGCTGAGCCCCCGAAAGCCCGCCCCTGCGCGGGATGGGCAGGACATGCGTACCCTGCCACCGGGCTCCGCCTGCGCCCTGTGACAGCTCTTGTGATACCCCCTACATCCTGCCTCTCCGGGGCGGGCGATCATGTGCCGGTCTGCACCTGTATGGCCTCATGTGCCATCAGCGCCGGCAGGCTCCATGTGCCTGAAGCCGGGATGCACGCTCGCGCATCCGCTTGCGGCTCAAGGGCATAAGTCCTGAACGGCTTTGACATTATCGACAAAAGTATCACTAATCTCCGGAACGGCCGGTCACACCCGCGGTACTGAACCACCAGTGCGCCGCCTGCCGGGGCATCAGCCCCGTGCGGCAGACGACATCCAGATGTGATCCGGCCGCATCATAATGAAGATGCAGGAGAGGAAACGCATGTCACCGGAGTGCCCCCCCGCCCAGCCTCGCGCATTCCTGCGCGCCCTCTTTGACGCGGCGGTTGCGCGCGCATCGGCCGGGGATGCCGTATTGCGTCACCTGCCCGCTCCCCCGCGCGGGCGGTGCGTGGTGGTGGGGGCCGGCAAGGCTTCGGCGGCGATGGCGGCGGCGGTGGATGCCGCATGGCCGGATGTCGACCTCTCCGGGGTGGTCGTCACCCGCTATGGCCATGCGGTGCCGGCCGGACGCATCCAGATTCTGGAAGCCTCGCACCCCGTGCCCGATGAGGCCAGCCTCACGGCCTCCAGAGCCATTCTCGATGCCGTGAAAGGGCTGGGGCCGGATGATCTGGTGCTCGCTCTCATTTCCGGGGGTGGCTCATCCCTGCTGTGCCTGCCGGCGGGCGAGATGACGCTGGCCGACAAGCAGGCCGTCAATGCCGCTTTGCTGCGCAGCGGAGCCACCATTTCCCAGATGAACCTGCTGCGCAAGCAGCTCTCCGCCATCAAGGGCGGGCGGCTGGCGCAGGCCGCCATGCCGGCGCGGCTGTTGACCCTCGTCATTTCCGATGTCCCGGGAGACGATCCGGCAATCATCGCCTCCGGCCCCACCATTCCGCATACCGGCACCCGCGCGGAGGCGCGCGAGCTGGTGCAGCGCCTCAAGCTGGATCTGCCGCCCGCCGCCCGGGCCGTACTCGCGCGGGAGGGGGAGGAGAACCCGCAATTCGAACCGGATGTGCGCATCATCGCCGCCCCGTCCCTGTCCCTTGAGGCGGCGGCGGATGTGGCACGCGCCCACGGGGTCACCCCGCTCATTCTGGGCGATGCGCTGGAGGGTGAATCGCGCGAGCTGGGCACGGTCATGGCCGGCATTGCCCGTTCCGTGCAGGCCCACGGGCATCCGCTCCCCGCCCCCGCTGTCCTGCTTTCGGGCGGGGAAACCACGGTCACCATCGGGCCGGAAGGCCATGGCAAGGGCGGGCGCAACACCGAGTTCCTGCTCGGCCTTGCCGTCGCCCTTCAGGGGGCACCCGGCATCTGGGCGCTGGCCGGAGACAGTGACGGCATTGACGGCACGGAGGATGCCGCCGGCGCGATCGTCACCCCGGACACGCTCGCGCGGGCCGGCGCGGTGGGTCTTGATGCCCGCGCGCTTCTGGCGGGCCATGACAGCTACACCCTGTTCGACAGGCTGGGAGATCTGGTGCGCACCGGGCCGACCCTGACCAATGTGAATGACATCCGCGCCATCCTGATCGCCTGAACATTGCGGCTGCCGCCGCAGGAGGACTCATGCTCCGCAATCGTCGTACCAAGATCGTCGCCACCGTCGGGCCGGCCAGTTCCAGCCCGGATATGCTCAGGGCCCTTTATCTGGCCGGCGTCGACACATTCCGCATGAATTTCAGCCATGGCGTGCAGGAGGATCATGCCCGCGTCCATGCCGCCCTGCGGGCGCTGGAGAGCGAGACCGGCAGGCCCATCGGCATCCTTCAGGATCTGCAGGGCCCCAAGATCCGGGTCGGCACCATCCGGGACGGGCATTTTTCAGTCGAGGCCGGGGAAACCGTGCGCTTCGTGATCGAGGGCACCGAGGGCGGGCGCGACGCCATTCCCCTGCCGCACCCGGAAATCTTCGCCTCCATCGCCCCCGGCCAGGATCTGCTCATCGATGACGGACGGGTGCGGGTGCGCGCCACTTCGGTCGAGGGGGAGCATATCGATGCCGAGGTGATTGTCGGCGGCGTGATCTCCAACCGCAAGGGCGTGAACCTGCCCGGAACGGTGCTGAACCTCTCTCCCCTCACCGCCAAGGACCGGGACGATCTGGAATTCGGCCTTGCCCTCGGCATGGACTGGGTGGCCCTCTCCTTCGTGCAGCGCCCGGGTGACCTGATCGAGGCGCGGGCGCTGATCGGCGACCGGGCCGGCCTTCTGGCCAAGATCGAGAAGCCCTCCGCGCTCGACCATATCGACGACATCATCGCTCTGTCGGATGCCATCATGGTGGCGCGCGGGGATCTGGGCGTGGAAATTCCCAATGAGGATGTGCCGGGCCGCCAGAAGGAGCTGGTGCGGGCCTGCCGTCTTGCGGCAAAGCCGGTGATCGTTGCAACCCAGATGCTGGATTCCATGGTGGCCTCCCCCACCCCGACCCGCGCCGAGGTCTCGGATGTGGCGACCGCCATCTATGACGGGGCCGATGCAGTGATGCTTTCGGCCGAATCCGCCACCGGGCAATATCCGCTGGAAACGGTGGCGATGATGGACCGCATCATCCACTCCACCGAGCAGCACAAGCTCTATCGCTCCATCATCGCCTCATCCGCGCCGGGAGACGAGGATTCCGCTCCCCATGCGGTGGCGGCGGCGGCAGCCAGCCTTGCGGAGGCCATCGGCGCGGTGGCCATAGTGGGCTTCACCTCGCGCGGCACCACCGCGGCGCGCATCGCCCGCAAGCGCACCGGCCTGCCCATTCTGGCGATGACGCCCTATCTGGCCGTGGCACGCCGGGCCAACCTGCTGTGGGGCGCCTATTCCATCCGCTCGCCCGAGCTGCATTCCTATGAGGACATGGTGGACAGCGCCGCCCAGGCCCTGCTGGCCGAAGGGCTGGCCCAGAGGGGGGATCTGGCCGTCGTTGTCGCCGGCATTCCCTTCGGGCACGCAGGGTCAACGAACAATATAAGGGTCATAAAAGTCTCAGCGTGATCATGCTGAAGGACGGACTGAACTATGGGCCGGAAGCTTAGGTTCCGGTCTGGAAACATGTCAGCCTTGCTGACCAAAGCGCAGGCCGGCTCAATTGAAGAAGAAGGATGATGCGGGACGGAGGAGAGAGGGTGTTTTTTGCCCTCTTTCCCCCCTTGAGGGTTGAAAAATCGCGTGTCTGAAAGTCTCGCCTGTTGCCAGACTTCAGACCGTCAGCTATGCCCCAAGAGGAGAGCAAGTGGCATGGGGGGTAAAATGGGCACTTCTGTCAGCATCGCGGTTCCCTGCGGAACTGAACGGATCCGTGCCCATCGCGGAATGCATACCGTCATGTTCCGGCCCTGAGCGCGTGCGCCAAGGCGATCATCGTTCTCACCAAAGAACCGATCTTCCTCCTCTAAGTCCTGCAAGGTTCTGGAGCACTGGAGACATATCAGATGAAAATCGCTGTCCCCGCCGAGGTTGATCCCGGCGAGCCGCGAGTTGGCGCAACTCCGGATACGGTGAAGCGCCTTGCCGGTCTCGGCGCCGAAGTGGTGGTCGAAACCGGTGCGGGCCTCAAATCCGGCATTCTGGATTCCGATTACACGGCGGCAGGCGCCACGATCGCAGCACATGCTGCCGAGGCGCTCTCCGGCGCGGATGTCGTACTCAAGGTGCGGCGTCCGGCGGAAGATGAACTTTCGTTGTACAAGTCCGGCGCGCTCGTTCTCGCCATCATGGATCCCTACGGCAATGATGCCGCACTGGAAGCCATGGCGCGTGCAGGCGTTTCCAGCTTCGCCATGGAGCTGATGCCGCGTATCACCCGTGCGCAGGTGATGGACGTGTTGTCCTCGCAGGCCAACCTTGCCGGCTATCGCGCCGTGCTGGACGCCTCCTACGAGTTCAGCCGCGCCCTGCCGCAGATGATGACCGCCGCTGGCACCGTTCCGGCCGCGCGCGTCTTCATCATGGGCGCCGGTGTTGCCGGTCTCCAGGCCATCGCCACCGCCCGCCGCCTCGGCGCCATCGTGACGGCGACCGACGTGCGTCCCGCCGCCAAGGAACAGGTCGCCTCGCTGGGCGCGAAGTTCATCGCGGTGGAGGACGAGGAGTTCAAGCAGGCGGAAACCGCCACGGGCTACGCCAAGCCGATGTCTGCCGAATATCAGGCCAAGCAGGCGGCGCTGGTGGCAGACCACCTGAAGAAGCAGGACATCGTCATCACCACCGCTCTCATTCCCGGGCGTCAGGCTCCCCGCCTGCTGACCGCCGAGATGGTGGCCTCCATGCGTCCCGGCTCCGTCATCGTCGATCTGGCGGTGGAGCGCGGCGGCAATGTGGAGGGGTCCCTGGCCGGTGAGGTGGTGGAAGTGAACGGGGTGAAGATCGTCGGCCATCTCAATGTGCCCGGCCGCCTCGCCGCCTCCGCCTCGCCGCTCTATGCGAAGAACCTCTTCAATTTCTTCGAGACCATGGTGGACAAGGACTCCAAGTCCCTCGCCGTGAAGTGGGATGATGAGCTGGTGAAGGCCACGCTGCTCACCCGCAACGGCGCGGTCGTGCATCCCAACTTTGCTCCGAAGACCGAGGGAGCTGCCCAATGAATCCAGCTTCAGCCACCCCCGCGGCACACCACGCCGCAGAACAGGCGCGTCTCGCCGCCGAAGTGGCCCGCCAGGCCGCCGACGCCGCGCAGTCCTATGCCGATCAGGCGGCCACCGCCCTCGGCGCGGCCGCGCATGCGGCCACCGGCGGGGCGATCGACCCGTTCGTGTTCCGCCTGTCCATCTTCGTGCTGGCGGTGTTCGTCGGCTATTATGTGGTGTGGTCGGTGACGCCCGCGCTGCACACCCCGCTGATGAGCGTCACCAACGCCATTTCCTCCGTCATCGTGGTGGGCGCCCTGCTCGCCGTGGGCGTGCCCACCATTGTCGATACGGAACATGCCTGGTGGGCCCGCATCTTCGGCTTCATCGCCCTTATCCTTGCATCGGTGAACATTTTCGGCGGGTTCATGGTGACCAGCCGCATGCTCGCCATGTACTCGAAGAAGAAGTGAGGCGCGGGACATGAGCGTCAATCTCGCAGCCTTTTTCTACCTCGTCGCGGGTGTGCTGTTCATCCTCGCCTTGCGCGGGCTCTCGCACCCCACCACCTCGCGGCAGGGCAACCTGTTCGGCATGGTGGGCATGGCCATCGCCATCCTCACCACGCTGGCGCTCCAGCCCCCGTCCGACGCGATCGGCTGGGTTCTGGTGATTGCCGGTATCGCCATCGGTGGCGGCATCGGCGCCGTGGTGGCCAAGCGCATCGCCATGACGGCGATGCCGCAGCTGGTCGCGGCCTTCCACTCGCTGGTGGGTCTTGCCGCCGTGCTGGTGGCGGCGGCCGCGCTCTATGCGCCGCGCGCCTTCGGCATTGGTGACCCCGGCCACCTGCCGGTCGCCAGCCTGATCGAGATGTCCCTGGGTGTGGCCATTGGCGCCATCACCTTCACCGGCTCCATCATCGCCTTCGCCAAGCTCAATGGAAACATGAGCGGCAAGCCGATCATGCTGCCGGCGCGCCATCTCATCAATATCGGCCTGGCGCTGCTGCTGCTCATCCTCATCATCGCCTTCGTGATGACGGGCTCGATCACCCTGTTCTGGATCATCACCATTCTCTCGCTGGTGCTCGGCGGGCTGCTCATCATCCCCATTGGCGGCGCGGACATGCCCGTCGTGGTGTCGATGCTGAACTCCTATTCGGGCTGGGCGGCGGCGGGCATCGGCTTCACGCTGGGCAACACCGCGCTCATCATCACCGGCGCGCTGGTGGGCTCCTCGGGCGCGATCCTGTCCTACATCATGTGCAAGGGCATGAACCGCTCCTTCATCTCCGTCATTGTCGGCGGCTTCGGCGGTGATGCCGCTGCGGCCGGCGGTGCGGGCGGGGGCGAGGCGCGCCCCGTGAAGCAGGGTTCGGCGGATGATGCGGCCTATATCATGAAGAATGCCGAGAAGGTCATCATCGTGCCGGGCTATGGCATGGCGGTGGCCCAGGCCCAGCACGCGCTGCGCGAGATGACCGACATGCTCAAGGAAGAGGGCGTGGAGGTGAAGTTCGCCATCCATCCGGTGGCGGGCCGCATGCCCGGGCACATGAACGTGCTGCTGGCCGAGGCGCAGGTGCCCTATGATGACGTGTTCGAGCTGGAGGACATCAACTCCGAGTTCGCGCAGGCGGATGTCGCCTTCGTCATCGGCGCCAATGACGTGACCAACCCGGCCGCGAAGACCGATCCGCAGTCTCCCATTTTCGGCATGCCGATTCTGGATGTGGAGAAGGCCAAGACCGTGCTCTTCATCAAGCGCGGCATGGCCGCCGGCTATGCCGGCGTGGAGAACGAGCTGTTCTTCAAGGACAACACGATGATGCTCTTCGGCGACGCCAAGAAGGTGACCGAGGAAATCGTGAAGGCCTTCGGTCACTGAGCCACGGTGCTCTTGCAAACGATCATGCGGCCGACCCCCTGGGTCGGCCGTTTGCATTTCAGCCGCGGGCTGCTCCAGATGCATGGGCGCAGAAGCCGAAGCGGTTTCCTACAGACCCGCCATCCGTGATACATCTGCATGTCATCACGCGAGATGAGGCTTCGATGACGCGCAGAAACATCCAGGATTTTGGATTTCTCACCACCATTGTGCTCATCACGGTGGCCTTCATCTGGCTGCTCCAGCCCTATTACGGGGCCATTTTGTGGGCCATCATTCTCGCCATTCTGTTTCATCCGCTCCAGCTCTTTCTGGAACGGACCACTGGCGGGCGCCGCACCCTTGCCGCGGCCCTGAGTGTGCTGGCCTGCATCTGCGTGGTGGTGATCCCGGCCTCCCTCATCACCGCCTCCATCGCCAAGGAGGCGACCTGGCTGTATGAGCGCCTCGGCAGCCGCGAGTTCGATCCGGGCAGCGCGCTGATCCAGCTCCAGAACACCCTGCCCGCTTTTGCCCGTGATGCGCTGGACTCGCTGCATCTGGGCAATCTGGCCGAGATTCAGGCGCGGCTGACATCCTTCTTCATGCAGGCCAGCCAGACCATCGCCGCGCAGGCGCTCAGCATCGGGCAGAATACGGCGCAGTTCATCATCAGCCTCGGCATCATGCTGTATCTGCTGTTCTTCCTGTTCCGGGACGGGGACCGTCTGGCCAGCCAGATCCGCCGGGCGAGCCCGCTGGGCCTGCACCAGACAGACCAGCTGATGACAAAATTCGCCTCGGTGGTGAAAGCCACCGTGAAAGGCAATATCATCATTGCCATCGTGCAGGGCGCGATCGGCGGCATCACATTCTGGTTTCTCGGCATACAGGCCGCCCTGCTGTGGGGCGTGCTGATGGCCATTCTTTCACTGCTGCCCGCTGTCGGCTCGGCGCTGATCTGGGGGCCGGCGGCAATCTATATGCTGCTGACGGGCGATTATATGCGCGGCGGCATCCTGCTGGGTGTCGGCGTGCTCGTCCTCAGCACCATAGACAATCTGCTGCGCCCGCCACTGGTGGGCCGCGGCACGCTGCTGCCGGATTATGCGGTGCTGATTTCCACCATTGGCGGCCTCTCCCTGATGGGGATGAACGGCTTTGTCATCGGCCCGCTCATCGCCTCGCTGTTTGTCGCCGTCTGGTCCCTGTTCGCGGACCAGAAGAACCCGAACTTTCCCTCCCCCCGCCCCCGGACGGCAGGGGCCGAGGCTGGGCCCGGAGCTGTGACAGGCAACCCGGAAGCAAGCGGCGCGCAGGAAAGAGCGGACACGCCGCGCTGATCTCCTGCCCGCCTCCCGCCCGGCCGCGCACCGCATGAATCTGCCCACCCTGCATGATGCACTTGCATCATGCCCTGCACGGTGGCATGACCCGGCAACCTCTTTCGGATGCGCGCCGCCCTTGGGCCGCCGCCTGTCCGAAGGTTCCGAAAGGGCAGGCTCTCAAGGGCCTTTTCCCTTCCGGGCCGCAGATGAAAACCGGACGAACCGCCCCGCCAGACGGAGGGGGCGGCTCATCCATGATGTGCAAGAGGGTGCGGGCCATGGCTGGCGCGCACCGGATCAGGCCGGGCGGCATGCCGCCCTCAGGAGGGTCGCCATGGCGACGGTTGCAGAGCGTATCTTTTCTGGCGTGCAGCCCACGGGCAATCTGCACCTTGGCAATTATCTCGGCGCCATCAAGCGCTTTGTCGAACTCCAGAAGGACCGCGAGTGCATCTACTGCGTGGTGGACCTGCATGCCATCACCGTCTGGCAGGACCCCGACGAGCTCCGGCGCCACACCCGTGAGGTGACGGCCGCCTTCATCGCCTGCGGCATCGACCCCAAAAGCAATATCGTCTTCAACCAGAGCCAGGTTTCCGGCCATGCGGAGCTGGGCTGGATTCTCAACTGCGTGGCGCGGATGGGCTGGCTCAACCGCATGACCCAGTTCAAGGAGAAGGCGGGGAAGGACCGGGAGAATGTCTCCGTTGGCCTGTTCACCTATCCGACCCTGATGGCGGCCGATATCCTGCTCTACCGCGCCACCCATGTGCCGGTGGGCGAGGACCAGAAGCAGCATCTGGAGCTCACGCGCGATATTGCGCAGAAGTTCAATACCGATTTCGCCCCCAATATTGCCGCCAACGGGCATGGGGACGGCTATTTCCCGCTCACCGAGCCGCTGATCGCCGGCCCGGCCACCCGGGTGATGAGCCTGCGCGATGGCGCAAAGAAGATGTCGAAGTCGGAGCCTTCCGATTTCTCCCGCATCAATCTCACCGATGATGCCGACGCCATCGCCAACAAGGTGCGCCGGGCCAAGACCGATCCGGAGCCTCTGCCTTCCGAGCTGGAAGGGATGAAGGGCCGCCCGGAGGCGGACAATCTGGTGGGTATTTTCGCGGCGCTTTCCGACACCACCAAGGAAGCGGTTCTGCGCGATTTTGGCGGCGCCCAGTTCTCCGCCTTCAAGGCCGCGCTGGTGGAACTGTCCGTCAGCAAGCTTGGCCCCATTGGCGCCGAGATGCAGCGCCTGATGGGCGATCCCGCGTCCATCGACGCCATCCTCAAGGACGGTGCGGAACGCGCGCGGGTGATTGCCGACCAGACCATCCGTGATGTGAAGGACATTGTCGGCATGGTCCGCAGCTGAAGCGCGGCCCTGCATCGCAATCGGGAAAACCGCCGGGTCGCAAGCCCAGGCGGTTTTTTCATTTCAGGGCCGGCGAGCCATGGGCCAGTACCGCCGCAGGGCCACGAGACCCAGCAGAAGAAGGCCGTAAATCGCCACGCCTCCGCCCACCAGAAACAGCAGGCGCGCAGCTTCCATCAGCCAGCCATCCGCTATCGGCCAGTGCCGGGTCGCCCTCTCCAGCAGGGTCACCGCGCCGCCCATCAGCAGCCCCGCCATGCAGACGCCCAGAAGGGGCATGAGCACCGCCCCCAGGGCCAGATGCCCCCCGCGCACCAGCAGCACACACAGCGCGACGACCGATGCGAAAGCCGACAGCGCGACGGCCGCCACCACGCTCAGGACTCCGCCAAACGCGCCCAGCCCGAGCCCCGCCAGCAGGCACACCAGCAGGGAGGCAATGGCGATCCGCTCCCCCATGCGCATGACACCGCCGGCCGAGGCAATGGCGCTCAGCACCCGTTCCAGCCCCTGAAATGGCAGGGACAGGGCCAGAATGCCAAGAATGGCCGCTGTCTGCCGCACGCCTTCCGCATCAAAGCTGCCGCGCTTGAACAAGAGCTGCACCACCGGCTCCGCCAACACATGAAGGCCGATCGCCGCAGGCCATGCAAATGCCAGCGCCGCCAGCAGGGCGCGCCCGGCATCATCCCCCTGCCCGCGCCCCTTGCGCACCAGCAAAGGCAGAAGAACCGCCCCGGCGCTGGCCCCCACCAGCCCCAGCGGCAGATCCATCAGACGTTGTGCATAATTGAGGGCGGCCATCGCGCCATCTGTCGCCGAAACCAGCGCCAGCGCGATCATGAAACGGAACTGGCTCAGCCCAGCAAAGAGCAGCGCCGGTATGGCCTGCCGCAGCACCCGGGCCGCCTTGCGCCAGTGCAGCGCCATGGGTGGGCGAGGCTTCCCCTCTTCAGCGCGGAATGCCACACAGCCCCGGGCCGCCCGGCGCATCAGCACAAGCTGGCTGATTCCGGCAGCAACCGTTGCCGCGGCAATGACCAGCGCCGCCCGATCACTTGCCAGCATGCCCTGCCATGCCAGCACAAGCAGCACCGCAAGCACGGTGAGATTGGCCGCAACAGGCGCCAGGGCCGGCAGCAACACCCTGTGCTCGGCATTGGCAATACCGCCATAAATGGCCGCCAGCCCCGCAAGCGGCAGATAGAACACCGCGATGCGTCCGCACAGCACAGCCAGCTCCGCCCGCGCGCCCGCGCTTTCAAAGCCCGGTGCGAGCAGGCCGATGAGTGCGGGCATGAAAAAGGCGGCCACACAGGCCGCAAGCAGAAGCGCTCCCACCAGAAGCGCGCCCGTGGCCAGCACCAGAGGCGATGCGCGCCCTTGCTCTTTCTCGTCCACAAGGGCTGGAATGAAGGCCAGATTGAATGCCCCTTCCGCCAGCAGGCGACGCGCCAGCAGAGGCAAGGCGAGAGCGGCCGCCAATGCATCCGCCACCGGCCCCACGCCCAGCACGGCGGCTATCGCGGCATCCCGCATGAAGCCGAGAATGCGGGAGCCGAGCGTCGCCACGGAAACAATCGAGGTGCGCGCGCGAAGTGACATGCCACGCCTATGCCCTTCAGCGCCGCTCCTGTCGATGGTTTTGAACAAGATACGCTGGAGCCCTTGGCATTAGGGCTGCGGCATACTACGAAAAGATAGGCGACCGCTTATTTTTTGGTCGCACCCCACCCCCATGGGGACAGAGCTGACAGCACTCGACAGCCTGCGCCGGCAGCGCTGCCAGAACAGGGATGAACCCGGCTCCAAGGAGAGTAGCATTCATGCGCAACAAGGTTTTCGCCGATGCGAAAAGCGCCCTGGAGGGCGTGATCTCGGACGGCATGACCATCATGGCTGGCGGCTTCGGCCTGTGCGGCATTCCCGAGAATCTCATCGCGGCCATCCGCGATCTCGGTCCCAAGCACCTGACCGTGATTTCCAACAATTGCGGAATTGATGATTTCGGCCTTGGCATTCTGCTCGCCAATGGCCAGATCAAGAAGATGATCTCTTCCTATGTCGGCGAGAACAAGCTGTTCGAGAAGCTCTATCTGAGCGGCGAGCTGGAGCTGGAGTTCAACCCGCAGGGCACGCTGGCCGAGCGCATCCGCGCCGGTGGGGCGGGCATCGCCGCCTTCTATACCAAGACCGGCTATGGCACCGTGATCGCCGAGGGCAAGCCGACCGCTGTCTTTGACGGGCACAATTATGTGCTCGAAACGGCGCTGAAGGCCGATATCTCCATCATCAAGGCGTGGAAGGGCGACAAGGCGGGCAATCTCGTCTACCGCAAGACCGCCCGCAACTTTAACCCGATGATGGCGAGCGCCGGCAAGTTCACCGTAGCGGAGGTGGAAGAGGTGGTGGAAACCGGGCAGCTCGACCCCGATTGCATCCACACCCCCGGCATTTATGTGGACCGCGTGGTCCTCAGCCAGGGCGCCGAGAAGCGCATCGAGAAAGTCACCACCCGTCCGCGTTCTGAAGAGGTGAAGTGAGATGGCCTGGACCCGCGACCAGATGGCGGCCCGCGCCGCCCAGCAGATCCGCGATGGCTTCTATGTCAATCTCGGCATCGGCATCCCCACGCTCGTGGCCAACGCCCTGCCCGAAGGCATGGACGTGACCTTCCAGAGCGAGAACGGCATGCTCGGCATCGGCCCCTTCCCCTATGAGGGTGAGGAGGACCCGGACCTCATCAATGCCGGCAAGCAGACCGTGACGGAAGTGGCGGAGACCGCCTATTTCAACAGCGCCGACAGCTTTGCCATGATCCGCGGCGGGCATATGGACCTGTCCATCCTCGGCTCCATGCAGGTTTCCGAGCATGGCGACATCGCCAACTGGATGGTGCCCGGCAAGATGGTGAAGGGCATGGGCGGCGCGATGGACCTTGTGGCCGGCGCGCGTGAGGTGATCGTGCTCATGGAGCATGTGGAAAAGTCCGGCGCGCCCAAGCTGGTGGAGCGCTGCACCCTGCCGCTCACCGGCACCCAGGTGACCGACTTCGTCATCACCGACCTTGCGGTGTTCGAATTCACCAAGCGCGGCGGCACGCTGGTTCTCAAGGAACTGGCTCCCGGCGTCTCGCTGGAAGAGGTGAAGGAAAAGACCGCGGCGAAGTTCGAGGTCGATCTGCGCTGAACGCGGAAACGCGGATCAGCCTGCGTAGCGCATCACCCACCCTGTTCCGGCAGGGTGGGTTTTTTGTTGCCCTGCCGGCACGCCTCCCGGCAGGTGATGAGACCGGATGAAAAAACGGCGCCCCTTTCACAGGGCGCCGTTTTTATGGTCTTCCTGTCCGGCCGGCCCCGAGGCCGAAGCCTGGGCGCGCTCAGCTGCAGCCGGTGGTGGAGCCGCAGGTCTCGCACTTCAGGCAGGTGCCGTTGCGCACCAGCGTGAAGTTCATGCATTCAGGGCAGGCTTCACCCTCATAGCCCTTGGCGCGCGCCTCGGCCCGGGCTTCCGCCTTGCGGGCGGAGGCGTTGCGCCAGGGCAGGGTTTCGGCGAGCAGTTCACCCGCCGCTTCCGCACTGGCCGCCTCCACGACGGTCTCCACGGTTTCGGTGAGTTCCGAGGTCTCGACCTTCAGCACGGTTGCGCCATCAACCCGGCCCCGGAGCACCGTGACATTGTCCGAAGGCGCACGGGCCTCCCCAGCACCCGACGGCTGCGGCATCAGCAGGTTCACCGTCTTGCCCCGCACCAGACCCTTGGAAACGATGCGCGCGGCAGGATTTGGCGCCTTGCCCTCATCCACGCCCTTGCCCAGCGCATCGAAGCCGGTTTCACCCAGATCCACATGCCCCAGATCATTGCGGGCCAGATAGGAGACCGCCAGCTCGCGGAACACATAATCGAGGATCGAGGTGGCGTACTTGATCGCCTCATTGCCCTGCACCGGGCCGGCCGGCTCGAAACGGGTAAAGGTGAAGGCATCCACATATTCATCCAGCGGCACGCCATATTGCAGGCCGAGGGAGATGGCGATGGCGAAATTGTTCAGCAGCGAACGAAGGGCCGCGCCCTCCTTGTGCATGTCGATGAAGATCTCGCCGAGGCGCCCATCATCATATTCACCCGTGCGCAGATACACCTTGTGCCCGCCCACGACAGCCTTCTGGGTATAGCCCTTGCGGCGGTCCGGCATCTTCTCGCGCGAACGCACGCGGTGCTCCACCACCTTCTCGATCACCTTCTCGACGATCTTTTCCGTGACGGCAGCGGTCCGGGCCGCAGCCGGCTGGGCCATCAGGGCATCCAGCGCGTCGTCCTCATCCTCATCGTCCGCCACGAGCTGGGCATTGAGCGGCTGGGAGAGCTTGGAGCCATCGCGGTACAGCGCATTGGCCTTCAGCGCCAGACGCCAGGAGAGCAGATAGGCCGCCTTGCAATCCTCGACGCCGGCCTCGTTCGGCATGTTGATGGTCTTGGAAATCGCCCCCGAAATGAAGGGCTGCGCCGCCGCCATCATGCGGATGTGGCTTTCCACCGAGAGATAGCGCTTGCCAAGACGCCCGCAGGGCGAGGCGCAATCAAACACCGGCAGATGCTCGGCCTTCAGGTGCGGCGCGCCTTCAAGCGTCATCGCTCCGCAGGCATGGATATTGGCCGCGTCAATCTCGGCCCTGGTGAAGCCGAGGAAGGTGAGAAGATCGAACTTCGGGTCAGCCATCCGGGCGGCCGGCACCTTCAGGGTTCCGGTGAGGAATTCCTCACCGAAGGTCCAGCGATTGAAGGCGAACTTGATGTCGAACGCGGTCTTCACCGCAGCCGCGGCCTTGGCCAGCGCGGCATCATCAAAGCCCTTGGCCCGCAGGCTGGAGGGATTGATGGCCGGAGCCTGGTCCAGCGAGCCATGGCCCACCGCATAGGCCTCGATCTCGGCGATCTGCGCCTCGCCATAGCCCAGTGCCCGCAGGGCATCCGGCACGGCGCGGTTGATGATCTTGAAATAGCCGCCCCCGGCGAGCTTCTTGAACTTCACCAGCGCGAAGTCCGGCTCGATACCCGTGGTATCGCAATCCATCACCAGCCCGATGGTGCCGGTGGGCGCGATGACGGACACCTGCGCATTGCGATAGCCGTGGCGCTCGCCCAGCTCCAGCGCGCGGTCCCACGCGCGGCCGGCATGCTCGATAAGCCGCCGCGGGCAATGCTCCAGATCCAGCGGCACCGGCGCAATGGAGAGATCCTCATAGCCCCCGGCCTCGCCATGGGCGGCGCGGCGATGGTTGCGGATGACCCGCAGCATGGATGAGGCATTGGACGCATAGGCCGGAAACGGCCCCAGCTCACGCGCCATTTCCGCCGATGTGGCATAGGACACGCCGGTCATGATGGCGCTGAGCGCACCGCAAATGGCCCGCCCCTCGGCAGAATCATAGGGAATGCCGGAGGACATCAGCAGGCCGCCAATATTGGCATAGCCCAGCCCCAGCGTGCGATAGGCATAGGACAGCTCGGCAATGCGGCGCGAGGGGAACTGCGCCATCAGCACCGAGATTTCCAGCACCACGGTCCACAATCGCACCGCATGCTCATAGCTGGACACATCGAACTGCCTGTCCCTGTCACGGAACTGGAGCAGGTTCAGCGACGCCAGATTGCAGGCCGTATCATCCAGGAACATATATTCCGAGCACGGATTGGAGGCGCGGATCTCGCCCCCCGCCGGGCAGGTGTGCCAGTCATTGATGGTGGTGTGGAACTGAATGCCCGGGTCCGCGCAATGCCATGCGGCCGAACCGATCTTCTCCCACAGGTCCCGCGCCTTGATGGTGCGGGCAACCTTGCCATCGGTACGGCGAATGAGGTTCCAGTCCTCATCCGCTTCCACGGCGCGCAGGAAGTCATCACTCACACGCACGGAATTGTTGGAATTCTGCCCGGCGACGGTGAGATAGGCCTCGCCATCCCAGTCCGTGTCATAAATGGCGAAGTCGATATCCTTGTAGCCCTGACGGGCATACTGGATGACACGGCGAATGGCTGCATCGGCCACACAGGCCTTGCGGGCGGCGCGAATCTCGCGCTTCAGGGCCGGGTTCCGCTCCGGGTCGAAGCAGGAATCCCCCTCGCCCTCGCAATTCACGCAGGCCTTCAGCACAGCCTTGAGATGGCGTGCATTCAGCTTGGAGCCGGTGACGAGCGCGGCCACCTTCTGCTCTTCCGTGACCTTCCACTCCACATAGGCTTCCACATCCGGGTGGTCGGCATCCACCACCACCATCTTGGCGGCGCGGCGCGTGGTGCCGCCGGACTTGATGGCCCCGGCCGCGCGGTCGCCAATCTTCAGGAAGCTCATCAGCCCGGAAGAGCGCCCGCCGCCGGAGAGCCTCTCTCCCTCCCCGCGCAGGGCGGAGAAATTGGAACCGGTGCCGGAACCATATTTGAATAGGCGCGCCTCACGGACCCACAGATCCATGATGCCGCCCTCATTCACCAGATCATCCCCCACGGACTGGATGAAGCAGGCATGCGGCTGGGGATGCTCATAGGCCGATGTGGAGGCCAGCAGCTCGCCGGTGCGGTAATCGACATAGAAATGGCCCTGCCCGGGACCATCAATGCCATAGGCCCAGTGCAGGCCGGTATTGAACCATTGCGGGGAATTCGGCGCGGCCATCTGCATGGCCAGCATGTAGCGATGCTCATCGAAAAAGGCCTGCGCATCAGCCTCGCTGTCGAAATAGCCGCCCTTCCAGCCCCAATAGGTCCAGGTGCCGGCAAGGCGATCGAACACCTGCCGCGCGGAGGTTTCACCCACAAGGCGCTCTTGTGC
>NZ_JBQWAR010000020.1:145000-584190 GCF_052491725.1 Haloleucobacter ellipsoideus
AGCACATCACCATCCAGCATGCCAATGGCTATGAGACCACCTATTCGCACCAGTCCGGTTTTGCCCGCGGCATTCGGGTCGGGGGAACTGTCCGGCAGGGGCAGGTGATCGGCTATATCGGCTCAACCGGCCTCTCAACCGGGCCCCACCTTCATTATGAAGTGAAGATCAACGGCAACTTTGTGGATCCGCTGCGTATCCGCCTGCCGCGCGGCCGCGCCCTGCGCGGGAAGATGCTGTCCGAGTTCCAGAAGGAACGTGAACGCATTGATGCCCTGATGAATCACGGTCAGGCACCCGCACGCATTGCCGAGGCCGACCAGAGCAAGGACTGATACCGGGCGGCTTCCATGCCGCCCGTTTCCTGAACCCTGAAAACCTTCACATGATCAGCGGACGGGAAACCGTACCGCCCCTTCGTGCTGCCCGCTCCTCCCCTGAGGGCCCTTACGGCGCATCCTCCCGTGCGGACGCGACCGCTCTCCTCCAGATCCCCGACCCCACTCTATCAGGGCTGCTTTCAAGTGGCGGGAGACATGAATCTCCGTTTTGGTCAGGACAGGTTTCGCACCGGACATAAAACAGAATATACCTATGATTGCAGAATATATAATTACAACCATTGATAGAATTATCTGATTTTTGCCCCATTAAACATTCAGACATGAAGATATGAGACTGGTTTCAACACCATCATTCTGTTCGCATGTCTGATATATATTGACACACCCCCTTTCGCCGGAGCACCACGCTGCAATTGTTCCAGTGATTTGACGAGACGAAGTGACCCGAAGTTCTGCAAGGCTGAGATGAAAGATACAGTTCGGCGCATCACCGCTCTTCTCGGCACCATGACGCCCGGCTCTCGGAAGAAGAAGCGGCGCCACCCCATGCTTTCAGATGGCATGGTGGAAACCATCCGCGCCATCTTCGATGCAAAATGGTATGGGGCGCAGTATCCGCATGTGATCCGCGCCCAGCACGACCCTTTCAAGCATTTCATCTGGCACGGCATCGGCGAGGGCCTTGCCCCCAATGCCTTCTTTCTCTCCCCCTGGTATCTCGACAGATACAAGGACGTGCGCGATGCCGGCGTTCCGCCGATCATTCACTATCTGAAGCATGGCGCGGCAGAGGGGCGCGATCCGCATCCGGATTTTGATGCAGCCTGGTATGTCTCGCAGCATCCGAAGGCGAAGGCCAATCCGCTGCTGTTCCACATGAAGGTGGGGCTCAAGCGAGGCTGGCCCACCCGCCGCTCGTTCGATATCAATGGCTATCTGCCAACCAGGGGCCCGGCTCCCAAACCGCCGGAAGGGCTGGTGGCGGACATCGTCGTGCCGGTCTACCGGGGTCTTGCCGAAACACGGCGGTGCCTTGAATCCGTGCTGGCCGACAAGACCCGCCCGGAAGGCCGCATCATCGTCATCGATGACTGCTCGCCGGAGCCGGAGCTGTCGCAATGGCTGGAGACACTGGCTGCCAGCGGCGCCATCACGCTGCTGCGCAATGAGGTGAATCTGGGCTTTGTCCGCAGCGTCAATCGCGGCATGACGGAAGCGGCTGGCCATGATGTGCTGCTGCTGAACAGCGATACGCAGGTGCCCCAGGGCTGGCTTTACCGTCTGGCCAGCCATGCCTGGGCAGGCGAGCGCACCGGCACTGTCACGCCTTTTTCCAACAATGCCACCATTTGCAGCTACCCGACACCGCAAGGCGACCATCTGCCGGAGGGCTACGACCTTCACCGCCTTGATGATGCATTCCGCCGCGCCAATCCGGGCCGTTCTGTCGATATTCCGACCGCCGTGGGTTTCTGCATGTATATCCGGCGGGACTGCCTCGATGAGGTCGGCCTGTTCGATGCAGATGCCTTCGGGCGCGGATATGGCGAGGAGAATGATTTCTGCCTGCGGGCCAGCGCACTGGGCTGGGAACATCTTCTGGCCTGCGACACCTATGTCTTTCATGAAGGCGAGGTGAGCTTCGGCAAGGGTGACCATCTGCGCGATCAGGCGCTGAAGGTGCTGACAGCGCGCCATCCCGGTTATGAGCGCCTCGTCAGCCGGCACATCCATGCCAACCCCGCCGCCCCCAGCCGCTATGCCGCCTCGGCCATGCTGCTGCGCCAGAGCGGCCTGCCCGTCATCCTGTTTGTCACCCATGGGCTTGGCGGCGGCACGGAGCGCCATGTGCAGGATCTGGTCGCGGGCCTGAAAGGGCGTGCGGAATGCCTGATCCTGCGGCCGAACGAATGGGGATGCGATCTTTGCTTTCCCGGCATTCCCGGCCTGCCCTGCCTGAGCTTTGCGGCCCATCACCTGCCCAAGCTCATCACCTATCTGCATGCCTGCAAGGTGCAGCGCATCCATATTCATCACCAGATCGGCTTTGGCGATTTCACGCGCAATCTCGTCCGGCAGAGCCGGTTGCCATTCGATCTGACCATCCATGATTATTATCCGGTCTGCCCGCAGATCAACCTGATCTCCTCCCTCACCGAGCGCTATTGCGGTGAGCCGGATGCCGATGTCTGCAATGCATGCATTGCCTTCAGCCCCATTCATGGCGCAACCGACATTGCCAGCTGGCGCCAGCAGCACCGCTGGATGTTTGATGAGGCCGAGCGCGTTCTGTGTCCCACCCGTGACACGATGCTGCGCCTGCAACGCATGGGCATGCCCGGAAACATGATGGTGGTGCCGCATGAGCCCGTACAGGGCCGGCACTGGCCGGAAATGGCCGAGCCGCTCTCCCCGGACCAGCCGATGCGCGTCGCCATTCTGGGCACCCTCGCCCCGCACAAGGGGGCGGCGGCGGTTCGCAATACGGTTCTGGCCGCGGGGGACAAGCCGCTGGAATTCGTGCTCATCGGGGTCAGCGAACCCGGGCTGGATATTCCCTCAGGCCTTGCCTATCGCGAAACCGGCCGCTACCGGGATGGCGACCTGATGGAACTGATCCGCCAGCAGGCCCCTCACCTCATCTGGTTTCCGGCCCTGTGCCCGGAAACCTACAGCTACACCCTGTCTGCGGCCATCGCGAGCGGCCTGCCCATCATCGCCAGCAATCTGGGCGCCTTTCCCGAACGGCTGAGCCAGCATCCCAAAAGCATTCTGGTGCCGCCGTCCGAAAGCGCCGTGGCATGGCTTTCCGCCTTCAACCAGATCCGCGAGGTGATGCTGAATGCGCCCTCGACAACGACATCCTCGCCGCGCCCGACAAGCGAGCCCTTCTATCCGGATGCCTATCTCCAGCCCCTGAAGAGCCAGCCGGCCGACAATTTCATGGAGCGCTCCGCGTCCTGACGAAGGAAAGGGCACTGCGCCAGCCCCGACCCCGCCGTGCGGCAACATCCGCTATCGTCCGGCTGTTATCAGCATCCAGCGGCTGAAGCGGCTGGCACGCGCATGTCTCAGGGTGCGAAGGTGAGCGCCACCGGCACATGATCGGACGGCTTTTCCCAGCCGCGCGCCTCCTTCAGCACCGCCATGGCGCGGGCATGGGGCGCAAGCGCGGCATTGGCCCAGACATGATCCAGGCGCCGGCCACGATCACTCGCCATGAAATCGCGCGAGCGATAGCTCCACCAGGTGAACAGCTTGTCCTGCGGGGGCACGAAACGGCGCATCGTATCCACCCAGCCCCCCGCCTGTTGCAGCCGGTTCAGCTTCTCAACCTCGATCGGGGTATGGCTGACAACCTTCAGAAGCTGGCGATGGCTCCACACATCCGTTTCCAGCGGTGCGATGTTCAGATCGCCCACCATCACGGCATAATGCTCCTGCGCCGCGGCATCGGCCAGCAGCAGCGGGCTGGAGGTCATCTGGTCCAGAAAGCCCAGCTTGTGCTCGAATTTGGGGTTGATGGTCACATCCGGCTCATCCCCGCCGGCCGGCACGTAGAAATTATGGACAGTGAGCGGCTTGTCCAGCCCGGCATCCGTCCCCAGCGTCACCGCCACATGGCGCGCCTCGCCCCTGGTGCAGAATTCCCCGCGGGTGATCTGGGTGAAGGGGTGGCGCGACAGGGTCGCGACCCCGTGCCAGCCCTTCTGCCCATTCAGGGCAATATGGTCAAAGCCCAGCTCCCGCACGGCCTTCAGCGGAAACTTGTCATCCTGACACTTGGTTTCCTGAAGGCAGAGCACGTCCGGCTTCAGCGTTTCCACCACCATGCGCAGCAGATCAAGCCGGATGCGGATGGAGTTGATGTTCCATGTGCAGATGGTGAGGGACAAGGCAGCCTGCGCATTCATGAAAGAAGGAGGCTTTGGCTTACCCCCAGCCGCGCGGCGGGGCAAGGGGCCGGCATGGCGAACAGGGCGCGGCCAGATGCCGGAGACCCTGCCCTGCCCGCGCCGGTCTAGCGCATCCGCTCGAAATTGATGACGAACAGACGCGGGTCCGGGTTGGTGTTCGGCTTGGCGCTGGTCAGCGTCACCTGCGTGTCATAGCCCTGCGGATCCGTGATGATCCACTGCTTCAGCGCGCCGCTCTTCACATCGAACAGCAGCAGAAGCCGGTAGGTGCCTACCATCGGCACGCTCTGCTGCATCACCACGGTGACGAAACGCTCATCCTGGAAGATGTCCGTCACATGCCTGTCCCGCGCCAGATCCACCTGCTGTGCCAGCAGGAAGCGCAGCGGGGTCTGGCCCAGCGGGGTGATGTCCTGCGTATTCAGCCGGCGGTCCCGCACGGCGACAGACTGCCCGTTGGCGATCAGCTCGATGGGGCTTGGATCATCATACTGGAAGCGCACGCGGCCGGGCTTCTGCATGTAGAAGTCCCCCGTGCGCCGGGTGCCGTCCGGGTCGGTCTGGGTGAAGGTGCCGGTCATCGACTGGACGGAGTTGTAATAGTCGGTGATGCGCTGGATGGTGGCCGGGGTTGCCCGCCCGTTCACCGGAGCCTGAATATCCGCACCAGCCTGGCGGGAAGGCGCTGGCGGGGCGCCCATTTCGGGGTTTCCGGTTGCCATGCCGCCCACCACCGGCGTGCCGCCCAGCTCTGCCGGCCGGGGCGGCGGCAGGGGCGCACCACCCGAAGTGACCTGCTGTTCAGGAACAGGCGCGCCGCCCCCGAAGACTCCCCCGGAAGGAGCCGGGGCCGGCGGAGCGCTCTGTTCCCAGCCGGCGGGCGGAGCCATTTGCGGGGCGGGTTCAGGAGCCTGCTGTTGCTGCGGCTTGAAGATCTTGTCCAGCGTGTTGGTCAGAAAGTCCTGCGCCCGTGCCGTGGATGCGGATGCGCACAGCCCCGACGCCAGGGTCACGACGAGAATCAACCCGCCTGTCAGCGCGCGTGAGCGGTTCGGCAACATATTGAAATCTCTGACACGAGGACGGATCACGACGGCGGGGCACTCGCTGGTGAGAAGCGTACAGAGGCGAAACAGGACCTCTTCTAGAGCAAGCCTATGGCAATCCTGTGGTTTGCCTGTGTGACACAGACGCAAAGGGGGGCGCAAGCACCCCCCGGCCTTATTCAGCAGCTTCTTCCGGCAGCAGGATTTCCCGCTTTCCGGCATGGTTCGGCGGGCTGATGATCCCCTCATCCTCCATCCGCTCCACCAGTGAGGCGGCGCGGTTATAGCCAATCTGCAACCGGCGCTGGATATAGGAGGTGGAGCATTTGCGGTCCCGCATCACCACCGCGATCGCCTGATCATAAAGATCATTGCCGGGCGCGCCGAAGCCTCCCCTGTCGAACACCGCGCCATCCTCCTCATCATCCTCACCCGAGGCGGTGATGTCGTCGAGATAGGCGGGGGTGCCCTGCGTTTTCAGATGCGCCACCACTTCCTCCACCTCCTCGTCGGAAACGAAGGGGCCATGCACGCGGGTGAGGCGGCCGCCGCCGGCCATATAGAGCATGTCCCCCTGCCCCAGCAGCTGTTCGGCGCCCATTTCACCAAGGATGGTGCGGCTGTCGATCTTGCTGGTCACCTGGAAGGAGATGCGGGTGGGGAAATTGGCCTTGATGGTGCCGGTGATGACATCCACCGAGGGGCGCTGGGTGGCCATCACCAGATGGATGCCGGCAGCACGCGCCATCTGGGCGAGACGCTGGATCGCGCCCTCGATTTCCTTGCCCGCGACCATCATCAGGTCGGCCATCTCGTCCACTACCACGACGATATAGGGCAGAGCCTCAAGGTTCATTTCCTCGCGCTCATAGATGGCCTCGCCGGTTTCATGGCAGAAGCCGGTCTGCACCGTGCGGGCCACGGTCTCACCCTTCTCGGTGGCTTCGCGCACGCGGGCATTGAAGCCGTCAATATTGCGCACGCCGAGCTTGGACATCTTCTTGTAGCGGTCCTCCATCTCGCGCACCGCCCATTTCAGGGCCACCACCGCCTTTTTCGGATCGGTGACGACGGGCGCGAGAAGATGGGGAATGCCATCATAGACGGACAGCTCCAGCATCTTGGGGTCGACCATGATGAAGCGGCATTCTTCCGGCTTCATGCGGTAGAGCAGGCTCAGGATCATGGTGTTGATGGCCACCGACTTGCCCGAGCCGGTGGTGCCGGCCACCAGCAGATGCGGCATGCGGGCCAGATCGACGATCGTCGGTTCGCCATCAATGGTCTTGCCAAGCGCGATCGCCAGCTTCTGGCCGGAATCGCCGAAGTCACGGGTGGCCAGCATCTCGCGCAGCAGCACCTTCTCGCGCTTCGGGTTGGGCAGCTCGATGCCGATGACATTGCGGCCGGGGACCACCGCAACGCGGGCGGAAATGGCGCTCATGGAACGGGCGATGTCATCCGCCAGCCCGATCACGCGGGAGGACTTGATGCCGGGCGCGGGCTCCAGCTCATAAAGGGTGACCACCGGGCCGGGGCGCACATTCACGATCTCGCCCCGCACGCCGAAATCCTCCAGCGTGTTTTGCAGCAGCGCTGCGGAGTCGTTCAGCGCCTCCTGGCTCTGCGCCGGCCTGTTCTGGGCCGGGGGTGCGGTCAGGATATCGAGAGAGGGGAACATGTAGCGGCCCGAGGCACGCCCACGGCTTCCGCGCGGCGCACGGCGGCCCGCGGGCGGGGCCAGCGGATCCTCGTCCTCCAGATCCTGCGCGGAAAAGGCCGCGGCGGCCGCTTCCACGGGGCTTGCAGAACGCCCGCCGAGACTCGGCTCAAGACGGGACACGCCCGGTGCCACCGGAGCCGGCGCCTTCCTGCGCACAGGGCGCAGCCGGGCACCGAACAGGCGGGCCTTGAGCATGAGGAACATATGGGTCAGCGCACCGAGGGAGATGGCCGCATTGTCCTCCTCATCCTCGTCATCAGTGCTGTCCTCGTCCCATTCATCCGCGGTTTCCACCAGCGGCGTGCGCCGTCCCCCGGCAAGGGCGAGAAACAGCCCGCCAGCTCCAAGAACCGCCCCGATGGCGCCAAGCACCAAATGGCCGATGGCCGCGGTTGCCCCGGTGCCGAACAGATTGGCAAGGCGCAGGAACAGGTCGCCAATCGCGCCCCCCATTCCGGTTGTGGTCGGCCAGCTGTCCAGCCGGGGCATCGCGCCCAGAAACACACATGCGCCGAGCAGGCCCACCATCCATGCGGCGAAGCGCAGTTTCTCCGCGCTGAAGGGACGATGGGTCACCAGACGCCAGCCCCAGTAGAGCAGCGGCAGCACCAGCGCCAGCGATGCCAGCCCGAAAAGCTGCATCAGCAGATCGGCAAGGATCGCCCCCGGCCGGCCCAGCAGGTTCTCCACCTGCGCATTGGTGGCGTTGGAAAAGCTCGGGTCACTGGCAGACCATGTGCCCAGCGCCACAAGCGCCAGCAGGCCCACGCCGATGACCGCAAGGCCAATGGCCTGCCGGCTGCGCCGGCGCACGGCCAGCCGCACGCTCTCGGGAATGAAGTCGAAGCGCGAGGACTGCAATTGCATGCGCGAATGCATCACGGCGTCCACTTGTGTGCGGCGTGCCATGGCCTGCTCTCCCTCAGTCCAGTGCGGCGACGAGGCGCTGCAACACCTCCTCGCTGGTTGAAAGGTCATGCACCAGCGCCACCCGCAGCCAGTTCTGGCAAGGATTGACGCCGGTCAGATCACGACGGGCTAGATAACCGCCCGGAACGGTACGCAGCCCCTGCTCGCGCCACAGCTTCAGCGCGGCCGCCTCGCCCCCGCTCAGGCTCCCGCTCGCCAGATGGGAGACATCGAGCCACAGGAAGAAGCCGCCACCGGGCCGCTCATAGCCATAGCGCCCGGCCAGAATCCGGTCCGCCAGATCGAACTTGGCGACATAAAGCGCGCGGGAAGCCTCCACATGCGCCTCATCCTCCAGCGCGGCGATGCCCACCGCCTGCAAGGGCTCCGGCACCTGCGGGGCGGCCACCCAGCGAAAGGCGAGGAACGCCTTCAGGAATTCCGGATCACCCGCGCAGAAGCCGCAGCGCAACCCCGGAAGGGACGAGCGCTTGGACAGGGAGTTGAAGGTCACGGCGCGGCTGTAATCCCCCCCGGCGACCTCCAGAATGCCCGTGGGCTTTTCAGCCCCCAGATAGATTTCCGAATAGCACTCGTCCGAGAACAGATAGGCCCCATGCCGGCGCGCCAGCTCCAGCACCCGGGCCAGATAGGCTGGCGCCGCGATGGAGCCCTGCGGATTGGCGGGCGAGGCCAGATAGATCGCCACCGTGCGGGCCAGAAGCTCAGGCTCCAGCGCATCCAGATCCGGCAGCCAGCCGCTGTCACGGTGCGTGGGCACCACCACCGCCTCGCATCCCGCGGCCTCGGCGCCGGCGGCATAGGCCGCATAGAAAGGGTTTGGCAACAGCATCACCGGGCGGGACTTGTCCGCACCGGCAAGACGGCGCGCCACCAGTGCCGCGGAGAACAGCCCCTCCCGCGAGCCATTCAGCGCCAGAACCTCGCTGGCAGGATCAACCGGACGGGCAAGGCTGTAGCGTCGGTTCAGCCAGTTGGCCGCCGCCTCCCGGAAGGGGAGCGTGCCCTCGGCGCGCGGATAGTGACCAAAGCCGGGCAGCGCGGCCTGCAAGACGGGGCCGACAAAGCCGGGCATGGCATGCTGCGGCTCCCCGACAGCCGCGCTCAGGGGCGCGCGTGCAGGCTCGGTCTGCGCCAGAAGCTCGGCGAGACGGATGAAGGGAGAGCGGCGCTCGTTTTCCGGCGCGGATGGAATGGCAGTGGCGGACAAGGGTGGCAGCCTTAACTCGCAGCATGAAGAAGTGATGCTGACTGTGGGCGTCCGCCGGTTAAGGTGTGGCTAACTCAAACTGCAAATCTGGTGCGGGAGAGCACTTTTTGTCCCTTTTCTGACAATCCGCCACCCCTGCCGTTGCGGCAGGGACGAAAAGACGAATCCCGTCCCTCACCGGCCGATCAGCGCGGCTCCAGAATTTCTCGCGCCCGGCGCGCATCCTCCCGGATCTGCTCCACCAGCGCCTCCACCCCGTCGAATTTCAGCTCCGGCCTCAGCCAGGAGATGAGGTCCACCTGCAGGGTCTCGCCATAGAGATCCCCGGTGAAATCGAAGATATGAACCTCGAGCAACGCCGCGCCATTGTCGAATGTCGGGCGGCGGCCATAGCTTGCCACGCCATCATGCCAGCCCTGCGGGGTGTGCACGCGCACCGCATAGATGCCGAAAGCCAGCGAGATATCCGGCCCCAGCGCCAGATTGGCGGTGGGAAAGCCGAGATCGCGCCCCAGCTTCTGCCCATGCTGCACCGGCGCGGAAACGCGGAAAGGGCGCCCCAGCATGTGGGCGGCATGGCCCACCTGCCCTTCCGCCAGTGCCCGGCGAATGGTGGTGGAGGAAATGGGATCCCCCTCATCCAGCAGCGCCTCGACGATGGTCACATCAAATCCATATCGCGCGCCCGCCTCTTTCAGAAAGGCGGGAGAGCCGGACCGGCCCTTGCCGAAATGGAAATCAAACCCCACCACGGCGCCGCTGATCTGGTACCGCTCCACCAGAATGGTGCGCACGAAATCTTCCGCTCCAAGACTGGCCAGTGCGGTATCAAAAGGCAGCACGATGGAGCCGGCCAGCCCGCTCTGGCCAATGAGCGCGAGCTTCTCCGCCTCCGGCGTGAGGCGGAAAGGCGCGGAAGCCGGATTGAAGAAACTGCGCGGATGCGGCTCGAAGGTGAGCGCCAGCGCCTTCACCCCCTTTTCCTGCGCCATGCGCTGCGCAGCGGCAAAAACCGCGCGATGGCCACGATGCACCCCGTCAAAATTGCCGATCGCCAGAACCGGCCGCGCGCATGACGCAGGCAGGGGAGCGGAACCATGCACAAGAACGGGGAAGGGAGACGAAGAAGAAGGCATCGGCATTCAGATCCCGCCGGCAGGCAGATGGACATATGTGGCGCGCACGGAAGCCGGGTGGCCTGCTCCATGCGCGATCCTGCACATATCATGGGGAAGGCACCGCGCGCACCCCTGCTGCAGTGTCAATCCACGCACAGCCGGGCCAGACATGTGCAGCCGCACCTACCAGGACAGGCGGGACATGACGCCTCGCGGCCGGGGCTGGCCCTCGAACAGGGCAGCAAGAGCGCCTTCATCCGGGGCGGTCTCGTCATCCGCCCGCAAATCCTGCGCATGAATGCCCGCCGCAATGAACAGGCTGTCCAGCCCCATGCGGCTGGCGCCCAGAATATCCGTGCGCAGGGCATCACCAATGGCCAGCACCCGGGAATGGTCGATCTGCCGGCCGCACAGGTCCGTGGCGGTCTGGAGGGCAAGGTCATAAATCGGCTGGTGCGGCTTGCCGCAATAGGCCACCTCACCGCCAATCGCCTCATAGGCGACAGCGATGGCCCCGGCGCAATAGATGAGACGCGGGCCGCGCTCCACCACAAGATCCGGATTGGCGCAGATGAAGGGCAGATCCTGCTCCCCCATCCGGGCCAGCATCTCGGCATAATCATCCGGCGTTTCCACCGTATCATCGAACAGGCCGGTGCAGACCACGCCCTGCGCTTCCTCCAGCGGCACCAGCGTCACATCCACCCCCTCGAACAGCGGCAGATCCCGCTCCGGGCCCAGATGGAACATCCGCGATCCGCTGTGCTGGGACATGAGCATGCGCGTGACATCGCCGGATGTCACAATCGCATCATAGGCGCTGCGCTGCGCGCCAAGCCCATCCAGAATGATGGAGACATAAGGATTGGGGCGCGGCGCATTGGAAACCAGCACCACGCGCGCGCCACCGGCCCGGGCCTTTTCCAGCGCCGCACAGGCGGCCGGGAAGGCGGCCACACCATTATGAATAACGCCCCAGATATCACACAGGATCACATCATAATCACCGGCGAATGCAGACAGGCCATGGACCAGAGGCGGAGCCCCCTGCCCTGCCGGGGTGCTGCCAGACATCGCTGCGCCATCAACCATGAAGCTCTCCTTCCATCTTGCGCATGAGGTGCCACGGCTGGGCGGGAAGCTCAAGCCATCCGGCCGGAAATGTCCCTTCGGGCGGGCAGGCGCGGCGTGAAAAGATGAAAAGGGCTGTTCAAAGATGGGCCTGAATGCGCATTTGCACTTGCTGGCAGGGGAGGAGCCTGTTTATTGTGCCGGGCATGCGGGCGTAGTTCAATGGTAGAACGGCAGCTTCCCAAGCTGCATACGAGGGTTCGATTCCCTTCGCCCGCTCCACTTCAACTTTCCATGGTATTCCAAAGACGTCCACGGAGTGTTGCAAGTCATTGTCACGATTCGGCTTTTCCAGAGAACCCGCTCCAGTGACGTCCAGCGAGATCCACTGACAGCCGGTCAAAACCGGTACATCAAGTGGTACATCTCAATGCGGAGCTTCTCGATTCCGCATTGTTGCTGGGGGGAGCCGAGGCTCGATGGGAAACATGGCACTCAACTCGCTTTCATGGAGTTGGGATCATGCTTTCGGACCTCACGGTTCGCCAAGCCAAGGCGACCGGCAAGCCCTACACCCTGGCCGACACAGACGGCCTTTCCCTCTTTGTTTCAGCCACCGGTGCAAAGGCCTGGCACTTCCGCTTCTCGCGGGGCGGCAAGCGCGACCGCATGTCCTTCGGCGCGTATCCAGCACTCTCTCTGAAGAACGCCCGTACGCTTCGCGATGAAGCCCGCTCGCTGCTCGCCAAGGGCGTCAATCCCCACAGCGAACGCAAGCGCAAGCGGCACGCGATCGTCCTGGCCGGCGAGCACACCTCATGGCCGTCTACGAGCAATGGCTGGCCCATCGCTGCCTCTCGCTGGAGGAAGGACGGCAGACCAGCTTGGAACAGATCGGGCGCGTCTTCAAGAAGGACGTGTTTCCGTCGCTGCGGCACCTGACCATCTACGAGATCACCCGCGCGCACCTGCTGGACATCATCGGCACCCAGTGGTGCCAGGAAAAGCACGCCCAGGGCATTGCCCGCCTGGGTGAGCACGGGCAGCCAGGTCACGGTCCCCGCAGAGAGCGCGAACTCCCGGCCCAATTCGCCGAGAAGCGGCTGGTTGTAGTAGCTGTTGGCCACGGATGCGCCCGCCGCCAGGGCAATGGTCCGCTGCAGATGAGAGGACAAGGCTGACGTGGCAGGCATCGGTGCGGCACGCTATGCATCGCCGGGGTGACCTGGAATATCGCTCATTCAAGGGGGCCGGCCGTATCAACTCTCGGCTTGCGGACAACCTCTCACCAGTTCGGGCGATCCGTTCCCGGCGGCACTGACGGTCGCGCATAGCCGGCCGGTGTTCGCGCCAGTTGCGCGCTGGGGCACACGGCGCGCAGCAGGCCGAAGCCGGAGATTTCGGCGGCGAGCCAGGTGCTGAGGTCCGGCCTGCCGGCCCGCAGGCCCTCTTCGATGCGCCCCAGCCCGCGCAGCCAGTGCCCGGTCTGCGCCAGCGACACCTGCACGTGCCAGCTTCCCCCTTCGCGCGACTGTCGCCACAGCGCGGCGGCGGCGCCGAAAGCCATCAGGAAGCCGCTGGCCTGGTCGAGGATCTGCATCGGCAGCGCGCGCGGCTTGCCGTCGCCCGCCGCCTCGCCCTCGGCGTGGTTGAAGCCCATCGCCGTCTGCACCAGCGAATCGAAACCGCGCCGGTCGGCCCAGGGCCCTTGCGTGCCGTAGGCAGTCAGCGACACGGCGACGATGCCTGGCCGGCGCGCGGCCAGGGCCTCAGGCGAGAAGCCGAGCGCGGCCAGGCTGCCGGGCCGGTACCCCTGCGAGAACACGTGGGCGTCTTCCACGAGCCGCCACAGCGCTTCGCGCCCGGCCTCGCTGCGCAGGTCGATGTGCACCGAGCGCTTGCCGCGGCTGGTTTCGGCAATAGCAGCGATGTTGGGCAGGTTCGGTGAGTTGACCAGCATCACGTCCGCGCCGAACGAGGCCATCGCCCGCCCACCGACGGGGCCGGCCAGGATGCGCGTGAGGTCGAGCACGCGCAGGCCGGCGAGCGGCCGCTCATCGGCCGCCAGGGGCGGCAGTGCGCGCGGTGGCGCATCGGCGATTCGGGTGATGGTCATCAAGGGTTGCGAGGCCACCGCCTGACCCTGGGGCGTGGCATCCCACTCGGCGAAGCTGCGCAACGCCGTGGCCACCAGTGCGTGGTCGGCCGCGGCCTGCTCGAAGTCCAGCGCCTTCCAACCCAGCAGGGCCTGCTCTGCGTCGGCGCGTGTGGCAGTTGCTGGGTCCAGGCCCAGCAGGCGCAGCGCGCCATCGCGGTGGTGCGGGAAGTTGGTGTGGACACGCACGTAGCCATCGGCGCAGCGGTACAGGCCGGCGAACGGGTCCCACAGCTCGGGCTCCTGGCCGTCGAGCGTGAACCAGCCGGTGCATTCGGCGGCGGCGTGGGCCATGTCCACGGCGACACGCTGGCGCGGAGCACCCCGCTCATGGCCGAGTTCGCAGGCGGCGAGCGCGGCCGCGGCAATGCTGGTCTGCGCGGCGGTGCCGACGGCGAAGGACGAGGGAAACACCGGGTCGCTGCCCGTCAGCGCGATTCCGGCCAGCGCCTGCGGCGGCAGCCCGCCCAGCGACCAGAGCGCGGTCAGTGCATCGATTGGATTCATCGAAGGGACTCCTCACAGAAAGTTCGCCAATTAAATCGACACGCTACCCAGTCGGTCGAGTCGGGTTGGCAGATCCAGGCGGGAGGCAGGGTCGGCGCCGCGTTGTCCGCAAACGCAGCGGACCGCGGAAAGCAGTATCGCGCGCCATTGGCGCTGCCGGGAAGCGCCACGTTCGCATAGGTGTGGGCGTCGCGCGCCCGCTGCAAGCGATCCATCACGCGCCCGCCTCCAGTCCGAAGTACGCCGCGAGCGCCAACCGCGCGCCGGCATAGCCCCTCACGATCGCGCCCAGCAGGACCGCACTGCCTTGCGCCCAGGCGATGGACCCGGTGACGACGAAAAGCATCACCGCGGCACTGGTCACGACGGTAGCCATCGCATTCTTGACGGCGTTGGCCTCCTGGACATCGCGCACACCCAGCAAGGTCAGGATCGCCATCAGCATGATGCCCAGGCCGGCGCCGAAGTAGCCGCCATAGAGTGCGGTCAGGAACTCCACCCCCGTCGCCACCAGGTGCGGCACCTGACCGCGAGCATGCCGTTCGATGGCCTGGCGTAGCCAGGGTCCCAGGGCGAACAGAACGGTCGCGACAAGGATCAGCCACGGCACCAGACGGCTGAACTGTGCATCCCATCAGCCTGTCCGCGCATCCGCGAAGGTTCGGGTTCAAGATCCGTGCGCCGGGAGCAATCCCCTGCCCGAAAGACTCAACCCGCGCAATGCGCTGCAAGGCTGCCGAACCGGCCTGCATGATATAGCAGGGGCGCGGCTTCCGGATCATGTTCCAGATGCCTGACATGGCCCAGGAAAAGAATGTGATCGCCCGCCTCGACCTGTTGCACCACATCGGCAATCAGCACAGCCGCGGCATCGCGCAGGACAGGCAGGCCATGGCGATCCAGAAACAGGTCACTGAGTGTCTCGTCCCGTTTTCCTGCGAAATGAAGGGCATGCGGGCGCATATGATGTGAGAGGATGTTCACCGCATAGCGACCTGAAGCCTGAAGCTTGCCAAGCATTCTCGATTTGCGGTCCACCGATATGGCAATCAAAGGCGGATCAAGAGAGACGGACATGAACGCGCTGGCTGTCATGCCATGAACGCCATCGGGTGTGCAGGTGGTGATGACCGTGACGCCGGAGGCAAAGCGGCCGCAGCATTCGCGCAAGGCGTGCGGGGGAATGGTCTCCAGAAGGGTGCCAGAGGACATAGGGATCTTCTTCTGTAAAAGGGGCAGGCCCATGCCTTCAAGGCTGCACAGCCGTGAGGATCATGTTCAGCGCGGCCATTTCCGCCCGCAGGCGCCGTGGTCACGCGCGGCCCTCATGCACGGACCCGCCCCGGGGTGCGGACCGGCAGCATGCACATGCCGATAGCGCCTCGGGGCGGAAGCCGGGTCATGCCGGGTGGTGACTACTGCGCAGCGCGGGTGGCGGAGAGTTCCTGCCGCACGATTTCCGCGCCGGCGGAAAGGGCATTCAGCTTGCCCCGCGCAACATCGCGGGAAAGCGGGGCCATGCCGCAATTGGTGCAGGGATAGAGCTTGTCCGCATCCACGAACTTCAGGGCCTTGCGCAGGGTATTGGCCACATCTTCCGGAGTTTCGATCGTGTTGGTCGCCACATCAATGGCCCCGACCATCACCTTCTTGCCCCGCAGCAGCTCGATCAGATCCATCGGAACATGCGAGTTCTGGCATTCCAGCGACACCAGATCCACGCCTGACTTCCGGATGCCGGGGAAGATCTCCTCATACTGGCGCCATTCTGAGCCGAGGGTCTTTTTCCAGTCGGTATTGGCCTTGATGCCATAGCCGTAGCAGATATGGACGGCCGTCTGGCATTTCAGGCCCTCGATCGCCCGCTCCAGCGTGGCAATGCCCCAATCATTCACCTCGTCGAAGAACACATTGAAGGCGGGCTCGTCGAACTGGATGATGTCGACACCTGCCGCCTCAAGCTCCCGGGCTTCCTGATTGAGGATGGTGGCGAATTCCCAGGCGAGTTTCTCACGGCTCTTGTAGTGGGCGTCATAGAGCGTATCGATCATCGTCATCGGCCCCGGCAGGGCCCATTTGATCGGCTTGCTGGTCTGGGCGCGCAGGAATCTGGCATCCTCCACGAACACCGGCTTTTGCCGGGAAACAGCGCTGACAACAGTCGGCACGCTGGCATCATAGCGATTGCGGATCCTGACGGTTTCCCGCTTCTGGAAATCGACGCCCTCAAGATGCTCGATGAAGGTGGTGACGAAATGCTGGCGGGTCTGTTCGCCATCGCTGACGATATCGATCCCGGCACGGTCCTGCTCGGCCAGCGTCACGAGAAGCGCGTCCTGCTTGGCCGCGAGAAGATCCGCACCGTCGAGCTTCCAGGGCGACCAGAGCTTCTCCGGCTCGGCAAGCCAGGAGGGTTTCGGGAGGCTGCCGGCGGTCGACGTGGGAAGCAGTTTGGTCATGGGGCGTAACCTTATAGACTGGATATCTGTGTGTGCGTTCAGGCGGCGTATCGCGCGGACCATGCGTCCAGAATGGCACGATACGGCTTGATGAAGTGATCTTCGGCGAACCGGCCCTGCTGGACAGCCAGCTGGCTGCGCTCTTCCCGGTCATAGACGATCCGGGTCAGCGAATGGTCCTGATGCTGCAGGCTCGGCTCGAACACGTCGCCGGCCGCGGAATTGGCATTGTAGATCTCGGGACGGTAAATCTTCTGGAAGGTCTCCATCGTGGCGATGGTGCCGATCAGCTCGATATTGGTGTAATCGTTGAGCAGATCCCCGAAGAAATAGAATGCCAGCGGGGCCACGCTGTTGGGCGGCATGAAGTAGCGCACCTCCATGCCCATCTTCCTGAAATACTGCTCGGTCAGGGAGGTCTCGTTCGGCAGATATTCAAAGCCCAGAACAGGATGGTGATTTGTCGTGCGGCGATAGATCTTGTTGTGCGAGACGCTCAGGCAGATCACCGGCAATTTGTGGAAATGCGCTTTATAGGTGTCGGAAAATACGAAGCTCTTGAAGATCTTGCCGTGGAGATCGCCGAAATCGTCCGGAATGCTGAAGCCGGCGCGATCCTTGTTGTACTCCGGCAGCCTGACGCTGAAATCGTAATCGCGCACATAGGAGGAGAAGTTGTTGCCGACCAGCCCCTCGATGCGCGCGCCGCTCTTGCGGTCGACGATCGACGTCTTCAGGATTTCTATGGCCGGGAAGGCATGGCCGGTGCCGTCAATATCCAGATCGACGGAAATGATGTCCAGCTCGACACCGTAGCGGTCACTCTTGGGATTGTCCCATTGCGCAAGGCTATTGAAGCGGTTGTCGATCATCTCCAGCGCATTGCGCAGATTCTGCTGGCGGCTTTCCCCCCGCGCCAGATTGGCGAAATTGGTGGTCAGCCGCGTGCTGTCGGCGGGGGTGTAATCCTCGTTGAAAGGCAGGTTCTTGATGGTGAAGGTGAAGTCTTTGGTCATTGGAATCTGGTCTCCTGGCTTCCAAGACAAAGCCCGAGGCCGCTTCCCTCTTGCCCGGCGCTTCCCGAATGGACTTCAGGCGGGCTCAGTCAGTGGTCGACCTGTGTCGGCTAGTGCCCTCCTTATGCCGAAGCCCGAACATGAAAAAAAATGATATTCTTTCAGGAAAGCATGACATTCCGTCATGCGCTTCTGAAGCCACGCCTCACCCATGGCCCGCAGACGCTTCCGCACCACGGCCAAAGCCCCGGGCGCACCCTTCCCAGACAGATCAGACCCGGACACTTCCGGCCAGACGGATGAAGCCCTCCAGATAGCTGGCGGACATGCCCTTGCGATGCCCCAGATGGATGGACTTCGCGATCCCCTCGCCGATCCGCACGCCCTTCACCCCCTTGGCCTCGCGCAAGAGCCAGTCGGGTGTCGCGCTCACCGCGCGGCCCGAGGCCACCAGCCGCAACATCAGATCGGTTGTTTCCACCGTGCGATGACGGCGTGGCAGGGCATGGGCCGGAACCAGAAAGCGGGTATAGATGTCCAGCCTTTCGCGGGAAACGGGATAGGTGATGAGCGTTTCACTGGCCAGATCCTCGGGCTCGACCTGGAGCTTGCGGGCCAGAGGATGGGTTTCGGCGACGGCCAGAACCAGCTCGTAATCGAAGACAGGCGTATATTCGAGCCCGGGACGCTCGACCGGATCGGGGGTGACGAGAATGTCGATCTCATGGCTCAGAAGCGCGGCCAGCCCGCCGAACTGGAAGGCCGTGGTCACATCCAGATCGACATCGGGCCACTGCGCCAGAAACGGGTCCACCACCCGCATCAGCCAATCCTGGCAGGGGTGGCACTCCATCCCCACACGGATCGCGCCGCGGCGGCCGCGCGCATAATCCTCCAGCACGATCGCCCCATGTTCAAGCTGCGGCAGCACCCGCATCGCCAGCCCCAGAAGATACTCTCCGGTCAGCGTCAAACGCAGCTTGTGCCCCTCACGCTCCCAGAGCTTGACACCATGGCGCTCCTCGAACCGGCGGATGGCATGGCTGACCGCCGACTGGGTCAGGTTGAGCTGATCGGCTGCCTGGGTGAGGCTTCCTGTCCGGTCAATCTCGCGCAATATGGCCAGCGGCTGGATATCGATCATCGGGCATGACTCCTTGTCATATGCCACAGATCTAGCGCCCTCTGCCGTCAAGACCAAGCCCGCTTGCTCCCCGAGCCAGTCACACGGTGGCGGGCGAGCGCTGTTCCCTGCTGCGGCCATGCCGCAACCATGGGCCGGCACCGGCGCGCCCGCAGGTGTCAACAACATGCTGGCTCGCGGCAGGAGACCGCGATAAACCGGCAGGAACAGGAAACAGGCGACGGACACGGGCGGAAGGGTCTTCTGCGCCGTTGGATGGAACGGAGCAGAGCATGTCCCCACAGCGTGGATTAATGGGTTCGCGGCGCTTTGCGCCCTTGTTCTGGACCCAGTTCCTGGCTGCGTTCTCAGACAATTTCCTCAAGAACTCACTGGTCTTTGTGGTTCTGGCAACGCTTGCGGCAGAACAGGCGGCCTCAATCGTCACGCTGGCGGGCGCTGTCTTCATGGCGCCCTTTGTGCTGTTTTCCTCACTCGGCGGCGAAATCGCCGACAAATATGACAAGGCCGTTGTCGCCCGCTATCTGAAGGGCGCGGAAATTCTCGTGGCCATTCTGGCGGCTGCCGGCATCGGCATGGGCTCCATCCCGGTCATGATGGTCTCGCTGTTCCTGTTCGGTCTGGGCTCCGCCCTCTTCGGGCCGGTGAAATACGGCATCCTGCCGGATTATCTGGAGCGCAGCGAGCTGGCCAAGGGCAATGCGTGGATTGAAGGGGGCACCTTCATCGCCATTCTGGCCGGCACCATTCTGGCCGGCATCTCCTATTCCATGGGCGGGGGAAACGCGCTGGTTTTCGGCCTGCTTCTGGGCACCTTTGCAACGCTGGCCTTCCTCGCCAGCTGCTACATGCCCCGCACCGGATCCGGTGCGCCGGACCTGAAGATCCAGTGGAACATCGCCCGATCCTCATGGGAGATCATGCGCGATGTGTTCGAGGAGCGCAGGCTGCTGGTCACCATGCTCATGGTGTCATGGTTCTGGCTGTGCGGGGCGATCATCACCGCCATCCTGCCGCCCTTCGTGAAGAGTGTCGGCGGAAACGAGATCGACATCGCCATCTGCTTCATGGTGTTCGCGGTGTCCATCGGCATCGGCTCGGCCATTGCGGCATGGCTTTCAGCCGGGCGCATCGTGCTTTTGCAGGCGGTGTTCGGCACCCTCATCTTCGGCCTGTGCAGCCTCAACCTGTCCTGGGTGATGGGCGCGGCGCAGCCGGTGGAGGAGCCGGCCGCGACAGCCTTTTTCGCCAGTCCCCTCGCCATCAATCTGGTGGTGACCCTCTCCCTTGCGGCCATGTCCGGCGCCTTCCTCATCGTGCCGGCCTTTGCCGCATTCCAGGCATGGGCCCGGCCCGAGGCGCGCGCGCGGGCGGTGGCCGCCAACAACATCATGAACGCACTCTTCACCGTGGCGGCCACGCTGACGGCCGGCCTCGCCCAGAGGGCGGGCGCATCGCTCTCCATGGTGGCGCTGGCGCTGGGCGTGCTCTCCCTCATCGCCGCCGTGCTGATGCTTCGCCACCTGCCCACCCAGCCGCTGCGCGATGCCATCACCATCCTCTTCCGGGCCATCTTCAGGCTGGAGGTGAAGGGCATGGAGAACCTTGAGAAAGCCGGCCCCACTCCCATTCTCGCCCTCAATCACGTGTCCTATCTGGATGCGATGCTGGCGCTGGCCATCACCGAGAACGGGACGATGCGCAAGCCGGTCTTCGCCATTGATTCCACCATCGCGCAGAAATGGTGGGTGAAGCCCTTCCTGCCCATGGTCAATGCCGTGCCGCTGGACCCCACCAAGCCGATGGGTACCCGCACGCTCATCCGCCTCGTGGCGGCGGGCAACCCGCTGGTCATCTTCCCCGAGGGGCGCATCACCGTCACCGGCAGCCTGATGAAGGTCTATGATGGCGCGGCCATGGTGGCCGACCGCACCCGCTCCATGGTGGTGCCGATCAAGATTGACGGGCTGGAGCGCACCTATGCCTCGCACCTGTCTTCCATGCAGACCCGCCGCCAGCTTTTCCCCAAGGTCCGTGTCACCATCAATCCGCCCGAGAGGCTGGAGGTCGATCCCTCCATCATCGGGCGCAAGCGGCGCATGGCGGCGGGGGCAAGCCTTTATACCATCATGTCCAATCTGGTCTTCTCCACCTCCGGCAAGACCGGAACCGTGCTGGAGGAGGTGATCCGCGCGGCGGACAGTTACGGCATGGGCCGCGTGGCGGTGGAAGATCCGCTCTCCGGCGCCCTCACCTATGGCAAGCTGCTGACGGGCGCGCGGGCGCTGGGTCATGAGCTGGCCTATGTGCTGAAGGGCGAGGAGGCCGTGGGCCTGCTGCTGCCGAATGCCAATGGCGTGGCCGTGACATGGCTGGCGCTGGTCTCCGCCGGGAAGGTCCCGGCCATGCTGAACTTCTCGGCGGGCCTTCTGAACCTCCGCGCCGCCTGCAAGGCCGCGGACGTGCGCAGCATCGTCACCTCACGCGCCTTCATCGAGAAGGCCCGGCTGAAGGATGTGATGGATGCGCTGGCCCAGGATGGACTGCGTATCGTGTGGCTGGAGGATATCCGGCCGGAAATCACCCTGCGCCGCAAGATTCTGGCGCTGCTCAACCGCAGCCGCCCGCTGGTGGCCCGCACCTGTGCGGACAGGGTCTCCATCCTGTTCACCTCCGGCTCCGAGGGCACGCCCAAGGGCGTGGTGCTCACCCATGCCAACATGCTGGCAAATACCGCGCAGGCCGCAGCGCGGGTGGACTTTCACAAGGGCGACAAGGTGTTCAATGTCCTGCCCGTCTTCCACTCCTTCGGCCTCACGGCGGGCACCGTGCTGCCGCTGGTCTCTGGCGTGCCGGTCTATTTCTATCCCTCGCCGCTGCATTACCGCATCATCCCGGAGGCGATCTACTCCTCCAACGCCACCATCATCTTCGGCACGGATACCTTCCTTTCCGGCTATGCTCGCACGGCCCACCCCTATGACTTCCGCTCCATCCGCTATTGCTTCGCCGGAGCGGAGCCGGTGAAGGCCGCCACGCGCAAAACCTATATGGAGAAGTTCGGCCTGCGCATTCTGGAAGGCTATGGCGTGACCGAGGCCTCCCCCGTGATTGCGCTCAACACCCCCATGTACAACAAGGCCGGCACTGTCGGAAAACTCATGCCCGGCATCGAGCCGCGCCTTGAGCCGGTTCCCGGGGTGGAGGAAGGCGGGCGGCTGTTCATTCGCGGCCCCAACATCATGGCCGGCTATTTGCGAGTGGAAAATCCGGGCGTGCTCGAACCGCCGGAGCGCGGCTGGCATGATACCGGCGATATTGTCAGTATCGATGATGAGGGCTTTGTCACCATTCTCGGCCGCGCCAAGCGGTTCGCGAAGATTGGCGGGGAGATGATCTCGCTGGCGGCCGTGGAGGCTCTGGCCTCGGAACTGTGGCCCGGCGTGCTGCTGGCTGTCACCTCGGTGAGCGATCTGCGCAAGGGCGAGAAGCTGGTTCTGGTGGCCGAGACGGAAGAAGCCAGCCGCAGCGCCCTTCAGGCTTTCGCCCGCAAGAAGGGGGTGAGCGAACTCTCCGTTCCCGCCGAGGTGATCAAGGGCAAGGTGCCGCTTCTGGGCTCCGGCAAGCCGGATTATGTGGCGCTGAAGGAGATGGTGTTGGCGGGAACGGCCTGAACCCACGGCAGCCAGCCGGAAGGCCGCCGGAAGCGGAAGCTCCGGCGGACGGGCATGTGCATCCATGTCCGCACCGATGGGATCCCCCGCCCTCCTCCGGGGCGCGGCCTTGCCGCAACAGCTCCCGCAGCTGCCCGGAGAGAGCCGGATGGCCGCCCCCGTGGCGGGTGGCGGCAGGCTCTGCATGCCGGACGAACGCCCCACCCTGCCCCCGGAAAAAACCGGGCCTGCCCGGCTTGATGCCGGGCAGGCCCATTATTCTCAGGCACCTGTGTGAAACGAACGGATCAGTTCGTCATGCCCATCAGTCTGGGCAGGAACAGCGATATCTCGGGGATGTAGGTGATGAGCCCCAGGAAGACCAGTGCGGTGAGCAACCAGGGAATCACGGCCTTCGATACCGCTGTCAGTCCAAGTTTTGATATGGCCGAACCGACATAGAGATTGAGACCCACAGGGGGCGTGGTGAGACCGATCTCCATGTTCACGATCAGGATGATGCCGAAATGGATCGGGTCCACGCCCAGCTTCACCGCCACCGGATAGAGGATCGGCGCCATGATCAGCACGATGGCTGAGGGCTCCATCACCATGCCGATGACAAGCAGCATGATGTTGATCATCAGCAGGAAGCCGATCTTGCCCAGCCCCAGATCCACGATCCAGTCAGATAGGGATTGCGGAATCTGCTCCGAGGTGAGGATGAAGGCGAACATCACCGCATTGGTGATGATGTAGAGGAGCATCGCCGACATGCCCGCCGAGGTGAGCAGGATTTTCGGCACATCCCGCAGGCGGATGTCGCCATAGATCCACACCGCCACGATGAAGGCATAGACAGCCGAGACCGCCGCCGCCTCTGTCGGGGTGAAGATGCCGCCATAGATGCCGCCCATGATGATGACGACAAGCATCAGCCCCCAGATGCTTTCACGGAAAGCCGTGAAGCGCTCCTTCCAGCTTGCCCGCTCCAGACGCGGATAACCGCCCTTGTAGGCCCGCAGGAAGGTGGTGAAGCCCAGCATGACAGCAAGGATGAGGCCCGGAATCACACCGGCGATGAAGATGTCGCCAATGGAGGCGGAGAGCACCGTCTCGCCATTCGGCCCCTGCACCATCATGCCCGATGTCGCCACCGCATACATCACCATGACGATGGAGGGCGGAATGAGGATGCCAAGGCCACCGGCCGAAGCCACTGTTCCCACGCCGAACTGGGGCGGATAGCCCATCTTGACCATGGCCGGGATGAGAATGGAGCCAACCGCCATCACCGTGGCCGGGCTGGAGCCGGAAATGGCGGCGAACAGCGCGCAGGCCAGCACCGCGGCAAGGCCCATGCCGCCATACCAGTGCCCCACCATGGATGTGGCAAAGCGGATCATGCGTCTGGCCACCCCCCCATGGGTGAGGAAGTTGCCGGCCAGAATGAAGAACGGGATCGCCATGATCTCGAACTTCTCGATACCGGTGAACAGCTTGAGCGCGATGCTGTCCATCGGGATATTGGTGAAGGCGAACAGGAAGGTGAACACCGTCAGGCCAAGCGCGATGGAAACGGGCATGCCCGTCGCCAGCATGACCACGAGAATGGCAAAGATGATGAGGGCGGTCATGCGCGGCCTCCCTTTTCGCTATTGGGGTTGCCGGCCTTTTCCTGCTCCTTCAGGACACGCGCTTGCGCGGCCTGTTCCTCATGCACCTCGTCCACTTCCTCGTGCTCGTGGTGAGCCACATAATCATAGACGATGTAGAGATAGAGCGCCTGGATGAAGCGGAAGCACATCAGGCCGGAACCGAGCGGCACGGCGAGATAGACGAACCACATGGGAATTTCGAGGTCAGCCGAGATCTGCCCGCCCTTGCCCACATGATAGACAAAGTCCGCGCCGATCCAGGTGACGATGGCCGTGAAGATGATGCCGCCCGACATGGCGATGCAGGTGACGATCTTCTTCCAGTCATCCCGCAGGTGGTTGACCAGCATGTCCACACCCACATGGATGCCGCGGCGCACGCCATAGGCCGCGCCGAATTTCGCCATCCACACAAACAGATAGATACAGGCTTCCTGCGCCCAGGTGAGCTTGATCGAATTGATCGAGCGGAAAGCCGAACGTGCCCAGGCCATCAGCTCGGGCATGTTGTTGGCGCGTGCGTAGGACACGATATCGGCGGCGAAGCCGATGGAGAAGCGATGGACGACCGCAACAAAGATCAGCGTCACGGCCAGGGCCATGAGCAGGGAAATCAGTATTTCTTCGAAGCGGTCGAGGATGCGCAAGAACATGGCAAACCCCGTTCAAAAAAGGGGTGCGTGAACGCACCCCTGCAAGAGCATTCCCGAAACGCGTCCGGGATCACTGGATACCGAGCGCCTCATAGGACTGCTTGATCAGCTCCGGGCCGATACGGTTGGCCACCTGGGCATGAACGGGGCGCAGGGTCTCGATCCATTCCTTGCGCTCTTCATCGGTGAGCTCGTGGAACTTGGTCTTGCCGGAAGCCTTCATCTGCTCCATCGCCCATTCATTTTCTTCCTTGGCGATCGAGTTGGCATAGACGGTGGCCTCTTCCATGGCCTGTTCGAGCTTCTCGCGCACATCCGGCTTCAGGCCATCCCAGAAGGCCTTGTTCACGATCACCGCATAGCCCAGATAGCCATGGTTGGAGAGCGTGGCGTGCTTCTGCACTTCATGCATCTTCTGGGTGAACATGTTGGAGGGCGGGTTCTCGGTGCCGTCCACGACGCCGGTCTGCAGCGCCTGATACACTTCCGAGAAGGCCATCACCTGCGGCACCGCATTGAGCGCCTGCATCTGGGCTTCCAGAATCTTGGAAGACTGGATGCGCATCTTCAGGCCCAGAAAATCGTCCGGGGTCTGGATCGGCGTATTGGCGGACATGACCTTGAAGCCATTGTCCCAATAGCCCAGCCCCTTGATGCCCTTGTCCTCGAGCCGGGCCAGCAGGCCCTTGCCCACCTCGCCATCGGTGATCTTGCGCAGGTCGTCATAATTGGCCATCAGGAAGGGCAGGTCGAACAGCTCGAACTGCTGCACGCCGAGCGGACCGAACTTGGCCAGAGAAGGCGCCAGCATCTGCACCGCACCAAGCTGAAGCGCCTCCAGCTCTTCCTTGTCCTTGTAAAGCTGGGAGTTGGGATAGACCTCAACCACCACGGCGCCATCCGTATACTTCTCCGCCAGCTCCTTGAACTTGAGCGCACCCTTGCCCTTTGGCGTATCAGGGGCGACCACATGGCTGAACTTGATGGTCACCGGCTTGTCATTCGCAAGGGCGGGAAAAGCGGTGGTCAGCGTAAGGGCTGCGGCGCCTGCAAGGCGAACCAGCGTGCGACGGGTAAGCATATCAGTTCCTCCGGTTCCCCCGCCTTGGGCGCGGCGGGTTTTCGCGTTCTTGTCACACCCTTGGCGATGCCGCTATTGTGGTTTCCCGCAAGAAGGGCACTCAAACGCTTGGGAGGACTACGCCTCTGGTGATTCCGGATACGACCAAAGTTCGATCTGCGACAGATGAGGCGGAACAGGATACCTTCAGATCCATTCGCTGGGCCGCGGAGGGAACACTTCCGCGACAACGTATTGATCTTTTGTCGCTGGTGCCCCTTGTCGCCATACTGTCCCTTGTCGGGCTGGTATGGGCGCTGGTGTGGGCCGTAAACCGCAGTGACAGCGAACAGGCCCAGATCAAGCTGGCCACAGATGCGCTGTGGGTGGAACAGACCCTGCGCTTCCAGCTCAATATTGACGAGGACATGCTGGTCAGCCTCGCCATGGATACGGCGGGCGGCATCGATGCCGCGACCCTGGCCGCGCGGGCGCGCACGCATATTGTCGGCAATCCCGAGGTGCAGGCCATTGTCTGGCATGGTCCGGATGGCGCCCGCATCCGCGCCCTGCCCGGCACCGGTGCGCCCTCCGATGATGCGCTGGTGGAACAGCTCCTGCGCATCGATGCCCAGCCCTCACGCCCGGTCTATGGTTCGGTCAACCCGGATGGCACTGTTTCCATCGGCATGAAGCTGCCGGATGGCGAGGGAGTGATGACCGCCACCCTTTCCCTGCAACAGGTGTTGCACCGGCATCTGCCATGGTGGATCGCCGAGCAGTATGGGGTGCGGGTCATCGATGCCGATGACAGTGTTCTGGCCAAGCGCCAGCGCATGACGCCGGACCCGCTGAACCCCTCGCACACCATCAGCTTCGATCCTCCGCTCCATGGCATCTGGTTGCAGATCAACGCCTACAAACGCCCCGCCGCCTTCCATGCCACGGTGCTGTTCGCCTCCATTGCCGGGCTGGCCACCTTCGCCATTCTGGCCCTGCTCATCCTGTTCCGCGCCCTCAAGCGCAGCCGCAAGGTGGAATTGCAGTTGCAGGATGAGACCGCCTTTCGCCGCGCCATGGAGGAAAGCCTGACAGTGGGGCTGCGCGCGAAGGACCTGAACGGGCGCGTGCTGTTCGTCAATCCGGCCTTCTGCAAGCTGATCGGCTGGCCGGCCGGGGATCTGGTGGGGCACACCCCGCCCATGCCCTACTGGCACCCGGACAATCTGCCCGAAACCGAGGAGCGCCACCGCAAGCTTGCGGCCGGCGGGGCGGTGAGCCAGAGCTTTGAAACCCGTTTCCGCCATCGCGATGGGCACGATATCGACATTCAGGTCTATGAGGCCCCGCTGATTGACGCGCGCGGGGTGCATCGCGGCTGGATGGGCTCGGTCATCGACATCACCGAAGCCAAGCGCGCCGCCCGCATGGCCCGGGCGCAGGATGAAGCGCTGGCCCGCACCGGCCGGCTGGTCACGCTGGGGGAAATGGCCTCCACACTGGCCCATGAGCTGAACCAGCCGCTTTCCTCCATCACCTCCTACGCCACCGGCATGATGAACCTGATGGAGCAGGACAGGGCTGATCCGCAGGTGATGAAGGAGGCCACCGGCAAGCTGGCCCATCAGGCGGCCCGCGCCGGGCTGATCATCCATCACATCCAGGCGCTGGTGCGCAAGCGCGAGCCGAAATTCACCCCCACCCTGCTGGACGATGTTGTCCATGAAACAATCGGCTTTCTGGCGGCGGATGCGCGCGAGCACCGGGTGCATCTCAAATGCACCGGCACCATCCCCACCCCTGTCGAGGCGGATCGCGTCCTGCTGGAGCAGCTCCTCATCAATCTCATCCGCAATGGCATGGAGGCGATGGGCGCACAGCGTCATGGCAATGACGTCTGTGTGCGCCTGAAGGAACAGGGCGAGGACGCCATCATCGAGATTCAGGATCAGGGCGGCGGCATTTCGCCGGATCTGGACGGACGGCTGTTCAATGCCTTCGCCACCACCAAGCCGCAGGGCATGGGCATGGGGCTGAAGATCTGCCGGTCCATCGTGGAGCTGCATCGCGGCCAGCTCAGCCATTTTCCGGCGCCGGGGGGCGGCACGGTCTTTCGCATCACCCTTCCGCGCACCGGCATCCTGCCCACAGCTTCCGGGGAACAGACATGACCGGCATGATCGATATCGTCGATGATGAGGAAACCATCCGCGACGCCCTCTCCTTCCTGCTGGCATCACGCGGGCTGAAGGCCCGGTGCTGGGAAAGCGGGGACGCCTTTCTGGGGGCCCAGCCTCTGGATGACATGTCCTGTGTCATTCTGGATGTGCGGATGGATGGCCTCTCCGGCCCCGAGGTCCATGAACGCCTGCGGGCCATGGGTTCCGTGGTCCCGGTCATCTTCCTCACCGGCCATGCCGATGTGCCTGTTGCGGTGCAGGCCCTGAAGGCCGGGGCCTTTGATTTCATCGAGAAACCGTTCAATGACAACCAGATCGTCGATCTGGCCCTGAACGCCATGGCCGCCTGCCAGGCCGCGCAGGCGGATGCGCAGATCCAGCGCGATCTTGCCAGCCGGCGCGCCACCCTGTCCGCGCGCGAGGAGGAGGTGATGATTCTGATGCTGAGCGGGGAAAAGAACAAACATATTGCCGATACGCTCGGCATCGCCCTGCGCACGGTGGAGGTCCATCGCGGGCGGGTGCTCGAAAAGATGGGCGTGCGCAACGCACTGGAACTGGCAGCACTCATCGGCCCCACCACACGCCGCGCCTGATCTGTAAAGCCGCCAGCCCCGCAAGGGCGATGCAGCCCCTGCCCGGAGCCCGGTGGAGGATTTCGGAACATCCGAAAATCGCCAGCAAGGGGCAGAAGATGCCTTCTCCGGCCTGTACTGCGATGCACCTCGCCTCTCCCGCATCCATGCGCTGCGGCAAGACCGGCTTGAGGGTAGTGCGGGGGGATCATCCCGCCGGCTCGGGCCAGGCATCGCCCTCAGCGCGCCACAGGGCTGCGCGCATCTGTATCTGCCCTGTTGCCCCTGCCGCTCCTCATTCGACTTGTAATCCTGTCCTCGTCGGTCAAGAACATGGGCAAGGCTCACGGGGCTCATGCATGGAAGCACGGACTATATTTGCCGCCATCTCCATGGCCATTCTGGCCAATGGTATCGTGCTTGCCATCATTTACCGGGATCTGCCTCAGCGCCTGCGCCCGGCGGCGATCAGCTGGCAAATGGGAACGGTCTTCATCGCGCTGGGCTGCGCTGTCCTTTCCTTCACGCTCGATATTTACCGCCCCCTTCAGCTGACCCTGGTGAATGGCCTTCTGGTTTACGGCACCACCTGCTATCTGCGCGCCCTTCAGCATTTCTATGCCCTGCCCCCGAAAAGCTGGCAAAACCTGCCAACCCTTCTCACCGTTGTTTTCATCTTCCTTTTCTCGGCCGTCTATCCCCATTTCGGCATTCGCCTGACGGCCGCCTCCGCCGCCACGGTGGTGGTCTTGTGGATGTGCGTGGACATCTTGCACAAGGCCGGCGCAAAGGACCATTCCAGCAGCCGCCGGATACTGATCTTCCTGTTTTCCCTGGTGATCGCCTTCGGCTTCATCCGCTACATCTATTATGCCAGCACCCGTTTCGGGGGCGAGTTCATCATCGAGGGCAATGCAAGCTGGATGAACATGGTCTCACCCATTGTGACGACCCTGCTGCCCATCACCGGCACCACCGCCTTCGTGCTGATGTGCGCCGATTATCTGCGCCAGAAGTTCGAGCAGGCGGCCTCGACGGATTATCTCACCAGGCTGCCCAACCGCCGCGCCCTGATGGAACGCGGGCAGGACATGGTCCAGCGCGCCAGCTCCGCCCACAAGGGGCTGGCACTGGCGATTCTCGATGTCGACAAGTTCAAGACCATCAACGACACCTATGGCCATGATATTGGCGACAGGGCTCTGGTGCAGGTTGCCCAATGCCTGAAAGAGACACTGCGGCCCTGCGATTTTGCCGCCCGCTCGGGAGGCGAGGAATTCGTGCTGCTTCTGGAGGGGATGAAGCAGGATACCGCCCTTGAACGGGTGCGCACCATTCTGGCCCATATCCAGAACAGGCCCTTCACGGTGGATGAGCAGACCGTGCCGCTCACCGCATCCGCCGGCATCGCCCTTCATCACGCCACGGATGAGAGCCTGAACAACATGTTGCGGCGCGCCGACAAGGCCCTTTATGCGGCCAAGGCGGCCGGCCGGAACCGGGCGGAAATCCGCTCCGGCGGGTGAGTTTCAGCCCGGCAGACCCGCACCGGGATGTAAGGCGGGTGCTGAAACGAAACAGGCCCGCACATGGCGGGCCTGCCTTTCATGATGGTGCTTCCCGGCTCAGGGAATCATCCATGTCAGCCAATAGGCCTGAAGCGTAGTGATGATGCCCACCAGAGCGGTGAAGAACAGCGAGTGCTTCACCGTGAAGCGGAACAGATCCGATTCCCGGCCCGCAAGCCCCACCGCCGCACAGGCAATGGCGATGGACTGGGGCGAGATCATCTTGCCGGTCACGCCGCCCGTGGTATTGGCCGCCACCAGCAGCACATCCGAAACGCCGATCTGGTGCGCCGTCTGGGCCTGAAGGGCGCCGAACAGGGCATTGGACGAGGTATCGGAACCGGTGAGGAACACACCCAGCCAGCCCAGGAAGGGCGAGAAGAAGGTGAAGGCCTTGCCGGTATGCGCCAGAGCCAGCGCCAGCGTGGCGGAGAGGCCCGAATAGTTGGCGATGAAGGCGAAGGCCAGCACCATGCCGATGGCATAGATCGGGATCTTCAGCTCGTTCAGCGTCTCGCCAAAGGTCTTCACCGCTTCCGCCGGGCGCATGCGCAGATAGAGCACGGTCAGAATACAGGCGATGAAGATGGACGTGCCGACGGCAGAGAACCAGTCAAACCGGTACACCGCCGCATACATGGTCGGCTCGGCGACAATCGGCGGCATCTTTTCCACCAGCTGGTGCAGGAACGGCACCGGAATGGAAACCACCCAGCCGGCCAGCGGGCCATTGGCGGCGAACAGGGCCTTGAACGGCGCAATGCTCCAGATCGTCACCATCACCGTCAGGATGATGAAGGGCGACCAGGCGCGGATGATCTGCCCCAGGGTGTGGTTTCCGGCATGGGCGGCTTCACCCGCACCGGAGGCTGCCCTGGCCTTTTCTTCCGCGCTCAGCTCGAAGCGGAAGATATGGGCCGGCTTCCACACCTTCAGGAAGAGGGTGAGGCAGACCAGGGAGGCGATGGAGGAGGTGATGTCCGGCAGCTCCGGTCCAATGAAATTGGAGGTGAAATACTGCGTGATGGCGAATGCGCCACCGCCCACCAGCACCGCCGGCCATGTTTCACGCACGCCCCGCCAGCCATCCATGATGGCCATGATCCAGAACAGCACGATAATGGTCAGGAACGGAAGCTGGCGCCCCGCCATCTGGCCGATCGCGAAGGGATCGAGGCCGGTGACCTGTCCGGCCACGATGATCGGGATACCCATGGCGCCAAATGCCACCGGAGCGGTATTGGCGATCAGGCACAGGCCGGCGGCATAGAGCGGCTTGAAGCCAAGCCCCACCAGCAGCGCCGCCGTGATGGCCACAGGCGCGCCAAAGCCCGCCGCACCTTCCAGAAACGCACCGAAGGCAAAGCCGACAAGCAGCATCTGGAGACGCTGATCTTCCGTCACCGAGAGAATGGATGAGCGGATGATGTCGAACTGGCCGGTCTTGACCGCGATCTTGTAGAGGAACACGGCCGCCACGATGATCCAGGCGATGGGCCACAGACCATAGAAAAAGCCATACACACCCGCCGCGAGCGCGCGATCAACCGGCATGCCATAAAAGAATATGGCAACCAGCAGCGACAGCAGCACCGTCAATGTACCGGCCACATAGCCCTTCAGGCGCAGAACCGTCAGAGCCAGAAAGAAGAAGACGATGGGGATGAGGGCAACCAGGCTGGAGAGCCAGATATTGCCTGCTGGATCATATATTTGTGCCCAGGGTGTCATATGTTCGACGCTCCGCTCGGTCGGGCTGGTTCGTGATCGACAGAAGGGACGAACCTCAAGCCCCACCTCTCCTGCTGGAGACGCGGAACATCTGGTCTGACCACTTTAGAGTGGCTGACCTGGCATACCGACATCGAACCCCGTGAAGCGCCTGATTATTGGGGTGTCGCCATCAGGAAACACCCATTCAGAACAAGGTTGCCTGATGATCAGGCTTTTAGAAGCGCTTTCATCCGAGCTGACTGCCGGCTCATCCCCCCATTGAATGAACTGGTCTCTGGAACGGCTCAAACTTGGTCCGACCAAAATACCAGATGCGGGGCATCAACGCCTAAAGTTGAGGGGAGTCAATATATGCTTAAGTGGAATATTGCTCTTCGCCCCACCCGGCTTTCACCCGTTCGCGCCTGCCGCACCATGGGGCAGGATTGGGACATTAGTCCCATCATTACAAGGAATTGGAAAAACTCCGCACGGCAGATGTCACAGCCGGCAAAAAGGCCGGGGCAGCTTCACGCCGCGCATCATCCCGGCCTTGAAGCCCGCCGCCCTATTGCAGGAGAGCCACAGGCCCGCACGCACAGCGGAGCGGCGCGCCCCGGCCCGCATCCCGGCCGAAGGATACGCGTCCAAAGCCAGCTCACCAGTGGTCACGGCCTTACCCCTCCGTACATACCTTCATCTGCCGATGAAAAGCGTGGCGAAGACTCGCACTTTTCTCTTCCTCCGGGGGTGAAGTTCAGTACAGTGCAAAGGAAGTCTCGTTCTTCGCCTTGTGACGAATATATCTAATTCTGGATATATGCTGAGCTGAGGCAGCAAGACAGTGCCGGCCGGTTCCAATGCGGCGCACTGAAGGTTTGTGTGTACAGGGCAGGCGCGAGGATGCGTTGCCCCTCCGGGTGAAGGTGGAAGGAAACCGCAGCGCGACCGCGCAAATGAAGGATGGGCAGATGGCGGAATCTGTTACAGGGCGTCACAGATGGGCGGGCACTCCTCTTCTTTTGTTTGCATCCCTGCTTCTGGCCGCCCTCACCCTTGCCGCCTGTGGCGAAAAGGAAGAGGCGCGGACGCCTGAGCCCCGCCCGGTCCGCACCACGGTGGCCACCCTCCGCCCGGCGGCGGAGATCGTGCAGCTGACCGGGCAGGTCGAGGCGCGAAATGAGGCTTCCTACGGCTTTCGCATTGGCGGGCGCATCATCGAACGCCTTGTGAATGTGGGAGACCAGGTAGAGCCCGGGCAGGTTCTGGCGCGCCTTGACCCGCAGGATGAGCAAAATGCCCTGCGCTCGGCACAGGCTGCCCTTTCCGCCGCACAGGCCAGCCTGAGCCAGACCCGCAACCAGTATGAACGCCAGCGTGAGCTGCTGAACCGCGGCTTTACCCCGCGTGCGCAATATGAACAGGCCGAGCGCGCCTTTCTGGCGGCCCGCTCGCAGGTGGAAGATGCACAGGCGCGGCTGAAGATGGCGCGCGACCGGCTGGACTTCACCGAATTGCGGGCAGATTCCGCCAGCATCGTCACCACCCGCCATGCAGAGGCCGGCGAAGTGGTGCAGCCCGGCCAGCCGATCATCACGGTTGCCCGGCAGGATGGGCGCGATGGGGTGTTCGAGGTGCCTGCCGCCCTGCTGGCCAGCCTTCCGGCAGACCCGCAGATCACCATCGCCCTCGCCTCGGACCCGTCCGTCACCGCCACTGGCCGTGTGCGGGAGATTTCTCCGCAGGCCGATCCTGTCACCCGGACCTTCCCGGTGCGGGTGAGCCTCATCAATCCGCCTGAAGCCATGCGCCTTGGCTCCACCGTTGTCGGCCATGCGGCGGTGGAGAATGACAAGGCGATCGAAGTGCCCGCCTCCGCCCTCACCCGGCTGAATGGCCAGCCCGCCATATGGGTGGTGGACCCGGCGAACAACACCGTGAACCTGCGCAATGTGGAGGTGCTGCGCTTCACCCCCACCTCGGTCGCGCTGGCGGATGGGGTGAAGCCGCAGGAGATTGTGGTGACAGCTGGCGTACAGGCGCTGCATCCGGGCCAGAAGGTCCGCCTGCTGGGAGCATCGCGGTGAGCGGCGCGGCGAAAGGCGGCTTCAACCTTTCCGCATGGGCGCTGCGGCATCGCTCCATCGTCATCTATCTCATGGCCATTTCGGTCATTGCCGGGGTGATGGCCTTCCGGAATCTGGGCCGGGCGGAAGATCCCAGCTTTGTCATCAAGACCATGGTGGTGCAGGCCAACTGGCCGGGCGCGACGCTGGAGGACACCTTCCAGCAGGTGAGCGAGCGCCTTGAGCGCACCCTGCAGGAAACGCCGCAGCTCGACTATCTGGAAAGCTTTACCCGCCCCGGCACCACCACCATTTTCGTGCAGCTGAAAGGCTCGGCCCCCGCCGCCGATGTGCCGGACATCTGGTACCATGTGCGCAAGAGCGTGAGCGACATGCGCCACACCCTGCCGCAGGGCATTGTCGGCCCCTTCTTCAATGATGAGTTCGGCGACACCTTCGGCATCATCTATGGCTTTACGGCCGATGGCTTCACCCATCGCGAACTGCGCGATTATGTGGAGGATGTCCGATCCGAACTGCTGCATGTGCCCGATGTCTCGAAAATCGAGATTCTGGGGGCGCAGGAAGAGCGGATCTTCATCGAGTTCTCGATGCAGGAACTGGCAAGCCTCGGCATAGACCGCGCCGCGGTGCTCAATGCCCTGGCCACGCAGAATGTCGTGCGCCCTTCCGGCGAGATCCGCACGGGGGCGGAAAACCTGGCCGTGCGCGTGTCGGGCGCCTTTGATTCCGAAGCCGACATCGCCAATGTGAACTTCGTGGTGGATGGCCGCCTCATCCGCCTTGCCGATATCGCCACCATCCGCCGCGCGCTGGCGGACCCGCCCCAGCCCATGTTCCGGGTAAATGGTGAACCGGCCATCGGCCTGGCCATCGCCATGCAGGAGGGCGGCGACATTCTGGCCATGGGCAAGGAGATAGACCGGGCGATGAACCGCATCATCGCCAATCTGCCCATCGGCATCGAGGCCCAGCTTGTGGCCGATCAGGCGGTGACGGTGGAAAACGCCATTGCCGATTTCATGGAAAGCCTGTGGCAGGCGGTCGCCATCATTCTCGTGGTGTCCTTCATTGCGCTGGGGGTGCGGGCCGGGGCCATCGTCGCGCTGGCCATTCCGCTGACGCTGGCGGTGGTGTTCGCCATGATGCAGATCTCCGGCATCGACATGCAGCGCATCTCTCTGGGCGCCCTCATCATCGCGCTGGCGCTGATGGTGGATGATGCGATGACCACCACGGATGCCACCCTCACCCGCCTTGCCGCCGGAGACCCGAAGGACAAGGCCGCCTCCTTCGCCTTCAAGGCCTATGCCACGGCCATGCTGGCCGGCACGCTGGTGACGGTGGCCGGCTTCGTGCCGGTGGGGTTCGCGGCCAGCTCCGCGGGCGAATATACCTTCACCCTGTTCGCCGTGGTGGCGATTGCGCTCATCGCCTCCTGGCTCGTGGCGGTGCTGTTCGCCCCGCTGCTTCAGGTGCTGATCCTGCGCGCGCCCCCGCAGGGCAGTGTGCCAGACCCGAATGCCCCGCCCAAAGGAGTGATGGGGCTGTATCGCGCCTTCCTCATTGCCTGCCTGAAACTGCGCTGGCTCACACTGGCTGTGACGCTTGCCCTGTTCGTGGCCTCGGTTCTGGCGCTGCCGCTCATTCCCCGCCAGTTCTTCCCCTCGTCCGACAGGCCGGAACTGCTGGTGGATCTGGCCAGCCCGCAAAATGCCTCCATCCATGCCAGCCAGAAGGTGGCCGAAGCCTTCGACGCCCTGTTGCAGGATGACCCGGATGTGGAGCGCTGGAGCACCTATGTGGGGCGCGGGGCCATCCGCTTCTATCTGCCGCTCGATGTCCAGCTTCCCAATGATTTCTTCACCCAGACGGTGATTGTCGCCACCGATGTCGCCGCGCGCGACCGGTTGCAGAAGCGGCTGGAAAAGGCGCTGGCGGAGGAGTTTCCCCAGCTTGTTTCCCGCATCTCGCCGCTTGAGCTGGGCCCGCCCGTGGGCTGGCCCATACAATATCGTGTGTCCGGGCCGGATATCGAGAAGGTCCGCGCCATCGCGCTGGATCTGGGAGCGGTGGTTGCCTCCAATCCCAAGGCGGAGAAGGTGAATTTCGACTGGGTCGAGCCCGCCCGGCAGATCCGCATCGATGTGGACCAGGACGAGGCCCGCCTGCTGGGCCTTTCCACCGCCCAGCTTGCAACCGTGCTGAACACGGTGCTCTCCGGCACGCCGGTCACGCAGGTGCGGGATCATATCTATCTGGTGAATGTGGTGGCGCGGGCAACGAATGAGGAGCGCGTCTCCCTCGCCACCCTGCCCAATCTTCAGGTCTCCCTGCCCAATGGCCGCACCGTGCCGCTGAGCCAGATCGCGACCTTCGCCTTTGAGCAGGACTACCCCGCCATCTGGCGGCGCAACCGGGTGCCCACCCTCACCGTGCAGGCGGATGTGGGGCCCGGCGTGCTGCCGGAAACAGTGGTGGAGGAACTGGAGCCGAAAATCGAGGCCCTGAGCAAGAGCCTTCCTGCCGGCTATTCGATCGAAGTGGGTGGAACGGCGGAGGAAAGCGCGACCTCGCTCGCCTCGGTCATGGCTGTCGTGCCCATCATGCTGCTGCTGATGCTCACCGTGCTGATGTTCGAGCTGAAAAGCTTCCAGCGCCTCATCATCGTGCTCTCCGTGGCGCCTCTGGGGCTGATCGGCGTGGTGGCGGCGCTGCTGCTCTCCGGGCGGCCGCTGGGCTTTGTCGCCATTCTCGGCGTGCTGGCGCTGATCGGCATGATCACCAAGAACGCCGTCATCCTCATCGGCCAGATCGAGGCGGACAGGCGGGCGGGCAAGAACGTGTGGGATGCGGTGGTCCAGGCCTCATCCAGCCGCTTCCGCCCCATCATGCTCACCGCCGTTTCCACCGTTCTGGGCATGATCCCGATAGCGCCCACCGTCTTCTGGGGACCGATGGCCTTTGCCATCATGGGCGGCTTGCTGGTGGGCACGGTCCTCACCCTCATCTTCCTGCCGGCGCTGTATGTCACCTGGTTCGGGCCACAGACCGGGCCGGAGCATGACAATGCCACGGCGGACATGCCGGAGACATCCGCAGACGCGGCCGTCGTCTGAACGGCGGGGAACGGGAGAGCGGGTGGCCAGCGCACATGTGGCCTCCCGCAGGGAACCACAGGGTGCAGGCCCCGCGGAAAGCGCGGCGCGCACCATCGCGAATGACGGTTTTGCCCTTTGCGGGCCGCCACAACTGGAGACAGGACCGATGACGCGCTCTCCTCTTCTCGTCGATCTCGCCTTGCAGGGCGGTGGTGCCCATGGCGCCTTCACATGGGGTGTGCTGGACCGGCTGCTGGAAGAGGAGTGGCTGGAGCTGGCCGGCATCTCCGGCACCTCGGCCGGGGCGATGAATGCCGCGGTTCTGGCCGATGGTTTCGCGGCCAATGGACGCCAGGGCGCGCGCGATGCGCTGGATCGCTACTGGAAGGCCGTGGCCAATGCCGGGCGCATGAGCCCCTTCCAGCGCAGCCCGCTGGACCGGCTTCTGGGCCGCTGGACCATCGACACCTCACCCATGTTCATCAGCATGGACATGATGAGCCGCCTGTTCTCGCCCTATGACCTGAACCCGGTGAACTTCAACCCGCTGCGCAGCATTCTGGAGCAGAATATCGATTTCGAGCGGCTGAAGACCTCCCCGGTCAGGATCTTCATCACCGCCACCAATGTGCGCACCGGGCGCGGGCGGGTGTTCCGCAATGCCGATATCAGCGCCGATGTGCTGCTGGCCTCCGCCTGCCTGCCCACCATGTTCCAGGCCATCGAGATTGATGGCGACCCCTATTGGGATGGCGGCTATTCCGGCAACCCCACCATGACCCCGCTGGTACGCGAGCTGGATTCGGATGACACCATCCTCATTCCCATCAATCCGGTGGAACGTCCCGGCATTCCGCGCACGGCGGCGGAGATCATGAACCGCCTCAATGAGGTTTCGTTCAATTCCGTGCTGCTGAAGGAACTGCGCATGATCGCCCTGCTGCGGCGGGTGGTGGACCCGGGCAATTCGGAAGGCGCGCAATGGGCCAAGATGCGCATGCATATGGTGCCCAACCGGCTGATGGCCAATCTGGGCTACTCCTCCAAGCTCAATGTCGAGTGGGAGTTCCTGAGCATGCTCAGGGATGAGGGGCGCAAGGCGGCGCAGGACTTTCTGGATCAGGATGGCCACAAGCTCGGCGTCGAATCCTCCATCGATCTCGACATGATGCTGGAAGGGATCTGAGCCATGGGGTTCATCGGCATTCTGGTCGGCCTGGCCGTTCTCATCTATCTCGCCTTCCGGGGCTCCAGCATCCTCATCCTTGCCCCTGTCGCCGCGCTGCTGGCGGCGGCCTTTGCCGGCATGCCGCTGCTGGCGAGCTGGACCCAGACCTTCATGCCCAATGCGGCGGATTTCGTCGCCCAGTTCTTCCCGCTGTTCCTGCTCGGGGCCATTTTCGGCAAGCTGATGGAGGATTCAGGCTCCGTCACCTCGATCGCCGATCACATGACCCGGACCCTCGGGGCAAAGCGCGCCATTCTGGCCGTGGTGCTGGCGGGGGCGATCGTGACCTATGGCGGCGTCAGCCTGTTCGTCGCCTTCTTCGTGCTCGCGCCCATGGGCATCGCGCTGTTCCGCGCCGCCGGCGTGCCGCGCCGCCTGATGCCGGCGGCCATTGCGCTGGGCACGTCCACCTTCACCATGTCGGCCATGCCCGGCACCCCCTCCATCCAGAACGCCATTCCCATGCCCTTCTTCGGCACCACCCCCTTTGCCGCGCCCGGCCTTGGCATCATCGCCTCGGCGGTGATGCTGGTCTTCGGCCTGTGGTGGCTGACATCGCGGGAGAAGAAGGCCCGCGCCCGCGGCGAGGGCTTCGGCGCCTTCACCGCCCCGGATACGGAATCGGTTGAGGTGGCGGTGGATGATCCCATCGTGCGGGAACGGGCCACCACCGCCGGCACCTTCGATCCGGCCGAAATCGAGCGCAGCGAGGAAGCCCCTACCGGCCCGCCCATCATTCTGGCTGCCCTGCCCATCGTCGTGGTCATCATCGTCAATCTGCTGATGTCCTTCCTCATCCTGCCCCGCATGGACACCGGCTTTCTGGCCCTTCCGGAATGGGGCGGGGTGAACCTCTCGGCCGTGGGCGGGGTGTGGTCGGTGATCGTGGCGCTGCTGGCGGCCATCATCACCGTCATCATCGTGAATTTCCGCAGCGTGCCCAAGCTGCGCGCCACCATGACAGCCGGGGCGAACGCCTCTGTTCTGCCCATTCTCTCGGTGGCCAGCCTTGTCGGCTTCGGGGCGGTGGTGGCCTCGCTTCCGGCCTTCGAGGACGTGCGCAACTGGGTGCTGGGCATAGAGGGCGGGCCGCTGGTGTCACTGGCGGTGGCCACCAATATCCTGGCCGCCCTCACCGGCTCGGCCTCCGGCGGCCTGACCATCGCGCTGGATGCGCTGGGCCCCACCTATATGCAGATCGCCCGTGACATCGGCATGGACCCGGCGCTGATGCACCGCGTGGCCGTCATCGGTTCCGGCACGCTCGACAGCCTGCCGCACAATGGCGCGGTGGTCACGCTGCTCTCGGTCTGCGGCGTCACCCACAAGGAGGGCTATCTGGATATCGTGATGGCCGGCATTGTGGGTGCCCTTCTGGCATTGTGCGTGGTGATCGTGCTGGGCTCCACGCTGGGGAGCTTCTGAGGATGACACCGCAGGCCGGGAGCAGGCTGAAGGGGCTGCGGCGGATCATCGCCCGCAGCCTCATACTCGGGCGCTGGGCCATGGTGCCCCTGTTCGTCGGCCTGCTGGTGGCGATGGTGCTGCTGGTCATCGCCTTCTTCATGCAGTTGTGGGATTTCGCCCTCAACCTGACAGCCATGAGCGAAACCGCTGTCATCATGAAGCTGCTCACGCTGATCGACATGGCCCTTGTGGGCGGGCTCATCGTGATCGTCGTTTCCTCGGGCTATGAGAATTTCGTGGCCCGGCTGGATCGCCAGCCCGATGATGACTGGCCGGCCTGGATGACGGGCATCAGCTTCGCCGGCCTGAAATTCAAGCTGTTCGCCACGCTCATGGCCATCACCGCCATTGCCCTGCTCAAGGCCCTGATGCGGCTGGAAACGGATGTGAGCGAGGCGCAGGTGCGCTGGCTCGTTGTCGCCAATGTTGTGTTCATAGCGGCTTATGTAGCACTCGCACTTGCCGAGCGTTTCACGCATACTCACGATGATTCCTGAGAGGTGTTCCTCTCCGGCATGTCCGGGGCGCGCTCCGGGTGTGAGAGGGTATGCTGCAAGGGGCGCACAGGCTGCGCCCCTCTTATATTTCCAACTCCTGGCACAGCCTGACAGGCCAGGACCACACGATGCGCTTTCACCGGTTGCGAACGATCGCTCGCTGCCGGGCATGCGAGGGGCAAATGCCGGAAACTGTTGAGCTCTCGGGCCTGATTACCTTCACTCTCGCGATCGTGGTCTTTTTTGTCGGGGCTGGCCTCAACCAGATTTGCCCGCCACTAAGGCGCTGGAATATTCCCGAGGCGGTGACAGGCGGCATTCTGGCGGCCCTCACCACCCTTGGCTGCTACAGCCTGCTGGACCTGGAGGTCCGGTTCAATCTGGCCGCCCGCGACATGCTGCTGCTGTATTTCTTCACCGGCATCGGCCTGAATGCGCGCATTTCCGATTTGATCCGGGGCGGCAAGCCGCTGATGATCCTGCTGGTGGTCACTGTCGTCTATCTGGCGCTCCAGAACATGGTGGCCCTTGGCACCGCCTCGGCGCTGGGCCTGCCGGATGGCATGGCCCCGCTGCTGGGCTCCATTTCGCTGGTGGGCGGCCATGGCACCACCATTGCCTGGGCCCCCATCATCTCCCAGCGTTTCGGCCTGCCCGGCGCGCTGGAAATCGGCATTGCCAGCGCCACAACCGGCCTTGTGCTCGCCAGCCTTCTGGGCGGGCCGGTGGCGGGCCTGCTCATCAATCGCTACAAGCTCAAGAACGATGCGCAGCAGGCGCCCGTGATGGGCCTGCCGGAGAACGAGCGGCAGGGCATCATGGGTCAGGTGACCTACAACAAGTTCATGAGCGCCATTCTGGTGCTGAACATCGTCATCCTCATCGGCTACTCGCTGGATGAGATGATCGAGGAATTCGGCGTCAACCTGCCCCGCTTCGTGGTGTGTCTGCTGGTGGCCATCGCCCTCACCAATACCGTGCCGCGCATCCTGCCGCGCCTGTCCTGGCCGGCCCGCACGACCGAGCTGGCGCTGATCTCCGAGCTTTCGCTGAACATCTTCCTGCCCATGTCGCTGATGTCCATGAAGCTGTGGGCGCTGAACGGGCTGGGCCTGTCCATCCTCATCATTCTGGGTATCCAGACACTGGTGGCCGTGGTCTATATCCTGTTCGTGGTGTTCCCCGCGATGGGCAAGGATTATCAGGCCGCCGTGCTCGCCTCCGGTTTCACCGGCATCAGCCTTGGCGCAACCCCCACGGCCATCGCCAACATGACCGCGGTGACCCGCCGCCATGGCGCCGCGCCCATGGCCTTCATCATCCTGCCTCTGGTTTCGGCCTTCTTCATCGATCTGGTGAATGCCATCGCCATCACGCTGATGGTGAACTGAACAGGCCACGACAAAGCCGCCTCGCGGGGGCCTTCCGCGCGAGACGGCGTTTCATTGCAGACGGGAAAAGCCTTGCCCGCGCCCTCAGCGCCGGGCGAACAGCTTCTCCACATCCTTGAGGGAAAGAGTGATGAAGGTGGGGCGGCCGTGATTGCACTCGCCTGAATTGGGCGTTGCCTCCATTTCCCGCAACAAGGCGTTCATCTCCTCCACACGCAGGCGGCGGCCCGCACGCACGGAGCCATGGCAGGCCATGGTGGCGGCCACATGCAGCAGGCGACGCTCCAGTGGCAGGGCATCATCCCATTCGGCCGCATGCTCGGCCAGGTCCCGCACCAGGCGCGTGACATCGGCATCCTTCAGCAGGGCCGGCACCTCGCGCACCAGAACCGCGCCATGCCCGAACCCCTCGATGACGAGCCCCAGTGTCTCAAGCTCCTGAGCCTTTTCCACCAGTCGTCCTGCCTCGGCCGGGTCCAGCTCCACGACAGCGGGAATCAGCAGCCCCTGACGGGTGATGCCATCACGATCCAGCCCGGCCTTGAGCCGCTCATAGACGAGGCGTTCATGAGCGGCATGCTGGTCCACCAGCACCATTCCCTCCCGGGTCTGGGCCACGATATAGGTTTCATGCAGTTGCGCGCGGGCAGCGCCGAGCGGACGATCAAGATCCGCCGCATTCAGGGGGGCGGCATCGGCACGCGCATCCGCGGAAGGCGGGGCAATATCGAAAGCCCCCTGCCCGTCCACGCCCGAAATGCGGGCAAAAGGCATGGCCTCATCCGGCAAGGGGGCGCTGACACCAGCCTCCGCCACCCCATCCGGCACGGCAAGGGGGCGCGCCGGGGAGGTGCGCCAGTCATAGCCGCCCGCCGGAACCGCCTGTTGCGGAGCACCAGACCAGCCCGTCGCGCCAGCGGAAGGTGCGAAGGCGGGCCGGGCGAGGACATCCAGCTCCGGCGCACGGGCCAGTGACACCAGACGCTCGGCTATCGTGCCAGCGGTGCGCGGCACGCGGGCCGCCAGCGTATCGCCCACCGTGCGCACCACCAGCGCGCGCACATTGCCGCCATCACGAAACCGCACCTCGGTCTTGGCCGGGTGGACATTCACATCCACCTCACGCGGATCGAGCGTAAAGAACAGCGCCAGAACGGGGAAGCGGTCCGAGGGCAGAAGATCGGCATAGGCCGCGCGCACCGCTCCCATCAGCAGCTTGTCCCGCACCGGGCGACCATTGACGAACAGATACTGGCTGAGCGAATTGGCCTTGGAGAAGCTCGGCAGGCCCGCAAGCCCCTCCAGCCGCACGCCTTCACGCAGGCCATCAATCTCCACCACATTGCGCCCGGCCTCAGCCCCCAGCACATCGGCAAGGCGCGCCTTGCGCCCTTCCCCATCCATGCTGCGCACTGGCCATGTCACCGGCGCCTTGCCCTCGGCCACCAGCGTGAAGGACACATCGGGACGCGCCAGCGCAAGACGGCGGACGATATCCACCGCGGCCGTGGTTTCCGCCCGGTCGGATTTCAGGAATTTGAGGCGGGCCGGGGTGGCGTAGAACAGGTCCCGCACCTCCACCCGCGTGCCCTCGGCCAAGGCGGCGGGGCGCGGCGGGGTGATGATGCCTCCATCCACCCGCACCTCGAAGGCATGGCGCGCACCGGAGGGACGGCTGGCAATGGACAGGTGCGCCACCGCGCCGATCGATGGCAGCGCCTCCCCCCGGAAGCCGAGCGTGGAAATGGCCAGAAGATCCTCATGCGGCAGCTTGGAGGTGGCATGGCGCTCCACGCAAAGGCTCAGATCATCCGGCCCCATGCCCCGGCCATTATCGCTGACCCGCACCAGACGCCGCCCGCCGCCGTCAATCACCACCTCTATGGTGGTGGCCCCGGCATCGAGCGCATTTTCCACCAGTTCCTTCACCACCGCGGCCGGACGCTCCACCACCTCGCCAGCGGCGATACGGTCGACGAGCACGGGCGGCAAACGGCGGATGGACATCAAGGACTGGCTCCGGGAATCGGGAGGAAGGGGCAATGTTAGCGCGGAATGGAAGAAGGCGGCAGAAGCCCCGCCTGCACCGGCCGGATTGTGAACAGGCCAGCGCAAACCGGGCCCACCCGCGCCCGCCTCCATGGCTCGGGCCTGTGGTCCAGCTCCTGCCCTTCCGTGCGGAAACACATCCGCCCCGGTATGAACAGGGTCTCATCCATGCAGGCCGGGGCTGTTCTGCTGCATGTATCGCTTTGCCGCCGCCTGAAGTCACCGCCGCAGGGCCGGCTTTACCCTGCCCCATCACCGGGATGCCCGGACGGGAAAAGCCTTATCCCGCCAGCGCGGCAATCACCGCATTCAGCACCGGAAAGCCCTGTTCGGTGGCCATCAGCCGCCCGTTTTCCTGCCGCAGCATGCCCTGCTCTTCCAGATTGCGGATGCGCCGGGCCTCCAGGGGCTGCGGGGCAAGGCGATGATAGCGGGCAAGATCCAGCCCCTCGCGCAGGCGCAGGCCCATCAGCAGCATTTCATCGGCCTGCTCCTCGGGCGTGAGCGGTTCATCGCCCACCATGCCGTGGCCCTGCGCCTCCACCTTTTCCAGCCAGAGATCCGGCTGGCGCTCGACCATGGTGGCGCGGCGGCCCAGATTATCGCCGGGGCGGTTGGCCAGAATGCGCCCATGGGCACCCGGGCCAATGCCCACATAGGTGCCATAGCGCCAATAGATGAGATTATGCCGCGCCTGCGCGCCCGCCCGCGCATGATTGGAGATTTCATAGGCCGGAAGCCCCGCCGCGCGGGTCACATCCTGCGTCACATCCCACAAGGCGCGGGAGACGTCATCATCCGGCAGAATGAGCTTGCCCGCGCCATAGAGACGCTCGAACGGCGTGCCCGCCTCGATGGTGAGCTGATAGAGGGAGAGATGCTCACAGCCCTCATCCAGCGCCCGGTTGAGCTCCGCCGCCCAGCTTTCGGGAGTCTGTTTCGGGCGGGCATAGATGAGATCGAACGACACGCGCTGGAAGGCCCGCCGCGCCACGGCCACCGCGTTCAGCGCCTCCCGCGCCGTGTGCATGCGGCCAAGAGACTGCAAATCGGCATCATCGAGTGCCTGCACACCGAGAGAAACCCGGTTCACCCCCGCCGCGCCATAGCCCGCAAAGTTCGCCGCCTCCACCGATGTGGGGTTGGCCTCCAGCGAGATCTCCGCATCCGCCACCAGAGGCCACGCCGCATTGATGGCCTCCAGAATCCCCGCCACCAGTGCCGGCTCCATCAGCGAGGGGGTGCCGCCGCCGAAAAACACCGTCTGGGCATTTTGCGGGCCGGTGAGGGTGCGCATATGCGCGATCTCGCGCCGGTAGGCGGCCAGAAAGCGCTGCTGGTCCGGCGGATTGCGCCGCACATGGCTGTTGAAGTCGCAATAGGGGCATTTGGCCCGGCAGAAGGGCCAGTGCACATAGACGCCAAAGCCGCCTTCCGCGCCGGCGTTCGGCTGCGGGGCAGACATCATATTCTCACCGGCTGAAACCATCTGTACCTGCACCATGCAGCCCGCCAGCCGCGACATATCCTGAAAGAAGAACCGGGGCAGCGCACCGCCCCGGCCTGAAGATCATGCAGGGGCCTTCAGGCACCCTTCCGCAAGCTTGAGAAAAGCGCGGGCGCGATGCGACAGCCCCTCGCCCAGCGGCGGCAGGCCGTGCTTTTCATCGGCGCTCATCTCGCCAAAGGTGCGGCTGTGCCCCTCCGGCTGGAAGACGGGATCATAGCCAAACCCCTTCTCGCCGCGCGGGGGCCAGATGATCTGCCCTACCACCTCGCCGAGAAACTCCTCCACATGCCCGTCCGGCCAGGCCACGCACAGGGCCGAGACAAAGCGCGCGACGCGATCTTCCGCCTTCACCGCCCCATTGGCCGCAAGGGCGTTGTTCACCTTCTCCATGGCGAGGGCGAAATCCTTCTCCGGCCCCGCCCAGCGGGCGCTGAAAATGCCGGGAGCACCGCCCAGCGCATCCACCGCCAGCCCGCTGTCATCGGCAAAGGCGGGAAGGCCGGAAGCCTTGGCCGCCGCTTCCGCCTTGATGCGGGCATTGCCGGTGAAGGTGTTTTCCGTCTCTTCCGGCTCGGGCAGGTTCAGTTCCGCGGCGGAAACCAGATCGATCCCGTAGGGGGCCAGAAGATCGCGCATCTCGCGCAATTTGCCGGGATTGTGGGTGGCAATGACCACCTTGCCGGAGAGGGTGCGCCCCATCACGCGATCGCCTGCTTCTGCAGCGCCACCAGATGGTCCACCCCGCCGCGCGCAAGGGTGAGCAGCGAGATCAGCTCCTCCTGCGTGAAGGGGGTCTTTTCCGCCGTACCCTGAATCTCGACGATGCCGCCCTTGTCGGTCATCACGAAATTGGCGTCGGTCTCGGCGGAGGAATCCTCGGCATAGTCGAGATCCAGCACCGGGGTTTCCTTGTAGATCCCGCAGGAAACAGCGGCCACATGCTGGGTGAGCGGCATCTGGCGCACCATGGAGCGCGAATACATCCAGCTCAGGCAATCATGCAGGGCGACCCATGCGCCGGTGATGGCGGCGGTGCGGGTGCCGCCATCGGCCTGAAGCACGTCGCAGTCAATCGTGATCTGCTTTTCGCCCAGCGCCACCAGATCGGTCACGGTGCGCAGCGAGCGGCCGATCAGGCGCTGGATTTCCTGCGTGCGGCCGGAGACCTTGCCGGTGGAGGATTCACGCCGGTTGCGGTCATGGGTGGCGCGCGGCAGCATGGAATATTCAGCGGTGATCCAGCCCTTGCCCTGCCCCTTCAGCCATGGCGGCAGGCGCTCTTCAAGCGTGGCCGAAACCAGCACATGGGTCTCGCCGAACTTCACGAGGCAGGAGCCTTCCGCGTAGCGCATCACACCCCGTTCAAAGGAAACGGCGCGCATTTCATTGGCGGCACGCTTGCTCGGGCGCATGGGTATCATCCTTGTTCTTGTCGGTTGCGCGCTCCTTTTAGAGCATTTTCGAGTGAAGTGGATACCGCCCTGCAGGAAGAATCCGGAACATCGCCCCACAGCGGCGCGCCAATCCGCCCGGCCGGCACAAAGAGGGTTGAAGGCGGGAGCGCAAGACAGCACATATAAGCACAGCACATACAAGCTGGTATCTCAGGAACGAAGGGCGCGCAGTGCCCCTGTCGCCCCTTTCAGGAGACATGCGATGCTGGACCCTCTGCTCTCCACCAGCGCAGGCGCCCTGGCGCAGATCGACGCGCGCTCGCGCGAGATCTTCCGCCAGATCGTGGAGAACTATCTCGCCACGGGCGAGCCGGTCGGCTCGCGCAACATCTCGCGCCTCCTGTCGACCCCTCTCTCACCGGCCTCCGTCCGCAATGTGATGTCGGATCTGGAGGCAACCGGCCTCATCTTTGCCCCCCACACCAGCGCCGGACGGCTGCCGACCGAACGCGGGCTGCGCTTCTTCGTGGATGCGCTGATGGAAGTGGGAGACGTGAATGAAACGGACCGCGCCAGCATCGAGGCGCAGATGGCCGCCGCCGCCCGTGCCAATTCGGTGGAAGGCGTGCTGAAGGAGGCCACCACGCTGCTCTCCGGCCTTGCACGCGGGGCCGGGGTGGTGACCGCCACCAAGACCGATCCCCGCCTGCGCCACATGGAATTCGTGCTGCTGGACCCCGGCCGGGCCCTGGTCATTCTCGTTTCCGAGGATGGGCAGGTTGAGAACCGGGTGCTGCCAGTGCCCCCCGGCCTGCCCGCCGCCGCCCTGACGGAGGCCACCAACTATCTGAACGCGCAGATCCGCGGGCGCACTCTGGCCGAGGCCCGCGCCGAAATGGAAGCCCGGCTCGACGAATTGCGGCAGGATCTCGATTCGCTCACCGCACGGGTGGTGGAAGCCGGCCTTGCCTCATGGTCTGACGAGGCGCCACATGAGCGCAAGCTGATCGTGCGCGGGCAGGCCAAGCTGCTGGAAGACCTGCATGCGCTGGAGGATCTGGAGCGCATCCGCCTGCTGTTCGATGATCTGGAGGCCAAGCGCGATGTGGTGGAACTGCTGGGCCGGGCCGAGGAGGCCCAGTCCCTGAGGATTTTCATCGGCTCGGAGAACCGCCTGTTCTCGCTCTCCGGCTCATCCACCATCGTTGCCCCCTATCGTGACGGGCAGGGGCGCGTGGTGGGCGTGCTGGGCGTGATTGGCCCGACGCGCCTGAATTACGGGCGCATCGTGCCAATGGTGGATTTCACCGCCCGTATCGTCAGCCGCATGCTGGGGGCTCCCGGCTCGGATGCGGGCTGACATCCATACAGGTCAGTCCACCGGGCGCGGGGTGCCAAGGCACGGACAAAAGGCACCCCATATGGGCCTCAGGCCCACTCAGTCCGTCTTCTTGCCCAGGGCGGCATCGAGGCTGATCGGCCCGGCGCCTGACGTGACGAAATAGAGGAAAACAAACGAGAGCACGACAGCCAGGCTGCCTCCATTCTCGGTCGGGAAGAAGCTTTTGGGGAAGTGGGCGATGAAATAGGCGCTGGCCATGAGGCCGCTCAGGACAAAGGCCACGATCCTCGTCTGGAAGCCGAGCAGGAAAACAAAACCAAGCACCAGTTCAAACCAGCCTGCAATCCAGGGAAGGGAGCCGGCGGCCGGCGTGTAGGGACCGGGGTGGAAATGGAAAATCTTGGCCATTCCAAAGGCAAACATCACAAGCCCCAGTACAATCCGAAGGATACTGAGAATATAGGGGCGGGCAAGGTTCAGGCTTTGCTTCATGGAAAACCTCTAAACATGATCGTGCAGCAAGGGCATACTGCAAAAGCAGATAGCATGACGCATGTCAGCCGAACAGCCTTGCGCGCGCGAGCGCCATGGAGGCGGCTCCCGAGGGTCTCATCCTGTGCCCTGCAGATGGCATGACACCTGCCCCGCCCCTTTTCGCCGGGGCAGAGGGCGATGTGCCGCGGACCATCCGGCACACCGCGCTTCTTGCGCCAGTTTCTAGCGCTGCATGATGTAAGTGCCGGGCGCGGGGCACAGGGGCGGATAATCCGCGGCCCCCATGGCGGGCGGCGCCACCCGCTGCGGCGAGGAATGATCGGCCAGCCATGCCGTCCATGCCGGCCACCAGGAACCTTCCGTCACCGGCGTTGCATCCACCCACTCTTCCGGCCCCAGATGCAGCTCGCCATGATGGGAGGTATGGATGCGGTGATGGCGGCGCGGGCGGCCGGGCTCACTCACGATGCCGGCATTGTGCCCGCCCGAGGTGAGCACGAAGGTGACATCCGTATCCGTGAGCTGGTGGATCTTGTAGACCGATTTCCACGGCGCCACATGGTCCCGCTCCGTGCCGACCACGAACAGGGGCAGGCGCACATTCTGCAGCGAGACCGGCCGGCCCTCCACATCGAACCGTCCTGCCGCCAGATCATTGTTGAGGAACAGCCGGCGCAGATATTCCGAGTGCATGCGATAGGGCATGCGGGTGGCGTCCGCGTTCCAGGCCATCAGGTCATTGAGTGAACCGCGGTCTCCCAGAAGATATTCACGCACCATGCGCGACCAGACCAGATCATTCGAGCGCAGCATCTGGAAGGCGCCGGCCATCTGCCCCGCCGCCAGATAGCCCTGCTCCCACATGGTGCTTTCCAGCAGATACAGGGTGCTGGAATCAACGAAGAGCTGAAGCTCTCCCGGTTCGGAGAAATCGGTCTGTGCGGCAAACAGGGTCACCGAGGCGAGGCGCTCATCATGCGCGCGGGCCATGGCGGCGGCGGTAATGGACAAGATCGTGCCGCCGAGGCAGTAGCCCGTGGCATGCACCTTTGCGCCGGGGACGATGGCATTCACCGCATCGAGCGCGGCCATCACCCCCAGCTTGCGATAGTCATCCAGCCCCAGATCCCGGTCCGCCTGCCCCACATTGCGCCAGGAAATGCAGAACACCGTGTGCCCCTGCGAAACCAGATAGCGGATGAGGGAATTATGGGGCGAGAGGTCCAGAATATAGTATTTCATGATCCAGGCCGGCACGATGAGCACCGGCTCCGCCGCCACCGTATCGGTCGTGGGGCGATACTGGATCAGCTCGATGAGGTGGTTGCGGAACACCACCTCACCTTCAGTCACCGCCACATTGCTGCCGGGCACGAACTTCTCGGCCCCCACGGGTGGCTGGCCGGCGGCCTTGCGGCGCATGTCTTCCACCGCATTCTGGAAGCCCTGCACGAAATTCGCCCCCTTCGTCTCCCGGGCGCGGCGCAGCACCTCGGGATTGGTGAAGGGGTTGTTGGAGGGCGAGAGCATGTCCAGCATCTGCCGCGAGAAGAAGGACACGACCCCCTCATTATGGGGCGACATGCCCGGCACCCCATGGGTGGCATTATGCCACCACTGCTGGTTCAGCAGGAAGGACTGGTACCACAGCCGATAGGGCCATTCCTGCCACTCCGGGGCACGGAAACGGTCATCGCCCGGCAAGGGATGGATGCAGCCCGGCAGATCGCGGTTCAGCGTGCCGGAGGCCAGATAGGCCGAAAAACGCATCAGCTTGCGCCACGCCTTCAGTGCCAGCTCCACCCGCTTTCCGGGGGCGACGCTCAGATGCAGGGACCAGTCCATCCAGGCCAGCAGGAGCGCTGTGGGCGAGATGCCGGCGGTATAGCGCCCCACGGCTGCAACTGTCGCCCGATCGAGCGCGCGCAGGGTTTCCCCGCCATCGCTGTCCTCGAAATCGGTATCATCGAGGCACGCCATGGCGTTGAGCATCTCGGTCAGCAGCTTGTCCATCTTGGGCAGTTGCGGCGGCAGCGCCAGCGGCCCGGAAGAGGCGGAAAGGGGGGCGACGGCCGGCAGCGTCTCGGGAGCGGGAGCCTCCGCCACCTTCACCACAGAAGAGCCCTCATGCGGTGTGACGTCTGTTTCCATGCTCATCTGCATTTCTCCCTGCTGTCCGAGATAGCCGATCCTGACGATGATATAGCCTTTTTCGCGGCATGATGTGGCCAGGATCATGACGGCCCGGTGGCGCAGGCATGCATGGCTGCCCGCCACCACCGGTCACCATCCCCCTCCATGCCTGCCGTCCCACCCGGCCTGGTGCCCCGCCCGGGGCGCCAGCCAGAGGGCCGGACCCGCGCCTTACGCCTGCCCACCGCTGCCGCGCACCAGAATGTGGCGCTTGCGGCCCAGCGAGATGCGGGCCGGCAGGGTCGCGGCGGAAAGGATCTGCCCCTCATCCTCCACGATCTCGCCCTCCAGCCGCACGCCACGCCCGGCAATGGCGCGGCGCGCCTCGCTTTTCGAGGTGGCAAGGCCGGCGCGCACCAGCACATCCACCAGCGGCAGACCTGCCTCACCTTCTTCGGCGCTGATCTCCACCACCGGCAAGCCCTCCGCCGCGGCGCCGGCGCCAAACACCTGCTGCGCGGCCCGCTCCGCCGCCTCTGCCGCCGCCTCGCCATGGGCCAGCGCGGTTGCGGCATGGGCCAGGCGCACCTTGGCCGCATTCAGCTCCGCTCCCTCGCAGCGCTCCATCTGCGCGATCTCTTCAAGGGACAGATCGGTGAACAGGCGCAGGAAGCGGCCCACATCGGCATCTTCCGTATTGCGCCAGAACTGCCAGTAATCGAAGGGCGAGAGGCGGTCTTCGTTCAGCCACACCGCGCCAGCGGCGGTCTTGCCCATCTTCGCCCCCGAAGAGGTGGTGAGCAGCGGCGCGGTGAGGCCGAACACCTCGCGCCCCTCGATCCGGCGCACCAGATCAATGCCATTGACGATATTGCCCCACTGGTCCGCCCCGCCCATCTGAAGCCGGCAGCCGATACGGCGCGAAAGCTCCAGAAAATCGTAGGACTGGAGAATCATGTAGTTGAATTCGAGGAAGCTCAGATTTTCCTGCGCCTCCAACCGCGAGCGCACGCTGTCGAAGGAGAGCATGCGGTTCACCGAGAAATGGCGGCCGATATCGCGCAGCATGTCGATATAGCGCAGGCCATCGAGCCATTCGGCATTGTTCACCAGCACCGCATCGCTCGGCCCGTCCCCGAAGGTGAGGAAGCGGGCGAACACCTTCGCGATGCCATCAATATTGGCGGCGATCTGCTCCTCGCTCAGCATCGGGCGGGCATCGGAGCGGAAGCTCGGGTCACCGATGCGCGTGGTGCCCCCGCCAATCAGCACGATGGGCTTGTGCCCGGCCTGCTGGAGCCGGCGCAACGTCATGATGGGGAGAAGATGGCCCACATGCAGGCTGTCCGCCGTGGCGTCAAACCCGACATAGGCGGGCACGATACCCGCGTTGAAGGCTTCATCCAGCCCCGCCAGATTGGTGCACTGGTTCACATATCCGCGCACCTGCAGGGTTTGCAGCACAGGCGATACGGGCTGGAAGGCGTTTTCTTCGACTTGGGTGGACATTCTGCTTCTCCTGAGCGCCGCTCAGGAGGATCGCCGGAAAAACGAAAGCCGCCTGAACGGCGGCTTTTCCGGGTCATGACTGAACCGCGCCGCTCCTATGGGAACGTCGCGTAATAAGAGCTGGCGAAGATGTGGGCGGTTCTGTTCATGCCGGGATGGGTAACGGAAGCCCCGGCGATGATCAAGAGCCCCGCTCCCCGGCTTTATGCATGCCATCCATGCGCGAGTCGCGCGCCGCTTTCCCCTCCGGGAGGGGGAGAGGGGCCGGGATTCACAAGGAAAGCCAACTTCACAAAAGGTTTCAATATGGTGAACAAAGTGCGCGGCACGGGCCGACCCGAAACCGGCCCTATGTCGTTTTTTTTATGCTTTCCAAATAATTAAGCCATCCGCACCCATCCGGCCCGGCCCCCCGGATGTTCACGCAAAACTGCTGCAGTGCGAAAAACCGGGCAATTTCAGGCCCGTGACATGCGCCAGAAGAGTTGATGCTTTGCTCTGTGCAAGCTAAAGCACGCCCATCCAATATGTCTCCAGTACCCCTCCACAAGGGATCTCTTAGATGACGAAATGGGTCTACACCTTCGGCGACGGCAAGGCCGAGGGCAAAGCCGATATGAAAAACCTGCTCGGTGGCAAGGGTGCGAACCTCGCCGAGATGTCGAATCTCGGCCTGCCCGTACCACCCGGCTTCACCATCACCACGGAGGTGTGCACCTATTATTACAAGAATGGGCACGCCTATCCTCCCGAGCTGAAGGGGGATGTGGAGAAGGCGCTGGCCGAGGTCGGCCGCCTAACGGGCAAGTCCTTCGGCGATGCCGCCAATCCCCTGCTGGTTTCCGTGCGCTCCGGCGCCCGCGCCTCCATGCCGGGCATGATGGACACGGTGCTCAATCTCGGCCTCAACGACCAGACGGTCGAGGCCGTGGCCAAGCTCGCCGGTGACCGCCGCTTCGCCTATGACAGCTACCGCCGCTTCATCACCATGTATTCCGACGTGGTGATGAATGTGCCGCACCATCATTTCGAGGAGATCCTCGAAAACTACAAGGACGAGAAGGGCTACACGCTCGACACCGACCTTTCCGCCGATGACTGGGCGCATCTTGTGACCAAGTACAAGGCGAAGTTCGAGCAGGAGCTGGGCAAGCCGTTCCCGCAGGATCCCAACGAGCAGCTCTGGGGCGCCATCAGCGCCGTGTTCAGCTCCTGGATGAACAATCGCGCCATCACCTATCGCCGCCTGCACTCCATTCCGGAGAGCTGGGGCACGGCTGTGAACGTGCAGTCCATGGTGTTCGGCAATATGGGTGAGACCTCCGCCACGGGCGTCGCCTTCACCCGCAACCCCTCCACCGGCGAAAACGCCCTGTATGGCGAGTTCCTCGTGAACGCGCAGGGCGAGGACGTGGTGGCCGGTATCCGCACCCCGCAGAACCTGACCGAGCAGGCGCGCATCGAGGCGGGCTCCGACAAGCCCTCCATGGAAGCGGCCATGCCGGCAGCCTTCAAGGAATTCGAGAAGATCTCCCAGATCCTCGAAAACCACTACCGTGACATGCAGGACCTTGAGTTCACGGTGGAACAGGGCAAGCTGTGGATGCTCCAGACCCGTTCGGGCAAGCGCACCGGCAAGGCCGCCCTGCGCATTGCCGTGGAACTGGCCAATGAAGGGCTGATCACGCAGGAAGAGGCCATTGGCCGTATCGATCCGGCGGCGCTCGACCAGCTCCTGCATCCCGCGATCGACCCCAAGGCCGCCCGCACCGTGCTCACCACCGGCCTGCCCGCTTCCCCGGGCGCCGCTGCTGGCGCCATCGTGTTCTCGGCTGATGAGGCCGAGCTTGCGAAGGAGAAGGGCAAGAAGGTCATTCTGGTGCGCGTGGAAACCAGCCCGGAAGACATTCACGGCATGCATGCGGCCGAAGGCATTCTCACCTCCCGTGGTGGCATGACCTCGCACGCGGCCGTGGTGGCCCGCGGCATGGGCAAGCCCTGCGTCTCCGGCGCCGGTTCCCTGCGGATCGACTATGCCGCGCAGACCCTGACCGTGGGTGGCGAGGTCTTCAAGAAGGGCGACCTGCTCACCATTGATGGCGGCACCGGACAGGTTCTGAAGGGCGAAGTGCCCATGCAGCAGCCTGAGCTTTCCGGCGAATTCGCCACGCTCATGAGCTGGGCCGACAAGGTGCGCCGCCTGAAGGTGCGCGCCAATGCCGAGACCCCGACCGATACCCGCATGGCCCGCTCCTTCGGGGCGGAAGGCATCGGCCTGTGCCGGACCGAGCACATGTTCTTCGATCAGGGCCGCATTCTCGCCGTGCGTGAGATGATCCTGTCCGAGGATGAGGCCGGTCGCCGCGCGGCGCTGGCCAAGCTGCTGCCCATGCAGCGCGATGACTTCACCAAGCTCTTCGAGATCATGAAGGGCCTGCCGGTCACCATCCGCCTGCTCGATCCGCCGCTGCACGAGTTCCTGCCCCATACCGAGGCGGAAACCCTTGAAGTGGCCAAGAGCCTCGGCGTGGACCCGGAGAAGATCACCCGCCGCAATCGCGAGCTGCACGAAATGAACCCGATGCTCGGGTTCCGTGGCTGCCGTATCGCCATTGCCTATCCGGAAATCGCCGAGATGCAGGCGCGTGCCATCTTCGAGGCCGCCGTTGCCGCCGCCCGCAATACGGGCGAGGCCGTGGTGCCGGAAGTGATGGTGCCGTTGATCGCCACCTCCGCCGAGTTCAAGATCGTGGAAGAGGTCATCCGCAATGCCGCCGCGGCGGTTGAGGAAGAGACCGGCGCCAAGCTCACCTATCAGGTGGGCACCATGATCGAGCTGCCGCGCGCGGCCCTGCAGGCTGGTGAGATCGCCAAGAGCGCCGAGTTCTTCTCCTTCGGCACCAACGACCTCACCCAGACCACGCTCGGCATCTCTCGCGATGATGCCGGCACCTTCCTGGGCGTCTATGTCCAGAAGGGCATTCTGGAGATCGATCCCTTCGTCTCCATCGATGTGGACGGCGTGGGCGAGCTGGTGAAGATCGGTGCGGAGCGCGGGCGCGCAACCCGTCCCGACATCAAGCTCGGCATTTGCGGCGAGCATGGCGGCAACCCCGCCTCTGTCGCCTTCTGCGAGAGCATCGGGCTGGATTACGTCTCCTGCTCACCCTATCGCGTGCCAATCGCCCGCCTTGCGGCGGCGCAGGCCGCGCTGGCAAATCGCAAGGGCTGAAAATGCTCTTTTGAGTTGCGCATCTCCTGTCCCCCGCTATCCTTCGGCGGGGACAGGAGGACAGGGAATGCAGCTCTCATCAGCAATGTGCCTTTACAAGGCGGTACGAACCTCGGTTTGTGCCGCCTTTTTTGCGCCGGCCCTGCTGTTCGCCCTGCCCTCCCATGCCGCCGGGCTTGAGAGCTTTCTGAGCACCTTCCATGAATGCGACCCCATCTATGAGGGGACGCCCTTCGGCCTGTTCGCCAATTCCCTCGCCCAGCGTTATGGAAATGTGTACAGCGCGGGGCCGCAAGCGGCGGCCGAGGATGAGAGCGTAGAGGTGGCGATTCCGGCAGGCCTTGCCGCCCATATCGGCCCCATCTCATCACGCAATGCCGGAGACCACACACTGGTGAGCATGCCCCTCAAGGGCGCGCTACAGGGTTTGGCCCTGCAAAAGCTGGAAATGGCCTTCGCGAATGAGAATGGCATCTATGCCACGGTTCTCGTCTTCAACGCATCCAGCGCCCGGGTGCAGCAGGTGTTTGGAGATCTGGTCGCCCGCGGCCAGCTCAAGGGAGAGGCCCACCGGGCGAACGGGGCGGGCTATAGCGCCACCATTCCGCGCGACAATCCCGGTCGCATTCTGTGTGACTGGTCGCACTGAGGCCCACCCCTGAAGATGAGGCCCTGAAACGCATTTGCCCGCCGGTGGAAGCCGGCGGGCAAATATGAACCATACCTTTTCCAGCCGCGTGGCCGGACCGGGTATCTCAGTCTGCGGCGCTGATGCGCGCAGTTTCTGCCGTCGGTGACGACTCAGGCTGACTGGCGCTCAGCGCCATGCCTGTAGCCACATAGCCGAGCACAAGCGCGGCAAAAACGGCGACTCTCTTGACCATGCGTTCCCCCACACTCGGAAAGGCGCCTGAACCGCGTAAACCCGACCCGGCCTGCCATCCGCACGTGAATCTGATACCGCCAGAGTGTTTAATCCAAGAGTTCAAACAGACGATGAACGCCGCATCTCAAAGCTGCGACGTTCATCAGGTCCGGATCACTCCTCGACAAACTCTTCCTCGGCAGCCAGTTCCGCAGCCACTTCAGCACGCTGCTCGGCGAGCTCGGCCTCGATCTCGGCGTCCTCGTCGCGCGAAGTGCGCACGTCTTCACCACGCTCCTGACGCTCCGCCTCTTCAGCGCTGCGGGCCACATTCACGCGGACAGTGACTTCCACTTCCGGATGCAGGGTCACCGGCACCTCGACAAGGCCCAGAGCCTTGATCGGGTGGTTGAGCACAACCTGCTGACGGTCCACGGCGAAGCCAGCGGTGGTCAGGCCCTCGGCAATGTCACGGGTGGAGACGGAGCCGTACAGATGGCCGCTCTCGCTGGCCTGACGGATCATCACCACGACCTGGCCGGCCATCTTCTCGGCAACGGCCTGGGCTTCCTGGCGACGCTCCAGATTGCGGGCTTCCAGCTCGACCTTCATGTTGTCGAAGCGGGCGCGGTTTTCCTTGGTGGCGCGCAGGGCCTTGTTCTTGGGCAGAAGGAAATTGCGGGCATAGCCGTCACGCACCTTCACCACATCGCCCATCTGGCCCAGCTTGGCCACGCGCTCGAGCAGAATAACGTCCATTTGAATCTCCTGATAATTTGAAGTTGTCGTGTCTGTTGAAAGAGAAGGCCGCCTTACCGGTCGTTCGCCGGAGGGGGCTGGCGACCTGCCCGAAATCTTGAACGCAGATCCATCACCGCATCCACGCATCCCAGCATCGCCATGATCACGCCGGGCCAGCCCAGAAGCAGTGTCGCTGTCCATGCGCCAGCCAGAATCAGAAAACGCGCGCCCATGCCCATGGTCATGGCGTGGAGCGCGGAAAAGCCGGCCAGTGCATAAGCGATCACCAGCGTGGCAAGCGCCACCGAGCTGAGAAGCCCCAGCATGCCCGGCAAAAGGGAAAGCACGGCCGAAACGGCAAGCGCGGGAAGGGTTTTTACCGGCAGGCGAACCGCCGACAGGGAGGGCCAAGGCCGGGCCAGACGCCCGGAGACCAGAGTTGCCCGCCCCGCAAGATACATGCAGACGAGCAAGGAGCCCATGCTGGCCGCCGCGGCCATGGAAGGCAGCACCTGGGCCACCAGCTCCGCCATGCGCACCGTGTCCTGCTCGGGCGGAAGACGGGTTTGCGATGCCGTCATCGCATCCACCATATTGATGACGGTGGCGCGATAGGTCTCATAATCCGGCGCCATGATGAGCACCGCCACACAGACGATGATTGTGGCGAAGAGCGCGGCCAGCAGTACCAGCCCGCCCACCGGAAACCACAGCAGGCCATCACGACCCGCCGGCTCGGCGCGCGCGAGCAAGGCTGCATAGGCCAGCCCGAGAGCCGGCCCACCCATCCCCAGAACATAGGCCAGAAGGAAAGTGCCGCCGAAATTCCACCACAGGCCCACACTGGCCACCAGCACCGCGACAAAGGCCGCCACGGGTGAGAAGGCCATACCGGTAATCATCACCGGCAGGGGGGCGAGATAGAAAAGGGGGACGGCCACCATTGATCCTGCCGCAACACCGGCGGCGAGAAGCGCGGAAGCGACCCCCGCGGCAATGGCGACAAGAAAATGGAGCGACATCTGACAAGCTGTCCCGCAGCATGAGCGGTTAGAGGGGAGTTTCCCTCAACAAACGCTGCGGAGCTGAGCCCCGCAGCGCGTCTATCTTCAGGCCGGAACGTGCCGGCCCATGCCTGTGCCCGTGCTGATTCCCGCAGGAATCAGGAGGCCAGGCAGAATCAGCGGATCACGAAGGGCAGCAGGCCCAGGAAGCGGGCGCGCTTGATCGCCTGGGCGAGCTCGCGCTGCTTCTTGGCCGAGACAGCCGTGATGCGGGAGGGAACGATCTTGCCACGCTCGGAAATGTAGCGCTGCAGCAGACGCACGTCCTTGTAATCGATCTTCGGAGCATTCGCGCCGGAGAACGGGCAGGTCTTGCGACGACGGAAGAAGGGACGACGGGCACCGCCGCCGGCGCCACCGGCACCACCAGAAGAAGCGAAAGCCATCAGTTCTCTCCCTCAGCCTGAGCGGCATCGTTCTGGCGCGGCCCGCGACGGGGACGATCCTCGCGACCACCGAAGCCGCGGTCCTCACGGTCACGCTTCTGCAGCATGGCCGACTGACCTTCCTCGTGCTCTTCCACACGCAGGGTGAGGATGCGCAGGACGTCTTCGTCGATGCGCTGCTGACGCTCCAGCTCCTGCAACGCCGCCGCCGGAGCGTCGATGTTCATGAGCGTGAAGTGAGCCTTGCGGTTCTTGTTCATGCGATAGGTGAGGGACTTCACGCCCCAGTATTCGATCTTGCCGACCGAACCACCATTTTCCTCGATCACACCCTTGAAACGGGCGGTCAGTTCCTCGACCTGCTGCGCGGACACGTCCTGGCGCGCGAGGAACACGTGCTCATAGAGCGGCATGTGTTCTTGCCTTTCGTTACAAACTCCACCGCACCGGCGCCGAGCCCTTCTTGCCTTTCCGAAAGGCGCGAAGCGCGGAAGGCGGAGACACGGGACGACGGGCTTTTCGCCCTGCCCTCTTTCATCGCGAGACAAAGGAAGACCGTCCGTTCAGCCCCCGGCCGGGTACGACGGAAGCTGGCCATATATCATATTCCGGCCTGATCGCAACTGATCAGATGCGTTGAATATGTGCTCAAGGCGGGAAGGAGGGGTGAACAATGCCGCGTTTGCCATGATAAGGCTGATCAAATCCCCCCTTCACATTGACATTGTGCAGGCCCGTTCATAAGTCTCGGTGCGATGCGTCGTCAGGGCGTGGCCCGTTCGGGTGACCCTGATCAGGCGGCGCGTGGCACTGGCTGTCCGCCACTGGTCGAGCGGGCAGTCTTCGAACAGGCAGTCATCGTGCCGCCTTCGGACTTGCTGACGCCGCATTGCAGGTGTCGATGTGCAGTTCAGATCTTCCGTGATTCACGGTTGCGCACATCAAGGTCCTGAAGGTTCGGTTCGCGGCCTGCCCGCTCCCGACGGCCTGACGGATCGGAACCAGAGATTACCATGTTTCGTGGAATTGCCCGCAAGCTTTTCGGCTCGGCAAATGATCGCCGGGTGAAGGGGTACCGCTCTCGCGTTCAGGCGATCAACGCCCTTGAAAAAGAGATTGAAGCCCTCTCCGACGAGGCGCTGCGCGCCCGCACCGCAGACTTCAAGCGCCAGATCGCCGAAGGCGCCAGCGTCGACAGCCTGCTGGTTCCCGCCTTCGCCACCGTGCGCGAAGGCGCCCGGCGCGCGCTGGGCATGCGCCCCTTCGATGTGCAGCTCATTGGCGGCATGGTCATTCATGAGGGCGGCATCGCCGAAATGAAGACCGGCGAAGGCAAGACGCTGGTGGCAACCCTTCCCGTCTATCTCAATGCACTGGCCGGCAAGGGCGTGCATGTGGTGACGGTGAATGACTATCTCGCCAGACGTGACGCCGAAACCATGGCGGAGCTCTACGGCTTCCTCGGCCTCACCACCGGCATCATCGTGCACGGGCTGGATGACGAGGAGCGCCGGCAGGCCTATGCCTGCGATATCACCTACGCCACCAACAACGAGCTGGGCTTCGACTATCTGCGCGACAACATGAAATATGAGCGCGCGCAGATGGTGCAGCGCCCGCATCATTTCGCCATTGTCGACGAGGTGGACTCCATCCTCATCGACGAAGCGCGCACACCGCTCATCATTTCCGGCCCGCTCGACGACCGCTCGGAATTCTACAACACCATCGATGCCTATATTCCGAAGCTCAGCAAGTCGGATTACGAGGTCGATGAAAAGCAGCGCACCGTTTCCATGACCGAATCCGGCATGGAAAAGATGGAATCCATGCTGAGCGAGGCCGGGCTGCTGAAGTCCGAGAGCCTCTATGACATCGAGAATGTCTCGGTGGTGCACCATGTGAACCAGGCCCTGCGCGCCCACGCCCTGTTCCAGCGGGACAAGGACTATATCGTGCGCAACAATGAAGTCGTCATCATCGACGAGTTCACCGGCCGCATGATGCCCGGCCGCCGCTATTCGGAAGGGCTCCACCAGGCGCTGGAGGCCAAGGAGCGGGTGCAGGTCCAGCCCGAGAACCAGACCCTCGCCTCCATCACCTTCCAGAACTATTTCCGCCTGTACAAGAAGCTGGCCGGCATGACCGGCACCGCCGAGACGGAAGCTGCCGAATTTGCCGACATCTACAAGCTGGATGTGGTTTCCGTGCCCACCAATGTGCCGGTGGCGCGGATCGACGATGACGACGAGGTCTATCGTTCGGCGGCGGAGAAATACAATGCCATCATCGAGCTGATCCGGGAATGCGCCGAACGTGGCCAGCCGGTTCTGGTGGGCACCACCTCCATCGAGAAGTCCGAGATTCTGGCCGAGCTGCTCAAGAAGGCCGGCTTCAAGCAGAAGGACTTCACGGATCCGGACGCCTTCTCGGGACGGGAGCGCTCCGGCAAGACCTTCGCCGTGCTCAATGCCCGCTACCACGAGCAGGAAGCCTTCATCGTCTCGCAGGCCGGTGTGCCCGGCGCCATCACCATCGCCACCAACATGGCCGGCCGTGGTACCGACATCAAGCTCGGCGGTTCGGCGGAGATGCGCATTTCCGTCGAACTGAAGGACATGCCGGAAGGGCTCGAGCGCGAGGCCGCCGAGGCGCGCATCCGCGCCGAGGTGGAGGAGATGAAGCAGGAGGCGCTGAAAGCCGGCGGCCTCTATGTCATCGGCACCGAGCGCCATGAAAGCCGCCGCATCGACAACCAGTTGCGCGGTCGTTCCGGCCGTCAGGGTGACCCCGGCCACTCCAAGTTCTTCCTCTCGCTCGATGATGACCTGATGCGCATCTTCGGCTCGGACCGGCTGGATGGCATGCTCCAGAAGCTGGGCCTGAAGGAAGGCGAGGCGATCATCCACCCCTGGATCAACCGGGCGCTGGCGAAAGCCCAGCAGAAGGTGGAAGCGCGCAACTATGACATGCGCAAGAACGTCCTCAAATATGACGACGTGCTCAATGACCAGCGCAAGGTGGTGTTCGAGCAGCGCCTCGAACTGATGAATGACGAGGATATCGCCGAGACTGTCGTGGACATGCGCCATGCCCTGGTCAGCGATACCATCGCCAAGTTCATTCCCGAGAACTCCTATCCCGAGCAGTGGGATACGGATGCGCTGCATGAGGCGCTCCTTCAGGCCATCGCGCTCGACCTGCCGGTGCAGGAATGGGCGAAGGAAGAGGGCATTGCCGGGCCTGAGATGACCGAGCGTGCCATCAAGGAGGCCGATGACCATATGGCCCGCAAGGCCGAGCAGTATGGGCCGGACCTGATGCGCTATGTGGAGAAGTCCATCCTTCTCCAGACGCTGGATCATCTGTGGCGCGAGCATATCGCGATGCTGGACCATCTGCGCCAGGTGGTTGGCCTGCGCGGCTATGCCCAGCGTGATCCGCTGAACGAATACAAGAGCGAGGCCTTCAACCTCTTCTCCGCCATGCTGAACAATCTGCGCGAGGTGGTCACCTCCCAGCTCATGCGGGTGGAGATCATGGCCCAGCCGCCGCAGATGGAAGAACTGCCGCCAATGGAGGCGCATCATCTGGACCCCTCGACGGGCGAGGATGAAATGGCGCTTGCTTCGGCCGCCTTTGCCGCCATGGCCGAACCGGCCGCAGCAGAGGTTGACCCGGCCAGCCGGAACCCGGACGACCCTTCAACCTGGGGACGGGTGAGCCGGAATGAGCCCTGCCCCTGCGGCTCCGGCAAGAAGTTCAAGCACTGCCACGGGCGTTTTGCCTGACAGTTCCAGCACCGGGTGAATGGCTTCATTCACCCGGTTTTTTGTGCCTGCATCTGTCTGCCTTGCTTCTGCGCGCGGTGAGCTGACAGGTCAGCCCCCACACGCCTGCTCCCGTTCGGGAATGGCCTCTCCATGGCCGCGCCTCACCGCAAGCCGGGCGCCCCGGTTCCCGGCTCAGCCGCCGGCTGCTGCCCGCCCCGACACCTCGCAATATCCAGACATGAAAAAGCCGGCAGACCCTGCTGGCCGCCGGCTCGATTCCTGGAAAGATCTGCCCCGCCTGCTCGGGTCAGCAGGTCAGAAACTGCCTGTCGTCATTCCGTCATCACGCTGCACGGCCGATGGCGGCGGCACGGGAGACATGGTGACACTGCCCGCATCGGGTTCCGAGGCCTGCGGGGGCGCGGCGGCCCGCATCGCTTCTGATGGCGGCGGCGTCACCAGCGGCACGAGCACCTCTTCCTCGCTCACCACTTCGCTCAGCTGGGCATCCGCGCTGTCCACACCGCCCCCCGGCGGGCGCACGGTATCGGGAATGGTGCCGGGCGCCGGGGCATAGGCCACGGCTGAAGAGCGCCCTTCACGCCGCTTGATCTCCTCCAGGAAGACCGGATGCATGCCGCCATCGCGACCCGTCCGCACCGGTGCGAGGGGAGAGGACGGGGAAAGGGCGGCGATCTGCGCATTGTCGCGCTGGGTCTTGCTGGCGACAGCCGAGGCGATGGCCGGAGGCACCTGATAGCTCGGGCACGGGGCATCCGCCTCAAAGCGCTGGCCAAAGCTGGCTTCGGCATTGAACACATATTTGTAGCCGCACGCATTCACCTTCGGCACCTGCCGGGTCACGGCAAAGTGGTCATAACCCTCCTTCAGGTTCCGCCAGAAGGGCATGTTCGGGTTCTTGCGGTGCTTGGCCATGTTCTGCGCTGTCATGCGGAACGGATAGGCCTGCACCTGGAAGGAGCGCTGCCCGCCCGCAAAACTCTCGCGCGCCAGAGAGAAGATCTCGGAGATCTGCTCATCCGTCATCGCATAGCAGCCGGCGGAGGAGCAGTCGCCATGCACCATCAGGAAGTCACCGGTGCGGCCATGCGCCTTGTCGAAGGCGTTGGGAAAGCCGAGATTGAAGGACAGATAATAGCTGGAGCGCGGATTCATCTGCCCGGGGGTGATATTGTAGAAACCTTCCGGGGCCTGCCTGTCCCCCACCTTCTTCTTGGGGCCAAGCTCGCCGGACCAGCGGCAGATGGGATAGGTCTTGAGCAGCGCATAGCGCCCATCCGCCCCCTGCTTCCACACCTCCAGCTCGGATTCCTGCTTGAAGATCTGCACCAGTATGGGGCTGGCCGGCGCCATGCCCTTCTGCGACATGAGCGAAAGCATCTGCGGGGAGAGCGGCTTGTTTGCCTTGCGGGATACATTGTCGGTCTGGTTACACGCCGCAATGGACAGCGCGGCCACGGCGGCCAGGGCCACCATGCGCATGCGGGACGCTGTTTTCTTCGGTCGGCTCAACGCAGAACTCCCCAGATCCGCACCGTTCAGATGAAAGGACATCCTGATGCCCCGCCTCTTGACGAAACGTTAGCAGGCCGGACGACGAAAAAGCCCGCCACCGTGCCCTCGCCCCTTTCTTCCGGACCGGAGGCCCCGCGCATCTGACCTTTCAAAGGGCAGACGCACCAAGGGCCGAGGAGCGTTGTACCGAGCAAATGGGGGAAATGCGGCCAAGATGCGATGACGATGCGGAACAGGCACAGATCACCTGCATATGCGGCTCGAACTTCACCGTCCGGTTAATGAAAGCTTAACAAAAAGCGGCGCCTCACCGGACGCCGCCTTCCTTGCCAGATCAACTCACAGCTTGCGGCCAATGGCGAGGAACTTCTCGCGCCGCGCCTTGCGCAATGCAGGGCCATCCATGCCGGCCATCTGCTCCAGAGCGGTCTGGATGGCATCGCCCACCGCCTCCACGGCCGCATGGGGGTCGCGATGGGCACCGCCCATCGGCTCCTTCACGATGGCATCGATCACGCCGAACTTCAGCAGATCCTGAGCGGTGATCTTCATATTGGTGGCGGCGTCCTGCGCCTTGGTGGTATCGCGCCAGAGAATGGAGGCCGCGCCTTCCGGCGAGATGACGCTGTAGATGGAATGCTCCATCATCAGCACCTTGTTGGCGGTGGCGATGGCAATCGCCCCGCCCGAGCCGCCCTCGCCGATGATGACGGACACATTCGGCACGCTCAGCCCCAGGCAGGTATCGGTGGAACGGGCGATGGCCTCGGCCTGCCCGCGCTCTTCCGCGCCGATTCCCGGATAGGCGCCGGCCGTATCCACCAGCGAGATGACCGGCAGGCCGAAGCGGTCTGCCAGCTCCATCAGGCGCACGGCCTTGCGGTAGCCTTCCGGGCGGGCCATGCCGAAATTGTGCTTGATGCGGGTCTGGGTGGTGGAACCCTTCTCATGGCCGATCACACAGACCGCCTCACCGCGGAAACGCGCGAAGCCGCCGATGATCGCCTCATCCTCACCGAACTTGCGGTCGCCCGCCAGAGGGGTGAACTCCTCGAACAGGCCCTTGGCGAAGGCATCGAAATGCGGGCGCAGCGGATGGCGCGCCACCAGGGTCTTCTGCCAGGGGGTCAGGTTGGCATAGAGGGAGGCGAGCGCATCGCGGGCCTTGCCTTCCAGACGCTGGATATCATCGCGGATGGCGACGCTGTCCCCGGAGACTGAAAGGCCACGCAATTCCTCGACCTTGGCCTCGAGTTCGGCGACCGGCTTCTCGAAGTCCAGATAGCTGCGCATGCTGTTCCGTAAAGTTCAGATGATGAGCCGCAGGCCCATCCAGAGAGTTGGCTGGAAGCTGCCCCCACAGTGACAGCAAGTCAAGGCAGAACCGTGTCACCTGACGTCAACTCATCCATTCAGCCCCTTGCGCACCCGTATGCGGTACCATGGTGCGCGCCATGTGGCACATAATGCATAGGGCCGGTCATGGACTTCCCCCCATGCGTTCACTAGGATCGCGCACCTTCCCGTCGCGGATGAACCGCAGCATATGAGGATCAGCATGACAGGATCCGAGGGGGCTCTTGTCCATTTGCTCCACAGGAACGCAAAACGGATTGGCCGGTCCTGCGCTTTGGCGGCAGCCGTTTTTCTTGCGGCCTGCCAGGAAGAGAACAGCTATGTCCCGCCTCCTCCGCCTGAAGTGACCGTTGCTCCGGTTCTGAGCCAGAAGGTCACGCGCTATGTCGATTTCACCGGCAATACGGCATCCATCAATGCGGTTGATCTGAATGCCCGCGTGCAGGGCTTCCTGCGGAAGATCAACTATACAGACGGCCAGTATGTGAAGAAGGGAACAGTCCTGTTCGTGATCGAGCAGGACAATTACAAGGCCGATGTGGAGCAGGCGGAAGCCAATCTTGCCGCCCGGCAGGCCGATCAGGTTCAGGCCGAGGCCGAATTCTACCGCCAGAATCAGCTCGCCGCGCGGGACTTCTCGTCCCAGTCCGTTCTGGATGTCGCACGGGCCAAGCGCGCCTCCTCCATCGCCAATACCCTGAACGCGAAGGCCGCGCTGGAGCTGGCCCGCATCCAGCTTGGATATACCGAGGTGACGGCCCCCTTCGATGGCATCGTCACCGCCCATCTTCAGGATGTCGGGGCGCTGGTGGGCTATGGCGGCCCGACCAAGCTGGCCAGCATCATTCAGGTGAAGCCGATCTATGTCTGGTTCACCCTGAACGAGCAGCAGGCCCTGCGCATTCACGACCATCTGGAACTGGAGGGCACGGCCCTTGCCACGCTGCGCGAGAATCCCGGCGTCGTTCAGGTACAGGTGGGCCTGCAAACCGAGCAGGGATACCCCCATACCGGCAAGCTGGATTATATCGCCCCGCAGGTGGACCCCAATCTGGGCACGCTGAGCGTGCGCGCCTTGCTGGAAAATGCGGACCAGGCCCTGCTTCCCGGGCTGTTCGCCCGGGTCCGTATCCCGGTCGGTGCGGCAAGGGACACGCTTCTGGTCCCGGATGCGATCCTCAGCAACAACCAGATGGGCTTCTATCTGCTCACCGTTGATGAGGAGAATGTGGTCTCGCAGACACCGGTCACCCTCGGCCAGCTCCAGAGCAACGGGCTGCGCGCCATAGAGAGCGGCCTGAAGGCGGGGGATCGGGTGGTCATTTCCGGCATCCAGCGCGCCGTGCCCGGCTCGAAGATCACCCCCAAGCCGGGCGAGATCACAGGCACGGCCCCCATCATCGTGCCTGCGCCGGGCGCCGCATTGCCCCTGCAGATCAATACGCCCGCCGCTCCGGCTCCGGCCGGGAACTGACCCGCATGCAGAACGTCAGGCAGCGGCCATGATCTCACGCTTCTTCATCGAGCGACCGGTTCTCGCAAACGTTCTGGCGCTGGTCATCGTGCTGATCGGTGCCGTGTCGATCATGCGCCTGCCCATCGCGCAATATCCCAATGTGGTGCCCCCCACCGTCACCGTCACCACCCTGTATCCCGGCGCCTCCGCCAAGACCATGGTGGATACGGTCGCCCTGCCGATCGAGCAGCAGGTGAACGGCGTTCAGGACATGCTCTACATGCAGTCCTGGTCCGCATCGGATGGCACCTATACGCTGGTTGTCACCTTCGCCATCGGCACGGACCCCAACATGGCGCAGGTGCTGGTGCAGAACCGGGTGAACACCGCCCTGCCCTCCCTGCCACAGGCCGTGCAGATACAGGGCGTGACGGTGCTGCAGAAGGGCACCTCCATCCTCCAGTTCGTCAGCCTCACCTCGCCGGACAAGCGCTATGACGGACTGTTCCTGAACAATTACGCGGTCATCAACCTCCAGAACGAACTGGCGCGGATCGAGGGGGTCGGCAGCGTCTCGGTATTCGGCGCCGGCTCCTACGCCATGCGCATCTGGATGGACCCGGACCGGATGCAGACCGTCGGCCTCACGCCCACGGATGTCGCCAACGCCATACGCAAGCAGAGCCAGATCGTCACCGCCGGCCAGCTCGGCATTCCGCCATCGCCATCAAACGCCAACTTCCAGTATACGCTGAACATTGTGGGCCGTCTGGATGATGTTTCCCAATATGAGAACATCATCGTCAAGGTCGATAATGACGATGGCGGGCGCATTGTGCGCGTGCGCGACATCGCCCGGGTCGAGCTGGGTTCGCAAAGCTATTCCCACAATTTCTCCCAGCTCAACAAGCCTGCCGCGGGCATCGGCATCTTCCTGCTGCCCGATGCCAACGCCCTTTCCACCTCCACTTTGGTGAAGGCCAAGATGGATGAGCTGGCCAAGCGCTTCCCCGAAGGGCTGGCCTATAATGTGCCCTTCGATACCACCCAGTTCGTGGAAGCCTCGGTGAACGAGGTTTATGTCACGCTGGCGGAAGCGGCGGCCCTGGTGCTGGTTGTCATCCTGATCTTCCTGCAGGACTGGCGCGCGACACTGGTGCCCGCCACCACCATTCCGGTGACCATCGTCGGCGCGTTTGCCGCCATGTATTTCATGGGCTTCACCATCAATCTCTCGACATTGTTCGCCATCGTGCTGGCGATCGGCATCGTGGTGGATGACGCCATCGTCATCGTCGAGGGCGTATCACGCCACATGGAGGAGGGGCTCTCCAGCCGGCGGGCCGCCGAAAAGGCCATGGATGAGCTGTTTGGGCCCATTGTCGGCATCACGCTGGTGCTGATGTCGGTGTTCCTGCCCGCATCCTTCATTCCCGGCCTGACGGGTGAGATGTTCCGCCAGTTCGCGCTGGTGATTGCCGCCACGGCGCTTCTGTCGGCCATCTGCGCGGTCACGCTCAGCCCCACCCAGTGCGGCCTGTGGCTGCGCAAGCCGGTGCCGCCGGAAAAGCGCAACATCATCTTCCGCGCCTTCAATGCCTGCTACAATGTGGCGGAGCGCTGGTATGTGCGGCTGGTGACCCACATGGTGCGCCATGCCAGGATCATGGTGCTGGTGGCCCTGACCCTGATGGGGCTGGCCATGTATGGCCTGACCCGCGTGCCCACATCCTTCCTGCCGCTGGAAGACCAGGGCTATGTCCTCGTCGGCGCCCAGCTTCCCGATGGCGCGAATGTGCAGCGCACGGAGAATGTGATCTCGCAGATCACCGATATCGTCATGGACATTCCCGGTGTGGAGGTGGCGTTCGGCATCAGCGGCATTTCGGTGCTGGACAACAATGCCTCGCTCGCCAATGCCGGCGTGGTCTATGTCACGCTCAAGCCCTGGAGCGAGCGCTACGCCACCACCGGGCAGGGCCTGCGCGACATCTACCAGAACATGAACAAGGCCCTGAAGGCGGTGGAGAGCGCCCAGACACTGGTGATCGTGCCGCCCTCCATCCAGGGCATCGGCAATGCCTCCGGCTTCACCATGCAGCCGCAGATCCGCAGTGACAATTTCGACTATCAGCTTCTCCAGCAGGTGACGGATTCCATCGTCGACAAGGCGAATGCCCAGTCCGCGCTCCAGCATGTCTCCACGTCCTTCCGCGCCAGTGCGCCGCAGATCGATGTGGAAGTGAACCGCGTGATGGCCGAGACGCTGGGCGTGACGGTGGACCAGATCTTCACCACCATCTCCTCCTATCTGGGCTCCACCTATGTGAACCAGATCAACCGCTACGGCCATGTGTTCCAGGTTTATATCCAGGCCGAGTCGCAGTACCGCGTCACCGCCCAGAACCTGATGGCGCTGAAGGTGCGCACGCCGCAGGGCACCATGGTGCCGATCGGCAGCATGATCGATGTGAAGATGGTGCAGGGACCCCCGCTCATCTCGCTCTACAATCTCTACCCCTCCGCCACCATCGTTGGCGGCGCGGCCACCGGATACTCCTCCGGACAGGCCATGGACCTGATGGCGCAGATCGCCGATGCCACCCTGCCCCCGGGCACGGGTTTCGCATGGACCGCCATGTCCTATCAGGAAGAGGTGGTCGGCAATCAGATCTACTATGTGTTCGGTCTGGCGATCCTGCTGGTCTATCTGGTGCTGGCGGGCCAGTATGAAAGCTGGATTCAGCCGCTCAGCGTCATCCTTGCGGTGCCGCTGGCCCTTCTGGGCACGGTGATCGCGCTCACGGCGCTGGTCAGCTCCGGCCTGTCGAACAATCTCTATACGCAGATCGGGCTTGTGCTGCTCATCGCGCTCGCGGCGAAGAATGCGATTCTGATCGTCGAATATGCACGCGAGCAGCATGCGGAGGGCAAGAGCATCGAGGAATCGGCGGAGGAGGCGGCGCGCCTGCGTTTCCGGCCCATTCTGATGACCTCCTTTGCCTTCATTCTCGGCATGCTTCCGCTGGTGTTCGCCACCGGGGCGGGCGCCTCCTCGCGGATCTCGATCGGCGTCACGGTGGTGTCGGGCATGCTGGCCTCGACCTGCCTTGCCGTACTGTTCGTGCCATCCTTCTATACGGTGCTGCAACGGCTGGACAATCGCCTGCGGGGCAAGAGTGACGAGCCGCCCCACACACCGGCACCGGAGGAGAAAGCGGCCATTCCGCCCGCCTCGGCATGAGGCAATGGGCATCCGCGAGTGCCAGAAGGGATCGACCTAAGGCGGTATCTGCCTGTTTTGGAGGCAGATACCGCCTGAAAGACGTGCTTTGGACACACGCCCGGCTTGTCTAATTTTGGCGCATCAGCCTTGGGTCACATCCGTGACCCGCCGGATGAGGTGCCAGCATGTCCATCCTTGCCAGTCTGCGTCATGTCACCCGCTATCGCTATGAACGCCCGGTGTCGCTTGGTCCGCAGACAGTCCGCCTGCGTCCCGCCCCGCACAGCCGCACCGAAATTCCCGCCTATGCGCTGAAGATCAGCCCCCGGGACCATTTCATCAACTGGCAGCAGGATCCGTTCGGAAACTGGCTGGCGCGCATCGTCTTTCCCGAGAAGGTGGACGAGTTCGCGATTGATGTGGACCTGCTGGCCAAGCTTGATGTGATCAATCCGTTCGACTTCTTCGTCGAGGAATATGCGGAGGATTTCCCCTTCGCCTATGCCGAGGACCTGAAGGCCGAGCTTGCGCCCTATCTGGAACTGGAGCGCGAAGGCCCGCTCTTTCATGCCTTCCTGAAATCCATCCCCCGCGAGAAGACCCGGATCGTCGATTTTCTCGTCGGGCTCAACCAGCGGCTCCAGCACGAGATCGGCTACGTCATCCGCATGGAGCCGGGCGTGCAGACGCCGGAGGAGACGCTGGCCAGACGCCTCGGCTCCTGCCGTGATACCGGCTGGCTGCTGGTGCAGCTTCTGCGCCATCTGGGCCTGGCAGCGCGCTTCACCTCCGGCTATCTCATCCAGCTCAAGCCGGATGTGAAATCACTGGACGGCCCCTCCGGCACGGATGTCGATTTCTGCGACCTGCACGCCTGGTGCGAGGTCTATGTGCCCGGCGCGGGCTGGATCGGCCTTGATCCGACATCCGGCCTGCTGTGCGGGGAAGGCCATATTCCGCTGGCCGCCACCCCGCATTATCGCTCCGCCGCGCCCATTTCCGGCTATCTCAATGAAAAGGCTGAGACGGAATTCGCCTTCGAGATGCATGTGGCCCGCGTCGCGGAAGCCCCGCGCGTGACCTATCCCTTCTCCGACGAGACATGGACCGCGCTGGATGCTCTTGGCCACAGGGTGGATGAGGATCTGAAGGCGCAGGATGTGCGCCTCACCATGGGCGGTGAGCCGACCTTCGTTTCCATCGATGACTATCAGGCCGCGGAATGGAACACCGAGGCGATGGGGCCGCACAAGCGCGCCCGGGCGGATGATCTGATCCGCCGCCTGCGCCGGCGCTTCTCGGCCGAGGGGGTGCTGCATTATGGCCAGGGCAAATGGTATCCCGGCGAAACCCTGCCGCGCTGGTCGTTCGACCTCTTCTGGCGCAAGGATGGCCAGCCCCTCTGGCGGCGTGAGGACCTGATCGCCCCCGAGGACAAGGACCTTGGCGTGACCCCCCAGGATGCGGAGCGCTTCTGCAAGGCCATCGCCGAAAAGCTTGCGGTGGGGGCCGAGCATGTGCAGCCCGCCTATGAGGACAATATCTACTATATGTGGAAGGAGCAGTGCCTTCCGGAGAACATCTCCCCCGGTGATCCGCGCATCGCCGACGAGGTGGAGCGGCGCATGCTGGCGCGCACCTTCAATCAGGGGCTTGCCAATGCCACCGGCTCGGTCCTGCCCCTGCAAAGGGTCTGGACCCCGGCAGGCAGCGTGTGGCGTTCCGACCACTGGACCTTCAGGCGCGACTATCTCTTCCTCATTCCCGGTGAAAGCCCCATGGGCTATCGCCTGCCGCTGGAATCCCTCGCCTATCTGGCCCCCACACGCTACCCCTTCACCAGTCCGCTTGATCCGTTCGAGCCGCGCGGCCCGCTGCCGGATGCCGAGGAGCTGGCCGGGCGCTACAGGGCCCATCCGGTGGAGCGCACACCCGCCGCCCCGCGCATCGTGCCCCGCGAGACCGGGATTCATGCCCAGGCGCTGATCCGCGATTATCTTGCGCGCAACGCCCAGCAGATCGACGCGATGCAGACCCGCACCGCCCTGTGTGTGGAGCCGCGCGGCGGCCGCCTGTGCATCTTCCTGCCGCCTCTGGAAACGCTGGAGGATTATGTCGACCTGATTGCCGCCATCGAACAGGTGGCGATCGAGATGAACATGCCGGTGCATCTGGAGGGCTATCCCCCGCCCTTCGATCCGCGCCTGAACCTGATCCGCATCGCGCCGGACCCGGGGGTTCTGGAGGTGAATGTCCACCCCTCCAACAGCTGGGCCGGCTGTGTGGACATCACCCGCATTCTCTATGAGGAAGCGCGCCTTGCCCGGCTGGGCACGGAAAAGTTCATGGTCGATGGCCGCCACACCGGCACCGGCGGCGGCAACCATGTGGTGGTGGGGGGCGAAACCCCGGCCGACAGTCCCTTCCTGCGCCGGCCGGACCTGCTGAAGAGTCTGCTGCTCTACTGGCAACGCCACCCCTCGCTCTCCTACATGTTCGCCGGCCTGTTCATCGGCCCCACCTCCCAGCATCCACGCATTGATGAGGCGCGGCATGACAGCCTGTATGAGCTGGAAATCGCCTTTTCCATGATTGGCGGGCCAGCCGGTCCACCCGTCGCGCCATGGCTGGTGGACCGCATGCTGCGCAACCTGCTGGTGGATGTGACAGGCAACACCCACCGCACGGAAATCTCCATCGACAAGCTCTACTCGCCCGATGGGCCGACGGGCCGTCTGGGCCTGGTGGAGTTCCGCTGCTTCGAGATGCCGCCGGACTGGCGCATGAGCCTTGCCCAGCAATTGCTGCTGCGCGCGCTCATCGCCCGCCTCTGGAAAGAGCCGGTGGATGGAAAATGCAGCCGCTGGGGCACCACCCTGAACGACCGCTTCATGCTGCCGCATTATGTCTGGGCCGATTTTCTGGATGTGCTTCAGGACCTTGGCGATGCCGGCTACGCGTTCGACCCCGAATGGTTCCGCGCGCAATATGAGTTCCGCTTCCCCGCTTTCGGCACGGTGCAGCATGCGGGCGTGGACCTTGAGGTGCGGCAGGCGCTGGAATGCTGGAATGTGCTGGGCGAGGAAGGTGTCGCTGGCGGCACCGCGCGCTATGTGGATTCCTCTGTCGAGCGGTTGCAGGTGCAGGTGGAGGGCTTCAACCCCAACCGCCATGTCATCACCTGCAATGGCCGGCAGGTGCCCATGGCCTTTACCGGGCGCAACGGCACCTATGTCGCGGGGGTGCGCTACAAGGCGTGGCAGCCATGGTCGGGCCTGCACCCCACTATTCCGGTGCATACACCACTGGTGTTCGACATTATCGACACATGGAGCAACCGCTCGCGCGGGGGCTGCGTCTATCATGTCGCCCATCCCGGCGGGCGCAGCTATGACACCTTCCCGGTGAATGCCTATGAGGCGGAGGCCCGTCGCCTTGCCCGCTTCCAGAATGACGGCCACACGCCCGGCATCGTGCATGTGAGGCCGGAGCGGGGGCCGGATGAGTTCCCCACCACGCTGGACCTGCGCCGTCCCGCGGGGGTGTGAACTGCGGATGTGTGAAGACAAGGCTGGCCGGAGCATTTCCGGCCAGCCTCATTCGGGATGCTCCGTCCCGCTCAGCAGCGCACGATGAGTGGAAAACAGCTCCGCCAGATAATCCGCCACCACGCGAATGCGGCGGGAGTGGGCGAGATCGGCATGGATCACCAGCCAGATCTGCTGATCGACACCCAGATCTTCCGCAACGCATGCAAGCCCGGCCCGGCGCGCCAGAAAGTGGGGCACCACCGCAAGGCCAATGCCCGCCTGCGCGGCGGAAAGCTGGGCCGAAAGCGTGCTGGTCATCAATGCCAGAGGCCGCCCGCGCAGGGCGCGCTCCATCCATTGGGCCGCAGGCAGGTGGCCATATTGTTCCACCCAGCCGATGAAACGTTCATCTGCAAGCGGGACAGAACCCCCATCGGCCCTGCGTCGCGCCACATAATCCGGCGCGCCATATAGCCCGAACCCAAGACGACCCAAACGGCGCAACACCACATTGCCGCGCTGTGGCTTCACCATGCGCACGGCCAGATCGGCATCCCGGCGATGCAGGTTCACGGCGCCCACATCGCTCACCACCTCCAGCGTGAGATCCGGATGCTGCCGCAGCAATGGGGGAAGCGCCGGGATGATCAGCGGATTGGCGAGATTCTCGGCCGTCGCCAGCCGCACCCGCCCGGCGACACCCTGATGCAGGCCGCGATCGCCAAAGGCATGGCCCGCCTGCTCCAGAACTTCGGCCCGCGCCAACAGGGCTTCGCCTTCATCGGTCAGCCTGTAGCCGGTCTGGTGGCGCGTGAAGAGCGCCACGCCCAGCCCGTGTTCCAGCCGGCTGATGCGGCGGGAAACCGTGGCCAGCCCGGTGCGCAATTGCTCCGCCGCACCCGAAAGCGTGCCCGTGCGGGCAATGGCGAGAAACACGCGCGCATCATCCCAGGACACCTGATCCGATGTCCGGCCTTCATCATCCCATTTTCCATTATCGGAAAACGGATTGTCGCTCTTCGGTCTGTGCTTCATCACAAGAGGGAAGCATCATCCCTCAGATCCGGCAAGTTCACAGCATGGGGAATGACATGGAACACCGCACTTTGGGGCATGGGCTGAATGTCTCGGCGCTTGGCCTCGGCTGCATGGGCATGAGCGAATTCTATGGTCCGCGCGATGACACGCAATCCCTTGCCGTTCTGGATCGCGCGGTCGAGCGCGGCATCACGTTTCTGGACACGGCGGACATGTATGGCCCGCATCACAATGAGGAGCTGATCGGCCATTTCCTCGCGACCCGCCACCCTGAACTGAAGATCGCCACCAAGTTCGGCATTGTGCGTGCGCCCGGTGAATATCGGCGCACCATAGACAACAGCCCGGATTATATCCGTCGTGCCTGTGAGGGCTCGCTGCGCCGGCTGGGGATCGAGCAGATCGACCTTTATTACGTGCATCGGCTGGATGCCGGCACGCCTGTCGAGGAGACGATGTCCACCCTCGCCGCCCTGAAGCAGGAGGGCAAGATTGCCCATATCGGCCTGTGTGAGGTGAATGCACAGACGCTGCGGCGCGCTCACGCCGTACACCCCGTCACGGCTCTTCAAACCGAATATTCACTCTGGACCCGCGAGGTGGAGCACGACATCCTTCCCACCTGCCGGGAGTTGGGCATCGGCTTTGTTGCCTATTCGCCGCTCGGGCGCGGGTTCCTCACCGGGCGCTTCCAGCAGGATGCGGCGTTTGAGGCGGGAGATTTCCGCACCGCCCTGCCGCGTTTCTCCGGCGAGAATCTGGAAACCAACCGCAAGCTGGTCGATGTGATCGGGGCACTCGCCCGCGAGAAGGGGGCGACGCCTGCACAAATTGCATTGGCATGGCTGCTGGCGCAGGGCGAGGACATTGTGCCCATCCCCGGCACAAAGCGCCTCGCCTATCTCGACGAAAACTGCGCCGCCACCACAATCACCCTCCACGCTGATGAGCTGGAAAGCCTGCAGAAAGCGATTTCAGCCCTGCCCGTGGCTGGCGCGCGCTACACCGAGGAAGGCATGAAAGGGCTGGATAGCTGAGAGCGGTTCCTCCCGAAAGTGGTGGCGCCGGACCTGCGCCGGCACCACAATCAACAGATCTGTGATGTTTAAAGGCACGATTTCACATTTCGCCTGACATTGCATTGCAAAACAGGCATAAGGGGAGCCTTGACCCTTTCATGATGCCGATGCGCGTCCCCCAGAGCCAAGCGTTCCATGCCAACTGCCGCCGCAGCCACCCTTTCTTCCGCATCCGGAGTTGCCGGGCCTGAACGCGCCTTTCGCGACCGGAACGGGCAGAGTGATGCGCGGATTCCCGAAGCCGGACGCGGGCCGCGCAAGGTGCGCCCGCGCCGCATTCTGCCGGGCTTTCGCCTCTCCCTCGGGCTGACTCTGTTCTATCTGGCGCTCATCGTGCTGCTGCCCATCGCGACCCTTCTGCTGAAATCGGCGGATGTGGGGCTGATGCGCTATTTCCAGATCATCACCTCGCCGCGCACGCTGGCCTCGTTCCAGATCACCTTTGGCGCGGCAGCCGTGGCCACCGTGTTCAACATGATTTACGGGCTGGCGCTGGCCTGGGTTCTGGTGCGTTACAATTTTCCCGGAAGGCGCCTGCTGGATGCGCTGGTGGATGTGCCCTTCGCCCTGCCCACGGCCGTTGCCGGACTGGCCTTGACGGCCCTGTTCGCCAAGAATGGCTGGTATGGCGCACCGCTGGCCTCATGGGGCATCGAGGTGGCCTATGCCCCGGCCGGCATTGCCTGCGCCATGGCCTTCACCTCCATTCCCTTCGTGGTGCGCACGGTGCAGCCGGTGCTTGAGGATCTGGAACCGGAGCTTGAGGAAGCGGCGGCCAGCCTTGGCGCATCCGACCTGCGGATTTTCCGCACTGTCATTTTCCCGGCGCTGTTCCCGGCCTTTCTGGCGGGCACCTCCCTGTCCTTCGCCCGCTCGCTGGGGGAATTCGGCGCGGTGGTGTTCATTGCCGGCAACCAGCCCTTCCGCACGGAGGTTGTCTCGCTGCTCACCTTCATCCGGCTGGAGGAATATGATTATGCGGCAGCCGCGGCCATTGCCACCACATTGCTCATCATCTCCTTCCTCATGCTGCTGCTGGTGAACCTGATCCAGGCCTGGCACCAGCGCATCGCCATTCGGGAGGCATGAGCATGAGCCAGCATCGCCCCAAACGCACCCGCGTGCGCGTGGGAGACCACCCGCTCACCCGCCGCCTCATCATCTGGGCCGTTCTGGCGGTTACGGCGGTCATCCTGATCGGCCCGCTGGCCGTGATCTTCGCGGAAGCCTTTCGCGGCGGTATCGGCACCTATCTGGAAGCACTCGCCCGACCCGATACGCTCTATGCCACCGGCCTCACCCTGTTCGTCGCCCTCATATGCGTGCCGATCAATGTGGTGTTCGGCATTGCCGTGGCCTGGACGGTGACGAAATTCAGCTTTCCCGGCCGCAATCTGCTTCTGGCCGTGGTGGAATTGCCCTTCTCCATTTCACCCATTGTCGCGGGTGTCGCCTATCTCTTCGTCTTTGGCGCGCAGGGCTTGCTGGGGCCCTATTTTCTGGAACATGGCATCAAGATCCTGTTCGCGGTTCCCGGCATCATTCTGGCCAGCCTGTTCGTCACCGCTCCATTCGTGGTGCGCGAGCTGGTTCCGCTGATGATGGCACAGGGGCGTGATGCCGAGGAAGCGGCTGTAACCCTCGGGGCAACCGGCTTTCAGGTGCTCCGCCTTGTCACCCTGCCGAATGTGAGCCTCGCCCTGCTCTATGGCGCGGCGCTCTGCAATGCGCGGGTGATGGGGGAATTTGGCGCGGTTTCGGTCGTTTCCGGCAATATTCGCGGCCAGACCTCCACATTGCCCCTGCAAATCGAGCTGCTGTATCAGGACAGTCAGGTCATCGCGGCCTTTGCCGCCGCCACCTTGCTGGTGGGCGTTGCCCTGTTCACGCTGATCGCGAAATTCCTGATCGAGCGGGCGCAGGCCAAGCGCCATGAGATCAAGACCGTGGACATTCTGGACGGCTGAGCCCGCCCGGCCTTTTCTGCCCGGCCCGCGCCTCCTGCGGTGCAGACAGCGTTACCAGCAGGTCCGCATGGCCTGCTTCCACGGGCAAGGCCGCCGCCATCCCTTCATGCCATCCATACCGAAAAACGACCGCATCGCGGTGGCGATATGTGGCGAGCAGGCAGCCCCGTCAGGCCGGGCCCTGCACATCATGCGGATGAACGGCATGCCAGCCGGGGAATCTGCCGGAAAGGGTCCGCTCAGTTGCGCGGGGTGGGCAGTGTCAGTGCCGCAACGGTGGCCGCGCCGGACTTGCGACGGATTTCCGCCTGCCGGGCCTCTTCCTTGCGCACATCCTTGCGGTGCTCCCGCGCCTCCTTGCGGAAGCGATGATGACGCAGCCAGGTGACGCCGCTGCCCAGCAGCACCCCCACGATCAGGGATGCGAACACCACCGCGAACAAGGGCATGTTCACGGCCAGAGAGGGCGCATCCGCTGAAAAGGGATCAAAAGATACGGTCACCATCCGCCGGTTGGCCACGGCCAGTGCCAGAATGATGATGCACAGCGGCAGGCCGATCACGATGGAGAGGACGCGGCTCACGACGCCTCACTCCCCTTCATTGAGACGCTCGCGCATCTCCTTGCCGGTCTTGAAATAGGGGACGACCTTCTCGTCCACATCCACCTGCTTCCCGGTGCGCGGATTGCGTCCCACGCGGGCCTCGCGCTTCTTGACGGAAAAAGCACCAAAGCCGCGCAGTTCCACCCTGTCTCCCCGCTCCAGCGCAGACACGATCTGCTCCAGGATCGCGTTGACGATATTCTCGACATCCCTCTGGTAAAGGTGGGGGTTAGCCTCCGCAATCTTCTGCACGAGCTCGGATTTGATCATGCTGGCCCCTCTTCTCTCACATTTGCCCGGCCTGGGCTTATGAGAACCCTGGTTGAAGGCGATTATCCACCATGCACAAGGGCTTACGTTTTCCTATCACATATCCGGGTGAGGGTGCCAGAGGGCCAGAAGACCGTCAAGCTGGTTCCGCTCCAGCGCGCCCTGCGCCGCCCCGGCCAGCAGATGGCCCAGCTGGGGCAGCCCGATGGCGTTCATGAACCCCACGATACCCGCCCTCATGAAACCGATCTGGTTATCAATGCCTCCGGGATTCCAGGTGCGCACCTTGAGATCCTCCGAGACATTCCTGTTCTTCGCGAGCCATGCGCGCGCGGTACGCTCATCGCCGATTTCATCCACCAGCTTCAGACCCAGCCCCTGATGGCCGGTGAAGACACGCCCGTCGGCAACGAAATCGAGCTCCGCGCCCTCGATCCTGCGCCGTTCGCTCACCAGCCCCTTGAACCAGCCATAGCTGTCCTTCACCAGCGAATCGATGGCATTGCGGGCCGCCGGCGTGGGCACGGAGAAGGGGTTGGGCTCCGCCTTCAGCGGGGAGGACTTGATCTCCTCCATGGAGACGCCCACCGTCTTCATCAGTTCCGTCACATTCGGAAACTGGTAGATCACGCCGATCGAGCCGACGAGGCCATTGCGGCGCGCCACGATATGGTCCGCCCCCAAAGCGGCGATATAGGCGCCGGAGGCCGCAACCCCCTCCACCACCGCCACCACCGGCTTCTCCTCGGAAAGACGGCGCAGCGCATCATAGAGCTGCTCGGAGCCGGTGACCGTGCCGCCCGGGCTGTTGATCGACAGGATGACCGCCTGCGCATTGGACTTGCGGATACGCTCCAGCATCTCCACCCGCTCGCGGTCATTGCGGATGACGCCGCCAATGGGAACGCGCGCCACATGGGCCGCGCTCTCGGGCACCAGATCCTCACGCCATGCAAAGACTGTGGTGACGAGGGCCAGCACCACGACCACCACGCCCAGCATGCGCCAGAAAGCGAGCTTGCGCCGCAAACGACGGCGCTCAACAATCTCATCGGCGTCAAAAGACATGGGCAATTATCCTGTTCTGCCCCGCGAGATAAACGGGCTCAAGCACAGTTGGCAAGTTTTCCCGCCGCTTTTCCCGCCGCACTTTTGTCTCCGGGGCGGCAGGGAAGATGCGGCTTACCATAGGTCCGCTGGCGCGTGTGCACCCGTCACTTCCGCCAGACGGCGACGGGTGGCCGGGGTAATGTCCTGCGGCAAGGCATCAAGGGCGAACAGTCCCGCCTCCCTGATCTCCAGCCCTTTCGGCGGCGGAACGGACGGCGGCGTGCAGGTGCAGCGATAGCACAGGACATGATCCCGCCCGCCCAGCTTCGGGTTGAAGAACAGCCCGTGCAGCACAAGCGCACCCTCCACCACCGCGCCCGTTTCCTCCAGCAACTCGCGACGGGCGGCCTGCGGCGCGGTTTCCCCGGCATCCACCCCGCCCCCGGGCAGATGCCAGCCCGGCGTATAGCCATGGCGCACCAGCATGATGCGGCCGGTCTCATCAAAGGCCATCACCCGAACGCCCAGGGTGAGCCCATGGCGCAGGCGCCGGAACAGGGACACAAACGGCAACATGACACCACTCCTCCCGCTCACCCCCCTGCCTTCAGGCCGATGACAAGGTTCGCTCATTCTATGGTCTTGTTCAGGCCCCTTTCAAAAGGCTATGTGCTTGGTGAAGATTCGCCCCCGAGGATCCCCAAGATGCGCGCACTGCTCGACGTCGTTCTGATTGTTCTCAATCTTTATGTATGGGTGCTCATTGCCAGTGCCGTCCTCTCCTGGCTCCTCGCCTTCAATGTGGTGAATCCCTACAACAAGTTCGTGCACAGCGTGGGCGAGTTCATCTACCGCATCACCGAGCCGGTTCTGGCACCGGTGCGCAACATTCTGCCCAGCCTTGGCGGGCTGGACCTCTCCCCGGTGGTGGTGATCCTCATCATCTTCTTCATCCAGCGGGTGATTACCTATTACATCTATCCGGCCGTGTTCTGAGGCCGTGAGTTTCTGGAGACCGGCGACCAGCGGCATAGAGGTCTTCGTCCGCGCCACACCCAAGGGCGGGCGCGATGCCATAGACGGACCGGTGGTCCTCTCCGATGGGCGCGAAGTGCTGAAAGTGCGTGTGCGCGCGGCGCCGGAAGACGGGGCCGCCACGGCTGCCGTGGGCAAGGTTCTGGCACAGGCCGCCGGTGTCCCGCCCTCCCGCGTCACGCTCGTTGCGGGGGCGACCGCCCGGCTCAAGACCTTCCATATCGAGGGCGACAGTGCCCAGCTTGGCATGGCGCTGGCGGCCGCCAATGCCTCCCCTGCCGGCAGGAAAAGCCCGAAAACGCGCTGAGGTTGCACTGAAGTTGCCCTCGGCATCCCCCCTCATTTCTCCGCAAAAGCGAGCAGAAATGAATCGCGCGGCGAGTCACATCCCCTGTCATCGGGCTTCGAAAGGGGATTTTCAGGCAGATTCATGCTTGTCCAGTGGGGATTATCCCGGTTAATACACATAACCCGCAATTATGATTAACGAGTTACTAACCCTTGCGATGCCTCAATATTGCGGCCGGTCAAAACCATGGCCAAGCTCTATAGGACGTGCAGTTGTCTTTGAAATCGGATCGCAAGACGGTAAAAGAAAAATGATCGTGTGGTCCGGCCAGCTCTGGCAGACCATGCACCATGATTTCCCTGAAGAGGGTGGAGTTGCGTAATGGCGAATCCGCGCGTGTATGTTTATCAGTTCGCCACGGGGGCGCAGTGGGCTGCAGGTGACAGCGTGGAGAGCTATCTCCGCCGGTTGCTCGATGTCGACTTTACACAGTCTCTCCGTGCAGACCGGCTGGCTGCTCTGACAGGTTTTCTGGATGAGGCTTTCCAGCTTGCCCATTCCCTGGGCTGGAGCGGAACCTCGCGGGAATCCCCGCAGATGTTCTCCCTGCCCGGCATGCCGGTAGATGAGGAAATCTACATGGTGGCCTGGGAGCAGGAAGATGGCGTCGCCTATATCGCCTCTCCCTTCCCGCTGCCCTGGCTGGATGCCAAGGCCTCCCGCACCACGGATTCCAGCCGTGCGGTTCTGGTCGAGGACAATCGTGGCCCGGCAACCCCTGTGGGTCGCCCCCAGCCGCTGGAAGTCAATCCGGCCCACGCCCGGGAGGACGCCCGCGACCCTTTCGCTGATTTCATGCGCCGTGATGACGCCACGCGCATGACTCGCGAGCCCGGCGCGATCTCCGAGGAAGACGGCTCCCGCCGCTTCTTCTGAGAAGTCTGCCCGCAATGCGGGCAAGACAACCGGATGGCCAAGCCGTCACACCCAAATGCGTGCCCTTGTGGCGCGCATTTTTCTTTTGGAACACGCATCAGGGCGCCGCATCCCGCGGCCGTCGGCCAAACCTGCCCGCCGGCCCTTCAATGATGCGCCAATCTGGCCTACACAGGGCTCTCACCGACAGGATATCCCGGTGCCGCGCCTTTCCCTGCCCCAGCACGTTCTCATTCCGCTCATCGTCGCCTGCGCCCTGTTCATGGAGCAGGTGGATTCGACCGTGCTCGCCACCTCCCTGCCCGCCATTGCGGCAGACATGAATGAAGACCCGGTCTCGCTGAAGCTGGCGCTCACATCCTATCTGCTCTCGCTCGCGGTGTTCATTCCGGCCAGCGGCTGGGCGGCAGACAGGTTTGGCGCGCGCACGGTGTTCCGTACCGCCATCGTCGTGTTCACGCTGGGCTCTGTCCTGTGCGGGCTGTCCACATCCCTGCTGGATTTCGTCATCTACCGCATCATCCAGGGCATGGGCGGGGCGATGATGGTGCCGGTGGGGCGGCTTGTCATCCTGCGCGCCGTGCCCAAGTCCGAGCTTGTCTCGGCACTGGCCTGGCTCACCATTCCGGCCTTGCTGGGGCCGGTGTTCGGCCCGCCTCTCGGCGGTTTCATCACCACCTATTTCGACTGGCGGCTGATCTTTTTCATCAATCTGCCCATCGGCATACTGGGCGTATTCCTCGCCTCCCGTTTCATCGAGAATATCCGTGAGGAGGATGTGCCGCCGCTGGACCTGCGCGGCCTCATCCTCTCCGGGGCCGGGCTGGCGGGGCTGGTCTTCGGCTTTGCGGTTCTGGGACAGACCATCATTCCCCAGTGGGCCGCCATGCTGGCCATGGCCATGGGCGCCCTGTGCCTGATGCTTTATGTGCGCCATGCCCATGCAACGCCCCATGCCATTCTGGACCTGAAGCTGCTGCGCTATGCCAGCTTTCGCGCCGGTGTGGTGGGCGGGGCGCTGTTCCGCGTGGGCGTGGGCGCGGTGCCCTTTCTCCTGCCGCTGATGCTGCAACTGTCTTTCGGCCTGTCCGCCTTCGCCTCCGGCATGCTCACCTTCGCCGCTGCGGCCGGAGCCATGCTGATGAAGTTCACCGCCGCCCCCATTCTGGAGCGGCTGGGATACAAGCGTGTTCTGGTGGTGAATGCGGTTCTGGCAACCGGCTTTCTGGCCGCCAATGCCGCCTTCACGCCGTTCACGCCCTATTGGGCCATCATCATGGTGCTGCTGGTGGGCGGCTTCCTGCGCTCGCTCCAGTTCACCGCCCTGAACGCCCTGACCTATGCCGAGGTGCGCCCGCAGGAGATGAGCCACGCCACCTCCTTTGCCAGTGTGCTCCAGCAGGTGTCCCTGTCCATGGGCGTGGCCTTTTCCGGTTTTGTGCTGGAGATCATGCAGGAGAGCAAGGGCACGCAACAGCTCCAGCAGGATGATTTCGTGGTGGCCTTCATCATGGTGGCGCTGGTGAGCGTGGCCAGCGTGCTCTTCTTCCTGCGCATGCCCGCCAATGCGGGCGAGGAACTGCTGCACAGGAAGAAAAGCGCCGCCGAGCTTGCCCCAGATCCGCGCCATGGCAGTGATCCGCACTAGCAACAGATCCACCTAGCGACAGATCCACCGGCACCACTCCCGCGCATGGGGCGGACATGCAAAGGGCGTTTCCCGCAACAAGGCTGGAAACGCCCCTGACACTTCCGGCGCATTTATGCCCCGGCTTTCACCGGATCTGCGGCTTCAGCACCGATGCGCCTCAACCCTGCCCGGCCGATTCGCCGCTTTCTGCATCACTCTGCCCGGCCCGGCCGCGATAGCCTGTCGCCAGCACATAAAGCTCCGATGAATCAGCCCGGCTGGCTGCGGGCTTGATATGCTTCACCACCGCGAAATCCCGCTTCAGGTCGGTCAGCAGCTCGCCTTCCGTGCCGCCCTGCAGCACCTTGGCCAGAAAGGCTCCACCCGGCGCGAGCACCTGCCGGGCAAAATCCACGGCCAGCTCCACCAGCGCGACAATGCGCAGATGGTCTGTCTTCTTGTGGCCTGTGGCATTGGCCGCCATGTCCGACATCACAAGATCCGCCGGGCCGTCCAGCATCTCCAGCAGGCGGGCGGGGGCGCTGTTGTCCAGAAAGTCCATCTGCGCGAAGATCACGCCGGGGATCGGCTCCATCTCCAGCAGATCGATACCGACAATCTTGCCGTGGCCTTCCTCAAGCCCGATCTTCTTGGCCGCCACCTGGCTCCAGCCCCCGGGGGCCGCGCCCAGATCCACCACCCGCATGCCCCGCCGCAGCAGATGGGCCTTCTCGTCCATCTCCAGCAGCTTGAAGGCCGCGCGCGAACGCCAGCCCTCGCGCCGGGCACGCACGACATAAGGATCGTTGAGCTGGCGTTGCAGCCATTTCTGCTGCGAGGTGGTGCGCCCGCGCGCTGTCTTGACCCGGACCTTCAGCGGGCGTCCGTCACTCCCGCGCGACGCTGTGCTCACGCCTTTACCTCGCCATGTGTTGGTGTCTCGTGCGCGGAGCCCTGCGGGCGCCGCCATGCGCCATCCGCACGCATCAGCTGCACCAGCATGCCTTCACGCAACCCGCGATCCGCAACCCGCAACCGTTCCGCCGGGAAGACCGCGCGAATGGCTTCCATGATCGCGCAACCGGCCAGCACCAGATCGGCGCGCTGGGCACCGATGCAGGGATTGGACACGCGCTCGTCAAAGGACATATCCATCAACCGGTCGATCACGCCTTCCACATCATGGGTGCGCAGCCATGCTCCATCTACCCGCATGCGGTCATAACGCTCAAGCCCCAGATGGATGCCGGCCACTGTGGTGACCGTGCCGGAGGTGCCGAGAAGATGGATGCGGTCACACCGCCGCACGCCCCATTCCTCGCGCACGCCTTCCAGCATGCCGCGCACCTCAAGCACCATGCGCCGGAACACATCGCGGGAAACCCGCTCTCCGCCATAACGCTCCGAAAGCGAGACGACGCCAACCGGCAGCGAGACCCATGAGCGCACCCGCGCCCGTGGCGGGCCATCATCCCCCGCGCCGCGCCGGCCGAGCCAGACCACTTCCGTGGAGCCGCCGCCAATATCGAACAGCACCGCCCCTTCGCTGTGCGGGTCCACCAGCGGTGCGCACCCGGCGGCGGCAAGCCCGGCCTCCGTGCGGCGGTCCACCACTTCCAGCACCAGCCCGGTGCGTTTCTGCACCTGGGCGCAGAACTCCTCGCCATTGCCGGCAGAGCGGCAGGCTTCGGTGGCAATGATGCGCGCCCGCGTGACGCCGCGCATATGCATCTTGGAGGCGCAGATATCCAGGGCCACTGTCGCGCGGGCCATCGCCTCATCGCACAGCCGTCCGGAATTGGTCAGCCCCTCACCCAGCCGCACGATTCGCGAGAAGGCATCCACCACTCGGAACCCGCGCGATGTGGGGCGCGCCACCAGCAGGCGGCAATTGTTGGTCCCAAGATCGATAGCCGCGTAAATAGGGCTGGCGCTGACCTGCGCCGATGGGGCGGGCCTGTTGCCGCGCCGCCACCGTGGTCGTGTCGGGCCACGCTCCTCACCGGTACAGACCGTACCTGCTTCTGCGCGGCACGACGGCTCCGGGTCCGGCTTGGGCCCGTGTGCCTCGTCCCTCATCTTCATTCCCTCGCCGCAAGGCGAAACACGCGCTCAAACCCGTTGCGAGTGCCACGAACAGGCTGCGCCTTGCGGAGAAGTTTAACAGGCTCCGGCAGCGGTGCAATGCCGCATCTGCACCTGATGTGTCACAGGTGCAGATGAAGCGCATGGAAAGGTGACATGTTACTGCCCCGACCGGCTGCGGCCGGGCCTGCCCGCTCCTCAGCCGCGATTTGCGGTCTCAAGGGTGAGGCCAGCGGCCAGCGCATCGGTGCGGAACGCCTTGACCGCATCGAGGGAGAGTTCAGCGGCCGTGCGGGAACCAAGGGCCGGCAGCTTTTTGAGCACATCCGCAGGCGCGGTGATGATGTGGCAGCCGAGACGGTCCGCCTCGATGACGTTCCACACCTCGCGGGTGGAGGCCCAGATGACCTCGACATTATCCGTCGCCCGTGAAAGCTCCACGGCACGGGTCACGGCCGGCACATAATCGATGCCCGCATCGGCCAGACGCCCGGCAAATACCGAGATGCATGAGGGCGCACCGCCCGCAAGGGCCGCCACACCGGCATCCACCTGCGGCAGATCAAAAATGGCGGTGAGGTTCACGCGCACCCCGTCCTGCACCAGATCGCGCACCAGCTCATAAAGCGTTTCGCCGCGTGTGTTGGAAACCGGCAGCTTCACATACACATTCTCGCCCCAGGTGGCGATGACACGCGCCTGCGCCCGCATCTCGTCGATCTCGTCGGAGAACACCTCGAAGGAGATGTGCCGGTCCGGTACAGCGCTGACCAGATCACGGGCATAGGCCTCATAATCGGAAACGCCGGCCTTGCGCAGCAGCGAGGGATTGGTGGTGAAGCCGGTGATATGACCATGGGACGCCATGTCCACGATCTGCGCCTTGTCCGCACCATCGGTGAACAGTTTGATCTTCAGATCCTCAAGCTTCACGGACATCTCACTCCCCCTCCCCATGATCGATTCGGCCAGTACGCTACATGAATGCGCGGCCCATGTCCTGCGCATGACAGCCGCCTGTGAGGGCCTGTCCCCACCGGTCCGCCATCCTGGCCGTTGAGCATCTGTTTACCATAAATGGATGTGTCTGCCCGCGCGCAACCTTCGGGAAACTCCTGAGCCCCAGACTGCCCACAACAACCCGACCGGCAGCCCGATTTGCGGAGCGAGACAAGTATGATCTCAACAGACATGGTGGAGCGCATGGCGCGCGCGATGCATGCCTTCTCGCAGAGCCGCTATCCGCTGCTTGAGGAGTGGGACCAGCTTTCGCCGGAGCGCCGCGCCTATCAGCGCCAGCTTGCCGCCCATGCCCTGCAGGCGCTGACCGCCCACGACATCATCGAAATCAGTTCCCACAATGCGCCCGAGATCGTCGCCCTGCCGGTCGAGCCCGGCCCCTGGGCACTGGCGGAATTGCAGGAAGCCGCCATCTGCGACAATGGCACGGCCATGGATGCCCGTCGCCGCTATCGCTCTTTCCTTGCCACAGCCTCCCTGCCGCTGGCCACGCGCCACCCGGATGCAACATCCGCATACTGAGCCGCAGGATCATGCAAGGCGGACATCAGCGGGGCTTCGGCCCCGTTTTTCATGCGCCCTGCCCGCCTTGCGTGGAAAGGGGCACCATGGGGCGGCTCTTTTCCATCCGCACATCCCCGCCCGCCAGCTCATCCGTGATGTGCCAGCCCAGATGCCGGTAGAAGCCGCACGCCCGGCTGGCTGAGGCGGTTTCCAGCCAGATATGCGGATGATGGCGAAACAGCGCCTCTTCCGCCTGGGCCACCAGCGCCCGGCCCAGCCCCTGCCCTTCAAACCGGGGCTGGATGAAAGCCGCGAACAGGCATGCCTCGTCCTGATCGATCATGGAAAAGCCGGCGATCCCGCCCTTCACCTGTTCGCCATCCAGCTGCGCGACCCAGACCAGGGGGCAGTCCTGCGTCATGGCAGACAGCATCGCCGCCAGCACGGGCGGTGTGATGCCCAGCCCCGCCAGTTGCTCAAGGCTCATATGGTTTTCGTGCACACCGGTGCGGATGGCGAAAATCGCATCCACATCCTGCACTCTCGCCGGGCGAATCTGTCTGTTCATGTCGAACTCCGGCGGGTTTCACCCTGCCCGGCCTGCATCCCGTCGGGCATGAGGCCCTAAAAAAAACGGGCGACCAGCGGAGCATAATGCTCCCCCGATCGCCCGCCGGAACTCTTCCCCCACAGGCCATGGACCCGTGGGGGAAGCCATTGGTATGGCTCAGTTCTTGGTCTTGTCGACCAGAGCCTTTTCCTTGATCCACGGCATCATGTCGCGCAGCTTGGCGCCCACTTCCTCGATCGGGTGAGCGTTGTTGCGGGCGCGGGTGGCCTTGAAGGACGCCTGGTTGATCTTGTTCTCCAGCATCCAGTCGCGCGTGAACTTGCCGGACTGGATGTCCTCCAGAACGCGCTTCATCTCGGCCTTGGTCTCGGACGTGATGATGCGCGGACCGGTGACATACTCACCATATTCCGCGGTGTTGGAGATGGAGTAGTTCATGTTGGAGATGCCGCCCTCATAGATGAGGTCGACGATCAGCTTCAGCTCGTGCAGGCACTCGAAATAGGCCATTTCGGGCGCATAGCCGGCTTCCACCAGCGTCTCGAAGCCGGCGCGGATCAGGTCCACGGTACCACCGCACAGAACAGCCTGCTCGCCGAACAGGTCGGTCTCGCACTCTTCCTTGAAGGTGGTCTCGATGATGCCGGCGCGGCCGCCGCCAATGGCGGAGGCATAGGAGAGCGCCAGGTCATGGGCATTGCCGGTGGCGTCCTGGGCAATGGCGATGAGGGTCGGCACGCCGCCGCCACGCTGATACTCGGAACGCACGGTGTGGCCCGGGCCCTTGGGGGCGGCCATCAGCACGTCGAGGTCCTTGCGCGGCTCGATGAGGTTGAAGTGCACGTTCAGGCCGTGGGCGAACAGCAGGGCAGCGCCTTCCTTCATGTTGTCATGAAGGCTCTCGCGGTAGATGTCGGCCTGCAGCTCGTCAGGGGTGAGCATCATCACCACATCGGCCCACTTGGCGGCCTCGGCGGGAGAGAGCACCTTGAAGCCTTCGGCCTCTGCCTTCTTGGCAGTGGCGGAACCGGGACGCAGCGCGATCGCCACTTCCTTGACGCCGGAATCGCGCAGGTTCAGCGCATGGGCATGGCCCTGGCTGCCGTAACCGATGACAGCGACTTTCTTCCCCTTGATGAGGTTCAGATCCGCGTCGCGGTCGTAATATACACGCATCATAATCTCCTGCTGAGCGTTATCTCTGGGATTGTTTCTTATCTGTCTTCTGGCCGCGCCCCGGTCAGGACGAGCCTGACCTGTTTGCACCGGATTACAGCAGAATGGAACGGCCTTTTGCGCGCCGGCTCACATTGCCTTGGGACCGCGCGAAATGGCCACAACGCCAGTGCGCGCCACTTCCACGAGGCCAAGCGGCTCCATGAGATGGGCGAACTGGTCGATCTTGTCGGACTTGCCGGTGATCTCGAACACGAAGCTCTCCCGCGTGGCGTCGATGACGCGGGCGCGGAATGCGTCAGCAAGGCGCAGGGCCTCGGAGCGGGCCTCGCCCAGCCCATACACCTTCACCATGGCCAGCTCCCGCTCCAGGCATTCAGCCTCGACGGTGAGATCCAGCACGCGATGCACCGGCACCAGCCGGTCCAGCTGGGCGCGAATCTGGGCAATCACCATGGGCGTGCCGGTGGTGACGATGGTGATCCGCGAAAGATGGCCTTCCTGGCTCACCTCGGACACGGTCAGGCTGTCGATATTGTAACCCCGGCCGGAGAACAGGCCGATGACGCGGGCCAGCACGCCGGGTTCATTGTCCACGAGGACAGAAAGGGTGTGGCGCTCGATACGTTCGGAATGGGACGGCATGAAAAAGCCCTCGGGCAATCTGGTGAAGCATCTGTCTGGCTGAAGGATGCCCGCGCCGGCAAAATGCGGTGCGGGCGGGCCATGGGGCGCAAGGCGCGGCCCCACGGCATCCGGCATCACACCAGCATCTTGCCCTCATCGGTGATGGCGCTGTCGAGATCCACGGCCATGTCGCCGAGAATCATCTCATTATGGGCGCGGCCCGAGGGAATCATCGGGAAGCAGTTTTCCTGCTGGTCCACGATGCAGTCGAAGATGACCGGGCGCTTCACATTGATCATCTCCTGGATGGCGCCATCGAGATCACCCGGCTTCTCGCACCGGATGCCGACCCCGCCATAGGCCTCGGCCAGCTTCACGAAATCGGGCAGCCCCTCGGAATAGGAGTGGGAGTAGCGCCCGCCATGCAGCAGCTCCTGCCACTGGCGCACCATGCCCATATATTTGTTGTTCAGAATGAACACCTTCACCGGCAGGCCAAACTGCAGCGCCGTGGACATTTCCTGCATGTTCATCTGGATCGAGGCTTCACCGGCAATGTCGATCACCAGCGCATCGGGATGCGCCTTCTGCGCGCCGATAGCGGCCGGCAGGCCATACCCCATGGTGCCCAGCCCACCGGAGGTAAGCCAGCGGTTCGGCTCCTCGAAATGCATGAACTGCGCCGCCCACATCTGGTGCTGGCCGACTTCGGTGGAGATGTAGACATCCTTGTCCTTCACCGCCGCATACAGGCGCTCAAGCGCATATTGCGGCTTGATGATCTCGTCGGACGGACGATAGGCGAGGCACTTGCGGGCGCGCCAGCGGTTGATCTGGGCCCACCAGTCTTCCAGGGCCTGCTTGTCCATGCTCAGATTCCGGCCGCGCCAGGCCGAGACCATCTCCTCCAGCACCCGCGTGCAGTCGCCGATGATGGGCAGGTCCACCTTCACCACCTTGTTGATGGAGGATGGATCGATATCGATATGGATCTTCTTCGAGCCGGGCGAGAAGCCATCCACCCGGCCGGTGATGCGGTCATCGAAGCGCGCGCCGATGCAGACCATCACGTCGCAATCGTGCATGGCCATATTGGCCTCATAGGTGCCGTGCATGCCCAGCATGCCCAGCCACTGCTTGCTGGAGGCCGGGAAGGCGCCAAGGCCCATCAGGGTCGAGGTCACCGGCACACCGGTGATGCGCGCGAGTTCGCGCAGCAGCAGGCTGGCCTGCGGGCCGGAATTGATGACGCCGCCGCCGGTGTAGAAGATCGGCTTCTTTGCGCTGGCCAGCATCTCCACGGCCTGCGCCACCTGCTCCTGCTCGGGCGTCAGCTTCGGGCGATAGGTTTTGTGCTGGATATTCTCGCGGCCGATATAGGTGCCGGTGGCAAACTGCACATCCTTGGGAATATCGACCACGACCGGGCCGGGCCGCCCGCTCTGCGCCACATAGAAAGCCTCATGCAGCACGCGCGCGAGGTCGTTCACGTCCTTCACGAGATAATTGTGCTTGGTGCAGGGGCGGGTGATGCCCACCGTGTCGCATTCCTGAAAGGCGTCGGAGCCGATCAGATGGGTCGGCACCTGGCCGGAAATGCACACCAGCGGGATCGAATCGAGCAGGGCGTCGGCAAGGCCGGTCACGGCATTTGTCGCCCCCGGGCCGGACGTGACCAGAACCACACCCACCTTGCCGGAGGAGCGGGCATAACCTTCGGCGGCATGCACCGCAGCCTGCTCATGGCGCACGAGAATGTGCTCGATGGCATTATGGCTGAACAGCGCATCATAGATGGGCAGCACAGCGCCGCCCGGATATCCGAAAATGTGCTCCACACCCTGATCGGTGAAGGCCTGGATCACCATTTCGGCGCCGGTCATCTGTTTGGTCATGGCCCTACTCCCGTGACGCTCCCTGCGCCCTTATTCATGTTCAAACCCGCCGGGCCATCCAGCCCGGAAGGCCTGTGCCCCGGGCCGCGCGATTGCCCAGAAACGACGAAGGGGCCCCAAGGGCCCCTCGTCACGCGCCACGTCAGTTCGTCACAGCCTCAAGCTGCACCGATCGTGGCGCCCCCGCGTACAATAAGAATAACGAAATTGCGCTTCACAACGCGTCCCCTTTTGAAAGTTGCGCAAAACCTATCCCTGACGATGCGATCCGTCAAGCACTGTCCAAGGCCGTTTCCTTTTATCGCGCATGGACCGCGCGGGCCGGCACAGGAAGACATCCGCTCATCATTATATTGCCCCAAGGTTGCCCCAACTGTCTGCTCTCTGTATCAGCAATGATGAGGCTCCTTGAGGGCAACAGAGAAAAGGCCGGTTCACCCATGCGCAGATTCAATCTGATGCTGGCGGCGGCGTGCATCGGGAGCGCGCTCACCGTCTCCTCCGCTTATGCCGACTGCCAGACCGATGTCACCACCCTGCGTGACGAACTGGAAGCAAAGGGAAAAGCACTGCAGAAAGCCACCAGTGCCAAGCAGCCTGACCCGGTGACCCTGTGTCCGCTCTTCCGCTCCTTTGCCGCGGCCGAGGCGAAGTGGAGCCAGTTCCTGACCGAAAACAAGGACTGGTGCCAGATTCCCGACGACGCGATCAAGCAGGCGGCGGCGAGCCTGAAGAACACCATCAACATGCGCAACCGCGTCTGCCAGGCGGCCGAGGCCGGCCCCTCGTCCGGTGGCGCGGCTTCCGGCCCGCCCGCGCAAGGCTCCATTTCCAGCGCCCTCGGCATCACCACCGGCTATTCCATCAACCCGCAGGTGGACCGTCGCGGCGGAGTGTTCGACACGCTGCGTGGCAATGCCCTGCAGTAAGAAAGCGAGCCCGGAATCGTGAAGGTGCAGGACAGCACTGTCGACACAACTGTCGCCGATGCCCCACGCGGCAACTGGGTGGACCAGTATGCGCCCGTGGCCATGCGTCCCTATCTGCGTCTGGCGCGGATGGATCGCCCCATCGGCTGGTGGCTGCTGCTGCTGCCCTGCTGGTGGTCCACCGCCCTTGCCGCCATGGCGGCCGACCAGCGCTGGCCGGACCCGAAGCTGCTGATTCTCTTCGCCATCGGCTCCATCGCCATGCGCGGTGCCGGCTGCACCTGGAACGACATTCTCGATCGCAAGATCGACCGCGCCGTCGCCCGCACCCGCAGCCGCCCCATTGCGAGCGGAGCCGTGAGCGTGCCGGCGGCCTTCGCCTTTCTGGCCTTCCAGTGCCTCATCGGCCTTGCGGTGCTGGTGAGCCTGCCGCGATTCGCCATCATGACCGGCCTGGCCTCCATGGGGGTCGTGGCGATCTATCCGCTGATGAAGCGCATCACCTCCGTACCGCAGATGGTTCTGGGCATCGCCTTTTCATGGGGCGCGCTGATGGGCTGGGCGAGCGTTTTCGAGACGCTGAATGATCCGGCCCTGCTCCTGTTCGCCGGCTCGGTGGCCTGGGTGTTCGCCTATGACACCATCTATGCGCATCAGGACAAGGAAGATGACGCCGTGGTGGGGGTGCGCTCCACCGCGCTCCTGTTCGGTCGCAAGACACAGCTTGCCGTCGCCCTGTGTTACACGGCGGTCGTGGTGTTCTTCGCCGGCGCCATCCTCTCGGTCTCCGCCGGGCTCTTCGCCATTCTGGGGCTGGCCGGCTTTGCGCTCCATCTGCAGTGGCAGGTCCGCAGTCTGGATATTGATGACCCGGATCGCTGTCTCGCCATCTTCAAGTCCAACCGCAATGCCGGGCTGATCCTGTTCACGGGGCTGGCGCTCGATACGCTGGTGCCGACTCTCCTGCACTATCTCCTGCCCTGAGCCTGCCTTCCATAAGGGCACCTTATGCGAAAACCCGAAACAGGCAGACCCTCCAGTATCACTGCCGTAACAGGGTACGGTCGCCCGGCGGGCCGGCATGTGGAAAGGGTGAAGCGGGGCAGATTAGGCACAATGCCCATTGCCTTCCGCTGCCCGCCCGCCTATGTGGCGTGACATGAGCGTTGAGACCTCCCACATCATTCCTGATGATGCTGGCATTTGTCCGGCCGACCAGCGCGTCGCCCGCCAACTGGCGGAAATCGTTTCAGCGGCAGGCGCACTTGCGCTCGACATGTCGCGGGCCGGGATCAAGACCTGGACCAAGGACGACAGCTCTCCCGTTACGGAAGCCGACCTCGCCGTGGACCGCTTCCTGCGCGATGCGCTGAGCGCGATCGCACCGGAATGGGGCTGGCTCTCCGAGGAAACGGCCGACAATGAGGCCCGTCTGAGCGCACGGCGCATCTGGATTGTCGATCCGATAGACGGCACGCGCGGCTTCATGAGCGGCGCGCCGGACTGGGCCGTCTCCGCCGCCCTTGTCGAAAATGGCGTGCCAATTCTGGGGGCCCTTTTTGCTCCGGTTACCGGCGAGCTGTTCACCGCCATGCGCGGCGGCGGGGCACGACGCAATGGCGCGCTTCTGCGGGCCACCCAGCGCGATACCCTTTCAGGAGCCGCCGCCATCGGCCCGGCGGATGCGCTGGATGCGCTCGAAAAATCCGCCCCGATCACCCGCCTGCCGCGCGGCCACTCCCTGGCCCTGCGCATTGCACGGGTGGCGACCGGCGAGGTCGATATCGCCCTCTCCCGCGCCAACAGTCATGACTGGGATCTTGCGGCGGCCGACATTCTGGTTCGCGAGGCCGGGGGGCAGCTGACCACCTATGATGGCCTGCCGGTGCGCTACAATGCACCCTCACCGCGCCATGCCCCCCTGATCAGCGCCGGAACGGGCCTGCATGGCCTGGCCCTTGCCGCCGCCCGCACCCATTCCTTCCCGCAGCGCCAGCCAGACAAGGCATGACCATGTCCAAAGCCAACCGACAACTGCCCCATCTCGTTTTTGGTGGAGAACTCTCCAGCCTCGACAGCAATGAGTTCAAGGACCTGTCGAAGCTCGACATCGTTGGCATTTATCCGGATTACGCCTCGGCCGCAGCCGTATGGCGCGCCAAGGCCCAGCAGACCGTGGACAATGCCATGGTGCGCTATTTCGTCGTGCATCTGCACCGTTTGCTGGACCCGGAAACGGAAGACGCCGAAGAGCACTGAGACCGCGCACGGATTCTGGAGCCCCGCGCCCGCGGGGCCTCTTCCACCTGTTTCATTGCAGACATGCAATACTGCGTGAATATGCTTTGAACCGGAGCGCAGGGCGGCTATTGAATGTATGCGCTCCATCTGGGGCGCTGCAAGACAGGTGAGTATCCAGGCACATGTGGCGGCGACTGAGGACCAACCGCGCCTTTCAGGTGGCAGCGGGCACGAGCTTTGCTCAATACTTCAGGCTGGTCGCGCATACGACTCGCTTCACCGTTGAACCTGCCAATATTTTCGAGACGATCGACGCGCGCATGCCCGTCATCCTCACCTTCTGGCACGGGCAGCATTTTCTCACCCCCTTCGCCATGCAGCCGCATCATCAGGCCAAGGTCCTGATCTCCCGGCATGCGGATGCCGAGATCAACGCCATTGCGGCGGAGAAGCTGGGGGTTGGCACCATTCGCGGCTCCGGGGCCACCTCCCCGCGAGATTTTCACCGCAAGGGCAGCGTTTCAGCCACGTTCGAGCTGCTGGACACGCTGGCCTCCGGAATCAATGTGGCGATGACGGCGGATGTCCCCAAGATCGCCCGCAAGGTCGGCCTCGGTGTGGTCACGGTTGCGCGCTATTCAGGACGCCCGATCATCCCTGTCGCCATGGCCACCCGCAACCGCATCACACTGAAGAGCTGGGATCGCGCCAGCCTCAACCTGCCCTTCGGGCGGGGAGCTGCTGTTGTGGGAGACCCGATCTATGTCGATCGCGATGTGGATGAGGCGGGATTGAAGGCTGCGCGCGATCAGGTGCAGCATGCGCTGGAGGCCATTACGGCGCGCGCGGAGGCCATTGCCCATGGCGCGCCCTCCAATGGCCTCATCACTCGCAGGACCAAAGCCGGATGAAAGCACGCGGTCTTCCCTTCACCCTTCGCCTGTATCGCGGCGCGAGCACCGTCGCCTCGCTGCTGACACCGGCATGGCTGGGTTACAGGGTGAGCAAGGGCAAGGAAGACCCGGAGCGCATCGGCGAGAGACGCGGCATCGCCAGCGCGGAACGTCCGGAAGGCCCGCTGGTCTGGGTGCATGGGGCAAGTGTGGGCGAGGTCAACTGCGTCCTGCCCCTGGTTGGCCAGTTGCGTGCGCGCGGTTATGCCGTGCTGCTCACATCCGGCACACTGACCTCCAGCCGCCTTGTGGAACGACGTGCCCCGGAAGGGGTGATTCACCAGTTCTGCCCGCTGGATGCCACCATCTTCATCTCCCGCTTTCTCGATCACTGGCAGCCGGATCTGGTGCTGCTGGCCGAATCCGAGCTGTGGCCGAACCTGCTGACGGAGCTCGGGCGGCGCAACACGCCCACCGTGCTGGTGAACGGGCGCCTTTCCGCCCGCTCCGCCCGGCGCTGGCAGCGCATGCCCAAGAGCGCGCGCGCCCTGCTCTCCCGCATCGATCTGTGCCTTGCCCAGAGCGAACTGGACGGGGAGCGCTTCCGCACGCTCGGCACGGAACGGGTGGATGTGAGCGGCAATCTGAAATTCGATGTTCCCCCTCCCGGCGCCGATGCGCTGGAGCTGGATGCCATGACCCGCGCTCTGGGCCGGCGCCCGGTGATGCTGGCGGCCTCCACCCATGCCGGCGAGGATGAGATGGTGATTGCCGCCCATATGCGGCTGCGGGAAGAGTTTCCCGGCCTTATCACCATCATCGCGCCCCGCCACCCGGAGCGGGGCGGCAACATCGCCGCACTTGGCGCAAGCGCGGGGCTGGATACGGCCCAGCGCGCCATCGGCCATCTGCCGGAAGCGGAGACCGAGCTCTATGTGGCGGATACGATCGGCGAATTGGGCCTGTTCTACCGCATTGCCCCGGCATCCTTCATTGGCGGCTCCCTTGTGCCCCATGGCGGACAGAACCCGATCGAGGCCGTGCAGCTCGGCACCGTGGTGATCCACGGCCCCCATGTGCACAATTTCTCCGACATTTACACCGCGCTCGACAATAATGAGGGCGCAGTGGCAGTCCATGATGCAGACAGCCTCACACTGGCTGCGAAAACCCTGCTCTCGGATGCGCGCCGGCATGGCCGCACCAGCCGCAAGGCGGCGGAGGTTCTGGAAAACATGGGTGGCGCGCTGGATCGCACCTTGCGCGCCATCGAGCCTTATCTGCTTCATATCAGGCTGCAACACCAATGATGAACGGCGCTCCCGGCTTCTGGTGGCGACGGGGCGGTCTCGTCTCCACGCTTATGTCCCCGGTCGGGAAGCTTGCCGGCTCCCTCACCCTCAAACGCATGGACCAGGAAGGCGGCACGGTGCCTGTGCCGGTCTTCTGCATCGGCAACCCGACAGTGGGCGGGGCGGGGAAGACCCCCACCGCCATTGCTGTTCTGGAAAGCCTGAAGGCCCGGGGCGCATCACCTTTCGCCCTGCTGCGCGGCCATGGCGGCTCGGCCACCAGCCCCCTGCATGTGGACCCTGCCACCCATGGGCCGGACCTTGTGGGCGATGAGGCGCTGGTTCTCGCCCGCCATGCCCCCACCATCATTTCCGGCGGGTCTGACAGGCTGGCGGCGGCCAGTCTGGCTGTCTCGCTGGGCGCGAGCCATATCATCATGGATGATGGCTTCCAGAACCCGACCCTGCATAAGGATGCCGCCATATTGGTGGTGGATGCCGGCATTGGCGTCGGCAATGGCGCGGTGCTCCCCGCCGGCCCCCTGCGCGCACCGCTGGAGCCGCAGCTCAAGAAGGCGGATGCCCTGCTGCTGATCGGCCAGAACGGGCTGGAAAGCGGCGGCCCCGGAGATCAGGTCAAGCAGGCGGCGCTGGCCGCCGGATGCGTGGTTCTTCACGGCCATATCGAGCCGGATGTTGATATTCTCGCCAGCCTGAAGGGGGCAACCCTGCATGCCTTTGCCGGCATCGGCCACCCGGAGAAGTTCTTCAACACCCTCACACGGGCCGGGCTCGAAGTCTCCGTGACCCGCGCCTTTCCCGATCACCACCCGTTCCGTGAGAGCGAGATCGAGGGGCTGGTGGAACAGGCCTCCCTTGCCCGCGCCTTGCTGGTGACAACCCAGAAGGACATGGCACGCCTGCTGGAGCCGCGCTTCAAGGTGCTGCGCGAGCGGATCATCTCCCTGCCCATCCGCCTTGTTCTGGACGAGCCGGAGCAGATGGAAGCCTTGATCGCCGCGGCGGAAGAGCGCGCAAAAGCCCGCATGCAGGCCACCCCCAAACCCGCCTGAGAGCGAGCGTTCAGGGGCAGGCGACCTCCGTCACCGGCTGCCCGCATGTCCTTCACCCTGCCCCGCACCCGGCCTTGTGGCGCAGGTGCGGGAAATGCGGGGTGAAAAACGCTCAGGCTTTGGGCCGGCCCACTTCGGCGAGGCGCTGGGCAACAGCCTCGGGCGTGGCGTAGGCCTCCTGCAGATCCACACTCCAATAGTGCAGGTCATCCAGCGCAATAGGCTCGCCCGTTACAGCGCAGCGCACGAAACGGCCGGGACGCACAATGCGGAAATCGGCATCGAGATACTGAAGCTGCGCTTCGCCTTGGGATTCGGGGAAGCGTTCAAATCGGTTCATGAAAGCACGCAGATTCCTGAGTTGATGCGGTATAGATAGGGCTTTGCCCAGCCAGGCGAAAGGGGTTGTGTTCATCACGGTTCCGGATGCTGGCTCAACCATGCGGACGCATGATGAGCCGGATCTCAGCAGCCTGTGTCTTCTACAGCATGATGGCGCGCAATGCTGCGATTTCGCCGGCTGAAAAGACGCGGCAGGGGCAAACGGCCACTCTTCCAACCCATGCCCCGCCCCGACTCACGAGAAATCGAACAGGGTCTGCGCCTCACTTCCAGCCTTGCGCTTGCCGGAGGCACGGACCGAACGCCCCGCCGGATCAGGACCGGAGGACGGAGAGGATGGCGGAGAGGAGGACGGGCCTCCGGCATCATCCAGCGCCTGAACAGGGCGGCGCCCGTCAGCAAACTCCAGCTCCAGCCACGCACCCGGCGCGAGAGACGCGGCACGACGCACCATCTGCCCATCCGCATCGCGCACCAGCGCGAAGCCGCGTTCCAGAACGCCCTGATAGGACAAGGCCCGCAGAAGCTGCGCCACCCCCTCAAGACGGCGCCCGCGCTCATGAAGCTGCCGCTCCAGCGCCCGCCGGGCGCGCGTCATGGATGCGGCCATCTGCGCGTTCTGTCGCTGCCATTCGCGTCGCTGGATCATGGTGGCCGAGCGAAGGCGGCCGGCACGGGCCTCCAGCCGCTCGCGCGCCCGTTCCAGCCGGTTGCGCAGGGCCTCGGGCGAAAGGCGGGCCGAGGCGCGGGTGAGGCGCAGGCGATGCGCGCTGGCATTGGCCTTCAGCGCCCGCGGCAGGCGATCTGCCACCTGATCCAGTCGCTGGCGGGGAATGGCGAGCAGGTCTTCCGCCCGCGGCAGCAGGCGCGACAGGGCCCGCAGCTCCGCCCGTCTGCGCTCCAGCAGGCGCACGGGCGCAATCGCCAGCCGGGCGCCCAGCCCCTCCACGGCCGCGATCAGGTCTGCCCGCACGGGTACCACCATTTCCGCCGCCGCCGTGGGGGTGGGCGCGCGCACATCGGCCGCGAAATCAATCAGCGTGACATCGGTTTCGTGGCCCACGGCAGAGATCAGCGGAATGGCGCTTTCCGCCGCGGCCCGCACCACAACCTCATCGGAAAAGCCGAGCAGATCCTCCAGCGCGCCACCACCGCGCGCCACGACAATCACATCCGGCCGGGGAATCGCCCCCCCTTCCGGCAGGGCATTGAACCCCCGGATGGCGGCGGCCACTTCCTCACCGCTCGTTTCCCCCTGCACCCGCACCGGCCAGACCAGCACCCGGCGGGGAAAACGGTCCGCCAGCCGGTGCAGAATATCGCGGATCACCGCACCGGTCGGTGAGGTGACGACGCCGATCACCTGCGGCAGGAAGGGCAGCTCCACCTTGCGGGTGGCATCGAACAGTCCCTCGGCCGCCAGCCGGCGCTTGCGCTCCTCCAGCATGGCCATGATGGCCCCTGCGCCGGCGAACTCGAGCGATTCGATCACGATCTGGTAGCTGGATTTACCCGGATAGGTGGTCAGACGGCCAATCGCCACCACTTCCAGCCCCTCTTCGGGGCGCACGCGCAGGCGATTGAAATTGCCTTTCCACACCACGGCATCGATCCGCGCGCCGGCATCCTTCAGTGAAAAATAGGCATGGCCGGATGAGTGCGGCCCGCGATAGCCGGAGATTTCCCCCCGCACCCGCACATGGCCAAATGCATCTTCCACCGTGCGTTTCAGCGCTGAGGAGAGCTCCGAAACGCTCCATTCCGAAGCATTGCCCTGCGCGATGACGCCATCCACCATTGAACAAACCCCTGCCCTGCGGACCCGCTGGCCCAAGCTGGAAGCATAGCGCGCCATTCTCCCATGCGGCGAGCGCAGAACCAAGGGTCTTGTTTGAATGGTCCCGAGCCGATAGCCAGACAGGCACCAGCCAGAATGGCGCTCAAGGGCAAGCTACAAGGGGAAGACGCCGCATGAACATCCTGCTGCTCGGTTCGGGAGGGCGTGAGCACGCCCTTGCGTGGAAACTGGCCCAGAGCCCCTCCGTGGGGCAGTTCTACGCCATGCCGGGAAATCCGGGCATCGCACAGCATGCGGAACTGATCGAAGGCATCCCCCTCTCCGCTCATGACACGCTCGTGACCTGGTGCAAGGATCATGGCATCGAGCTGGTGGTGGTGGGCCCGGAAGCACCGCTCGTCTCCGGGCTGGTGGACAAGCTGGAGGCTGCCGGCATTCCGGCCTTTGGGCCACGTGCGGCGGCAGCCTGCCTTGAAGGCTCCAAGCTGTTCACCAAGGAGCTGTGCAAGGCCAACGCCATTCCCACCGCTGCCTTTGCCCGCTTCACCAATGCCGCCGATGCCGCGGCCTATGTGCGCGCCGAGGGTGCGCCGATCGTGGTGAAGGCCGATGGCCTGATGGCCGGCAAGGGCGTGGTGGTGGCCCTCACGACAGATGAGGCCGTGGCGGCCGTGGAAGGCATCTTCGCCAGTGGCGGCACGGAAGTGCTCATCGAGGAATTCATGACCGGCGAGGAGGCCAGCCTCTTCTGCCTCGTGGATGGCGAAACCGTGCTCCCCTTCGGCAGCGCGCAGGACCACAAGCGCGCCTTTGATGGCGATCTTGGCCCCAATACGGGCGGCATGGGCGCCTATTCACCCGCCCCCGTGCTGACAGAGGAGCTGGAGCGCCGCGCCATCGAGGAGATTGTGCGCCCCACGGCAAAGGCCATGGTGGCCGCCGGCACCCCTTATCGCGGCGTGCTCTATGCCGGGCTGATGCTGACCAGCGAAGGCCCCAAGCTGGTGGAATATAATTGCCGCTTTGGTGACCCTGAATGTCAGGTGCTGATGCCCCGCTTCCGGGGAGATCTGCTGGAGGTGCTGCACGCCACCGCCACCGGCCGGCTGGCCCAGATCACCCCGCAATGGTCAGATGACAGCGCCATCACTGTCGTCTATGCCACGCGCGGCTATCCCGGCCCGCATCAGGTCGGCAGCGAGATTTCCGGGCTGGATGCTGCGGAAGCGGATGAGAATGTGCTGGTTTTCCAGGCCGGCACCAAGCAGAAGGGCACCAAGCTGGTCTCCAATGGCGGGCGGGTGCTCAACATCACCGCCACGGGCTCCAGCCTTGGCGAGGCGCAGGCCCGCGCCTATGCGGCGGCTGAAAAGATCAACTGGCCAGACGGGTTCTACCGTACCGATATTGGCTGGCGGGCGCTGGGCAACGCGAAAGCCTGACCCAAAAGCCGTCCATGATGATCAGCGCGCCGGACCAGCTTGCCGGCGCGCTTTTCCATGGGCGCAGATGCCTGAACCGATACAGGTCCCGGCAGCTTGAGGAGAAGGGGCTCAATCCACAGCCGGAGCGGTGGGATGCAGCCATACGCCAAGCTGGGGCTCCGGCCCTTCGGGCACGGGCGCGGCTGCCACAGGCTGGGCAGGCGCGGAAACGCCGGGCGCGCCGATGGGCGGGGGCCGCCGCACCGGAGCTGCCGCCTGTGCCACCGATGAGGGCGGCGCCACCCTGTAGCGCTGCTCCAGATCATCCGCCCGCGCCCTGTTCATGCGGATGAGACACAGCGCGCGATGCTCGAAATTGCCGATCCCGCGGGGCCCCTCGAAGGGCGCGACGCTCTGGCAATCGAAATTGCGGAAGATGATGAAGCGATACTGCGCCTCATCCAGCTGCTGCCGCCACATGACACGCTGCGCCGGAGACAGGTCCGAGCGCCCGGAAATGAAGGTCATGGCCCGGCTCAGCGCCGCTTCCAGCGCCTGCTCGCTGGTGCGGGTGGCATCGAACAGGCAGCGATTGTAATCGCGCGGGGCGACCTGATCGCGCGGGCAGATCTCCTCCGGCTGCCAGGGGTCATCCTCCGGCACGGCATCCTCAAGCCCGGCAGATGCGGCGGATGATGCATGCGCGCCCTGCCCTGCATCAGCGCCGGTTCCGGACTGCGCAAGCCGGGCCTGCGCCCATGCCGGCTGGATGGAGAGTGCAGGCGGCATGCCCATCAGGGCCGGAACCAGCACCGCGCACCACAGGGCAACCCGCACCGGAGCGATGGGGAATCTGTGCAGCATCTTCATCCCGGCCTGCTTCAGGGGCATGGCATACTCCAGGGCAGCGCCATTACGGCAGATTCAGTGCAGGCAAGCCGACCCGCTCAAGAGGCCGCGCTGGCATAAGCGCGGATGCGCTCCACCATGGAGCGCAGGCCATTGGAGCGCTGCGGTGTCAGATGGCCCTCCAGCCCAATCTTGCGGAAGATTCCCAGAATATCCATATCCAGAATCTCCTGCGGTGTGCGGCCGGACACGAGCATCAGCAGAACCGACACCAGCCCCCGCACGATATGGGCATCCGAATCACCGAAAAACTCCAGCACGGGGCCATCCGGTGTCTCGCGTCGCTCGCAGATCAGCCACACCTGGCTTGTGCAGCCCTGCACCTTGTTCTCATCGGTGCGGGCATCTTCCGGGAAGGGCTTGAGCTCCTTGCCCAGCGCGATCACGTGGCGATAGCGATCTTCCCAGTCATCCAGAAATTCAAAGTCGGCGACGAGTTCGTCGATATCCACCATGTAACGGCCCTCTGCCCATCCCTCACGCCCGGGCAGAGGCGCGCGGATGGTTTGTGCGTGCAAGACATGCACGCCCTATAACGCCTTTGGGGCGCTGATAAAAGAAATCCGGCGTTCGGCATGGCGGCCGGACGCCGGATGGAACGGGGTTGAAACGGGCCTTCAGCTTGGCCGCTGTGCGCCATCAGGGCCGGCATGGGGCGCGGGGCCAACCGGCTGGGCCTTTTCTCCGCCCCCCCATACCGGGGAAAGATCATCCGCCTTCAGACCCGTGCCTTCCGCGCTGGCGGCAGGGGTCCCGTTCTGGCTGCTCAGCGCCTCGGCGATCCATTGCGCGCCGGCCTGCGCCTTCTCCGTCAGATGGGAGACCATCTGCCCGCCAATGGCGCATGCCTGCGGCTGGCGCTCGCAGAAGCCGGAAGCATCCGCCACCACCGCCTGCACGGCGCCGAACGCGTCGAACACGCTCACATCCTGGCCCGTGGTCCCCTTCAGGCCCAGCGGCAACAGCAGAAGCAGCAGGGCGATCCAGAAGGTCATGCGTAACAGAAAGAACATCACGCCCTCTTGAACGGCTCGCCGCGGACACCCCGCGGCTCCGCCATCATATCAAAAGCATGACCGAGCCGGGGGATGCGGAAACAGGCTTTTCAAGACATCGTTAAGATGGCATGCCGCATCGGATGCGGTGACGCACAATGAATTGAAATATAATAACAATCTGAAACATTGACACCCAGACGGCGGCTGGGCGTCAGGCCCCGTGGACCAGATCGGCCGGCAGGTCCACATCGGCGCAGGCCAGCCTGTCCACCTCCATCAGGGAGGTCGCCGGCAGGGAGCGGATGAAGGCCCGCGCGCCCCTGTCTCCCTCCGCCTTCAGAAGGGCTTGTTCAAAATCTTCCGCCACCAGCAGAAGCGGCGGCATGCGCACGCCATCACAGATGCAGGCCACGCTTTCATCGCGCTCCAGCATCTGCCGCAGCATGGCGGGGGACACATTGGGCATGTCCCCGAGGCAGACCAGCAACCGCCCGGCCTGCTGCTGCCGGGCAAAGGCGATGGCGGCGCGGAAGGATGCGGCCATGTCCTGCCCCGGCGCAATGGTCTGGTGCCCCATGCCCGGCGGCAGCTCCTGCACGATTTCCGGGGCGCAGATGATGGCCGTCGTCACATCGCAGCCGGCCTCAATCAGCGCCTGCGCCGCCCAGCGTACCAGCGCCTGCCCCCGGAAGGAGGCCAGAAGCTTGTTCTGCGGGCCGAAGCGCCGCGATGCCCCGGCGGCGAGCAGGACGCCGACACGCCTCATGGCTCCCCCGTTTCCTCATCCAGCATGCGCCGCAATGTATAGAGCAGCGCGGTGCGCTCGACCGGGTTCAACGGGCCGAATGTCAGCTCGGTAATCCGTGCGGCGCAGGGAATCATCTGCTCCAGAAGGGCGGAGCCTTGCGCGGTCAGGGTGGTCATCACCTTGCGGCCATCCTGCTCATCCTTGAACAGGGCGACCAGACCGCGCTTCTTCAGCCGGTCTATCACCCCGCGAATGGTGGCCTGATCGACCCCTGTCGCCTTCACCAGCTCACCCTGGGACTGTGCGCCCCCGTCGCGCAGGGCGCAGAGTGTGGAAAACTGCACGCTGGTCAGATGCGCATCACAGGCATTGTTCTGAAAGATGGCCAGATGGCGCTGATAGGCCCGGCGCAGCAGATAACCGACCTGATCGGAAAAAACATAGCTGTCCTCGGCCTCGCGCTGCCGCGCAGCGGAATCAGGCTCCTCCACTGGCTCCCCCCTTGTCCATTCACGTAGCGCTCTGCCTAACAGCTTCCGCGACGGGCCGGCAAATCCTGCATCCGCGCGGGCCGGGCAGAACCCGCCTGCCTACAGTCATCCGCCCCGGCCTTCCGCACAAGCCAAGCGGGCCAGCCGGGCCGGGCCGGAATCTCGCTTTCCACAGCGCGGACAGGCCATGTTTTCCCGCGCCGCCGGAATTGCAGGCGCTGCACGCCACGCGCCGGAGAAATAAGGCATGCACTATTAATGTCTTATGGAAAGCACCGGCGAAAACCGCATGAAAAGGCGGCAATCCGCTTATTTTATTGGCATTTGAAGGCAATTTACACGCTATCCAGTCTCTTGCGCAGATGGATAAATAGTGCATACAATATATCAAATAAGGCGGAACCGAGAGCAAACCTACATTCTCGCATAAACGCCACAACAGGAGGATGATCAATGTCAAAAAGACCCTGTAATGCAGCGGTCGCGACAGGAGCTGCCTGTTGCGGACACGTCCTCTTGTGGATAACCCAGTGAGGCTTGCAGCATGACCACCATCCAGCCGACCGGCCACAACATTCAGGCGAACGGCATTCGCCATCATTTCCTGCGCTATCCCGGCCCGGGTGCGCCGCTCGTTCTCGTGCCCGGCATCACCAGCCCGGCCATCACATGGGGCTTTGTCGCCGAGCGTCTGGCTCAGGTGTTCGACACCTATGTGTTCGATGCGCGCGGGCGCGGCCTCTCCTCCAGCGGCCCGGGGCTCGACTACAGCCTCGATGCCATGGCGGATGACCTTGTGGCCATTCTGGCCGAGCTGAAGCTGGAGAATGCCGTCATTCTCGGCCATTCCATGGGCGCGCGCATCGCCATCCGCGCCGCCGCGAAGGACGATTCCCGGATGGGGCGTCTGGTGCTGGTCGATCCGCCCGTCTCCGGCCCCGGCCGGCGTGAATATCCGGCCAGGCTGCCCTGGTATGTGGATTCCATCCGCCTGGCCGAGAAGGGCATGGATGCCGAGGCCATGCGCGCCTTCTGCCCCACCTGGACCGAAGAGCAGCGCGCCCTGCGCGCCGAGTGGCTGCACACCTGCTACGAGCCGGCGATCGTCACCGCGTTCGAGGGCTTCCATACCGATGACATCCATCAGGACCTGCCGAAACTGAAGGTTCCCTCGGTCCTGATGATCGCCAGCCGTGGCGGCGTGATCGAGGAAGCCGATGAGGCGGAAATCATCACCCTCAATCCCGCCATCCGCAGCACCCGCGTTCCAGACGCAGGCCACATGATCCCCTGGGATAATTTCGACGGTTTCTTTGATGCCCTCGACATTCTTCTTGGAACATCTTTCGGAAAGAAGTGATCCGCACCATGATCAAGACCTATCGCATCGGCCAGATTGTCCCCAGCTCCAATATCACGATGGAGACGGAAATCCCCGCCATGCTGGCCGCCCGCCAGCTCATTCGTCCTGATGAGCGTTTCACCTTCCATTCCGCCCGCATGCGCATGAAGCATGTGACGAAGGAAGAGCTGGCGGCCATGGATGCCCAGTCCGACCGCTGCGCGCTGGAGCTCTCCGATGCGCGCGTGGATGTGCTCGGCTATGCCTGCCTCGTCGCCATCATGTCCATGGGCCATGGCTATCACCGCGAAAGCCAGAAGCGCCTTCAGGCCGTCACCGCCGAGAATGGCGCGCCGGCCCCCGTCGTCACCAGCGCCGGCGCGCTGGTGGAGGCGCTCGATGTGATGAAGGCCAAGCGCATCGCCGTCGTCGCGCCCTATATGAAGCCGCTCACCAAGATGGTGATCGACTATATCCAGGCCGAGGGCGTGGAGGTCGTGACCCATCGCGCTCTGGAAATTTCCGACAATCTGAAGGTTGCGGCACATGACCCGGCCAATCTGCCGGGCATCGTGGCCGAGCTGGATACGTCCGGCGTGGATGCCATCGTGCTCTCCGCCTGCGTGCAGATGCCCTCGCTCGCAAGCGTGGCCAAGGTGGAAGCCCAGACCGGCAAGCCCACCCTCACCGCAGCCATCGCCACCACCTATCAGATGCTCAAGGCCCTGGAGCTGGAGCCCGTCGTTCCCGGCGCCGGCGCCCTTCTTTCCGGCGCGTACTGAGCCATTTGTGAAACGCATGGGCCGGCGCCCCTTCCGGCCCATGCGCCATGGACCCGCGGACCGGACACCGGGCCGAAACAGCCCCGCCTCCGCCCCCTTTCGCGGCAATGCCGCGGGAGCAAGCCCCGGTGATGACGGGCAATCGCCATCATCCAGAAGATCTGCCCCGCCACCGGGAACCATGAATAGTCCTTGCCTGGCATCCCGCTGGTACAGGCCCCCGAGGGGGCTGAGAAGACACAAGAGAAGCAGACCCGCACTGTCCATATTGCGGATCACAGTATCGCATGCATCAACGATGAAAACATGCGCACGGGAACTTGCGCCTGAAGACTTAAGAGGCTCACAGAAAGCCCGAGGTTTTTTGAACGACTTCTAATGGTCCAGGGATTTCGCGGTTCAACCTGAAAAAGGTTGGCCCGCCTCTTGCCTCCAGTGTGTACTCGGCCTGAACTGGGCCGAGTCTCTCCCTGTCGGGGGATCCGTCTGCCTTCCGGAACGGCCCCCAAGTCGCAACCCGGTCTCCGCGCCAATATTCAAATTTCATAGGGAGTACTCGATGTCATCCTCCAAGCTCACCATGGAGCAAGGCATTCAAGCCGCAGGGGTCGGGAAGTTCCAGTACCGCCTGTTCGTGATTTTCGGCCTCGTCTGGGCAGCCGATGCCATGCAGGTGCTGGCCATCGGCTTCTCCGTGCCATCCATTGCCCGCACGTTTGATGTCTCCATCCCGGCGGCCCTGCAGACCGGCACGATGTTCTTCATCGGCATGCTCATCGGCGCCTTCGTGTTCGGCCGTCTGGCCGACAGGATCGGACGCCGGCCGGTGCTGATGATCGCCATCCTGATCGACGCCTTCGGCGGCATTGCCTCGGCCTTTGCCCCCAGCCTGGAATGGCTGTTCTTCCTGCGCCTGGTCACCGGTATCGGCGTGGGCGCCACATTGCCTGTCGATTACACCATGATGGCCGAGTTCCTGCCCTCGGACCGTCGCGGCCGCTGGCTGGTGCTGCTGGAGTCCTTCTGGGCGGTCGGCACCATCGCGATTGCCGTTCTGGCCCTGTTCGCCGAAGGTCTTGGCAATGATGCCTGGCGCGTCATCTTCTTCGTCACCGGCATTCCGGCGCTCATCGGCGTGGTGCTGCGCTTCTATGTGCCCGAGTCCCCGCACTTCCTGAACAATGTCGGGAAATCGGAAAAGGCGCGCAAGGTTCTGGAACGGGTTGCAAGGGTCAATGGCAACAACAATACCATTGGCGAGCTTCAACCCGGAGAGATGGCCAAGAAGTCCATTCTGGCGCTGTTCTCCCCCACCCTTGCCCGCCGTTCGGTGTTCCTGTTCCTGGCGTGGTTCCTGATCTCCATCTCCTATTACGGCATCTTCGTGTATCTGCCGGTGCGCCTCTCGGCGGAAGGCTTCGGCTTCATGCGCGGCCAGCTCTTCCTCGTGATTGTCGCCATCGTGCAGCTTCCGGGCTTCGCCCTTGCCGCCTATGGCGTGGAGAAGTGGGGCCGCAAGCCCACCCTCGTCGGCTTCCTGCTGCTGAGCGCCGCCGGCTGCCTTGTCTACTCGCTGGGCCAGACCCCGCTGATCGTCGTGGGCGCCACGCTGCTGATGAGCTTCGCGCTTCTGGGCACCTGGGGTTCGATCTACGCCTTCACCCCGGAGATCTATCCCACCAACCTGCGTGCCAGCGGCATGGGCACATCGGGCGCCATCGCCCGTGTGGGCGGCCTGCTCGCCCCCTCGATCATCGCCCCGGTCATGGCCACCAACTTCAACATGGCCCTTGGCGTGATCTCCGCCTTCCTGCTCATCTCCGCCATTTCGGTGTGGATGATCGATGCGGAATCCCGCAACCAGGTTCTTGAGTGATCTTCTGAACCTCCCGCGCTCCGCCGCAGGCTTGCCGCCGGCAGGCGGGGCGCATATTCCAGAACCGGTACCCGCCGCCCCCGGCCCCTGTACGGAACGCCAGTTCCGGTGAAGGGTCCGGGGGCGACCTGTTCATGAGGAGGCCCCCGGCACATGTTCTACCGCACGGCAGAAGGCCACGGCCTGCCAAGAGATCCGTTTTCCGCGATCGTTTCCCCGCGCCCCATCGCCTGGATTTCCAGCCGCGGCGCGGATGGCGCGACGAATCTTGCGCCCTATTCCTTCTTCAACGCCATTGCCTACAGCCCGCCGCAGATCATGGTCTCGTCCATCGGCCGCAAGGCTGACAGGGAGAGGGGCAAGGACAGCTTCTCCAACATCTCGGAAACGGGTGTGTTCTGCGTGAACATCGCCGGCTTCGACGATCGCGAGGCGCTGAACCAGTCTTCCGCCGATTATCCGCGCGAGATCAGCGAGGCGGAGGCGCTCGGCCTTCAAATGGCGGAATGCGAAACCATGTCCTGCCCGCGCCTTGCCCGCGCGCCCGCCTCTCTTGAATGCCGGATGACACAGATCATCGAGCTGGAGGGCGAGCAGAACCTCATGGTTCTGGCGCGCGTGGAGGCCATTCATCTGCGCGATGACTGCATCACGGAAGAAGGACGCTTCGATGTGACCCGTTTTCGCCCGCTGACCCGCCTCGGATACATGGACTTTGCATCCATAGACAGCGTGTTCCCGATGAAGCGGCCGAAGGTGGATGCGAAATAGGCCCGCACGCCAGATCCACTCCACCTGAAAACGCGGCCATGCCGGCCTGAAACAATGAGGGGCGCGTTCCAGCCCGGAACGCGCCCCTCTTCACGCATGCCACCCGAACGGGCGCATCATCAGCCGGCCTTTGCAGGCACCGTCCCGAGCCATGCGAGGATGTCATCGGCATCCGTCACATCGGCATATTTCTGGTGCATGTCATACAGATTGGCATCATGCGGGGCCTGTGCCCGGTCGGCGCAGCAATCGCGCGGCACCAGCACATTGAAGCCGGCCTGCACCGCATCCACCGTCGAGGCCCGCACGCAGCCCGAGGTGGTCGCCCCGGTCACGATCAGCGTGTCGACGCCAGCGCTGGTGAGCAGCCCGGCCAGATTGGTGCCGAAAAAGGCCGATGCCCCCTTCTTGGTGATGATCGTGTCCTGCGGCTGGATGCCGGTGGCGGCATCGATCTCCACAAGGCGAGAACCTTCCAGCAGCGCGGCCATGCCGGTCGCCTTCTTCAGCCAGGCCAGCTTGTCGAGCTCGCCGGGATGGTAGGCAATGGCAGTGTAGATGACCGGAAAACCCTTGGCCCGTGCGGCATCGGTGATGCGCCTTGTAGCCGCCATCTGGGCCGACATGTCGGCGGCGGTGGGATATTGGGTATCGGTAAAACCATAGGTGAAATCGATCACCACAACGGCCGGGCGGGTGCCGCGCGGCACCGGGCGGCCGAAGCCGGCCTGATTGTAAACTTCGGACTGGGACATGTTCCGCTCCATTCATGGCGAAGCCGCCCCGGCAAGGGGGCGGCCCTGTTGCATGTGCAGGGGCTCCGGCCGGGCCGGAGCCTGCGGCCTCAGCCGCGCTTCATCTGGATGTCCTTCACCACGATATCCCCGTCGATGACGATCGGCTCATCATCAAGGAAGAGCGAGCAGTCGCGCATCGGGATATCGAGATGGCAGGCGGTGTCGTTCGGGCCACCCAGCTCGTTGTTCGGGCCGGTGGAGAACATCACATTGCCATAGAAGCTGCGCGGCTCCATGCCCATGCCGCCGGGGAAGGCGCCGGGGGTCATGTTGTGCCACTTGGCATTGGGGTTCATGCCCCAGCCCACATGGCTCATGCCCTTGCCGCGCTCGTCATTGAAATCGGCCATATAGGCCTTCACCAGCTCGGCATCCAGCCCGCCGCGGATGTCCTGGATCCAGCCCTTCTCGATGGTATAGATGATGGGCTCGCGCACATACATGTTCTGCGGCAGCAGCACATCGCCCGGCGCCACCACGATGGTGCCGTCCACGCCATCATCATCACCGCCGGTGAACACGAAACCGGAGGGCCAGTGGTCCCAGCGGCCGGGCTCGTCGGTGCAGGCATATTCGGTCAGGGTGGGATAGGTGTTGAGCTTGTAGGTCACATCCGTGCCATGGCGGGAGGTGATGCGCATCACCTTGGCCTTGGCGAGGATTTCACCGGCGATTTCCACCTTCTCGCGCAGCTCCTTGGTGGGGAGCATGCGGGCCAGCAGTTCCGGCGGCTCCACGGCCGTGAGCACACGGGTGCCCGCGGCCTGAATGGCCATCTGCTCGGGGGAGAAGAGCAGGAATACGCAGTCGATCAGCATGTCCACCTGCTTCAGCGCCTCGACCGCCTCGGGCAGCGCGGCAAGGCCGGTGACCCCCACAGCCCATGCGCCCACCGGCGGGGGAGAGGGCAGACGCATGTGATACATGCGCGCGCCGAGCATCTGGCCGGCGGCCATGAAGGCATCGGCATAATCAAGACGCTCATTGCCCTGTGTGAGCACGACGAGCTTTTCGCCCTCATGCACACCAGACATCTTCAGCTGGTGAAGACAGATCTGGGTAAAACTGGCGTGATCCATCGGCGACCTCCCTCTCATTCCCGTCACATGCGGCGCGGGGCGGGTGACCTCACCTCTCCCCTGCTGGTGTCAGCATAAATTATCCTTCTGCATAATTTCAACCGGAAACTCGCAGCCGGCACCGCTGGCAGTGCGCAAATGTGAGGCACGGGGGGAAGGCGGAAAACAGCAACAGGCCGATGCCGCGCGGACAATTGACAGGCCGCGCGCCGGCCCGCCTCACGCCAGCGGCGCGCTCATGCCGGCGGAGAGGAAGCGCACCAGATGATGCAGCATCGCCTCTTTCCCGATCGCGCCGATCTGCCCATCGCTCATGTCGTCCAGCCGGCCCAGATCATTGAGCATGAACAGATAGGTGCCCACCAGAAAGGCCATGCGCAGGCTGATGGTTTCACGCGGAATATGCGGCAGCGCCGCGGAAAGGGCGGTGATGAACCGCTTGACCGATTCATCATAGACCTCGCGGCGCAACTGGAGGGCATGCTCTTCCGGCTCGGCATGCAGGCGGGCCTGAAGCCGCACAAAGGCTTCCCCGCCCGGCCCGCTATATTTCATCTCCCATTGCGGGAGCAGATAGGCATGGACGATCTGCGAGACATCCGGCTGCGCCTCGCGGGCCAGAAGCTTGTCCAGCAACAGGTGCCGGTGCATGGACAAGGTGCCGCCGCGCCGGCGCACCACCTCGTCGAACAGATTGGCCTTGGTTTCAAAATAATAGCGGATCAGCGCCTGATTCACCCCCGCGCGCGCCGCGATATCGCGCACCCGCGCCCCGGCAAACCCCTGATCGGCAAAGGCCATTTCCGCATGGTCGAGAATGGTGTCACGCAGGTCCACCCCGTCCTTCGGGCGGCCCGGCTTGCGTTTTGCAGCGGTTTCTTCCTTCACGCGGCGCTCCCCCCTCTCCCGGTTCCGGCCGGCGCCCTGATGCCGGGGCCGGATGCAAGGCCTGGCATGGCTCTGTTCAGCACAGGCGCTGCAACAGCTTCAACAGGGTTTTCTGCTCGCGCGCATTGAGCGGGGACAGGGTATCCGCACTCACCTGCTCCATGCGCGGCATCACCTGCGCCACCAGTGCACGCCCCTCTTCCGTGGCGGAGAGCAGATGACGCCGCCGGTCCACCATATCCTGCTCCATGCGGATGAGGCCGCGCGCCACCAGCCGCGAAACCACACCCTTGGTGGTTGCCGCATCCATGGCCACCATGCGCCCCAGCGCATTCTGGGACACCGGCTCGCCGGCCTTGACGAGGCGGAAAAGCGTGGAGAACTGCATGGCTGTCAGTTCACCGGCGATATGCTCCGCGAAAATCGTCAGATGCCGCTGATAGGCCTTGCGCAGAACAAAGCCGACCTGATCATCCAGTTCATAATCCATGTGCTTTCGCCTCGTCAGGTCACGGGCGGGAGTTTTACCCCCTCGGCCCGCCGGGGCAAGGCGATAATTCCCCCTCAGGGCCACGCGAATCAGTGGAGTGCCTATCTGTAAGGCGGGTGCACATAATGGCGTCAGGAGCGATTTTCGGCTTGCTCCCGGCGATGTGATCGAGACATAAATTCATTTGTATACATTCAATCTTGAAGTCTATTACTATCGGCCAAATCCTGTTGGGAGGCAGGTTTCGCCACATGAACATCCAATTCTCCATCAACCGGCGGGCTGTGGAGGTTGAGGTCGATCAAAGACGGCTTCTCCTTGATGTGCTTCGTGAAGAGTTTGGCCTGCATGGTCCCAAATATGGTTGCGGCCTCGCCCAGTGTGGCGCCTGCACCATACTGGTGGATGGTGCGCCGGCCCGGGCCTGCGTGTTGCGCGCCTGCCATGTGCAGGGCCGCGAGGTGACCACGCTGGAGGGGCTGGCCGATCCGCAGACAGGCGCGCTGCATCCCGTGCAGCAGGGCTTTGTGGAAGCCGAGGGCGCCCAGTGCGGCTATTGCCTCAATGGCATGGTGATGATGGCGGTGGCGCTGCTGGAGCGCGAGCCGAACCCGGACGAGGAGCGCATTCGCGATGCCCTTCGCCATAATCTGTGCCGGTGCGGCACCCACAAGGACATCATCGCCTCGGTCCGCCGCGCGGCCGAACTGATGGCCGCCCGGCAGGAGGACACCCATGTCTGAACGCCCGGACGGCCTCATCACCATCTATGATGACCTGCCCGCCGGGCGGGCCAACCTCCTGCAGATGGATGCCGCCGGCATCGCCACCGGCTTCAACGGCCATGTGGATCTGGGCACCGGCATCGAGACCGCCCTCGCCCAGATCGTGGCCGAGGAGCTGGACCTGCCGCTCGCCAGCGTCCGCATCATTCTGGGCGATACCGCCCTCACCCCGGACCAGGGCCCGACCATCGCCTCCGAGACCATTCAGGTCGCCGCTGTCCCCTTGCGCCTCGCCGCCGCGCAGGTGCGCCAGATGCTGCTGGTGGAAGCCGGGCTGCGCCTGAATGTGGCGCCGGAGGATCTGGCCCTTGCAGAAGGCGTGTTCAGCACCGGCGAACGCGCCATTTCCATGGGCGAGCTGGTTTCAGGCCAGAACCGTGTGGTGCGGCTGGACCGCGCCACGCCGGTGAAGGACCCGAACAGCTATCACATTGTCGGCCGCAGGACCGGACGGCGCGACCTTGGCGACAAGGTGACCGGCGCTTTCACCTATATTCATGACAAGAAGATCGATGGCCTGCTCCATGGCCATGTGGTCCGCCCGGTTTATGCGGGGCGTGATTCGGGCGATTTCATCGGCCGCAGCCTGATCTCCTTCGATGAATCATCCGTCTCCCACATGCCCGGTTTCGTGGCCGTGGTGCGCCATGCCGATTTTCTGGGCGTGGTGGCGCACACCGCCGCACAGGCGCAGCGCATTGCCGAGGCGCTGGATGTGCGCTGGAGCCTGCCGCCCGAACTGCCGGACATGACCGACATTCCCGGCACGCTTCGCAGCGCGCCATCCACCCCCCGCCTGCTGGACGACCGGGGAGACTACAAGCGAGGCATGGCCGAAAGCCGCTTGCGGCTGGAACGCACCTATGTGTGGCCCTATCACGAGCACGGCTCCATCGGTCCCTCCTGCGCCATAGCGGATTGGAACAAGGGCAGCCCCATTGTCTGGAGCGGCACGCAGAACCCGCACATGCTGCGGGGTGATCTGGCCACGCTCATGGAGCTGCCGCCCGAAGCCATCGAGATCCGCCGTCTTCAGGCCGCCGGCTGCTATGGCCGCAATTGCGCGGATGATGTGTGCGGTGATGCACTGCTGCTCTCGCAAGCCGTCGGCCGCCCCGTTCGGGTGCAGCTCACCCGCGAGCAGGAGCATCTGTGGGAGCCGAAGGGCGCGGCCCAGCTCATGGATGCGGCGGGCGGACTTTCCGAAGACGGCTTCGTGCATGCCTACAAGCTGGATACCTGGTACCCCTCCAATCGCGGCCCCAATCTCGCGCTGCTGCTGACAGGGCGCGTCTCGCCCGAGCCGCGCCCGTCCGACATGGGCGACCGCACCTCCATTCCGCCCTATCGCATCCCCAATCTGCACATCACCGTGCATGACATGGCCCCGCTGGTGCGCGCGGCATGGATGCGCGGCGTCTCCGCCCTGCCCAACACCTTCGCCCATGAAAGCTTCATGGATGAAATGGCCTATGAGGCGAAGGAGGACCCTGTCGCTTTCCGCCTCAAGCATCTGGATGACCCGCGCAAGGCCGAACTGGTCACCCGCACGGCCGAGGCCGCCGGATGGGAGCCGCATGCCGGCCCGCGTCTGCGGCGCGAGGGACGCATGGCCTATGGCCAGGGCTTCGCCTTCGCCACCTATGTCCATGGCACCTTCCCCGGCACGGCGGCAGCATCCGCGGCATGGGTGTGCGATGTGACGGTGGATGTGGAAACCGGCGAAGTGCATCTCACCCGCGTGTTCGTGGGGCAGGATCAGGGGTTGGTGATCAATCCCGATGGCGTGCGCCAGCAGATCCATGGCTGCGTGGCGCAGACCGCCAGCCGTGTGCTGCGCGAGGAAGTGACCTTCGATTCCATCACCCCCACATCCAAGAGCTGGGCCACCTACCCCATCCAGACCTTCCCGGAAGTGCCGCAGATCGAGACCATGCTGATCGAGCGGCCGGGCGATCCGCCCCTCGGGGTGGGGGAAAGTGCCGCCGTGCCTTCGGCGGCCGCCATTGCCAATGCCATTTTCGATGCGACAGGCGTGCGCCTTCGGGCCGCGCCCTTCACACCCGAAAAGGTGCGCGCGGCGCTGGATGAGGCCGGCCTGCGCGGACCGGACATGCAGGCCCGCGCTCTGGCCGCGCCCGATTCTCCGGCCCGGCGCACCCGTTCCGGCTGGTTCGAGAAACTGCGCCCCGGCCGGCTTCTGGGTGCGGCCGGGGCCCTGGGCGGCGCGATCACGATCGGGGCCATGGCCCTGCCCATCGCCCGCGCCCTGCCCCCCACCCCGGCTCCGGCGGCGTCCAGCTTCTCGCCCGCATTGCTGGAAAAGGGGCGGCTGGTGTTCGCGGCCGGAGATTGCGGCGTGTGCCACACAAAGGAAGACGGGCTCCCCAATGCCGGCGGAAAGCTGATGGAGACCCCCTTCGGCACGGTCTACACCACCAATCTCACCCGCGACCCGGAAACCGGGCTGGGGCTGTGGTCCTATGAGGCATTCACCCGCGCCATGCGCCATGGCATCAGCCGGGATGGCAAGCATCTCTACCCGGCCTTCCCCTACACCGCCTTCGCGAAAATCTCCGAAGACGACATGTTCGCGCTCTATGCCTATCTCCAGACGCTGGAGCCCGTGCATGCGCCGACACCGCAGGCGGAAATGCTGCCGGGCGTGAATCTGCGCCCCCTGAATGCGATGTGGAACACGCTGTTCCATGACGCCGCTCCCTTCCGGCCCGATCCGGCGCGCTCCGAGATCTGGAATCGCGGCAAATATCTGGTGGAGGCGGCGGGCCATTGCAGCGCCTGCCACACCCCGCGCAACATGCTGGGGGCCGAGAAGAACAGCAGCGCCGCCTATGCGGGCGGGGATGTGCATGGCTGGTGGGCGCCGCCTCTGGCCGGCACGGCCGCGGGTGCGCGCGGATGGGATGAAGACAGCCTCTTCGCCTATATGCGCACCGGCCTTGCCCCCGGCGTGGCGGTGGCCTCCGGCCCGATGGCGGAGGTGGTGCACAGCCTGCACGACCTGCCGGATGAGGATATCCGCGCCATGTCGGTCTATCTGGCGACCCTGCTCCAGCCGGCCCCTGCCCATGCGCCTGCACAGGCAAGCGCCCGGCCCCTGCCCGGCCCGGCCTCGCGCCTGTTCGAATCAGCCTGCGCGAGCTGCCATGAGCCGGCCATTGCCGACATGGTGACAGCCGCGCATGAGCCGCTGTTCCGCTCCGCGGCAGTCCGCGCGCCCAATCCGGAAGCGCTGCGCATCGTCATCCGGCAGGGAATCACCGCTCCGCTGGGTACGACCCTGCGCGACATGCCCGCCTTCGGCTCCGAGTTCCAGGATGCGGAGCTGGACCAGCTCGTGCGCTATGTGCGTGCGCGATATGCGCCGGACCTGCCGGCGTGGGACTGACCCCCATGCGCCGGTTCCCCGGCGCATGGGTCTGCCAGAACGTGATGTGAGCGAACACCGCCCGGAACCAGTTCCAGATTGAGGCCGGGCATCGGGATGCAGGCGCTTTCATGCCCGCACCAGTCGCCTTCGCTCCCGCTGTGAAACGGACATGCCGCCCTGGCCGGAGCCCTTCCGGCCAGGGCGGCCGGCCGCCTGTCCACCCCCCTTTGAATGCACTGCAAACCAGCATGATGACTGGATTTTCGGCTTGCAAAAAGTTTGTTTGTACGCAAACAATAATTCCAACAACACCAATGAGGTTTGCCCCATGAGTTCCGCTGAATCCCGTACCGTTGGAAATGGTTCCGCTGAGACTGTCGACATCGCCGTCATCGGCGCGGGTCTTGGCGGGGCGGCGGCTGCCAGCCTGCTGCTGAATGCCGGCCTCGATGTGCACTGCTTCGAGCAGAGCCCGGTCTTCACCCGCCTTGGCGCCGGCATCCATATCGGCCCGAATGTGATGAAGATCTTCCGCACCATCGGGCTTGAGGACAAGCTGTCCGAAATCGGCGCGCACCCCGATTTCTGGTTCTCGCGCGATGGCCGCACCGGCGACTATCTCTCCCGCATTCCGCTCGGCGAGTTCGCGCTGAAGGAATATGGCGCGCCCTACATCACCATCCACCGCGGTGACCTGCATGCCGAGCAGATCAACATCATCCCGCAGGACCGCATCCATTTCGACCATCGCCTGACCGACATCGAGGATCGCGGCGATGACGTGCTGCTGACCTTCGCCAATGGCCGCAAGGTTTCCGCCAGGCTGGTGATCGGCGCCGACGGCATCAACTCTGTCATCCGCGAGAAGCTGCTGGGTGTCGAGAAGCCGCGCTTCTCCGGCTGGGTGGGTCACCGCGCCTTGCTCAACATGGACAAGCTGGCCGCAAGCGGGCTGGATTTCGAGCGCTGCACCAAGTGGTGGTGGGAAGCCTCGCGCCACATCATGGCCTATGCCACCAAGCATGACGGCAGCGAATACTACTATGTGACCGGCGTGCCGGTGGGCGGCGAGTGGGAGCACGAGACCAGCTTCGTCGAATCCTCCCGCGAGGAGATGGAAGGCATTTTCGGCGGCTCCCACCCCGTGGTGCAGGCCCTGATCGACGCCACCGAGGAGGTCACCCGCTGGCCGTTCTGGAACCGCGATCCGATGAGCATCTGGAGCCGCGGCCGCCTGTGCCTGCTGGGCGATGCCTGCCACCCCATGCGTCCGCACATGGCGCAGGGTGCGTGCATGGCCATTGAGGATGCCGCCATTCTGGCCCGCGCCCTCAAGGAAACCGGCACGGAAGACTACGCCACCGCCTTCAAGCTGTATGAAGACACCCGCCGCGAGCGCGCCACCAAGGTGCAGACCATCTCCAATGCCAATACCTGGCTGAAGCAGCCGGAAGATCCGGCCTGGGTCTATTCCTACGACGCCACCACCGCGCCGCTGGGCTGATCACACATGGACCATGGGGCCGTGCCCCGCCCCATGGTCACTTCCCCCTTGCGGAAGATGCCCCTCACCCGCAAGGGGGCTTTTCACAGAATGACCTGCCCGGTGCCGGATGCCTTCCATCCGGGAACACCCGCCGGATGCACAGGGGAATGGTCCGGGCCGGGAAATATGTGACCAAACGGTCACTTTTTTGAAGTTTCCCGTTCATTCGCCACAAAAGCTGCGATAGAGTTTTCCGACTGCCCGTTCGGACTTGCCTCTCATCCACGGCACCACTTGAGCACAAGCTGTGGCGCACCATGTGAAAGACAGGGCCGTGCGGGGCGATCTGGCCTTGAGGTGGAACAGCAATGCCCCTGTCTGTCACACATCCTGCTCTTGTCGATCCGTGGGACGCCGCCCAGCAGGGAGGCTCGGGCACGGTCATGGCCATTCTCACCGCCACCCATGGCCCGGCCTATCGCAATCCCGGCGCTGTCATGGCCATCTTTCCCGATGGCCATTATGTCGGCGCCATCACATCCGGCTGTATCGAGGCCGATCTCGTTCTTCATGCGCAGGAAGTGCGCGCCAGCGGGCAGCCCAGACATCTGCGCTATGGCGAGGGTTCGCCTTTCATAGACATGCGCCTCCCCTGTGGCGGTGCGGTGGAAATCGAGCTCGTCCGCATTCAGGATCATGACGTGCTGGCGGATCTGGCTGCCGCACGCCGCGCGCGCCATTCGGTCTCGCTGCGCATCTCGCCGCAGGGGCGTTTCTCGCTCGCGGACTGGAAGCCCACCGGGGCGGATGGCCAGGACTTCCATATCGGCTTTCGCCCGCCCATCCGTTTCGTGGTGTTTGGCGCGGGGCCGGAAGCCTCGCTCTTCACCAGCCTCGTGCGCAGCCTTGGCTATGACCATGTGCTGATCTCCCATGAGGAGACCAGCCTGAACGCCGCCCGCGCACTGGGCTGTCAGGTCAGCAAGCTTGTCCGGGTGCCTGATCTGGATGCGCTGAAGATCGACGCCGACAGCGCCGCCGTGCTGTTCTACCACGATCATGATTATGAGCCGGCCATATTGAGCTATCTGCTCACCACGCCGGCCTTCTATATTGGCGCGCAGGGCAGCCGTTCCACCCAGCGCACGCGCCTGATGCGCCTTGCGGAAATGGGCGTGAGCGAGGAAGCCATGAGCCGCGTGCGCGGCCCCATCGGCCTCATTCCCTCCTCGCGTGATCCGCGCATGCTCGCGGTTTCGGTTCTGGCCGAGATCATCGGTATCGGGGATGCCATGCGGGCGGGCACCGTCTGCGCATCCTTATCCCCGCAGAAAGCATAGGGCGCCCGCGCCCCACTGCCCTTCTCCCATGCTCCTGCTCCTCCGCGCCGGACCGCCCGGCACGGATGATGCCGCGCGCATTTTCAAGTCTTTCCAGAAACGAGAGCAAGACATCGTTAATGCTGGCAACTATCTGCCTGTCCCGTTTAGCATTCGCTTAAAGGCTGAGTGCCACCCTGCCCACATAGTCAGGACATGCGACAGCGGCCGCGCCGCTGGAACGGATTTCCAAAAGGGGGCGTGGTGGCTCAGTTCGGGACAGATGGTGTGGAGGGCGCAGCCCTTATGGCCATGCCGCAGCAGGAGGCGGAGCGGAGCGTGTTTCCGCGTCTGGCCACGCTTGCACGTCTGGCCACGCTTGGCCGCCTCATGGCCATCACTCTGGGTATATTGGGGTTTCTGGCGCTTGCCAGCGTGACGATCGTGCTTCTGGGGCAAGCCAGCGGCCTGCTGGTGGCCAATACGGTGGATACCGTGTTCCTCATGGGGGTTGGCCTTCTGTGTGGCGCCCTGGCGGTGCTCTCGGCGGGACTGAACCGGGCCGCGCGCGGGGCCTGCGAGGCCGAGCAGCAGGCCGGCGCCATTCTCATCACGGTTCATGACCGGCTGGGCGCATCCTGCGCGGTGGAACTGCATGGGCAGGCCTTTGCCGCCAGCAGCCCCGCCAGCCTGCAGGGTACCGCTCTGTTCGAGCGTGTTCTGGTGGCGGACAGGCCCGCCTTTCTGGCCGCCGTGCGCGGCGCGGCCAATGGACCGGTGACCTGCGCCATACGCCTGCGGACGGACGTCGATACGGCGGGCGGCGCCGGCTTTCTGCCTCTGGAGATCCGCGCCCTTCCCCTGCCGGATGGCCGCGTGCGGGTGATCTGGCGCGAAGCCCTTGCCTCCCGCCAGCAGGTGGATGCCGAGGCCCGCGCCCGGGCGAATGCGGAAGAGGCCAATGCCGCCAAGAGCCAGTTTCTGGCGGCCATGAGCCATGAGCTGCGCACCCCGCTCAATGCCATTCTGGGCTTTTCGGAGCTGCTTTCCACCGAGGCCGGCGCCCCGCTGGATGAGGCGCGCAAGGCTGAATATGCCCGCATCATCCATCAGAGCGGCCAGCACCTGCTGGGGCTTGTGAACGATATTCTGGACCTCTCCCGCGTGGAGGCCGGCGCCTATGTGCTGGAAGGGGAGCAGGTGGATGTCGCCGCCCTGGCCTCAGGCTGCATCACCATGCTGGCCGTGAATGCGCAGCAGGCCGGAGTGGCGCTGCATCTGTCCTCCAGCCGGCGGATGCCGGTGATGATGGCGGACCAGCGCGCCCTGCGGCAGATCATGCTCAACCTGATGTCCAACGCCATCAAGTTCACGCCGGCGGGCGGGCAGGTGCGGGTGTCGGTTCATAACCGGGGCGATGATCTGGTACTGCGCGTGCGTGACAATGGCCCTGGCATGAAGGCGGAGGATGTGGCGCGCCTTGGCGAGCCCTTCTTCCAGGCGGGAGACCGCATCCAGCAATCGCGCGGCAGCGGCCTGGGGCTGGCCGTGGTGAAGGGGCTGGTCAATCTGCATGGCGGCAACTTCAGGGTGCAGAGCGCGCCCGGCAAGGGCACCAGCGTCACCATCGTGCTGCCGCCGCCGGGCCGCATGGAGCCGATGGAGACCGCCCGTACCGCCACCATCGTGCCGCAGAGCGCCATGCGCGAGGAGAGCCGCGCCCGCCCGGCAGAGACTGAAACCAGCAGCGTCGTGTCGCCTTTCCCCTCCTCCCGCGGCACGCGCAAAACACGTGCAAGGAGGATGGCATGAGCTTCCACCACACATCCGGCGCGATGACACCGGACCTGCATGCCCATCATGATTTTCCTGACCCGCGCGCGAAGGTCGGACGGCGCATGCGGTTTCTGGATTTTTGCGCGGCCGCCTTTCTGGCAGCCGCGGCACTGGCCGTGATCGCGAACGTGCTGGTGTTTCAGTCCGGCCGGCCGGCCTTGCGCGCCATGGCCGCCAAGGTCATGACGGGCAGCATTGAAACAGCCGCGGAAGAGGTCTCCCCGCCGGTGGAGACCGCAGCGCCTGTGTTCACCTCCATTCCCCTGCCCGCGGCGCGGCCGGAGCGCACAAGGCGCACCACAGCCGCAGCCGGCGAGGAACATCTGGGTATCCTGACCTCCAGCACGTCCGTCTCGAACATGGGCTCCACGCTTGTTCCGGTGCGCCCCCATGAAACGGATGTGCAGGGGCTGACGACGCCGAAGCGGATTTCAAACCTGCGCCCGCCCGCCAATGTGGGGGATGCGCCCACGGCCGCCGGCGTCATCCGCCCCCCGCAGGGCCTGCCGGTCTCCGATCGCACCCGCACGGTGCAGCGCGCCCTTGCGAAGCTGGGCTATGGCCCGCTGAAGGTGGATGGCATGGAAAGCGTGCAGACCCGGCAGGCCATCCAGCGCTTCCAGCAGGACCGCAACCTGCCCGTGGATGGGCAGATCAGCACCCGGCTGATGAAGGAACTCTCCGCCGTTTCCGGCATGAAGGTGCAGTGAGGCAGGCATGCGGTTGAAAAGCGCGATCTTCGTCTCCGCCCTGCTGCGCCGTGCACAGGTGGAGGGTGCCTATGCCATGGTGGTGCGCCGTGGCGCCGAAGAGGCCGGGGCCATCTTCGTGAAGGTGAATGCGCTGGATGGCACCGCCGCGCTTTACGGCCCCGCCCTTCAGGGCATCTTTGACGAGGAGACATCCGGCCAGCGCATCTTCAGCCCCCTCCTGCCGCCCGGCAGCCCGGAGGCGGATGTGGAGGCCCGGCTGGCGCGGGAAATCCGCTTTGATCCCGACATTCATATCGTCGAGATCGAGGACCGGCAGGGCCGGCATTTTCTCGATCTGGCGGAAGACTAAACATCCCCCGGCCCGGGCGCATGCGGCCGGAACGGGACGATTTTAACCGATGTGAAACTTTTTAGCGTGCGCGGCGTTATGTCCATGAGTGCCGGCCACGGCGGTCGGCCTCATGGCTGGCGCATACTGGTACATGCCTCTGCGGTGACAGACGCGAGGGCCTTCAGCACAAGGCCCACGACGCCAGAAGCGCCCTCCACTGCCGGAGGAACGCAGGCATGAGCACGATCATACTTTTTCCGCTGTCCCGCACCGCTGCAGGACGTGATCTGAGCGCCCGTCTCCAGACCAGGTCCCCGCGCCAGAAAGCCCGGGATGACCCGCCCCCGGGGCCGCGTGTGGTCATTCTGCCGGTCGTCCGCATTGAGCGTCACGGCCTGCCTGCACAGGGCAGAACAGGAGATGGCAGAATAGGAAACGGCCAGACGGAAGATGGCGAATGCGCGATCATTTCAGGCTATTTCGACATGCCGCCCGAAGGACCTCACCCCGCCTGACCCTAATGCACAGGACCATGAAAAACGGGGCCGAAGCCCCGTTTCCATCTCTCAGCTTTCCGGCGCCAGATCGCGCTTGTCCAGCACGGTGGAATCCGCGCCAAGACGATAGATGATCGGCGCGCCGGTGCCCAGCTCACGCTTGAGGATGCTTTCCGGCGTGTGCTTCTCCAGCACCATGATGAGCGCACGCAGCGAATTGCCATGCGCCGCCACCAGCGTGCGCTCACCGCGCAGCACGCAGGGCAGAATCTCCTGCACATAATAAGGCAGGGTGCGGGCCACCGTATCACGCAGGCTCTCGCCACCGGGCGGGGGCACATCATAGGAGCGGCGCCACACATGGACCTGCTCCTCGCCCCACTTGGCGCGGGCATCATCCTTGTTCAGGCCGGAGAGGTCGCCATAATCGCGCTCATTGAGGGCCACGCTCTGGTGCGGCTTGAGATCGCCCTGCCCCATGGCATCCAGAATGAGGCCACAGGTGCGCTGTGCCCGGCCAAGGCCGGAGGTAAAGGCCGTATCGAAATGCAGCCCTTCCGCCTTCAGCGTCTCACCGGCGCGCTTGGCTTCCAGCACGCCCTGCTCGGTCAGGTCGGGATCCCGCCAGCCGGTGAACAGGTTCTGCAGGTTCCACTCGCTCTGGCCATGGCGCACGAGCACAAGAATGCGTTCGGACATTTATAACTCCCGCGTCTGATCAGAAATCACCAAGGCCGAGGACATCGGCCATGGAGTAGAGGCCCGGCGCGCGGCCTTTGGCCCAGAGCGCGGCAGCAAGTGCGCCACGCGCAAAAATCATGCGATCCTCAGCCTTGTGGGTGAGTTCGATCCGCTCCGAAGGACCGGCGAACATCACGGTGTGGTCTCCCACCACCGTTCCCCCGCGCAAGGCGGCAAAGCCGATATCCCCGCGCTTGCGGGGGCCGGTCAGGCCATCGCGCCCACGGTCCGCCACATCGGCCAGGCTGTGGCCGCGCCCGGCAGCCGCCGCCTCGCCCAGCAGAAGCGCTGTGCCGGAGGGGGCATCCACCTTGCGATTGTGATGCATCTCGACAATCTCGATGTCGAAATCCTCACCCAGCGTCGCCGCCACACGGCGGGTGAGCGCCGCCAGCAGATTGACGCCAAGGCTCATATTGCCGGATTTGACGATGGCGAGCGTGCGGGCGGCCTCGGCCAGCGCGGCGCTTTCCTCATCCGAAAAACCTGTGGTCCCGATGATCTGGGCCGCGCCCGAGCCGGACAGGCGGCGGGCAAGGCGGACACTGGCTTCCGGCGAGGTGAAATCAATCACCGCATCCACATTGTCGAGCGCGGCCTTGTCATCAGCCTCGATCACGATGCCGATGGGCCCGAGCCCCGCCAGCACTCCGGCATCGGCGCCCAGATGGCTGCTGCCACCATGCTCCAGCGCCCCCACAAGGGTCAGGCTCTCATGTTCCTGGACAGCCCTGATGAGAGTGCGGCCCATGCGGCCGCCAGCCCCGGCAATAACAATGCGAAGATCTGACACGAAATACTGGCTCCCCGATGCCCGTCCAAACCCGGGCCTCTTTTATGCCACCCTGCCCCAACGGTGCGCGATCAGCCGCAACACTGATTCGTCTCAGGGTCTCGTTTCACGCACAGAGATAGCACGCACAGGCGTTTTGCCACAGCCCCCCAGCGCAGGGGGTGGAAAATCGGCCCAACCCCTTAGAATCCCGCAAGTTCTTCCACGATCCGCTCGGCGGCGGCGCGCGGGTCGGCAGCGGCGGTGATGGGCCGGCCGACAACAATCATGTCCGCTCCCGAGCGGATCGCCGAGGCCGGTGTCGCCACCCGCTTCTGGTCGCCCACATCCGCACCCGCCGGCCGCACACCGGGGGTCACCACCAGCCCGCGCGGCCCCAGAATGGTGCGCACCATGGTGGCATCCGTCGGGGCGCAGATGACGCCGGCAATCCCCGCCGCGCGCGCATCCGCCGCGCGCCGGCGCACCATTTCCGTCACCCCGCCCGCATAGCCGGCAGCGGCCAGATCCGCATCGTCATAGGAGGTGAGCACTGTCACACCCAGCACATTCAGCCCGCTGCCCGCAGCGCCGCGGGCGGCCGCAGCCATGGTCTGGGGATAGGCATGCACGGTGAGAATGTTCACCCCGCGGGCGGCGGCGGCGGCAGTGGCCTTTTCAACCGTATTGCCGATGTCGTGCAGCTTGAGATCAAGGAACACCTTGTGCCCGGCATCGATCAGCTCGCTCACCAGATCCAGCCCGCCGGCAATGGTCAGCTCAAGGCCCACCTTGTAGAAGCCGATGCTGTCGCCCAGCGTGCGCACCAGCGCGCGGGCATCATCCGGGTGCGCATAATCCAGCGCGACGATGACACGATCCCGCGCCGCCAGCCTGCTCTGCCCTTCGCTCATCGCCCCGTCTCCTGTTTTCGGTCTTCAGGCCCGCCCATGGAGCAGGCCAAGAAAAAGCGGGCGCAGATCTCCGCACCCGCCTGAAATACCATCACGCCCGGCAGAACCGCATCTCACGGGCGGTGATAAACCCATACCCGCGCCGGCGGCAGGTTCATCCATACGCGCGGCGAAACCTTGCCCTCGATCTTGCCCGGAACCAGCGGCACCGGGGTCACCACGGCATAGGTAAACTGGATGAAGGGCGAGCCGGGATGACACAGGTCAAAAGCCTCATTCACCATGCGGTGGCGCTCTTCAACCGGCATGGTGAACAGCGGCAGGGATGAGACAACGCCCACCGCATTGCCCGGCAGCCGGCCATTCAGCGTCTTAGCCATGGCATAGGCATCGCCACGGATGACATTGACGCCGGGATAACGCTGGCGGAGCAGCTCGCAGAATTCGGGATTATATTCGATGAGATGAAGACGCTCGGGCGCAAAGCCGCGGGCCAGAAGTGCCTTGGTCACCGGGCCGGTGCCCGGCCCCAGCTCGATCACCGGCCCATCGGCGCGCGGATCGAGATAGCTCGCCATCATTCTGGCCAGCCCCGGGCTGGATGGCGCCACCGCGCCGGTCTTCAGGGGATTCTTGAACCAGGAATGAAGGAAGCGCACCTCGTCATGGCCCTTGGGCTTGTGGTTCGCAGTACGCGGTTCCTGGGAATACAACATCGAAGACACCTCGGGAGCCCGGCTCTCACCGGATTGGGGGTGGCGATTAAAACGGAAACCGGCCAGGGTCAAGAAATTCCAGAATGGAAGCGTGTGGTGCAGGGGTGGGGCAAAACAGGCTTCAGCGCGCCTTTGCCCCATTTTCCATGCGGTTACCAGACACCGGGCCAATTTCATCTCGCGCCGGCAACATGATGCGCCTTCATGACCGTGCCATGAAGGACGCACTCATATCTCATCCTCAGGCGCTTTCGCCCGCCCCCTGGAAGAACTCCTTCACCTTGCCGAAGAAGCCGCTCGATTCCGGGTGGGTCTCGCCGGAGCACTCCTTGTCGAACTCGGCAAGAAGCTCCTTCTGGCGCTTGGTCAGGTTCTGCGGTGTTTCCACCACCACCTGCACATACATGTCGCCGCGCGAATGGCTGCGCAGAATGGGCATGCCCTTGCCCGCCAGCCGGAAGCGCTTCTGCGACTGGGTGCCCTCGGGAATCTTCACCTTGGACTTTTCACCATTGATGGTGGGCACATCCACCGTGCCGCCCAGCGCCGCCGTGCACATGGAGATGGGCACGCGGCAATAGAGGTCCGCCCCCTCGCGCTGGAAGAAGGGATGCGGCTCAATGGACAGGAAGATGTAGAGATCGCCCGCCGGGCCACCCCGCAGGCCAGCCTCGCCCTCGCCGCCCAGGCGAATGCGGGTGCCATCTTCCACGCCGGCGGGAATCTGCACCGAAAGCGTGCGTTCCTTGGTCACCCGGCCCGCGCCGCCACAGGCCCCGCACGGGTCCTCGATGACACTGCCGCGCCCCTGACAGGTGGGGCAGGTGCGTTCCAGCGTGAAGAAGCCCTGCGCATGGCGGATCTTGCCCGCCCCGCCACAGGTGCGGCAGGCCTTGGGCTGGGTGCCGGCCTTCGCGCCGGAGCCGTTGCAGGCCTCGCACTGTACGGAGGCGGGAATCTTGATCTGCGCGTTCTTGCCGGAATAGGCCTCTTCCAGCGTGATATCCATATTGTAGCGCAGGTCCGCCCCGCGCCCGCGCCCGCCGCCGGCGTTTCCGCCGCGCCCGCGCCCCATGGCTCCGCCAAACAGGTCATCGAAAATATCGGCAAAGGACGAGGCGAAATCATTGCCAAAGCCGGGGCCGCCCGGCCCACCGCCGCCATTTTCGAATGCGGCATGGCCGAAGCGATCATAGGCCGCGCGCTTTTGCGGGTCCTTCAGCACCTCATAGGCTTCATTGACTTCCTTGAAGCGGATTTCCGCTTCCGGATTGCCCTGGTTCCTGTCCGGGTGCCACTTCATCGCCAGCTTGCGATAGGAGCTTTTCAGCACCACCTCGTCAGCGCCGCGATCACATTCGAGGGTTTCGTAATAGTCACGTTTGGACATGGTCGGTCTTCATCCGTCGCCACCAATGCCCTTTTGCGGGCAATGCCGCCTGCCGCACATCAGGCCGGCGCGCCAGAGGCGTCGTCACAGTGCAGGTCCGACGGTGGTTTCCAGAGCATTTCCCTGACGCGGACGGGTCTCCACCTCGTCCGGAAATGCCTCAAACACAGATCCTCTCCGGGTCGGAACCCGGAGAGGTCATGGCCTTCACGCCCTGAGGCGATGGGATCAGGAGGACTTCTTCTTGTCGTCGTCCACCTCGGTGAACTCGGCGTCCACCACATCGTCATCGGCCTTCTTGCCGGCGTCCTCGGGGGCATCGCCGCCCTGCTGGGCCGCATACATGGCTTCACCCAGCTTGAGCGAGGCCTGAGCCAGCGCCTGGGACTTCGCCTCGATCGCCGCGGCATCATCCCCTTCAAGGACGCTCTTCAGCTCGGTGATGGCGGTTTCGATGGCGGACTTCTCAGCCGCACCGACCTTGTCACCATGCTCGGAGAGAGCCTTCTCCGTGGAGTGGATCAGGGCTTCGGCGTGGTTCTTGGCTTCCACCGCGGCCTTGCGCTTCTTGTCGTCCTCGGCATGGGCCTCGGCGTCCTTCACCATTTTCTCGATGTCGGAGTCGGACAGACCGCCAGAAGCCTGGATACGGATCTGCTGTTCCTTGCCGGTGCCCTTGTCCTTGGCGGAAACCTGCACGATGCCGTTGGCGTCGATGTCGAAGGTCACCTCCACCTGCGGCACGCCGCGCGGGGCCGGCGGAATGCCGACGAGATCGAACTGGCCGAGGATCTTGTTGTCCGCCGCCATTTCGCGCTCACCCTGGAAGACGCGGATGGTCACCGCCGTCTGCCCGTCTTCCGCCGTGGAGAACACCTGGCTCTTCTTGGTCGGAATGGTGGTGTTGCGATCGATCAGGCGGGTGAACACGCCACCCAGCGTCTCGATGCCCAGCGAAAGCGGGGTCACGTCGAGCAGCAGAACGTCCTTCACGTCGCCCTGGAGCACGCCGGCCTGCACCGCCGCGCCGATGGCAACCACTTCATCCGGGTTGACGCCCTTGTGGGGCTCCTTGCCGAAGAACTGCTTCACCACTTCCTGCACCTTGGGCATGCGGGTCATGCCGCCGACGAGAACAACCTCGTCGATCTGCCCGGCGGTGAGGCCGGCATCCTTGAGGGCCTTCTTGCACGGCTCGACAGTGCGCTGGACCAGATCATCCACCAGCGCCTCGAACTTGGCGCGGGTCAGCTTCATGGTCAGGTGCTTCGGGCCGGAAGCGTCCGCCGTGATGAACGGCAGGTTGATCTCGGTCTGTGCCGCGGAGGACAGCTCGATCTTGGCCTTTTCGGCCGCTTCCTTCAGGCGCTGCAGGGCGAGCTTGTCGCCGCGCAGGTCGATGCCCTGCTCCTTCTTGAACTCGTCCGCCAGATAGGAGACGAGGCGCATGTCGAAGTCTTCACCGCCGAGGAAGGTGTCGCCATTGGTGGACTTCACCTCGAACACGCCATCACCGATCTCGAGGATGGACACGTCGAAGGTGCCGCCGCCAAGGTCATACACGGCAATGGTGCCGGCGGACTTCTTGTCGAGACCATAGGCGAGAGCGGCTGCCGTCGGCTCGTTGATGATGCGCAGCACCTCAAGGCCGGCGATGCGGCCGGCATCCTTGGTGGCCTGGCGCTGGGCGTCATTGAAGTAGGCGGGAACCGTGATGACGGCCTTCTCGACCTTCTCGCCGAGGAACGACTCGGCCGTCTCCTTCATCTTCTGGAGCGTGAAGGCGGAAATCTGCGAAGGCGAATACTTCTTGCCATCCACATCCACCCAGGCATCGCCATTGTCGGCGCGCACGATGTGGTAGGGCACCAGATCCTTGTCCTTCGCCACCGTCGGGTCATCAAAGCGACGACCGATCAGGCGCTTCACCGCAAAGATGGTGCGCTCGGGATTGGTCACGCTCTGCCGCTTGGCGGGCTGGCCCACCAGACGCTCGCCATCTTCCGTGAAGGCGACGATGGACGGCGTGGTGCGCGCGCCTTCCGAATTCTCGATGACTTTCGGGGTGGTCCCCTCCATCACCGCAACGCAGCTATTGGTGGTGCCGAGGTCGATACCGATGATCTTGGCCATTTGCTTCTCCTTGCCGGCAGACCGACCGGGCCATTCAGCACCCGTGTGAAAGACTGTCCCAGGCCCCACCTGACACAGTCTGTCGGCCCCCTTGCCAAAAATTGGGGTTCGCTGCCTCAACAGCGATCGAGGCGCATATAGGGGGGGCAATCTGGCGCTGCAAGGCGTCATGGCTTGCCGCAACGCTGTTTTCCTGTAGAACACCCCTGTTTTCCTGTAAAAACAACGCGGAGACATGTGCCATGGCCCCTTCTTCCTCCTCCGGAGCCGCGGCGCATGCGCCCGATCAGAACCGTTCCGTCCTTCTCGTGGTGGACATTCAGGTGGATTTTCTGCCCGGCGGCGCGCTGGCCGTGCCGGGCGGGGATGAGATCGTCGGCGTGGCGAACCATGTCGCCACCCGCTTCAACACGGTGGTGCTGACGCAGGACTGGCACCCGGCCGGCCATGTCTCCTTCGCCTCCAGCCATCCCGGCAAGGCCCCTTTCGAGACCATTGCCCTGCCCTATGGCGAGCAGGTCCTCTGGCCGGACCATTGCGTGCAGGATTCAACCGGTGCCCGGCTGGCCTCGCGCCTTGAGATCCCCCATGCCCAGCTCACCCTGCGCAAGGGTTTCCATCGCGGTATCGACAGCTATTCCGCCTTCTTCGAGGCCGATCGCAGCACCCCCACCGGCCTTGCCGGCTATCTGCGCGAGCGGGGGATCAGCCATGTCTATCTTGTCGGGCTGGCGACCGATTTCTGCATTCTCTGGTCGGCTCTGGATGCGGTGCGGCACGGCTTCACCACCCATGTCATCGAGGATGGGTGCCGCGGGCTGGATATTGACGGCTCGCTGGCCCGCGCATGGGACCAGATGGAAAAAGCCGGCGTGCACCGCATGCGCGCCGCGGACATCCTGGCCTGAGAGCACCGCTCACGCTCATCGGCGGGAGGGATCCTGCATCCCCTCTTTCGCCCGGGCGTGATGCCGGTATCCGCGCCTGTCAGTTCAGGGCAATCCTGCAATGGCCGCAGGCCCGGCGGGCGAGATCTGCATGGCGCACGGCATGGAAGGCGCTCATCACGGCCTTTCGTGCCGCATTCAGCAGATCGGTCACCGTTCCCTCCGGCTCCCCGCAGGACTGGTAATGGCTGACAAGGCTGGCCAGAGCCGGCTTGAGATGCTGCATGCAGCCGGCCCGCACGGCAACAGGGGCATGGGCATTGCCCGCCCCTTCGATCAAGCGCTCGCACGCCCGGCAGAAATGAACCCTTGCGGCCGGGCCATTGCCGCACTGCAATTCCAGCTCCGCCAGATTATGGCAGGAGATGACATAGATCATCGCCACCGGAACCTGCCCCTCATGGCGCCCCTCCAGAGCTGACTGGAACAGCCCGCCGGCGGTGAGCAGCGCCTCTCCATAGAAAAGGCGGGCACTGAAACGATCACCCTGGGCATAGGCTGCATTGGCCTTCTCCGTCAGGGCCTTCCACCAGTTCTCATCGGCGATGGACCGGTCTTGCTCCCGTGCAGAGGCGGGCTTCCATTCCGGATTGGCGAGCATGGGAATCTCCATGAATTGAGAATGCACATGAGTTGCATACCAATCTACGGAAGATGCCGTCAACAAAATTGCTATTGATAATCATTTGCAAAAATGGAGGCGTTCCCAAAGAAAAGGGCGGGTTCACCCCGCCCTTCCTGCATCCCTCCGTGGGGATCATTCCTCTTCGGCGGTCATCCAGCCCATGGGTGCGCCGGTGGCATCCGCCACGATGGCGATGCGGCCAAGGCCGGGCACATCGAAGGCCTCGCGCAGAATCTGGCCGCCGGAGGCCTCCAGCCGGGCAAGCCGCTCATCCAGATTGTCGACATTGATATATGCGAACCAGTGCGGCGGCACGGTGGGCGGCACCATGCCGGTCTTGTCCATCAGCCCGGCGACCGGCTCATCTTCCACCATGGCGACAAAATAGGACCCCTCCTCGCCTTCCATCGGCATTTCCTGAAAGGTCCAGCCCAGCGTTTCCCCATAGAAGGCCAGTGCCTTTTCCACATCGTCGGTCAGAAGTTCATTCCAGTAGAATTTGCCGTGCTGGGCCATCGCATGTTCCCCGTCTCTTGCTTTCCTGAGGGAAGTTTAGACCATTTTTCCCCTGATCTGTCTTGCGCCCATGAGATCCATACCCAGTTCTGAACAGGAACAGGAAAGATGAGCGCGCAAAAGCGCCGGATTTTCGGGCAAGACCGTGTGGCCTGCGGCCCCCGGCCCAGGCTGGCCGCTTCAACCGGGAGACGATATGGCCCATAAGCTGAAGATGTGGATGAGCATGTCAATGGCACGTACAAGCCGAGCACGATGAGGAACCGCCCCATGGAACTGGCCCCCGGCGCCCTGTGGTTCCGCAATGCGCTGGAGCGGTCCGCGCAGGAAGAGCTGGTGAGCGTGATCCGGCAGGTTCTGGCGCAGGCGCCCCTGTTCCAGCCCACCATGCCCCGTACCGGCAAGCCCCTCTCCGTGCGCATGAGCAATTGCGGGCCGCTGGGCTGGGTTTCGGATGCCGATGGCTATCGCTACCAGTCCTTCCACCCGCAGACGCGCGCGCCATGGCCTCCCATGCCGCCGGTTATCCTCGATCTGTGGAACCGCTTCAGCGGCCTTGAAGCGCCACAATCCGTGCCGCCGGAAGCCTGCCTTATCAATCACTACAGCGCCGATGCCCGCATGAGCCTGCATCAGGACCGCGATGAGAATGACCTGACCGCTCCCGTCCTGTCCATTTCGCTGGGCGATATTGCGCTGTTCCGTCTGGGCGGAACGGAAAGGCGTTCCCCCAGCCGCACCATTCGCCTTGAATCGGGAGATATTTTCGTGCTCGGTGGTGAAAGCCGCCTCGCCTTTCATGGTGTGGACCGGATCATTCCCGGATCATCCACCCTTCTTTCGGAGGGGGGACGTTTCAATCTCACCCTGCGGCGCGTCAATGTGGCCTGAAATCACGAGCAGGCCATACTCATGCCTGATGCATCAGGCGTGTTTTCAGTATTATGATGCCGTATTCTGCGGGTTCCGGCCCGTTCCCGTTTCCAACCGGAGTATTCCATGCCTTCAGGTTTTGCCCGTTCTGGCCTTGCCGGCCTTGCCTTCGGTGCTGCTCTGCTGTTTTCCACCGCCTTTGCCGGCGCGCAGGATCTCAAGTTCCCCCGCGGATCAGTCATCGGCCTGAACCCGCCCGAGGGCATGGTGGAAAGCACCCAGTTCAGCGGGTTTGAGGATGAGAAGCGCCGGGCCTCCATCCTCATCGTGGACCTGCCCCCGGAAGCCTATCCGCAGATCGAGGACGGTTTCACCAATGAGGCCCTGGCCTCCAAGGGCATCAAGGTTGAAAGCCGCGCGCCTTTCGAGATCAAGGATGCCAAGGCGTTCCTTGTCACCGGCACGCAGACCGTGGGGCCGCTGAGCGTGCGCAAGTGGATCCTGCTTGTGGGCACCGATACGCTCACATCACTGGTGACGGTGCAGGCGGCGGAAGGCGCGGAGGCAGAGCTGACGGACAAGGAGGTCCGCGAGGCCCTGTCCACCCTGTCCTTCCGCTCACCGCAGGATCAGGTGGCCGCTTTGCCCTTCGCGCTCAATGATCTCGCCGGCTTCCGCGTGGTGCGCACGCTGGCGGGCAACACCGCCATCCTGACCGATGGACCGAAGAATGTGATCCAGGGGGCCGAGCAGCCCTATATGGTCATCACTGTCGCGCCCGGCGCCCCGCGCGAGGATGAGCGCCGCCAGTTTGCCATCCGCGCGCTCTCCACCCTCAGCGGCCTGCGTGACATGAAGCTGGAGCGGGCCGAGCCGCTGCGCATCGGCCGGATGAACGGCTTTGAGATCATGGCCAATGCCATTGATGAAAAGACCGGCGAACCGGTGAAGGTGGTGCAGTGGATCCGCTTTGGCCAGACAGGGCATGTGCGCATGGTCGCCATCACCCAGAAGGATGCCTTTCCGGATCTCTATCCCCGCCTGCGCGCCATCCGCGATGGTGTTGACGGGCGCTGAGCCCTGTGCCGGCAGGCCCGCCCTGCCGGCTTTTCCTCTCCTGCGCACCCCATCCTAATGCCGGATGAGGATGCATCCGCCGACCAGCATCACAAGGCCCGCGGCGCGCGCAAGGTCTATCGGCCGTTCGGGCAGGCCCATGATGCCGAAATGGTCGAACAGGACCGAGGCGAGCATCTGCCCGCTCACCAGCAGAACGATGAAGGTCGCTGCCCCCAGCTTCGGCACCAGCAGGATCGCCACCGCGACGAACAGGGCCCCGAAGAACCCGCCGCTATAGCCCCACCATGGCACGCGCGCCGCCAGCGCCGCCTGCGGGAGCGGATCACGCAGCACCAGCGTCAGCACCAGCATGCTGGCAAGCCCGACAGCATAACTCGTCACCCCGGACCATGCCGCCGAGCTCAGGGCCGTGCGCAGATTCGTGTTCAGAACCTGCTGGAACGCCACGCTGGCGCCCGCCGCAACGGCGAGCAGGGGGAAAAGCAGAAGCTGCAGCATCGGGTCCTCAATCCACTTCACATCTTTCAGCGGATTTGACGCCGGCATCCCCATGCCGTCAAATGACCGAAAGTTCCATTTCGATGCAGAAAAGGCATGATGAATCCCGGCCATCTCGACCTGTTCCGCGCTGTGGTGCGCCATGGCGGCATGAGCCGCGCCGCCGCCGTGCTCGACATCGGCCAGCCGCATATCAGCCGGGCCATGGCGCAGCTGGAGACGGAGCTCGGCTTTGCCCTGTTCGTGCGCGGCCATGGCAGCGCCACGCCGACAGAGGAAGGCGAGATCTTTCTGCGCGAGGTGGAGCGCAGCTATGCCGGGCTTGAACATTTGCAACAGGTGGCCCGACAACTGCGGGAGCAGGGCACCGGCATGCTGCGCATTGCCTGCCAGCCGGCGCTCGCCTCACGCCTTGTTCCGCGCGCCATACAGCGCCTGAATGCGGATGCCGGCGCCGTGCGCATCGCGCTCCATGTCCCCGCGCCGGACACCATCTGGGCATGGGCCGCATCCGGCCAGTGCGATATCGGCCTTGGCCGCCCGCGACAGGGGCATGAGGGCGTGGAAAGCGAGACCTTCCTGATGGTTCATGCCGTCTGCGCCCTGCCGAAAGGACATGTTCTGGCCCGCAAGCGCACGATCAGCCTTGCCGATCTGGCTGGCGAGGCATTGATCGCCGGAGCGCCCGGCATCTTCCAGCAGACCATAGAAGACATGTTTGCACGCGCCGGCCTCAGGCCCCGCTTCCATCTGATGGCGCAATATACGGCCGCGCGCTGCGGCCTTGTGGCGGAAGGACTGGGCATTGCCATTGTCGATCCCGTTCCCGCCCGTGACCTGCCACATCTGCCCATCGTCCTGCGCCCCCTCCGGCCATGCCTGCCGATCGAGACGGTTCTGGTGCGCCCGGCGGGCCGCCCGCCGGGGATTCTTGCCGCCCGCCTCATCCGGATTCTGAAGGAGGAGCGGGACCGGATGCCCGGCCTGGTGCCCGGCGCACCGCAAGAGGCGCGGATATGAAGCTGGCCACATGGACTATCCCCAGCCATGCGCGGATGGCCGTTCCCATTTTCCTCCTTGCCGGATTATGCTGCCCCCATGAGCACGCTCGCGCCCACCCCTGTTTCCGCGCCCCCCGCCGGAGATGAAACACGAAACAGCTTCCTCCTCGCCGGCACGCGGGTGAAAGCCCCAAGGCTTGCCGCCGGGCTGCATGTGGTGGCGACACCCATCGGCAATCTGGGCGACATCACCCTCCGCGCGCTGGAAACACTGGCCGGGGCGGATGTGATTGCCTGCGAGGACACGCGCATCTCCCGCCGGCTGCTGGAGCGCTATGGCATCTCCACGCCACTCGTGCCCTATCACGACCATAATGGCGCCAGCGCCCGCCCGCGCCTGCTGGCCCGCCTTGCCGCCGGAGACAGGATCGCCCTGATCTCCGATGCCGGCACGCCGCTGGTATCAGACCCCGGCTACAAGCTGGTGGTGGAAGCCGCCGAGGCCGGGCACAAGGTCACTCCCCTTCCCGGCGCCTCCGCCCTGCTGGCCGCGCTGGTGGCAGCGGGCCTGCCGACAGACTGCTTCCTCTTCGATGGCTTCCTGCCCCCGAAGGCGGGGCAGCGGCGCAACCGTGTGACGGCGCTGGCCAATGTGCCGGCCACGCTGGTCTTTTATGAAAGCGGCCCGCGCCTCGCCGAAAGCCTTGCCGATCTCGCCCGGACGCTCGGCCCCCGCCCCGCCGCTGTCTGCCGGGAGCTGACCAAGGCTTTTGAGGATGTCCGCCGCGGCACGCTGGATGCGCTGGCCGCCAGCTATGAGGGCCAGTCCCCCAAGGGCGAGATTGTTCTCGTCATCGGCCCGCCGCTGGAGGAAGCCGCCGGGGATGCGGATGTGGATGCCGCGCTGGCCCGGGCCCTGGCGCAATCCTCCCTCAAGGATGCCGTGGCAACCGTAACCGCCCTTACAGGCCGCACAAAGCGCGAGGTCTATGCCCGCGCGCTGGCCCTCAGCGAGGGGCGCACAACCGCGCGGCCCCCTGCGGAAGCCGAAACCGCTGAATCCGACGATGACTGAAAGCCCCGCGCCTTCCGCCCTCACACTGAAACGGCGCGCGGCCCACAGGCGCGGCGTTGCGGGGGAAGAGCGCGCGGCGATGATGCTGGAGGCACAGGGCTTCACCATTCTTGCCCGTCGCCTGCGTACTCCGGCAGGGGAGATCGATCTCATTGCCCGGCGCGAAAGCCTGCTCATCTTCTGTGAGGTGAAGCTGCGCGACACGCTCGCGCACGCGGCCGAATCCCTCTCCCTTCGCCAGCGCCAGCGCATCGTGGCCGCGGCGCAGGCCTATCTGGCCAGCACCCCCCTGCCCGACACCCTCGACATGCGCTTCGATGCCATCGTGCTGGCGCGTGACGGGAGCGGGGAACATCTGCCCGGCGCATTTGAGTGCGAGGGCTGAGGCAACATATCCCAAACACAGCCCTTCCCGGCGCGGAAACGCTGAAACGGGCATCGGAGAGACAAGCCCCATGAGCCTTCAGGTTGCTGTCCAGATGGACCATATCGCCGCCATCAACATTGCCGGCGACTCGACCTTTGCCCTGCTGCTGGAAGCGCAGGCGCGCGGCCACACGCTTTTCCACTATACGCCGGACCGCCTCGCCATGCGCGATGGCAAGGTGTTCGCCACCGTCGAGCCGCTTGTGGTGCGCGATGAGGCCGGGGCGCATTTCACCCTCGGCGAAAAGCGCCGGATCGAGATGACCGGACTTGATGTGGTGCTGATGCGCCAGGATCCGCCCTTCGACCTTGCCTATATCACCGCCACCCATCTGCTGGAGCGCATCCACCCCCGGACACTGGTGGTGAATGACCCCGCCCATGTGCGCAATGCGCCGGAAAAGATCTTCGTCACCGAATTTCCGGACCTGATGCCGCCCACCCTCATCACCCGCGATCTGGAGGAGATCAAGGCGTTCCGCGCCGAGTTCGGCGATGTGGTGATGAAGCCGCTTTATGGCAATGGCGGCGCGGCGGTCTTCCGCCTCACGGCGGATGACCTGAATTTCGGCTCGCTCTATGACCTGTTCGCCACCACCTTCCGCGAACAGTGGGTGGTGCAGCGCTTTCTGCCGCAGGTGAAGAATGGCGACAAGCGCATCATTCTGGTGGATGGCGAGGCGGCGGGCGCGGTCAACCGCGTTCCCGGCGAGGGCGATCTGCGCTCCAACATGGTGCGCGGCGGTGCCGCCCACCCCACCGATCTGACCGACCGGGAGAAGGAGATCTGCGCCCGCATCGGCCCCGCCTTGCGCCGGATGGGACAGATCTTTGTCGGCATTGATGTGATCGACGGCTATCTCACGGAAATCAATGTCACATCCCCCACCGGCCTGCGCGCCATCAAGCGCCTTGGCGGCCCTGATATCGCCGCACAGATATGGGACAGGATCGAGGAGAAGCGGCGCGCGTGATGCGCGAACATCCCAGCATCTGCTGTCGTGGCGGCGGACAAGGCCGGCACGACAAACCTTTCAGGAGCCAAGCCATGTTCCCGCGTCTGTCCCCCACCTTTCTGCGTCCGCTGGCCCTTCCTCTGGTTCTTGCCCTTTCCGCCGCCACCCTGCCCGGCGCGGCCATGGCCGAGCAGCCGGGCCAGACGGCTCCGCGCGGCAGCTGGAAATCCCTTTCCGCCATCGCCACCCATCTGGCGGAAAACGGCTATCGCGTGCTGGAACTGGACCGCGAGCGTCATAGCTATGAAGCCGAGATGATCGACCGCAACGGCAATCTGGTGAAGGCCGATATCGACCCTGTGACCGGCGAGCTGCAAAATCTCCGCAACAGGGGCGCTTCCAGTGTGGCGGATGATCCGCAATGGAAGACCCTGCCGCAGATTGCGGTACAGCTTGAGGCCCAGGGCTATGAGGTGCGCAAGCTTGAAATGAAACTGGACCGCTATGAAGCGGACCTGACAAGCCGTGACGGTCAGCGCATCGAAGCCCGGATAGACCCCCGCAACGGCCAGATCACCTCTTCCGAGCGCGATTGAGCCGCATCCATCCCTCCGGTTCGCGCCGGCCTGAAACACAGGGCCGGCACATCAGGCAGGTGCGCCGGCGGTCTAATGGCTGCAACCGGGATGCGCTTCAACAGGACGCAGCAGGATGTGAGGCAAAACCCTCAATCTTCCCGCCGCTTTCTGGCATCCTCCCGGCAGGAATCGGCCGGAAGGCTCAGGGGCAGGCAGTGTCCGCATCTTCAGGACGCCCCCGGTTGAGGGGCATTACTGCCCCGCCTGCTTCCGGTTTCCTGTTCCTTCGGGCCGGCGCCCGTGCCGTTCCCGCTTCAGACTTTCATCCGTCGAGGCATAGCATGGCCAAGCCTTTCACCATCTCCATCTCCCATCGCCTCGGCAAGGAAGAGGCAACACGGCGCATCCAGTCCGGCCTGGGCACGGTGCGCAGCCGCTTTTCCGGCCACATCACCATTGCCGAGGAGCAGTGGACGGATTCACATCTGGAGTTCCGCATCCTCGCTCTGGGCAAGACCGCGACAGGAACGCTGGATGTGACGGAAGAGAAGATCCATCTCAGCGTTGAACTGCCCATGTTCCTCAATCTGCTGGCGCGCAAGGCTGCCGGGCGGATCGAGAAGGAAGGCCAGTTGCTGCTGGAAAAGAAATAGGGCCTTGCCGCAGTCCTGCCATCCTGTTTCAGGAACGCCCCCTGCGCTCCTGAAATGTGCGGTTTTTCCGGCCTTTCCGCGCCGGTTCAGGCGGCGCGCAGCACCAGAGTCAGCGTATCAAAGGTAAAGGTTCCATCCGGCTCGATCTCGAAATGGCGGGCCACTTCCGTGCTGGCGATTTTCTGCAATGCGCGGATGGCCTCCACATGCAGTTGCGGGGTGCGGATGCGCGCCACCCATGACGCAAATTCCAGCCGCAGGCGACGGGCCTTTTCCGCCTCCACCCCAAAGCCCGATGCAGTTGCCTGCGCCAGCCATTCGGCGCGGCTGTAATCACGCCCGTGCGAGGGATCGCGCAGCAGTTCCACAGCCTGAAGGAAGGTATCCGCCGCCGCCCATTCCGGGGCCATCACATCGATGAAGATCGCCGTGCCGCCCGGCTTCAGCACACGGCGGGCCTCCCGCAATCCTGCCGCAAGATCCTGCCAGTGGTGCGCGCTATAGCGTGAGACCACCCAATCGAACGCGCCATCCTCAAAGGGCAGCTTTTCCGCCACGCCCTGCCGGGTGGAAATGGCGTGCAGGCCCCGCCGCGCCGCTTCATGCGCAACAGCGCCCAGCATGTCCTGCGACAGGTCAAATGCAACAACCTCACCGGCAAAAGGCGCGAGCGTGAAACTCACATGCCCGCCGCCACAGCCCAGATCCAGCACACGGCCGGGCCGCGCCTGCCGGGCCCGATCGGCCAGATCTTCCAGATCCGCCCCTTGCGCATGCACGGCACTGGCCACATAAGCCTGCGCCTGCGGCCCGAACTGATCCGCGACAAGCTGCTGAAAACTCTCGGAACCGGAAGATGAGGACGGCACGGACACGGGCAGGTTCCTGTCAAGGCTTCAATGCTCCCTCTTTCTAGGCCGCGTGTTTGAGGCGCGCAACTGAAAAAGTTCTCATTCCGTTCTTGCGCCACCACAACCCCGGCGCTAGCTTTGCGGGAGATATGAGATTCGGGGTTGGATGTGATCCAGCGGGTGGCGACGGTTGCTTTTGAAGGGGTCGAGGCGCGCCCCGTGGATGTGCAGGTGCATGTCGCATCCGGCCTGCCGGCCTTTGCCATTGTCGGCCTGCCGGACAAGGCAGTGACAGAGGCAAAGGAAAGGGTGCGCGCGGCACTTTCAGCCTCTGGCCTGGCTTTGCCGGCACGGCGCATCACCATCAATCTGGCCCCTGCCGACCTGCCCAAGGAAGGTTCCCATTATGATCTGCCCATCGCTCTCGGCCTGATGGCCGCCATTGAGGCGATCCCCTCCGAGGCGCTGGCTGGATATACGGTTCTGGGTGAACTGGCGCTGGATGGCACGCTGGCGCCCGTTTCCGGCGCACTGCCGGCCGCCATTGGCGCGAATGCGCGCGGCCATGGCCTCATCTGCCCGCAGGGGTGCGGGGCGGAAGCGGCGTGGGCCAGCCCGGATATGGATATTCTTGCGCCAGCCTCACTGATGGAACTGGCCAACCACCTCACCGGCCGCCAGCCTCTTTCCCGGCCCAGCCCGCGTGTTCAGGCACAGGGAAAGACGCTGCTGGACCTGCGCGACGTGAGGGGGCAGGAAACCGCCAAGCGGGCGCTGGAGGTGGCTGCCGCAGGCGCGCACAATTTGCTTTTCGTCGGGCCGCCCGGCGCGGGCAAATCCATGCTGGCACAGCGCCTGCCCTCCATTCTTCCGCCTCTTGCGCCAGAGGAAATGCTCTCGGTTTCCATGGTTGCCTCGGTCGCGGGGGCGATAGAGGATGGCGCGCTGGTGAGCACCCGCCCATTCCGCGCCCCGCACCATTCCGCCAGCATGGCGGCCATGGTGGGCGGAGGTGCGCGTGCCAGACCCGGAGAGGTGTCTCTCGCCCATCATGGCGTTCTGTTTCTGGATGAGCTGCCCGAATTTTCGCCTCAGGTGCTGGATTCGCTGCGCCAGCCGCTTGAAACCGGAGAGGTCCTGATCGCCCGCGCCAACCACCGCGTCAGCTATCCCGCCCGTTTCCAGCTGGTGGCGGCGATGAACCCTTGCCGGTGCGGACGGGCGGGGGAGCCCGGCTTTACCTGCAAGCGCGGGCCGCGTTGCGCGGATGATTATCAGGCGCGCCTCTCCGGCCCGTTTCTGGACCGGATCGACATGCATTTGTCCGTCCCGGCTGTCAGCGCCGCGGATCTGGTGCTGCCGGCGCCCGCCGAAGGCTCGCAGGAGGTGGCGGCCCGTGTCGCGGCAGCACGCACCCTTCAGGCCGAACGCTATGCCGCGCTCGGGCGGCCGGATATCCGCACCAATGCGGAAGCTTCAGGCCCGCTTCTCGAACGCGTCGCCCAGCCGGATGCAGGCGGAACGGCCCTGCTGCGCGATGCGGCACAGGCCATGCAGCTGACCGCCCGAGGCTATCATCGCGTGCTGAAAGTGGCACGCACACTGGCAGATCTGGCAGGAGCGGAAACCATTTCGCGCCAGCATCTGGCCGAGGCACTCGCTTATCGCGCCAGCGCGGACCGGGCGCGTTCAGCCGCCTGAGACACTATGTGCGGAAATGCAAAAGCCGCCCCATACATGCGGAATGGGACGGCTCTCATGGAATGGCCAGCACATCACCTGCCACAGGCTGGCGGAATGTCTTGCGGGGACGCGGAGACGCACATGCCTTTTCTGGCAAAGCCCATCTTCCCGCAGCCCCGCACGTTTGACAGACCGTGATCCGCCCTCAGGGTGTGGTGAGAGAAATGCCCTCAAGATAGGAGATCTGCGAGAGATCGCCCGGCTCCACCTTCTGCAGGTCTTCCAGCACCTTCTCGTCGAATGCGCGCACGGTGTGCACCTTTCCGCCCAGCCCCTCGAAGGTCACGGTGCCGGCAGCCTTGTCCACACCCACGAAAATGGTGGTCATGGTCACGCTCACCAGCCCATATCCCTCCGGCAGGCCCGGCAATCCCTCATTCACGGCCACCTGCTCGATGATTTCTCCGGGCGTACCCTGATGGGCCTTGCCCAGCGCCGTCACCACCGCCGGCAGAACGCGCACGGTGACATTCTCTCCATTCTTCAGGGCGCTCAGATCCGCAACGCCTGCGGGAATCACCACCGACCAGCGCTTGCCATTGGCCCCTTCAAAAATGGCATGGCGAGTCACCACATCCGCGGAGACGAACTTGGCGGGGTAGCTCAGAACCTCCACCGCGCCGCGGCCCGGAAACTCCACCACATCGGTCTCGGCGGGCGTGACCGCCGGCTGCGCCATCAGCGGGCTTGCCCCCAGAAGGAGGCCGGCAAGTGCGGTGACTGCAAGCGTGCGCGTTTTTCTCATCGGTCTCATTCCCCCAGGCTGAACGACGGTTCCGCACCGCCGCCATACACACTGCGCCTGGCCAGACCACCAGACGCCTGAAATGCGTTTTCGTCCGCTCACCAGCGCGCCCGTCAACCATGATGACACAGGAGCCCTGACGAGGATTGTCACAATGACGTATGAAAACTATGGTGAATGTGACGTTAATGTCCGGTGAAGGGTCGTCGTCTTCACATGTCTGCCGCATGACGCAAAACGTGGCAATGGTCGTTTGTACGGGCGACTGGGGGGTCGTTACATGAAGCGCATCATGAGTCAGCCATCCGCACTGGACCTGCCCGCCCTGATGGGGCGTGGTCTGGATGTCATGCGCGGGACGCTGGCCCGGCAGGATGCCTCTGCGCCGGTTCTGGACAGGAATGTGCCGCCGCGCAATCTGGTGCGGGATCTGCGCGCCTATTCCGGCATTCGCCATCGCGAGGCGCTGCCGCCCCATTATGAGCCTCTGGTGCTGGGCCGTCTTGGCCCGCTGGAAGTGCGGCTGGCGCGCACCGCGCGTGAGGTGAGACAGGCGCAGCGCCTGCGCTATGAAGTCTTCTATGAGGAAATGTCGGCCATCCCGGATGCCGGAACCCGTCTCGCCCGGCGCGATGTGGATGCCTTCGACACCATTTGCGACCACATTCTCGTTCTCGACCATGATGCCGGCAAGGTCGTTCTGGGCCGCCGCAAGCCGAAAGTGGTGGGCACCTATCGCCTGCTGCGGCAGGATGTGGCCGTGCGCCATGGCGGTTTCTACACGCAGAGCGAGTTTGATGTGGACAGCATCATCCGCACCCATCCCGGCCTGCGGTTTCTGGAACTCGGGCGCTCCTGCGTCCTGAAGCCCTATCGCAACAAGCGCACGGTGGAGCTGCTCTGGCACGGGGTGTGGACCTATATCCTGCGCAACAAGATCGACGCCATGTTCGGCTGCGCCAGCCTGGAGGGGACAGACCCGGACGAGCTGGCCCTGCCCCTCTCCTTCCTGCATCACAATGCACTGGCCCCGCAGGAGTGGCGGGCCCGTGCGCTGGAAAGCCGGTATGTGGACATGAACCGCATGCCGAAGGAGGAGATTTCCCTCAAGGCTGCCTTTCAGGCCCTGCCCCCCATGGTCAAGGGCTATCTGCGGCTTGGCGGCTTTGTGGGCGAGGGCGCGGTTGTGGACCACCAGTTCGGCACCACGGATGTGCTGGTCATCCTGCCCGTTTCCGCGCTGAGCGCGCGCTATGTCGAACATTTTGGCCCCTCGGCCAACCGCCACGCCATCTGAACGGCGCACAATCCGGGGCCAAGGCGACGAGCGGCTCCCGATCCGGCGCTGATGCCATGAATGCGCCATCGGACGGGCAGACAGTGCCGCTCCATCTGATTGGACGCTCTGCGGCCAATCACGACCGGAGGGATAGACCATGTCCACCCATGTTGCTGTTATCGTTGGAAGTTTGCGCAAGGGCTCGTTCAGCCGCTCCGTCGCCCTGGAGCTCAGGGCCCTGGCCGCCCCCCGTCTGGATCTGGAGATCATCGAGATCGGCGACCTGCCTCTTTACAATGAGGATCTGGAGACAGACACGCCCCCGGAGGCATGGCAGCGTTTTCGCAAGGCTGTTTCCGGCACACAGGCCGTGCTGTTCGTTACCCCGGAATATAATCGCTCCCTTCCGGCTGTCCTGAAGAATGCGATTGATGTCGGCTCCCGCCCCTATGGCCACAGCGTCTGGAATGAAAAGCCGGCCGCAATCGTCAGCGTTTCTCCCGGGACACTGGGCGGCTTTGGCGCGAACCATCATCTGCGCCAGTCTCTGGTCTTCCTCAACATGCCGCTGATGCAGCAGCCGGAAGCCTATCTCTCCAAGATTGCCGATGCACTGGACGAGAATGGCAGGGTGACGGACGAGCGCACCCGCGATTTCCTGAAAACCGTTGCAGACAAGTTCGCCAACTGGATCGACCGGACCCGCCTGAAATAGGCCGGCGGGGAGATGGAAACATCTCCCCGCCCTCAGGTTCCCGGTATCCAGATGCCGGATTGCGAGAGTGTGCTCCCTAGTCCTCGACCCCGTCAGCGGAAATGACCTTCCAGCTTTTGGCCGTGCGTGGCGCCAGAGGGCGGACCGGCGCATCAAGCTTGCCCAGCTTGCGGGCAAAGTCTTTCGAGGAGCGGTGAAACAGCGCCCTGTGGCGCTTGCGCGCCTCTTTGGAGAGGCGCTTCTGGAGGCGTGTCATCGCCCTGTCCAGCCGGGACAGACATCCATCCCGCAATTCCGCGCTGTTGGCATGCAGCAGCGGGCGCAGGGTTTCAATATCCTGATACGCCCCCAGAACATCCCGCAGGCGCTGGGTGCGGGCGGCGCGCTTCTCGCACTTTCCCTTGAACCAGTCGGCCAGAAAACTCATCTGGTAGCGGTGCGTGACAACCGTCTTGCGCACTTCGTGCATGGCTTCGGGAGAGGAGAAGTCCGCCTTGCGCGCGGCGCGATACCCCCGGCGCAGCCCTTCCACCAGATCGGCCGCATTGGCCTGCGCCACCAGCCGGCTATCCATCGCGGCATGGGTATCCTTCAGAAACTGGAGCAAGACCCGGCGCAGGCTTTCCCCCTCGCGCTCATCCGCCTGATCCTGGCCGATGACAGAGCGTGCGGCCTCAAGATCATCCTCCCGCGCAAGCCCGGCCTGACGCAGCATGTCGAGCGCTTCCAGCGCGGTGGCCCGGTCACGCGCATGGGCCAGCTCCCGCGCCGTTGCCGCCGCTTCCCGGCGGGCCGTGGCTGCAACCCTTCCGGGAATCAGCCGCAACAGGCCGCGATATTCCTTGATGGCCTTGCGCGCGCCATGCACCATTTCGGCCGTTTCGGGCGCGCCGACGGCCTCATCCACCCGTGCAAGGGCCTGTCGCAATGCCTCGGCCAGAGGGCTTGCCGCATCAGCACCGGTTGCGGGAACGGGGGCCGCCACTGCACCCGCCAGAGCCTGCGTGGAGCCGGCCGGAGAGGTTTTCTCCATATCGGAGGACATGCAGCACCCCTTTCATCATCTCGCAGCATTCGGTGTCATGAAACCGCACCCCCGCCTGAAACACAAGCGATACGGTCATTTCATGCCGCAGACCGCACCATGCCCGGCGCTTCCATTTCCATGATGTCCAGCACCACCTGACGCAGGGCAGGCAGAAGATCGCGATAGGCCACCCGCCGGGCATGGGCATCCCCGCGCCGGCCGATATCCTCGAAGATCCGCGCACGCAGGGGCAGCAGATGCAGCCATGGCAGGGCGCCCACCGCATGGTGGACATCCGCCTGCAACGGCACCACCACATCCACCCTCGGCGCCCCGGAAAGGGCGAACAGCTCCACAGGCTTGGAAGAGAGCCCGTCTGTGGGCACGCCCGCTTCCTGCAGGCAGGCCAGGGCGGCCTCATCCACCGGGGCCGTGGGGCCGACAGCCGCGCTGAAGGCCCGCACATGCTTGTGAAGACGGTTGTGAAGGTGAATGGCCAGCGCCTCCGCCATCAGGCTGATGCCGGCATTGTCTCGGCACAGGAACAGGATGGAAGTTTTTCTGATCATCACACGGCAGCCTCTCGAAAGCGGGCGAATCCTCCGCTTCGGTCTGGCGGCACCATAAGGATGCATGCCGACGCTCCGATGACAGTCCAACCCCCTGAATTACCTCTTCTGTTGCAGGGTTCTGGCCTCGATCTCATCACCGGAGGCCCCCACCACGCCGAGCGGATCGACAGCCAGTTCGATATTGGTTGCATCCAGTGCCTCATCATCGGGCACAACCGTCACCGGAGCCGTGCCTGTCCGCGGCCGCAGCAGCACATGCGCGATCACCGACAGCACACCCATGGCGGGGATCAGCGTCATCAGGGCCGCGAGCGGCGAGGGAAACAGCAGCGCCACCAGAGTGCCGCACATGCCCCCGCCAATCTGCAGAAAGCCGGTGAGCGCGGAGGCCGCCCCGGCAATATGGGGAAAGCCCGACAAAGCCGCTGTCGTGCAGCCGGGCATGATCATCGCCACGCCCACCGCCCAGAGCGCAATCGGCCCCATCACCGTCAGCACGGAAGGCGTGAAAACGCGCAGGCCAATGGCAAGCCCCGCCGCGCTGAGCATCACCAGAACCAGGCCCGGGACGATCAGGCTGGTGGCGCTCATGCGGCGGAGCAGGCGGCCCATCACCAGCGTGCCCATGATGAAGGCCCCTGTCTGGACCAGCATGGCCATGCCGAACTCGACCGGGGTGAGCCCCACCGTATCGATCAGCACGAAAGAGAGCAGCGCGGCCAGCGTGTACATGCCCCCGAGAACCGCGCCGATCACCAGCCCCGCCCGCATGAAGACACGGCTGCCCAGCAGCGACCCATAGCTGTGCATGATGCCGGCAGGGCTGACCAGCGCGCGGTTTCGCGTGCGGTTCGTTTCCGGCACGAACCAGATGAGCATCACCACGAGCAGCAGGCCATACAGGCACATGATGACAAAGATGCCATGCCAGTTGGCCAGCTCCAGCACCACCCCGCCCAGTGTGGGGGAAATGGCCGGGGCGATGGCCAGCATGGTGCCCACCAGATTCATGATCCGGGCCGAGGCCTGCCCCACATACTGGTCTCGCACGATGGCGCGGGAAATGGCGATGCCGGCGGCACAGCCGATACCCTGCAACAGGCGGCCGGCAATCAGCACCTCCATGGAGGTGGCCATCACCGTCACCACGCTGCCGGCCAGATAGGCGCCGAAAAAGCCCAGCGCCACAGGCCGCCGCCCGAAAGCATCGGAAAGGGGGCCGCAGACGAGCTGGGAAAATGCGAAGCCGAAGAAGAAGACCGTCAGGGTCGCCTTCACCTGCGTTTCCGTGGTGCCGAATGCCTCCACCAGAGTGGGCATGGCCGGCGTGTACATGGTGAGCGAGACAGGGCCAATGGTCACCAGCGCTGCCGCGATAAGGGCCGTGCGCAACTGGGACATGAGCGGCACGGGTGCGGTTGGGCCACGCACCGCCATGCCCCCCTGCAATGGATCATCCGGTGCCTTCATGGCTTCAGCTCTCCCGTTCGCAGCCTGAAAGGGCAGCATTCATGCGCAACAGGCAGGTGATGAATGTGGCCTGCTCCGCCGGGGCGATATCGCCCAGAACTTCCAGCCGCATCTGGCGTCCTGCCTCAAGAATGCGAGTCACCAGAGGCGGAGCCTTGGCGGTGAGGTGAATGATCTTGGCCCGGCGATCACCCGGATCGACCTGGCGCGAGATGAGATCCTGCGCCTCCAGCCGGTCCAGAAAACCGACCAGCGTCATCGGCTCCACATTCATCTTGATGGCCAGCATGCGCTGGCGCAGACCGGGGTGGCGGTCGACATAGGCAAGGGTGCGCGCCTCCCCGGCCGTGAGGCCAAGGCCGGCGGCCTCGAACGCCTTGTCCATGCGGGCGCGATACAGGCGTGCCACATCCACCAGCAGAAAGCCGATCGGCGTGTCGTTCAGATTGGGTGATGGGTTCTCGAACATTTCAAAGGCAAGATTATTATAAGTCTGCCTTACAAACAAGACACAAAAATGCGAGCCCGCCCCGCAGGCAGACCCGCACCCCGCGCGCCATCAGATGCGACGGGCGACCATGAAATAGTTCACCGCAAGATCATCGGAGAGGCTGAAGCTGCTGGAGAGCGGGTCATACACCATGCCGGTGCGCTCGCTCGCCTCATAGCCGGCAGCGGCAAGGCTGGCCTCCAGCTCTTCCGGCGTGATGAATTTTTCCCAGCTGTGCGTGCCCGGCGGCAGCCAGCGCAGGATATATTCCGCCCCCACAATGGCGAGGGCGAAGCTCTTGGCCGTGCGGTTGAGGGTGGACAGAATGAGCACCCCGCCCTCATCCACAAGCTGGCCCAGCGTGCGGACAAACAGGCCGACATCGGCCACATGCTCCACCACTTCCAGCGCCACCACCGCATTGAAACGCGCGCCGCCCGCCTGCAACTCCTCCGCTGTCACAGGGAGATAGTCCAGATCCAGTCCCTGCCCTTCGGCATGGGCGCTGGCGACCTTGATATTGTTCGGGGCCGGATCGATACCGGTCACGCGGGCGCCCATGCGCGCCATGGGCTCGCTCAGCAGGCCGCCGCCACAGCCCACATCTAGAATGCTGAGCCCCTTGAGCGGGCGCAGGGACCGGGCATCGCGCCCGAAATGGCGTACCAGCGCATCACGCACAAAAGACAGCCGCGCCGGATTCATGGCATGGAGAGGCGCCATCTTGCCCTTCTCATCCCACCATTGCTTGCCCAGGGCATCAAAGCGGGCAACTTCTTCCGGGTCGACAGTGGCGTGGCTCAGCGGCATGGCAGCCTCCTCATTCCGGGCCGGGCATGGGTGCAGCTTCAGGCCGCGCACGGTTCCGGCCCAGCGGGACGATGGGAAAGATGTAGCCTTGCACGCCCCGGCGAACAAGCCGCCTGCATGATGCATCCCCTGCACCCTGCCCCGCAGATGCAGGGCCTGCATGAAAAAGCGGGGGCACTGCCCCCGCCTGATCTTCGGATATGGCCTGTGCGCGGAAGGATGACAGCCCTGCGCGCCCGGTTCTGCCTGCCGGTTACTTGCCCAGCGCCTTGCGCACGGCCGCGATCACCCGGTCCTGCGTCGGCTCGTCCAGATAAGCATGCATCGGCAGGGAGATGACCTGCGCGCACAGTTCCTCCGCCCCCTTCAGGCTGGGCGTGGCGGTGGGGAACTCCGCATAGGCCGGCTGGTGATGCATCGGCTGGCGATAATAGACCGCGGTAGGCACGCCTTCGGCAGCCAGCGCCGTGGCCAGATCATCCCGCACGCCGGCCGGCAGCTTGATGGTATATTGCGCCCAGACGGATGTCGCGCGCGGGTCCACCACCGGCACCTGCGCCACATCGCCCAGCCCTTCATGATAACGCCGGGCGATACGCTCACGCGCGGCGATCTCCTCCTCGAAGATGGCCAGCTTTTCCAGCAGCACCGCCGCCTGAATCGTATCCAGACGCGCTGTCATGCCAATGCGCACATTCTGGTAGCGATCCACGCCCTGCCCATGCTCGCGCAGGCTTTTGAGAATGCCGACCAGTTCCTCGTCATCGGTGAAGATGGCGCCGCCATCGCCATAGCCCCCCAGCGGCTTGGCCGGGAAGAAGGAGGTTGCGGTCGCATCACCGATGGAGCCGGTGCGGCGGTTGTTCCAGGTGCCGCCGAAGCCCTGCGCGGTATCGCACAGCACCTTCAGGCCATGCTTCTCGGCAATCGGCAGAATGGCGTCATAGTCGGCCGGCTGGCCGAACAGGTCCACCGGAATGACGACCTTCGGCTCCAGCCCCTGCGCCCGCGCCGTTTCAATGGCGGCTTCAAGGCTTTCCGGGTCCATGTTGAAGGTATCGGTCTTCACGTCCACGAACACGGGGGTCGCCCCCACCCACGGCACCACCTCTGCGGTGGCGCAGAAGGTGAAGGCCGGGCAGAACACCGCATCACCGGGCTTGACGCCCCATGCCGCGAGAAGCAGAGCCAGCGCATCCGTGCCGCTGGAGCAGCCCAGCGCAAACCGGGAACCGGCAAATTTCGCCAGCTTCTCCTCAAGCTCCAGCACCTGCGGCCCCTGAATGAAGCGGCAGGACTGGAGAACCTCCAGCACCACCTCATCCACCCTCGGCCCCAGACGGGCGCGCTGGGCGGCAAGGTCGATGAAGGGAATGGGTGCGGGCGCGGAAGACGTAGTCATGAGAGGACGATCCTCAAGGGGAAGACAGGGAAATCGACCGGCGCGGCGGCCCCGGCGGGGAACGGACCAAACGCCCGTTCCACACTCATCCGCACCGGAACTGGAACAGACCGCTCAGCCGTTCGCCCGGCTCTGGCGGCTGGCTGCGGCAGCACCATGGCCCGGCAGGCAGGACATGGCGATATCAATGCTGGCCACGCCCTGCTCGCCCGTCACTTCCGGGGTCTGGCCCGAGCGGACGGCGGAGAGGAAGTTCTGCAGCTCGGAGCGCAGCGGCTCGGCATAGGCCACCGGCATGTGGCGGGTGGAATAGGAGCCATCCGGGCGGTAGTCGAAATGCTCGGTCACCTGCCGGGTGATGAGATCACCGATCACATATTTGCGGGCGGTGGCCACATGCACGGTGCGCGCCTTGAAGGGCGTGAGCCAGTTGGTATTGATGTGCGCCAGCACGCCGGAAGCGGTGCGGAACTGGAGCAGGGCAATGTCCTCACGCTCGGCAATGGCGGCGGAGGTCTGCGGCTGCACTTCCACGATATCGGAATCGGTCAGCCAGCGGATCAGGTCGATGTCATGCACCGCAAGGTCGATCACCACGCCCACATTGGACATGCGGGGCGGGAAAGGCCCCACGCGGGTGATGGCCACAGACAGGAGCTGCTCGCCCTTGATGGCCTCCTTCACCGCGCGCACAGCCGGATTGAAGCGCTCCACATGGCCAACCATGAGGGTGACGCCCCGGGCCTTGGCGGCGGCGACAATCTCGCGCCCCTCATCCGCCGTGGAGGCGATGGGCTTTTCCACCAGAACCGAGCTGCCGGCGGCAATCACATCCAGCGCAACGGAATGGTGCAGATGGGTGGGCGCGGCCACGACGACCGCATCCAGCCCCAGTGCCAGCAGGGCATGGTGGTCCGGCACCGCATCACAGCCCAGAAACTGGGCGACCCGCTCAGCCTGTGCGTGGTCCGGGTCCGCCACGGCCACCAGTTCCGCCTCGGGCAGCGCGGAGAGCACGCGCGCATGATTGGAACCCATGATGCCGACACCGATGACACCAACGCGAAGGGGGCGCGCCTCTGGCGCAGCCGGGTGAGCCATCTCAACCCTCATGTCTTTGATATTCGGAGCGTGCTCTAGCACGAGAATCAAGGAAGAAGCGAGACGCACACGGCACAGGCGGCCCTGTTCACGTTCAAGATTTACATCTCGATGTTACCAAGCCTGCATATTTAATGGTCTGCCGCCCTGCCGGAGCCGCATAATCCTTGCCCCTCACGGCCCATGCGGATTAAGGATGCCCCCGCATGATCCGCGCCCAGCGCAACGGGCCGGCCGGGGGCCCAACCAGCCCCCTCACAGTGAAAACCGCTGATATCTCCGAACATTCAGGCGGAAAGGGACAGAACGCCTATGCGCAAGATCGTGGCCGGAAAGCTCCATGGCATCACCGTCACCGGAGCGGACCTGAACTATCATGGCTCCATTACCCTCGACCCGGACCATTGCGAGGAGGCAGGCATTCTGCCCATGGAGTTTGTGGAAATCTGGAATCGCAATTCCGGCGCGCGCATCTCCACCTATGTCATTCTGGGGGAGCGTGGCTCGCGGTGCTGCGTGCTGAACGGGGCCGCCGCCCGCACCTGCCAGAAGGGCGATCAGGTCATCATCTGCAATTCGGTCTATGTGGCGGAGGACGAGATTGCCTCCATCCGTCCGAAGGTGCTGACCTTTGACCCGGAAAACCGGGTGACCGGCCGCCTCTCCTATGCGGTGGAGCGCGATGCGCTGGGGCGCTACAGTTTCGCCATTCATGACGAGGCCGGACAGGCCCAGCCCATTCCCCTGAAAAGCAAGGGCTGAAGGCCCGGACCATGGCCGGGCGGGAGGCCGCCCGGCAGTGCACCCACCTCAGTAATCCACCTGCGTGAGATACAGCCCGCAGGATGGCGCCATGGGGCCACATCTGGCACGGTCCGCAGCCTTGAGCGCGGCTTCCAGATCATCCGCGCTCCAGCGCCCCTCCCCCACCCGCATCAGCGAGCCGACCATCGAGCGCACCTGATGGTGGAGGAAGGAGCGCGCCGAGGTGACGATGCGGATTTCATCCCCCACCCGGCTCACATCCAGCTGGTCGAGCGTCTTGAGGGGGGACGCGGCCTGGCAGTCCGCCGAGCGGAAGGTGGTGAAATCATGCTTGCCCAGCAGGCGGCGCGCCGCCACCCCCATGGCCCCGGCGTCCAGCCTTTGCGGCACCCGCCAGGCCCTGTCGCGCTCCAGAGCCAGATCCGGGCGGCGGTTGATGATGCGATAGAGATAATGGCGCTTGCGGGCCGAGAAGCGCGCCTCGAATGTGTCCGGCACCTTCTCCACATGCAGAACGGCAACCCGATGCGGACGCAGCTGGGCGGTCATCGCATCGCGCACCGTATCCGCCCGCCAGTCCTTTTCCAGATCCACATGCGCCACCTGTCCCGTGGCATGCACGCCTGTATCCGTGCGGCCGGCCCCCGCCACATGCACGCCTTGCCCGCAGAAACGCCGGAAGGCCTCTGTCAGCACGCCCTGCACGGTTGGCAGCTCGGCCTGCATCTGCCAGCCATAAAAGGCAGTGCCATCATATTCGATCGTCAGCTTGTAGCGCGGCATGGAGCCAGACCGATCCGCAGCTCTCAGCCGAGCCGCGTGCCGGCCGGCACCGGATTGCCCCGCAGGAATGTTTCCGCCGCCATGGGCTGCTTGCCGGCCATCTGCAGTTCCAGCAGACGCACCGCCCCATCGCCGCAGGCAATGGTGAGTGCATCATCCAGCGCCTCACCCGGGGTGCCCGAGCCCTCGGCGCGGGTGGAGCGCAACACTTTCACCCGCGTCTCCTGCGGGCCGAAGGGGAACCAGGCACCGGGGAAAGGCGCCAGCCCGCGGATGCGGTTGTGCACCTCCTGCGCCGGACGGGACCAGTCGATCCGCGCCTCGGCCTTGTCGATCTTGGCGGCGTAGGCCACGCCCTCTTCCGGCTGGGGCGTCAGCGCCAGCCCGCCGCGTTCGAGCGCGCCCAGGGCACGCACCATCAGGTCCGCACCCAGCACCATCATGCGGTCATGCAGCTCGCCGGCGGTCATGTCGGCTGTAATGGAGATGCGCTCCACAAGGCCAACCGGCCCGGTATCCAGCCCCTCCTCCATACGCATCACCGCCACGCCCGTTTCCGCATCCCCGGCCATGATGGCCCGCTGGATGGGCGCCGCACCGCGCCAGCGCGGCAGCAGGGAGCCATGCAGATTGAGGCATCCGCGCCGGGGGGCCTGCAGAATGGCGGGCGGCAGGATCATGCCATAGGCCACCACGACAGCGGCATCCGCATCATGGGCGCGGAACTCTTCAGCGGCTTCTTCCGTGCGCAATGTGCGCGGGGTGAGAACCGGAATGCCGAAACGCTCGGCCACCTGATGCACGGGTGAGTTCACCAGCTCCAGCCCGCGCCTTCCGGCAGGCGCGGGCGCGCGGGTATAGACCGCCACAACCTCATGCCCCTGCCCGACAATCTCGGTGAGGGTCGGCACCGCGAAATCCGGCGTGCCCATGAAAACGATACGCATGAAAATGCCCCGCGCGAAAAGGATGAAAAGACGCCGCCCTCAGGCCGCGCCCTCGCGACGGGCCATCTTGGTGAACTTCTTCACCACCCGGTCACGCTTCAGCTTCGAGATATGATCAATGAAGAGCACACCGTTGAGATGGTCGATCTCATGCTGCACGCAGGTGGCGAACAGGCCGTCCGCCTCCACCTCGCGCACCGCGCCTTCCAGATCGGTGAAACGCAAGGCGACCCGTGCCGGCCGCTCCACCTCCTCGTAGAATTCGGGGATGGAGAGACAGCCCTCATTGTAGAAGGAGGTTTCCTGCGATGTGGACAGGATCTCCGGATTGATCAGCGCAATCGGGTTCTTCTCTTCCCCCTCCCGCGCAAGATCAATGGTGATGACCCGCTTCTGCACGCCCACCTGTATGGCCGCAAGGCCGATGCCCGGCGCGTCATACATGGTGTCGAACATATCCTCCACCAGCTTGCGGGTTTCGGAATCAAGACTGGCCACGGGCTCGGAAATGGTCCGCAGCTTCGTATCGGGGATGATGAGAATGGGTCGGGTGCTCATGATGCGCAGATTTAGGTGAAGCCGCGGCCGCGGTCAATGTGTTCGCACTTTGTTCGCGCAAACGAATCGTGCAAACAGGGCATATGTCAGATGTGCTCTTCAATCTTGGTGAATACCCCGTCTCCCCGGGCATGGCCGCGGCACTGGCGGGGCTGGTCATGCTCGCCCTGCTGTGCCTCATCCTGTGGCGGCAGGGCCGCATGCGGGAGATGGCCGCCATGGAACTGGCCCTGCGCACGCAGGAGGCGGACCAGCGCCTGCGCGATCTGGCCCGCATCCAGCACGAAACGGCCGGCCGCGTGCAGAGCATGGCGGAAGTGCTGTCCCAGCGGCAGAGCGAACTGGCGCGCGTGGTGGCCGAGCGGCTGGACCATACCTCCCACCGCCTGAACCAGAGCATGGCCAATGCCTCCAGCTCCACCCATGAAAGCCTGACCCGCATCGCCGAACGGCTGATGATGGTGGAAGCCGCCGAGCGCAGCCTTTCCGACCTTTCCGCACAGGTTCTGAGCCTGCGCGAAACCCTCTCCAACAAGCAGGCGCGCGGGGCCTTCGGGCAGGCGCGCATGGAAGCCATCATCGCCGACGGGCTGCCCAAGGGCTCCTATGCCTTTCAGCACACGCTCTCCAACGGCAAGCGGCCGGATTGCGCCATCTTCCTGCCCGGGGACCCCCGCCCCCTCATCATCGATGCGAAATTCCCGCTGGAATCAGTGACCCAGTTCCGCGAGGCGCGCACGGCAGAGGCCCGAAAGGCCGCGGCAGCCCGCCTGCGCACGGACCTGATGAAGCATGTGAATGATGTCGCCACACGCTATCTTCTGGCCGGGGAAACACAGGACATCGCCCTCATCTTCGTGCCCTCCGAATCCGTCTATGCGGATATTCAGGAGCATATGGACGCCGTGGTGCAGGCGGCCTTCCGCGCGCGGGTCATCCTGGTCTCCCCCAGCCTGATGATGCTGGCGGTGCAACTCGTTCAGGCCATCGCGCGCGATGCCCGCATGCGCGAGGAGGCAGACCGCATCCGCACCGAGGTGGGGGCGCTGATCGAGGATGTCGCGCGCCTGCGGGAAAGGGTGAACGATCTGGGCCGCCATTTCAGCCAGGCGGGCGATGATCTGGCCAAGCTCACCATTTCGGCGGACAAGATTTCCCGGCGCGGGGCGCGGCTCCAGCAGCTGGAGTTTGGCGAAGCGCCTGAGCAGACACATTCCGGCAACAGTCAGGAGGCATAAGGCCATCTTGCGCGGTGCTGCAGCCATCCTAAATTCAGCATGTCCGCGCATTTCATTCCGGGCGCGACCCGCCCGGGAAAAACCGAAGATCCTGCACCATGCCCGAACTGCCAGAGGTGGAAACCGTCCGCCGCGGCCTCATGCCTGCCCTTCAGGGCGCCGTGATTGAAAGCGCCGAAGCACGCCGCCCGGACCTGCGCTGGCCCTTGCCGGAAAATTTCTCCGAGCGGCTGGCGGGGCGACGCATAGAAGCGCTGGGGCGAAGGGCCAAATATCTGCTGGCGGACCTGAGCGACGGCGAGGTGATGATCATTCATCTCGGCATGTCCGGTTCCATCCGCGTGGAAGGCGCGCCGGGCAGCGCGGCGCAATCCGTCCTGCGGCCGGGGGTGTTTCACCATCCGCGCGGGGAAAGCCTGCCGCACGACCATGTGGTGTTCCACCTTTCCAATGGCGCAACCGTCACCTTCAATGATCCGCGCCGCTTCGGCGCCATCCTGCTCGTGCCCTATGACCGGCTTGATTCCATGCCGATGCTCCAGAATCTGGGGCCGGAACCGCTGGGCAACAGTTTTCATGCCGAATATCTGGCCCGCGCCTGCGCCAACCGCACCACGCCGCTGAAAACCGCGCTGCTGGACCAGAAGCTGGTTGCCGGGCTTGGCAATATCTATGTGTGCGAGGCCCTGCACCGGGCCGGCCTTTCCCCCCGCCGTGCAGCGGGCACACTGGCCACGAAGACAGGCGAGCCCACCCGGCGGGCCGAGCTGCTGGTGACCTCCATCCGCGATGTGCTGCGCGATGCGATTCTGGCGGGCGGCTCCTCCCTGCGGGACCACAGGCAGGTGAATGGCCAGCTCGGCTATTTCCAGCACGCCTTCCGCGTCTATGACCGCGCCAATGCTCCCTGCCCCACACCGGGCTGCAAGGGCACCGTGCAGCGCATTGTCCAGGGCGGCCGCTCCACCTTTTTCTGCTCCAGCTGCCAGCGCTAGAAGCCCAGTGTTTCCAGCGGGAAAGCGGCTCCGGGCTGGATCCGCGCAGGAGTTATACACAGCCGCGACAGCATTTGTGCGGAGGCGATTGACAAGGGCAGGGTCACCCCCTAAAAGTCGCCTTCTCGACGCGATCCTAGAGATCGCCGGGGCCCAGGTGGCGGAATTGGTAGACGCGCTGGCTTCAGGTGCCAGTGGCTTAACGGCCGTGGAGGTTCGAGTCCTCTCCTGGGCACCACTTCTTCTTAAAGAAGTGGAAATAGCCTTTCCAAACAAGTGCTTAGATTTTTATAATGTCTCACTTCTGCGTTAAGCGCAAGATGGTGGGACGGTTAAAGGTCTTGCTCTTTTGTCCCGCGCTCTCATCGCGAGTCTCTTTTGGTTCGCTGATTTGGTGTAGCGATCTATCTCCTTCGACGTCCGATGGCCGGTGAAGGCCATGATCTGGCGGTCAGTCGCATCATTTTCCGCCATTTTTGCTGAAAAGAATTTCCGCAACCCATGTGATGAAAGCCCCACCAGTCCGGCTTGCTCGCACCAATCATGAAACTTGTTGCCGAAAGCCTTAACCGAAGCAAATGGGCGACCATAGGCGTTTACAAGAAACGTCTTGCGGTCATCTGGCAAGCTTTTAATGATGCGCATCATTTCATCACTAACCGGCAGCATCAACTCGACTGGCTTGATCTTACGATTTTTCCACTGCGTAAAGTGAAGCACTTGGCCGCGGATCATTCCAGGTCCAAGTCTGTGAATGTCTGATATACGCTGGCCAAACTCACAGAATAGCAGCAGCGCAAGCCGTGCCATAGTTCCATCTGCATGATGGGCTGCAAACTGATCGACAGCCTCTTGCGACCAAGCAGGAATGCCATCCGCTCGCACTGGAGCGAAGTAAGGCACATCCCGCGCCGGGTTCGTATCCATCAGATTGTACGATATCGCGAACGCAAACAGCCTCCTCAATGCCTTTATCATTGAATTGGCAGCACCTGGTGTTGCTAGTTTTTGATCACGCATAACGAGAAGGTGGTATGGCTTAAGTGATTTATATGGCAGCTCGCGATAGGTTACTCCCGAGGGCAAGCGCTCTTGACATAAACGTTCAAGAATAGAGCGACGCGTCTTTTGTGTCCCCTCATCCAGCGACCTAAAATCTCCGCATGTGAAATATTTTACGCAGAGCGCATGCAAAGTTCCCTCAGCCGGAGGCTGCCTGGCTAAATCATCTGCCTTAGGTGGCTGAATTCCAGACAGACCATCGCGATAGGCGGCCCAGAATGCATCTGTGCCATATTCTTCCCGGATGCGGATTTTGAGCTTGCCGGGCCTGCGCACATACCAACGTAGGTTCCCATGGCGATCCCGATCGCTGCTGAGAAACGGTGGCCTAGAACGGCTTGGACGTATCATTTATTCAGTTCATCCCAAGGGTTTTGCGACTCAACTTTTTCTAGAATCGATGATTGCGATGAACTTTCACCATCATCACCCTCAATCTCAAGGTGTCCATCAGGATGCCAGGTCAATCGCGCCCGGCTGAAACCCGCCCGCTTTACAGCCTTCAGCAAGCGCTGTGCCTGCTGGACCTCCGTCTGGCACGAAGTCGTAACACGCTCGGTCACCTGATTTTCTCCGCTTTCAGGGCAAGCAAATGCGCCAATGCAATTTCCAATCGCGCCTGGTTTTCAAAATCAGCTGAGGCCGAAGTTTGCATTTGTTCGGCGGCGATGACGCGCGCAAAATCAACCATGACCCCGTGCCGCGACTGGCCTGCCATCGCCGCCGCCCCAGGCTCGCTACTGCGATCACCCGCGAGGATGCCGCACAGGCCACAGCCGCCGCCTATGTGCGCGACATTGACCTTGGGCAAGGGCAGATCATTCTCACCCAGACAAATGCCGAGGTGCTGCGCCTCAATGCCCTGGTGCGCAGCCTGCGCCAGGCGCGCGGCGAGCTGCAAGGCGAGGCTAGCTTCCGCACCTCCGCAGGCGTGAAAACCTTTGCAGCCGGTGACAGGATCCTGTTCCGCCAGAATGACAGCATTCTGGGCGTGATGAACGGCACCCTTGGCACCGTGCTGAAAGCCGAAAAAGGCCGGCTGAAGGTGCGGCTGGACGGCGAGGCGGCGCGCACCATTGTTGTGGACGCGCAGACCTATGAGGACATCAGCCACGGCTATGCGGTGACGGTTCACAAGAGCCAGGGCATCAGCGTGGATCGCTCCTATGTGCTGGCGACCAAGGGCGTGGACCGGGCGCTGGCCTATGTCATGACGACCCGCCACAAGCAGGCCATGCAGATGTTCGGGGCGGCAGAGGACTTCATGGACCGCCGCGCCGGGCGCTTGCTGGCCCATGGCCGCGCACCCTTCGAGAACCGGCCCAAGGCGCGCGAGAGCTATTTTGTGACGCTGGAAAACCCGCGCACGGGCGCGCAGACCACCATATGGGGTGTGGACCTTGAACGGGCTATCGGTGAGGCCAATCCCGCGCTGGGCGACAGCATCCGGCTTGACCATTGCGGCTCACAGTCCGTGCGCCTGCCTGATGGCGGTACCGCCAAACGCCACACATGGGCCGTCAGAAACGGGCCGGACCTCGCCCTTGACGGGCTGATCCAGCGTTTCTCGCGCATCCGCAAAAAGGACAACGCCCTGGACTTCGCCCAGCGGCGCGGCATCGACAAACCCTCCCCGGAGATCATCATGGAACAGCAGACGACCCCAGACCTTGCAGCCGCACCTGTGCAGGAGCGGCGCGCCCGCCTTCTCCCCGATTATGTGCAGCCCGCCAGACAGGACGATGCCCTTGCGGGCCGTCACGCCCGCGCGCTCGAAGCCATCTATGGCGAGGATACGGAACTGGTCGAAAGCCTCTCCCTCGCCGGGCAGGTAGATCCGCGAGATCTGGCCGGCATGAGCGTGGGGGCGGCCGAGGATGCGCTTGCGCGCGTCAACCGTGCCGAGCAGATCCGCGAACTCGCGGACGCCATCGAACTGGATGCAGAATATGGTGGCGGGGCTGACGATCTGGACCGGCAGGCCTACGACCTCCTGCGGGCCACACATGCAGCAGACCGGGCTGGGCTGGAAGCCTTGCGGCAGATCGAGCAGAACCGGGCACAGCGGCAGGAACAGCAGCGCCAGTCCGTCCAGGAGATCGAGGGCGTACCGACCGCCCCGGTCCGGCATATGCCGGATGACGTAGAGAGCTGGAAGGCCCAGCGCTACCAGGAACACCTTGCGCGCGGGCTGGGTGACATTGCCAGTCTTGCCCAGGCTTCCGGCGCGCTACGCGATCCGCAGGCCTTCGCGAAGGCTCTGGAACAGGAGGCAGGGACGCGCGAGGGAGCGCGTGCTTTCGGCCAAAAGATCCGCGCAGTGGCGTTGGGCGAGGCCGAGGGCAAGGACGCCCTGGCGCTAGTCGGTCGGAAAAACTGGCTGGGCAAGGAAGACCCGCAGCGCCTGGCGGCGCGCGAAGGGCTGGTCGAGATCGCGAATGAACTGTCAGACGTTCACAGCCGCACTGAACGGCGGGTCGGTGCCGATCTCGCGGATCTGAGGGCTGCCGATGCGCGGGCAGAAGCGGAGCGCCGTGCGCCCGAGATGGAAGCGGCGATTGAGCAGGATCGGGCGCGCCAGGTAGAGCGCGGGCGGGAAGGGCTGGGTCGGTGAGAAAAACAATAAGGGCCGCTTGCGCGGCCCTTATTATTAAACTTGGCGGAACCAATCGCTGAGACCGCCTGGGGGATCTGTCAAAAATGAACGCGCAAAATTGTCTGCCGGCTGGTCTTATACTTTCGGGCGATGCTTGAAACGCTCGCCCCACTTGCCAATTCCTCACGGACAGCTTGCTTCTGGGTCTCGTTCAGCGTTGAGGGCCGGCCCAGGGTTTTCCCTTCGGCCTTGGCCCGCTGAAGTCCGGATTGGGTTCGTTCAATCAGAAGATCACGCTCGAACTGAGCGACGGCATTCAGCACGTTCATGGTCATGGTGCCGGCCGAGCTGGTGAGGTCTGCCCCGCCCAGCGCCAGGCAATAGACCTTCACACCCAATCCGGCCAAGGTGCGCACAGTAGAGCTCACGTCCATGGCATCCCGCCCCAGCCGGTCGAGCTTGGTCACAATCAGGATGTCTCCTGCCTCCAGCCTGTCCAGAAGGCGGGAGAAGCCGGGGCGGCGTGAAATAGAGGTGCTTCCGGAGATTGTCTCAGAGACGATGCGGCGCGGTTCGACCTGGAAGCCTGCGGCCTTGATCTCCTGAAGCTGGTTCTCTGTGGTCTGCCCGGTCGTGGAGACCCGGACATAAGCGAAGGTGCGCGGCATGGTTCCGAACTGTCCGTAAATGCTGCTCACAATATAGCGCCCATCCGAAAGCAGGTCACGCTATTTTACGGACAGCTTATTCAGCCCCTGTCCGAAATCGCTCGGTTCCGGACAGGGCACCGGGCGCGTAATGCGCCCGGTCCGTCCCCCGTTTCCCACAGGCTACGGCCTCGCTACAGCGCCTTTGAGGGGGCGCGCTTCGGCCTTCGCCTGCAAGCCCCGCCTGATCGGCGGCGTGGAAAACGGGGGCTGAAATCAAGCCTGCTTTCTGGGTCTGCCGCCCTTTCGTCCATTCTCGCGCGCAGCAGCGGCCTTGGCTGCGGTCGAGACCTTGCCGCCAGATGCACCGAGTTGAGCAGCCATCCAGCGTTTTGAACCAAACACTCCCTGCATGAGCGCTGGCACATAAACGTCAGCATCCAGCCGGGGCCAATGCAGCCCAAGGCCAGCAGGTGTAATCTCGATCTCAGCCAGATCATCGGGAGCGGCATTGGCCAAGCCTTCCAGCAGCGTCACTGGCACCATGACTATGACGCCATTGTTCAGGCCAACAACAAGGCGGCCCTGACGAGGGTCATATTCTGCGGTGACAGCGTATCCGCCCTGCCTGGCCTGTTCTCCACGGGCGACGGCGGCGGTAAAGTCCTGTTCAGAAATCGCCATGAATTTCGCTCCATACAGGGCAGAGGGTGGCAATGTGGTCCGCAAGGTCTTTCTGGATCCTCAACACATCCCGCTGTGAAAACCCATAGGCTTCCCGCAGTTCGGGTGGTCCGCCCGGGCAATTCAGTATGAAAACCGCCTCCCCATTTGCCCCGATGACATGCACATGGGCTGGGCGGTGATCATCTGGATAGATGACGACCCGCAGGCCGTCGATGCGCAGGATGGTTGGCATGGTGTGACTCTATCAAAAACCCAAGCGCTTGGAAATATGGGCCTCTGAAAAAACTCATGTCCCTTGTTCGACGCGCCGCAGGCCGTCGATTTTGCTGGGGCGTCCCTCGCCCCGACACCTTCAGGATTCCGCCAGCCGGAGGAACAGGCCAGGCCAGCCGAAGGCTGGGACCGGAGCCACGCGCAGCGCCAGCGAGCATGGCGAGGACCAACGCCTTGCCGGTTCCGAGGGCGGTGGTATTCGATTGCTTGTTTAGATGGTCGCAATGCCGGGCAGGCCAGCAACTTGCACCAGAGGCGGTTTCCTCAAACACGCGGGAGCAGCCTGTCGCCTGTAGGACATCAAACTACGCGGTACCGTCTGGTCCCTGGTTGAAACGCGGGCATACCCGATCCGTGCCATTTCTGAACATCCGTATGGGGCAGCTTCGAAGACAGTCGTTTGTGAGAGATGCAGTACGCCTGGCGTGCGCAGATCAGAAGCCCACAAGCGCAAGATCAATGGCGGCCATAATCTCGGTGTCATGCTGAGCCAGGTTCGTAATTGGGCTGCGCAAGTGGGTACGGGGGATCGCGGCCATGAATTGCGTGACCATGACATGGGGTTCAGCTTCGATCCTGAAGACCGGGTTGAGACGCTTTGCGGGCGAAGGTGCAGCGTTGACTGGCATCAGCGGGACAACAATCCGCGTATTCAATGCCTCCAGCACATCAGCCTGCACATCGAGTACATAGCCTACCCCACCGGGATTGGCATAAACATCAAAGCGCGGCATCAGAATTGCCGGTACTGGTCCAGAGGAAGGCCATGCTTGTCTGATCGGCTACCCTGTCCGTGGTACTCATTATATGTGGTTTTCGATGAGCCGCTATTTTGGAGCCCGCCTGCGTGCCAGCGCATGGCGGGTTCTTCATGTCTGGACAACATTGAACTGGCCTTCCGGTGTGGGTCACACCGTTCGGGAAAGCCTGAAACATCAAGGGGCATCTTTTTGCCCCACCATGTTTCAACCCATTGAGAATATTGGGTTTATACCCACCTCTCCTGGGCACCATCACCCTTCTAACGGGTTGATGTTGCTGAACTTCATGACATTGTAGGATTAACAGGCAGCGGCTCTGGTACACAGAGCCGGCTGTTGACCTTATCCCATACCCTGTTCGGGTGCTGCATCTCATCCCTGATTTTCCGCAAGGTCAGCTTCGCCAGGCAGAGCGCCATGCCAATAGGCAAGCAGTGCGAACCCGAAGCTCACACTGAGCGATGCCGGAGTGGAACTCTCATTCGCATACAGGATGCAGGCGCGCGATAAGGTCCGCACCTGCATGGCTGAAGACCACCTGCGTCGCTCTTCCAGAGCGCAAGGACAAGCCCGGCCACACTCCCCACACGCAGATTATATGCTTCTCTGCACATGGCAGAGGTTTACCGCATATCTGAAAGGTGAAGCGGGAGCGTCGAAGCTTTTCCAGAAGTGGAGGAATTATGCGGGCAATACTGTTCAGAAAATAGCTTCGGGATGAGGCATGCCTGCTACGAAGGCATCAAGCCGCCCGCAACTTGCGGCATAAAACAGGGAATGTGGGCGCGAAGAAAAGGTCCATGCTCAGCCTTTGGCTGTCGGGCAGGCACAAAACCTGATCGATATTTCCGCCGCTCTCAGCAAGCGCAAACTTCATGGCCGCAGTCTTGCTCCGGAAGATACCGCCGACCTGGGCGAGCGCATCACAAACCATCCAGCGGCCGCTATAATCACAGCCAACCGCAAAGCGGCGCATCCCGCTACTCGGGTCCGGCTCCTGTACGGATTCATTTTTTACTTTGCGCATGACATTCTCCATATGCAAAAATAATTGGTGAATTCTCGGCTTGCTGATGCGCTGAAGTGTCTAGACCCAGCCACCTGCCGCCCGATACAGGCCGGGAGCCGCATCAATGGTGTCGGGTGCCTGTTCCGCAAGATGTGTGAGGGCCTGCTGGATCGCGCCGGAAGTTTCCCGGGATACCGGAACCAGCGGCAAGCGCATGTCATTGGCCAGACCATACTGAAGCTTCATGGCATGTTTGATGGGTGCAGGACTGGGCTCAAGCTCCAGAGCACCCAGAAGGCGGCTCAACTGGAAGCGGATATAGCGCGCCCGCTGAATATCTCCGCGCATGAATGAGTCATGCATTTTTACGACAAGATGCGGAAATACATTCGATATAACCGATATGGCGCCATGACCACCTGAAAGATAAAAATCAAGAGTTGTCGGATCATGGCCGGACATCTGCATGAAGTCGTCTCCAAGAATATTGGCACTGCCAAAAACTCTGGACACATCTCCTGATGCATCCTTCAGTCCAATAATGTTCCGGATCCGGGAAAGGCGGTGCAATATGGGGAGCGAAAGATCTACCCCCGTCCGCTGCGGAACATTATAGACAATTATCGGTATGCCGACGCTCTCAGACAGAACCTCGAAATGTCGACAAATGCCCTCCTGGCTTGGCTTGTTGTAATAGGGCAGTACGACAAGGGCGGCATCTGCGCCAAGGCTTGAAACCTGCTCTGTTATGCAAATCGTTTCACGCGTATCATTTGTGCCTGTTCCGACAATCAGCGGCACCCGGCCTGAACACCGCCGGACAGCGACCTGGATGAGCCGCTCCCTTTCCTCACAGGTCAGGGTTGGAGCCTCACCAGTTGTGCCGCAGATAACGATCCCATGAATGCCAGACTGGATCTGCCATTCAATCAATTTTTCAAATGCATGATAATCTACATCTCCCGCCTTGAACGGCGTTATCATTGCAGTGAAGACACCACGCAATCGCGCTTTCAGATGAATCTGATCCATCATGATCGTGAGACCTGTCATAACTGGAACCATTGCCAATACTGGAATTTCAGGCGTGCGGGATATTGCAGCGCAAGTAAAACCGCACATAGTCAGCCGAAACTAATCAGTTCCGCCAAAGCTCATATGCAGAGCAGAGACGATGGCGAGAAACCAGAGCATCTCATCCCAATAGGTGAAGCTCGGCGCATGAATGGACTCGCCCCTGAACCAGGCAAACAACATGCAGAGCGCGGCATAGAAAAGCATCCATCCGTCGACACCAACTGCGCGCCCTACGGTTCCGATAGACCCAAGAACAAGGGTGACCACCACCTTGAAGGCAAAGCGCGTTACAGTCTCCAGATTGCTTTGGGCATATGAGGCTCTTCTATTCATGAATGAGACACGAGGATATGATTACAAGAATATCAATTCCGAGAATTGCTGCTGCAATTTTTGTTAAAATATCTCGTTTGGCGCGCCTCTTCTTCTGCCCCCTGAACGGGCCACCCAAAACGGGGCAACCAAGATGGAAACCACGCCGCACGCAACTGGCATGTGAATGACTCCAGGGCGCACTCATTTTTCCTTGATACGCGCCATGGATTCTGTCCACATCTTGAAATTCTGCCATCTGGATTGCACGTCCTCTTACCGAATGCCTGTGGGTCTACTGATAGCCAGCTTCCCCATAGGAATTCGAGACAGGCGAAATGCCCCGTGCATAAAAATCCATTAATACTGGATCTGCCTGGGGCCATTCACGCGGAAGGTGCCACATGCCGACACGTCCCGGTGGCGCGCGAAAGGAGGGGCAGAAATGCACTGCCGTAAACGTCCACTCCTGAAAAGAAGTCTAGGCGGCGGCGTGCAGGCACACCGGCCCGGCCCAAAGAGCCCGGCCACACCGCAGGCTTGTACGCCCGGATGCAGACCATGGCTCCGCGCACTTTTGGCCTGCACTTTGTACTGGGCTGCCTCATCTCGCCCGCAGGCCCGGCGCTCCTGTAGCCCATGGCACACACGCCGAAAAAGCCCCTCACGCGAATGCGCAGCCGGCCCAGCCTCCTGCCCGAAGTCCGGTCACCCAACCCGGAAGCGCGCCGCAACGCGCATCCGGGTCACACAGCATGGCGGTTGCCGCCCTATGGGGCCGCGGTTTTTGGCAGCCAGACGGACATGCCGGGTTCCAGCCTGTCCGATTTCACGGTGGGGTCGATGCGGAGCTTGAAGCTGTTGAGATCGTAATCTCCCACAGCACGGGCGGCGCGCCAGGTAGCGAACTCGCCGAGCGGAAGCAGTTCGCTGACGCGGGCGGGAATCTCCTGCCCGTCGGCGGCGGTCAAGGTGAGAGTGCTGCCGACACTCAGTGGGCCAAGCATGTCCTCGCGCAGGGTGAAGCCAAACCAGCGCCCGCCTTCAACCTCAAGCGTCATCACGGGCTTGCCCGGCACCAGAATCTCGCCGGGCTCGGCCACCATGACGCCGACCGTACCATCCGCCGGGCTGACCAGTTTCAGCTTGTCGAGCTCAGCCTCAAGCACGGCAAGGCTGGCGGCGGCGAGCGCCACCCTGGCCTCGGCCAGATCACGCTCCTCCGGGGTTGGCCCGGCGACGACCTCGGCATGCTCGGCACGCTTGAGGTCGAGATCGGCCTTGTCCTTCGCGAGGGAAGCGGTGTCCTCATCAAGCTGCTGGCGGCTGGCAAAACCCTTGCCCGCCAGTGCGGCGGAGCGGTCATATTGTGCCTGTGCCAGAGCCAGATTGGCCTCGGCTGTTGCCACCTCCTGGGCGGCGATCCCCACCTTTTCAGGTCGCACACCGGAGAACACCCGGTCCCGCTCGGCTTTTGCACTGGCAAGCGCGGAGCGTGCCTCGCCAACCGAGGCGGCAAGCTCCGGGTTGCTCAGTGTGGCGAGCAGATCCCCGGCCTTCACCCGCTGCCCGGAAGTGACATTGAGCGCGGCCAGACGGCCGCCCGTTTCCGGCGCAATGCGGATATCGGTCTGGCGCACCATGCCAAGCGCCGGCGGCGGAGGAGGGCCAGCATAGCGGGCAGCGAGAAGCGCCCCGCCGCTGGCCACCACGGCAAGCGCAACCACGAGGACAAGTCGGCGCGTTCCGCTCATCGGCCCCTCCCGGCGGTGGAAATGCGGGTCGCAATGACAGCAAGGGCCGCATAGATGACGGCAAGCACCCAGAGCCGGCGCCAGTCATGCATCACATCGGCAAGCGAGGCGCCCATCTGGTTGAGCCGCACCAGCCCGTCAATGCCCGATGTGCTCGGCAGCGCGAAGCTTGCCCGCCGCAGCAGATCGGGTATCGCCTCGGGCGGCCAGGCGACCCCGACCAGAAAGAACAACGGCAGGCTGAAGGCGATGATCAGCAACAGCGCGGTCTCGCGCCGGGGAAACCAGGCGCCGACGAACTGGCCAAGAAAGCTGACCGACAGGATGAACGGCACCGCCAGCGCCAGCATGTCGAGCAGCCGGCCCTCGGCCGAAAATCCGTAGAGCCGTGGCAGCACGATCAGATAAAGCGCAAATCCCGGCAAGGCGAGCATCAGATGGGCAAGCGCCTGCCCGATCACCGCCGCAAGGCCGCCGCGCTGGCGACGGGCCACGACCCCGCCCCGCTCAAAGGCAACCCCGCCGACGGTCGCGGCCCCCAGCAGCAGCGTTTGCTGCAGGATGAGCACAAAGGCTGCCGGCACCACATAGCTGCCATAGCCGCCAGTGGGGTTGAACAGCGGCTGGCTCAATATCTCGACCGGCGAGCTTGAGGCGAGGGAGGCCCGGTACAGGCTGCCATCCGTACGGGCGCCCCGCGAGAGCAGATCCGCGCTCACCGTACCGGCCGCCTCCAATATGCCCTGCAGGGTGCGGTTGTAGAGCAGGAAATAGGCGGAATCGACAAAGGCCGGCAGCCGCGCGTCATTGCCCTTCAGAATGTCCCGCTCGGTGCCTGCGGGGATGTTCACGATGCCGAACACCTCCCGGCGCGCCATTGCCTCCTGTGCCTCGGCAAGCGTCATCGGCCGGAGCGATACCTCCAGCGCCTCATGGGCGTTCAGCCTCTCGATCAGGGTGCGGCTGATCTCGCCGCCATCATTATCCACGACCGCGATGGGAATATCGCGGATCAGTTGCCCGACATAGGGCTGCGGATAGAGCAGGCCATAGATGATCGGCCCCAGCACGATAAGGCCAAACACGCCCCGATCGCGCAGCACACGGCCATATTCGGCGGTGAAGGCGGAAACGACGCCCTTGCGGCCTTCCCCGGTTTCCGCCGGCAGGTCCTCCGGTGCGGGATCAGGCATCCGCGCAATGGCCCGCAGCCGCAGCCAGCTCAGGCCGAAATAGAACAGCGCAAGGCTCGCCAGCGCGATGAAGGCCCATGCCGAGGCGGCCACAGGCACGCCACGCGCGGCCTGATCGAACAGCACCTGAATATACCAGCGCAAGGGCAGCACACTGCCCCAGCCCTGCGAAAAGGAGTTCATGGCCAGCACCGGAAAGCCCACGCCGGCAAATCCGAAGGCCGGCGAGCACACAATGCTCGTGAGCGACAATCCTGCCGCAAGATTGCGTGTCAGCAGCTGGAACAGCGCACCCAGCGAAAGATAGGCCATGATGAGCAGCAGGCTGGATGCCCCCACAATCAGCGGATTCCCCCTGAACGGCACGCCATAGAACACATTGATGATGTACAGCCCGATCACGGCCATGACGGTGTAGATGGCGAAATAGGGCGCAAGCTTGCCGACAAGCGCCAGCACCGGGCTGCCATCGGCCGCGGCCAGCCACTCCTCCTTGCTGCGGGAGGCGAATTCCGAGCCGACGGCATAGCCGCCGGCAAGCGCCACAATCATGTGCAGCACCGTGGGCAGAATGGCGCGCAGCAGGAACTGGGCATAGTTGAGGGCCGGATTGGTGAGCACATATTGCTCAACCACCATCGCGCCCGGCGTTGCGCTGGCCTTCGATGCCGGCGGGGTCGCAAGCTCCTTTGCGACAGAGGAGACGGCGGACTGAAGGGCGCTTGCGGCGATATTTCCCGGGGTGAAATACTGTTTGTTGTAGAAGATCACCACCTGCGGCCGGCGGCCCGCCATCACGTCCCGCTCAAGATCGCGCGGCAGATAGACGGCGGCAATGGCGCTCCCGGAGCGCACGGCATGCATGGCGCCGCTCAGATCGGTGGAGCGCTCCGTCACCTCCACCCCCGGTGCGGCCTCGATGGCCTGCACGAACATTGTCGAGGTCGGCGTGCGGTCCATGTCGACCACATCGACCTTCAGATTGCGCACCACGGCATCACTGAAGGTGGCGGTCAGCAGCGTGAAGGCGAGCAGCGGCACCACCATGGTCAGGATCACCGCGACCTTGTCGCGCCAGATCCATGCGACCTCGCGGGCGGCGACCGCGACAAGGCCGGGCGGCATCATCGATGCGCCCCGGTCCAGTCGGCATAGGCGCTCATGCCGGGCCGAAGCCCGGGCAGCGGCTCGACCGGATAGGCGCGCACCTCAAAGGTGCGCAGGTCGAAATCGCCGGTTGCCCGTGTCGCCCGCCAGCCGGCATATTCGCCGCGCGTGGCGATGGTGCGCACCGCAACGGTGACGGGCCGATTGCCAAGCGCTGGAATGCGCACCTCGAAGCGATCACCGACCTTGAGATTCCTGACGAGATCCTCGCGCAGGTCGAAGCGCAGCCAGATGTCGCTGAGATCGACCAGCGACATCAGCGGCACGCCGGGGGAGATATATTCGCCCGGCTCGACGCCGATCTGGTAGACCTGCGCGGCCTCCGGGGCCTCCACGGTGAGCTCGTTGACCTGCGCCTGCAATGTCTCGATGGCCGACTCCGCCTTGGCCACGCTCGCCTCGGCAACACCGCGCTCCTCGGGCGTATAGCCGGCCACGGCCTCCTCATAGGACAGTCTGGCCTGCTCCAGATTGCGCTTGGCAACATCGAGGGAGGCGGTGGCCTCGTCCAGTCTCTGGACGGAGGCGAAATCGCGCTGGGTCAGTTTCTTGGTGCGCTGATAGGTCTGTTCCGCCAGCGTGGCATTGGCAGCGGCGGCATCGATCGCCGCCTTGCGGGCGGCCACCACCTCGGCTCTTGTGCCGGCCTCGATCCGGGCGAGATCCGCCACCGCGACAGCCTTCGCCGCCTCGGCCTCGGCGAGCCTGGCAACCAGTTGCGGATTGCTGATGGTGACCAGAACCTGGCCGGGCGCAACCATGTCCCCGCGCTCGACCGGCCGCGTAGCGATACGCCCGTCGACCCGTGCCGCGACGTCAATCCGCGTCGCATCCGCTTCGCCCTGCACGATAAGAGGCTGTGGCTGGATCAGGAACCATAGTGACAGCCCAACGATCACGACGACGCTCAGGGCGACGATAATGCCCGCCATACGCGCACTGGCGTGTGTTCGGGCGGGTGGATCCAAGGATGCTGGGCTGGCAGGAGGAAGTGGGTCATCAGTCATTACGCGCCGTCCCCGGACGATTTCATATGCGCGGCTGGCACGCCCCGTTATGGCGCATATTACGGAGAACCGCACCCATAAAAAGCTTGCGGAATCTCTTCAGAAATCTCCTGGGGAAAAGCCGGGGCACCCGCTGATGGCGCAAGAGAGCGCCCATCCGGAAGCAACATGATGTGTGATCCGGGGGCACGCCATGCGGGGCTTCACATCGCCACACCTCTTCCACGCTCCTGCCCCGCCCCGGAGCTTCCCATCCTGACCACAGGCACCGTGCCCGACCCGCGTGCGGGCCTGCCGCCGCACCTGCTGGAAAGCGGGAAAGCCGCGCGCGTCCATGCCGATGACCGCAAGTTTCAAGCGCAGCCAATGATCACGAAAACGGCCCGAATGCCGGCCCGGAAGGCCAAGGGCATGATAATTCTGGTTTTCCTGCCCGAACAGGGGACAAGCAGTCATGCTTTAGCCTAAAGTGTGAGCAGGAAGGCTCCGGCCGGGCCGCCATCGAAAGCCCCCCTTCAGTGGTGCCCCGCATCCCCTGAAAGAGGCATGTATCGAGCAGGCGCATCGCCCATCCGCACCTTTCCAGATTGGCTCTTAGGAGAAGACATGTTCAAGGTGTTGAGGGGTACGGCTTTGGCCGCAGCATTGGCCATGGCCACCACACAGCCACTGGCCGCCCAGTCCCAGCCGGTCATGGGCCAGCATCCGGTCAAGGTTGCCGCCGTTGATTTCGTTCCCGCCTGGGGGGATCTCGATGGCAATGTGCGCAGGCTCGTGGAGGCCGCCGAAGAGGTGAGCCGGCAGGGCATCCAGTATGCGGTGTTTCCCGAAACCGCCGTGAGCGGATATCTGTTCAGCGGGCCGGAGCAGATCGCCCCGTTTCTCGATACGATCCCCGGAAAGACGACAGACGCCCTGCTGCCCCTTCTCAAGAAAACGGGCATGTATATGAGCGTTGGCATCGCCGAACGTGATACACAAACGGGCCTGGCCTATAACACTGCCGTGCTCCTCGGCCCGCAGGGCATTATCGGCAAGTACCGCAAGACCGGACTGAACCCGCAGGACCAGAAGGTCTTCGCCCCCGGCACGACGGGTGTTGAGGTCTTCACCACGCCCATCGGCCGGATCGCGCTTCTGATCTGCTATGACGACACCTATTGGCAATATGCCCGGCTGGCGGCCTTGCGGGGCGCCCAGATCATCGGCTGGCACTCCGTCTCGGACCGGGTGATGCCGGGCACACCGGCTGCCGAAGCCACCGGAAACCATTCCACCGTTTCCAACGTCCAGTATATGAGCGCGCAGAATGGCGTCTGGGTGGTGGGCGCAACGCGCAGCGGTGTCGAGACGAACCCCGTCACGGGCGGCAAGCTCTATTATAATGGCGGCTCCAGCATCTGGTCGCCGCAGGGCGAGAAGCTCGTGCAGGCACCCGTGGTTCCCCCCGAAGTGCTGCCTCCGGGCCTGAACGGTGTCTTCGCCTCCACGATTGAGCCGGCCAAGGCCGATCAGGCGCGCACTGACAGGCTGAAACTGCGGCATCCGGACATCTACAGCCCGCTTCTGGCGCTCCACCGCACCCCGGTGGATGGCAACGCCACCAGAAACCCGCGCCCCGCCTCGCTGGTGGCGGCGCAGTGGCCGGCCGGCCCCTCCCTGCTCTCCCAGGTGAAGGTGGGCGAGAATGAGCTGACGGTTCTGCCGCAATTGTCCGCCCTTCCCTCCGGTCTTTCGGCCGACGAGATCAAAAGCCAGGCGGAGGCCCGGGGCGGACCGTTCGAAACGGCACTCGCCAATGCGGCGAAGGCAGGAAAGGGCTATCTCGTCGGCAGCTATCCTGAGCGCGACGGAACGGCCATCTATCATACGGTGGTTCTGGCTGGTCCGCAGGGGGAGATCCTTGCGCGCTATCGCGTCACCCATCCTGAAGCGGCGGGCGACAGCTGGGCGACAGGCGGGGACCAGCCGGTGGTGGCGCAGACGCCGCTCGGCCGTATCGGGCTTGCCCTTGCCGGCGAACTTGCCGTGCCGGAGGTGGGGGGCCTTTATGGCGCCCTGCGCACCGATATTCTCGCCGCACCGGCGGGCATGCCGCAGTCTCTCAAGGTCGAGATCGACCCTGCCCTGTTCGCCATCCCCAATCCGCCGACCGGACGCGCGGATTTCTACCCCTACGCAGCGGCGAAGCAGAACCAGTTCTGGCTGGTGAGCGGCGGACGCAGAAGTGGCGACAGCACCGCGGCTGGTATCTATGGCCCCGAACCGGTCGTTTCCACCCCGACCCTGACCGCACCGGCCGATGCGGCGAACGTGTCTTACAAGACTGTTGTTCCGGCAGCCGGCACCTGGATCAATCAGGACCAGCTTATCGCAGGCCAGCAGGCCCAGTGGTTCATTCCACTGGTGCTTCAGCAGGACAATCAGTGTCTGCTTGAATGGCACAAGTCTGGTACCGGCCCGCTGCCCTGCACCTGACACGCCGCCCTGCCCGGCATCCGCCGGCGCTTGCACATGATGCCACCTCCGGGGCGCGCCCCTGCCCCGGAGGTGACAACCCATCCCCTCTCCCGGCCGCAGCCAAAGATCCGGAAAACCCGCCCCGGACTGTGATCAGGGATCTCATGGCATTGGCTGAGCTTCAGAACTTCCAGCCCATTGCCAGTGTCGGCCCATGCATGGTCGCCTTGTAACGGAAGGTCCCCGGGCCGGAGACGGCAGAGTGTTCATAATCCTCGTACAGGTAACGATAGCCGAGCGAGGTCGAGAAACTCTCGGTCCACATATATCCGATGCCCAGATAACCGGTGCTCGACAGCTTCGAGCCCACGCCGAAGCCGCCTATATCCGCCATGGCATCAATGAACCACGACCGGTCTATTTTCCACTGCGCAACGAAACCCACGACAGGGTCTACCCACCATTGCCTCTGGCTGGTGGAGAATGCCGAAAAAGGCATATATGTGTTGAGGGATACGGCGCCCCTGATGCTCATATAGCGGACACCGGCCATCACCGCGAAGTCCAGCTCCTCCCAGCCCGTTGGCAGGATGCGGCCGACGGCGCTGGTGGCAATGGTCGCCTTCATGCCGACACCAAGATTTCCGCCCCCAAGAGCGCTCAGTGTCCTGTTCCGCGAAAGATTTGCATAGACAAGATCTGCCAGAAACAGCCACTCGCCATCATTGGCGAAAAAGGAGCCCATGAGGGCGCCATCCATATTCTTCAGCAGGTCAGCAAACCGGACATCGGCCGGGATCGTCGGCAAGGTGCGCATGCCGATATCACCTTTCAGCGACACGGCCCAGCCATAGACCGAGAGATGATAATTCCAGCCGGAGCCCGGTTCCGGGCTGCCCCCGCCCCCGCCGCCACTACCGCCAGCGGAAGGTGCCGGGGAGGCGGAAGAGGCGGAAGCTACGGGCTCAGGCCCCGCATGCGCCACGGATGTGCCATACTCGGCAATGGCCATGGCGATCACAGCGGAAAACATGATGTGCCGGGCGCGCGACCTGAACTGCTGGACAGGCAACTGAATCTGCATCGCTTCCCTTGTTTTCGCTGCTGTTCACGGACACAAGCCACAGCCTTTCCGGCACGTCCGCGGGCTTGTGAGAAGATCTCACCGCCCTGCCGGCGGGCGGGATGAAGAAGATCCCGCCCGCCCCATGAAAACCCGCCACGCCAGACAATGCTCAGGGCTTTTGCGGCGAGGGTCTTTTCCCGTTACCGGAGAGGTTTGGAACATGCTTGGATGTGACATCCGGATTGAGCAGCGGGAAGTCACACCACGCCAGAAGCTTCAGACTCTCATAGACATCCTCACCCGTCGGCACCGCCTCGGGGTCGTCTTTCAGGCGTTGCGGCAGCGGCAGGCCGAGCGCCCGGGCGCGGTCGATATAAGCCATGCCCACACCCTTGCCGAGATTGCTCAGGGCCTTGGCGGTGAAGGATGTGTCATAGTGATAGGCCGGCTCGGGACGGGCCTTGATATTCGCCCATGTGGAGGGATCACGCGGCGTATCCAGCGTGAACAGGTCTTCAAAGGTGCGCGCATGGGCGTCCCTGCGGGTGAAGGCCTCACCAAGATCCCAGACCTTGCGCAGGGTCGCGATCAGGGATGTATGGCGATATTCCTCATTGAACACGGAACCCTGCGCAACCCAGGGCGAGACCAGAATGGCCGGAACCCGATAGCCCGACAGGTCAAACCTGAAGCCCATCTCGCCCGCCGGCCCCTCGGGATCGGGCGGCAGGACAGGGCCCGGCGGCACATGGTCATAGGTACCGCCCGGCTCATCCCAGCCGATCAGCAGTGCGGTGTTCCAGACATTCGTGCCTGTCGGTGAGGTGCTGTTGCGGTAGGCGTTGAAGATCCGTTCCAGAAAGGCCTCGCCAGCCAGAAGGGCCGAGGGCGGGTCCAGCTCCGTCGCATCGATATGGGCCCCAAGGCCGCGCCCGAATGCAGGATGGTAGTCACCATGCCCGGCGATCATGTTCGGCTCGATCAGCGCGAAATTGGGCAGTGTCCCGGCCGCCGCATCGCGCTCGAACTCGGCGAATGGCACCACATGCGTCGCCAGCTTTTCCCTCAGGCGCGAATGGTGGATGATGCCGTGAAAGGACACCCGCATCGGTTCGGCGACATAGATCTTCCATGTCTTGCCGTGCTGTTCGAGGCGTTCAAATATCGTCTCGGCAGGGTTCTGGGTAAACCACTTCCCATAGGGCGCGTTGACGACCAGACCGGAAGATGTCGCGGCTGTCCAGAATGACCGGTTCATGAATGTCTGTGAGGGGACTTCGGAGAACCAGTGGTCAAAAACACCGAAATCACGCGCAATACCATTGAGGACAGGCAGCTGTTCCGGCGTATAGCCGGTCATGATCTGCGCATATTCCTCATAGGTCGGCTGGCGGCCCATCTCGAATGTGAAAAAGCTGATATAGTCCGTGACAAACCCGGACATGGTTGGAACCGCACCCGGCGCAGGGGTGTTCCAGGGCTCGCAGATTCCCTCGGGCCCCTTGAACCGGTTCGCCGGGTCCAGCACATTGAACAGTTGCGTATTGGTATGATAGTATTCTTCGCCCGAGTCCGGATTGGGTGCATCCATATCGGTCGCAACCGTATAGGGCACTATCTTGCGCTCCGCGCCATGCTCTGCCCATTCCGGGATGGGATTACTGAGATTCTTCCCGATAACCCCTTCGAACTCTTTCCCGTCCTCCGGGCCGTAAAGATGGCCGAGCATGTTGTCCAGTGAGCGGTTCTCGAACAACACCACGACAATGTTGTCAATCGCATGGGATTTATCATGTGGTTTCAACGCTATACCCTTCCCATCAAGACCCTTGCGGATTGCGCACCCACAATTTGAATGGAACCCTCGTGTTCACTGACAACTATACTGAGCCAGAAACTTTATCTGGCAACAGATATAAAGTACTCACGGGTGCAGAACTTCGGCAATGCGCCGGCTCGGCCACACAGATGGTGCTGGACGGGCCGGGCCTGCCTCAGCCTCCGGCCCGGATGGCGGGCGGCTGCCAGGACCCGTCGAGGATCGGCTCCTCGCCCCAGTAAGCGCGGATATACAGCGAGAAATCACCTTCCGGCGCGGGCAGCCAGTTGGCCTCCGGCTTGCCCTTGGGCGGCTCCCGGCTGACATGGATGGTGAGTGAGCCATCACTGTTCTTCACCAGATCCGCATTCTTCGTGCCGAGGGAGTAGCGGTTCAGCCTGTTCGGCGTGAACAGGTGATACTGATTGTAAATCGTGAGTGACCAGAAGCCTTTCACCGGGGGAATCTGCCCTGCGGGGAAGGTGACCTCATAGCTTTTGGCCGAATTGAGCTGCACACCGTCGCCATCGAAATCAGTATAGAAATATTCGGTCTCGTTGGGGCGGTTCTCAAGCATGTTGGAACGCGCGGTGCCGGTGCGATCATAATAATCGACACCCCATTGGGCATTATGCAGCGAACGGTACCAGTTGTTGCCCGCCGGCCTGCCATTGCGGTCCCAGCGGAAGAAATCGGCAATCACGTCCTGCTCGCTGGCCACCGCTTCGGCATCGATGACCTTGCGGATGTCCGGGTTCTTCTCCGCAAGATCGATCAGCCAGCGGAACTGGGCATAGAGCGCCTCCTCGCCGGGCAGGGGCGGCACACGATCCATCGCCTTGCCAAGCTGGCTGAAGAACTTTTCCGGCACCACCCAGCGGGTTTCACCGGCACTGTCCGTATCAGGATTGTCGATATGGGGCAGCTTGCTCCAGACAACCGTCTTCATGCTGCCATCGAACTGGCTGAGCGGATAGACGACGATCTGGTTGATGAGCGGCTGGATTGCAACGCGGTCGGCAGCGGTGTCATCCATGAAAACGCGCGGCACAAGATTGCCAAGGGCGGTGGAGGATTGGGCGACGCCAGTGATGCCTTTCGGCACCTCACCCTTCCAGTTGGGCCCCACCAGCAGATAGAAGCCGGGCTTCGTGCCATAGGGAGAGCCGAACTTTCCAAACTGGTCCGTGCGCTGGTCATAGGCGGCATAGACCCAGAAGCGCTTGCCGAAATCGGGCACCTGCACGACCATCGGCTCCTTGTCCAGATCGAAATAGCCGAGGCCGTAAACCACATCCTGGTTCGGGCAGGCAATGAAGCGCTCATCCGGATCGACATAATCATGCAGCATGGCGATCTGGCCCGCCGGGGCGACGGGCACCATGCCGCCAAGCAGGGCCGGCACGGGTGCCTGGGTGATGCTGTCGAAGCGGTTCTGCATGTTCACCAGCGGCCAGCCCCAGATATAGGCCATGCGCGCAATGGCCCGAACATAGGAGGCCTGTGGCGTGACCTCGGCCGAGGGGACATTCAGATCGGCAAACGTCCTTTGCGGCTGCATCTGCGCCATGGCAGGCGCGCTCAGCGGAGAGATAGCCGGCGCAAGGGCGACAAGGCCGCTGCCAAGAAGCAGGGCGAAAAGGGAAGGTTTCAGCATGGGAGCACCTTATGTGTGCGCAATCCGCCCGGCACGACACAACCGGGATGGAGCATCATCAGTCGATTTTCTCGAAATCCCCGGGCTTCCAGCTCAGATTGATGGCTGGTTCCTCAGGCCCGTAAAGACGCAGAATGGCAAAGAAGCCGCGCCCCGGCGCCGTGGGCAGCCAGTTCGCCTCACGCCCCTTCAACGCCTTCGGGCCGATCCACAGATCGGTCGTGCCATCGGCATTCTGCACCGGCCTGTTGTGGGAGCCGAGCGAGGGAAACTTTCGCTCACGGGTGGCAAGACCCGAGCCATTGGCGGCCTCATAAAGGGTCAGAGACCAGAACAGACGGGCCGGAATATCCTTGGGCAGAGTGAGTTTATAGGTTGCATCACCCGAGAGCGGCGTGCCGCTGGCATCATTGAACGCAATCTGGAAAGCCGCACCCTGGCCGGGCACCTGGCTGACCATGCCCGGGCTGATCGAGTAGTAGTTTGTGAAATACCAGACCCGCGGCTCCACCGCCGTAAACCCATGGGCAATGTCACGGAAGGACAGGTTCAGCGGTTTTGTCTTTTCAAAATAGAGCTTGTTGTTGATCGGGTTCACCCATTGCCGGTCTGGCCAGATGAGGTAGGACACATCACCCACACCGTTTGCCAGCCCGATCACACGGCTGGTCTTGTAGCCGACTGTCGCGGCCGCATCGAGCTTGGCCCGCGTTCCGCTGTCCGGCGCAAAGGGCACGCCGGCCACCAGCCCGATGCTCGCCAGAATGCCAAGGCCATCGGGGCCGGCAAGATCCTCCCCCTCCTTGTCGACCAGCCATTTCAGCTGGTCAAACGCCTCCGCCGTGGAGCGCGGCAGCATGTTCACGGGCACGCCTGAAGCATCCGGAAAGACCATAGCCTTGCGCGCGGTCTCGGGCAGGTTCAGCGGATAGATCCTTGTCTGCTCCAGATGGGCGACAGCGGGCGCGAGATTGTCCGGATTCTCGAAGAACCCCCGCAGGAAGACGAACAGGTTGCGGGTGCCCGAGCGGTAGACATAATAGCCTTCGGGCACATCGCCCTTGTATCCCGGCGGCAGGATGAGAAACTTGCCGCCCTTGCCCTGATCCGGCCCCGCAAAACCGACATCACCGAAATAGACACCGCCATCCACCGGGATTGGCCGCTGCCAGAAATCGAGCAGTATGCCCTGCAGCCTTGGGGGCGCCTCCATGACGATCGGGCCGGTCTCGGTCATGTCGATATAGCTCATGGCATAGAGCACATCCGAGTTGGGCGTCGTAATCAGCGTCCTGGTGTCCAGCCTCTGCTTCCAGATCGGCAGAACATTGTAGCCAGAGCCGAATTTCTCCTCCGAGCCATACATCATGCCGAGCGTGTTGATCAGCGGCATGGCCCACAGATAGGCCTGCACCGCCTGCTGGAAGGCGAGATCCTGATGCAGGATACTGGCGGTCTGCGGCGTCGGGCGGTTTTCAGTGAAGGGAAGATCGGCGAGCGCCTTGAAACGGGCTTCCTGCGCAAGGGCCGGCGCCGCCAGCCCCATTCCCAGCGCAGCAGCGCATGTCACCATGATCCTGAGCATCACAAACCCTTCCTTGAGACCATGGCAGCCGAGCGGGGCATCTGCTCCAACAGGCCACCTTTACTTCCGGACATCTGATCTTTCTGAACATCAGACTGCCGGCCCGAAGACAATCGCGACTACACCCCCCATCGCGCATCGGTGCTCACCCTCGGGCCGACAGCTCAGGCAGACTATGCCGGAACGCGGCGGCGCGCCTATGCACTTTCTGCCAAAATATTACGCACATTTGCAGATCCGTTGACTATTCAGCATGATAATATCACCATCACCTTGTTGGAATGTCGGCATATTCATGATATTTCAAGCATACATACTTATAAAACAATAGTTTATCCGCGGATATGCAATGGAAGTCACGATAGTTGTTTTTGTCCTGGTCTATGTCGCCATGGGCATCGGCCATCTGCCGAGTCTGCGCCTGAGCCGCTCCGGCGCCGCTGTCGTTGGGGCGTTGGCCATGATGGTCACCGGCGCCATCGGGCAGGAGGCGGCGTGGAATGCCATAGATTACCGCGCCATTGGCATGCTGTTCGGGCTTATGGTTGTGTCGGGGGCGTTTGTGGTGTCCGGCTTTTATGCCTTCACAGCCCAGCGCCTCGCTTCGCTCGATGTCACGCCTCCCGTGCTGCTCGCTGTCATCGTGGTGGCGGGCGGGCTGCTGTCTGCCGTCTTGACCAATGATGTGGTGGTGGTGGCAATGACCCCGCTTCTGGTGGCCGTGACACTGGCGCGAGGGCTCAATCCGGTGCCGTTTCTGCTGGCCTTCTGCTTCGCCACGAATACCGGTTCTGCGGGCACGGTCATTGGCAGCCCGCAGAACATGATCGTGGCCCAGATCCTTGACCTCTCCTTCATGGATCTCCTGAAAGTCACGGCGGTGCCGGCGCTGCTCTCCCTGCCTCTGGTCTGGGGAATCCTCGCCTTCTGCTATCGCGGCCGGTGGACCCTGAACACACAGGCCGCATCCGCCCTGCAGGCCAGGGCGGGAAATGAGCAGAGCGTTTCCCTCGACCGGCTGGGAACCGCAAAGGCCGCCATTGTCATGCTGGCGGTTGTGGTGGCCTTCATCTTCAGTTCATGGCCTCGCGAACTCATTGCCCTTGCCGGCGCCGGAGCTCTGCTTCTGAGCCACCGCGTCACCTCCGATACGCTGATGAAGCAGGTGGATGGCGGCCTTCTCCTTCTCATCATGGGCCTGTTCGTGGTCAATGGCGCCATGATCGCGACAGGCCTGCCTGCCGATATTCTGACCCATGCGCGCAGCTACGGGATTAATCTTGATTCCCCGCTCACACTGTTCTGGGTCAGCGCGGTCATCAGCGACCTGGTGACGAACAATCCGGCTGTCATACTGCTTTCCCCCTTCGTCCAGTCCGGTACGCAGGTGGATGTGCTGGGGGCCGCGCTTGTGCTTGGCACCAACTTCTCCAGCAACCTGATCATCTTTGGAAGTCTTGCCGGGATCATCGTGGTGGAGCAGGCGGCGGCGAAAGGCGTCACCATCACATTCGGCGAATTTGCGCGGGCGGGCCTGCCGGTCACGATCGCCTGCATGCTGCTGGCCGCCGGCTGGCTGATGCTTCTTGGCATCTGACCCGGAACCGGGCCGCTCAACAGATCACGCCCGCCCGGCCCTCCCGAGGCACCATGTCCAAATTGCCAGAAAACCGGATCACAAGGCCGGGCCCAGGCAGCGGGGTCTTGACCTGCGGCCGGCCGGACAGGCTGCAGACGCACCTGTCATGATACCCCTCTGGAATGAGCGACAGTATAAATCGGTATTAGACGGTATGATCTGGCCGGCCTATTCATTGTTTCTGTTTCGATGAAACGCCAAAAATAAAAATCGAGGCGCGGGGATGGATGATAATGCGATCAAGGCATCTGGAACTGGGCTCTTCATGTCACCGGAAAGCGTGACCTGAACGGACTGCGGCCGATGGCTACGGCAAGGCCCCTCCGCCCCTCATGGATCATCTGCCGCGCAACAGCCCGGCAATGAGAGCCATGGCGCACATATAAAGATGCGCCAGCTGCCTCAATCCCACCGCCTCCGGCATGGCGTGCCACCTCCAGATGAATGGGAGCCCCTATGACAACACATGAAGAGCAAGGCAGCGAGATTGCGGTCGTGGTTGGCGCGACAGGCGCCTTCGGCACAGCCATCGTCAACCGCCTCGCGGCATCGGGCCTGCGCATCCTTGCGGTTGCCCGCACCACCGAGGCTCTGGCGGAGCTGAAGGCCCGGGTGCCGCAGGTCGAGCCATGCGCCGCCGATATTTCATCGGATACCGCGATCGAGGCGATCGCCACGGCGGTGAACGGGCCGGTGCGCATGGTGGTGCACGGGCCGGGCGTGGGCGTTGCGGGCGGTATTCTCACTGCCCCGACATCGACCCTGGTGGATGCGGTGAACATCAAGGTCGGCGGCCTGCTGCGGCTGGTGCGCGCGGTGGATGAGCAGCTTTCCGCCGGCGCGCGGATCGTCGCCATTGGCGGCCATTACGGGCTTGAGCCGACAGCCTATGCGGCTTCTGCCGGCATCGCCAACGCCGCTCTCGTCAATGGCGTGCGCCAGCTCAGCCTGGCCTATGGCGCGCGCGGGGTGACGGCGCATCTGATCGTCCCCGGTCCCGCAGATACAGAGCGTCTGCGCCGTGTGGCCGCAGACCGGGCCGCGCTGCGCAACATCACCATGGAGGATGTTCTTGCGGAGATGGCGGCGGAATCGTCCATTGGACGCCTCACAACCCCCGAACAGGTTGCCTGGGCCGTATCCCTCCTCCTCGCGCCGGAGGCGGACGCGATGACAGGCTCCGCCCTGATGCTGGATTCGGGACGCCGGCGCGGGCTCCCCTGAGCCGGAAGCCCGATCCCCGCAAGGCCCTCAAGCAAGGAGATCCATGATGCCAATCGTCACCTTCCATCTTGTCGCGGGGCTGACCTCGGCCGAACAGGACGAACGTCTCCTGCGAGGCGCGTCCCGGCTCTATTCAGAAATCCTCGCGACACCTGTCGAGCGTGTGCGGGCCTTCATCGCCCGCCATGCCCCCGATGCGGTCGCGGTGGGAGGTGATCTGGTGATCTATAGCGGTCGTCATGCCCCCTGGTTCGAGTTCATCGTGCTGGAGGGGCGCCCCGTAGCTGAGCGCCAGCGCCTGCTCATGGCTTTCACAGACCTGATCGTGGAAACGCTCGGCACCCCGCGGGAGCTGGTCCGCGGGAGCTGCCGGCGTGTGGACCCGGAAGACTGGGCGATTGGCGGTGTGCCGGCCTCGCTCGTCCGCAAGGCCGAGGTGGAGGCCCGCGCCGCGGCCGCCACAACGGGGCATGAGGAATAACGGCCGGTCCACCATTTATCGGGCCCGCGGCCGGGTCTTGCGCCCCTTGCGCCTGTCCTCGGCCGGGGCCGCCCCGCTCCGATACGTCTCCACCGTCTCCAGAAAGGAGGCGAGAACCGCAGAGCGGTCATCCTTGCGGTAGATGCAGCTCAGATCCACGATCCCGTTCGCTGGCGCATCGGCCAGCGGGCGGTATACGACATTGCGGAACTGCAGCACTGTCGCCGATTCCGGAACGAGACAGAAGCCCATCCCGGCCGATACCAGCGCAAGGGCCGTGACCACATCGCCCACCTCCTGCGAGATCGTCAGCGGCACCCTCACCTCGCCGAACAGGCTGATCACCTTGTCGATGAAGCTTGGCCGCCCGCCGGTGGGAAACAGCACCATGGGGTGCCCCGCCAGCTCGCCAAAGCTGACCTTTTCCCGCGCGGCCATGGGGTGGTCTGCCTGAAGGGCGACAAGCAGGCTTTCGGTCAGCACCGGCCGGACCTCGATATCCTCCAGAGGCGTCAGGAGCCGGTTGAAACCCACCGAGATCCGTCGCTGCCGCAGCGCCTCGATCTGCTCGGCCTTGCTCATGGTGTGCAGCACCACCCGCACACCCGGATACTGGCTGTGAAAGGCCATCAGCAGCTTGGGCACCACATCGAGAATGGCAGACCCGAAAATGCCGATATCAAGCCGGCCCAGCCGGCCCTGCCCCGCCCTCTGGGTCTGCTCGATCGTCTGATCCACAAGGGTGCGGATGTTGCGGGCCTGCTCCAGCAGCAGCACGCCGGCTTCCGTCATCTCCACCCCGCGCGGCGTGCGCACGAACAGCATCACCCCCAGCTCGTCCTCCAGCTGGTGGATCTGCCGTGTCAGCGGCGGCTGTGAGATGTTCAGGCGCCGCGCCGCACGGCCGATATTCTCCTCTTCGGCAACCGCGATGAAATAATTCAGATGCCGCATGTCCATGGCGTTTCTCCCGCAGGTCATGTCCCTGTGACCGGTTCCGTTTCCCGGAACGCTTCATACCCTGATAGTATCACACTATCACGCAGTAAGTATTTGAAGATATGATACCGCCTGCATAGGGTTCAATACCGGCTGATGAACAAACAAAGAAGCACCGGATTTTGGGAGGATTGGCCACATGGCGAGCGAAATGACCGTTCGCAGCGAGGCGGCGCCTGCCGCCCCCTGGTATCGGAACGCAACCCGGGAACAATGGAAAAGCTTTGGCTCGGCCTATTTCGGCTGGGCACTCGACATCATGGACCTGATGCTGTTCGCGATGGTCATCGGGCATGTCGGGAAGGATCTGGGGTTCGGCAAGGACATGGCCGGGGTGGTCGCCTCGGTGACACTGGTGGCCACTGCATTCGGCGGGTTGTTCTTCGGCTTTCTGGCCGACCGCATCGGGCGCACCCGGGCGATGATGCTCTCCATCATCTGCTATTCGGTGGGCGCGGCGGCCTGCGGCCTTGCCACCTCCCTGGGCATGCTGATGTTCTTTCGCGTCCTGCTGGGCATTGGCGTGGGGGGTGAATGGTCGGCGGGGGCCGCGCTCATCACCGAGACATGGCCGGCCCAGCATCGCGGCAAGGTGATGGCCTGGGTACAGAGCGCCTTTCCGCTGGGCTACGCCATGGCCGCCCTTATCGCCGCAATCGTGGTGCCGCAGTTTGGCTGGCGCTGGGCCTTTGCCTGCGCGCTCATTCCCGCCTTTCTCGCCGTCATCATCCGCCTGTATGTGCATGAGCCGGAAATCTGGGTGCAGCAGAAGGAACGGCCCACATTCCGCCACTCCATGCGCACCCTGTTCGGCACCTATCGCCGCAACACCATCGTCTCCATGTCCTTCACCACCGCGGCCATGTGCGGCTATTGGGGCCTGTTCACCTGGATTCCGACCTATCTGGCCTCCAGCGCGGCAGAAGGCGGTGCAGGGCTTGACGTGCTGAAATCCACCTTGTGGATCGTCGTGATGCAGGTGGGGGCGGCCGTGGGCTGCATCACCTTCGGATACATCGCCGACCGGATCGGGCGCAAAGCCGCCTTTCTCCTGTTCTTTGGCGCCTCCACCGTCCTGATCCCGCTCTATGCCAATGTGTCATCACAGGGCACGCTGCTGGTGATGGGGGCGATCGTGGCCTTCTTCTCGAACGGCTTTTTCTCAGGGTTCGCGCCAACCTTTGCCGAGCTGTATCCCACCAGCATCCGGGCCACCGCACAGGGGTTCATCTACAACACCGGACGGGCCATCAGCGCTGTTGCGCCTGCCATTGGCGGCTTCGTGGCCGCGAGCTATGGCGTTGCGGCGGCGCTGGGTGTCACCGCATCCTTCTTCATGGTGGCGGCCTGCATCGTTCTCTTCTGGCTGCCGGAGACGGTCGGCAAGGAACTTGACTGAACACAGTCTTCATCGCGCACCATCAATGGAGCATCCCATGCAATATCTTGTCACCATGCTCGACGGTACGGATGCCGATGCGCCGGCCCGCCGCGCTGCGGTTCGCCCGCGCCATCTTGCCCGCGCAGAGCAGTTCCAGCACGCCGGCAACCTGCTGATCGGGGGTGCCCTGCTGGACGAGGCTGGCCATGTCATCGGCTCGGCCGCCGTGGTCCAGTTCCACTCCCGCGCCGCGCTGGATGAGTGGATCAACAATGACCCCTTCTTTCTTGAAGGTGTCTGGCAGAACATCACGGTTCAACCCTACCGGGTCGCCCCCCATTACAATATTGCACCCCTGTCCGAGGAGACCCACTGACATGACGGCCTACATGCTGCGCTTCTCGACCATCCGCCTCGCGGAGGGCCAGGGCGAAACCTCCCTGCCCGCGGCCTGCCGCGTTCTGTATCTGCGGAGCGGCCACGCCAATGTCATCACGGAAGGCGCGCTCATGAGCCTTGCGCCCGACAGCGCCTGCCACTCCACCCGGGCAGTGACCATCAGGGTGATCGGCCCTGCGGCCGAGATCTGGTGCTGGGAAGCCGTGCCGCGCGATGACAGCTGCGCCGAGGACAAGGGCGCACTGACCAGACGCTCCGCCTATCCCCTCACCCTTGAGCCCGGCGTGCGCTATGCGATCCGCTGTGACAGGGTGGCATTCCCCCCCGGCGGCATCGCCTATACCCATATTCATGCCGCAGCGGGCGTGCGCTGCCTCCATACGGGCGAGATCGACATCAATTCCCTCGGACATCGCTGGGTGGCCAGGCCTGGCGATACCTGGCTGGAGCGTGGACCTGAGGAGGTGTTCGCCCAGGCGGGCCAGGATGGGCCGGCAAGCTTCATCCGCGTGATGCTGGTGCCGGAGAGCCACTGGGGTCGCTCCACCATCACCTATGTCCGGCCCGAGGATCAGGACACGCCCAAGCCACAGCAGTATTTCCGCTATCTGGAAGCGCCCGTCGTCCTCTGACGCGGCGACAGCCGGTCACGATCGTTCTTCCCAGCGGACCACCTGCCGCCCGGAGCCCCTCACCCTCCGGGCGGGCCTTTTTCATCACAGTACTCAGGTGACCGCATGGCCCTGCCGGTGGAAACACCGGGCATTATCCCCTCACCCCGACACCGGGATGAGGGCCTGAAGCCTCCGCGCGGCACAAGCCGCTCACCGGTCAGGCCGCCTGCTCCCCCGATCGGCACGCCTTCGCTTGAGGGTCTGCGACGGCAGCTCGCCAAACAGCTCGCGATACCGCCCGGCGATCCGTCCGAACTCACCCATGCCCCAGCGTGTCGCCGCCATCTCCACCGTGCAGCGCGCCTCCGCCTCGCTCACCAGATCATACCGCAAGCGGTGCAGGCGCAAGCGGCGCACATAGGCCTGCGGTGACTCATCAACCATGCGCAGGAACGTGCGATACAGCGTGCGCCGCGAGGTGAAGGCCGCCGCCGCCAGCGCATCGATCGTGATATGGCCATCCAGATGCTCTTCGATGTGGCGCTGGGCGCGGGCGAAGATGCGCGACTGGAGGCCGGGCTGCGCGGTCAGCGCCCGTCCATGGGCCGCGCGCCCGAAATAGGTCACGATCACACGCCGCATCAGGCGCAGCGCCGCGATGAGATCGCGCACGGGCGCCGGTGAACCGGCTGCATGCAGCAAATCGAGACGCCGCCCGATCGCCGCCGTCACCCCGGGTGGCGCCTTGTAGCGATGGACGCCTGACCCGGCGAACTTGTGCCTGTCGAACACCAGATCCTCATGGGCCCCCTCCATCTCAAACCGCTCGGGCCGGATCGTGGTTGCCAGATAGAGCGAGTCCGGCATGTAGAAGGCGTGGTGCTCTTCCCCCGGCATGAGCAGCGCAAGGTTTCCCGTGCTTATTTCATGTTGTCCATGCCTTGTTCCCGGCGGCGCGCGCAGGGCAAAGCCGATGGTGACTGTATTCGGCAGCATATGGCCGGACAGGGCGACCTGCCCCTGCATATGTCCACTGGAATAGAGAAACCCCTCATCCTCTATGCTGGCCAGACTGCCCGAGAGAGGGCCTCTGGACATTTGCGTCGCACGCAGGCCCGCGCCATGAACCGCATCGCGCAAATCCTCGATCCACCGGATCGGCACCATGCGGACGGGTTTGTGATGACGGGGCGCAGGCAGCGACCTTTCCGCATTCACGCCCGATGGGCGCGCAAACTGTCTTTTCCAGGCATAAAGCGTGTGACGACTGACACCCAGCCGCCTGGACATCTCGGCAACAGAGTGCCCTTTATCGATGATCTGCACGACGGCATCGCGCTTGAAATCATCACTGAAATAGCCTGATCCCATTGCGATATCCTCGCTTCAGGCGACGTGCCGGGCAGCGCTCAGGCATGCTCGTTCACCCGGTCACAGATGCCGGCACCGGGACAGCAGCAGCCATCTCCAGATAGGGGGCGGCATCAGTTCCGCCTTGGAAGTCCACGGACTTGCGTTCCTGCGGCTGGATAGAAAAAACATCGCAAGCCAGCTTGTCTTTTCACGTCAGGCCGCACCCTTTCCGCAAAGGCAGATGTTTCCGCCGCACACCGCCCGTTCCGGACGGAACCAGAAGGGCGGCAGGGGTGCGACAACACAGGCCCGGCTTTCCGGCCGACCTCCAGATGAATTGCCATTTTTTATTGCTGTTCTGATCGGCATCCGGGACTGTTCCGGGGGAAAGGGCTCCATCAGGAGCAAGCCAGAGAGGCAGGTTTCGGCCGATGTGGAGGCTTTCATGCAGACGCTCCATTCTGTTCCGCTGATCCGGGCCTCCGGCATGGGGCCACTTCCGCAGGTCCTTGAAGAGCGGGTCGGCATATCCGGACTTCTCAAGGCCCTTGAAAAGGAAGGGCTGCCCTTTGCCCTGTGCGAACTGCCCCAGCTGCCCATTCCGGCGCGGTCCATATTCGGCCTGTTTGCACGCGCCTCGAACATGCTCGGCGACAGGACGCTGGGTCTGCATATCGGCCGGCAGATGTCCTACAAGGCTTATGGGCACTGGTCCCGGCAGATCGAGCATGTGGAAAGTCTTGGCAGGGGCCTGCACAATATCAATCTCTCCAGCCACCTGCATCAGGCCTCGGGCTTCACCTTCGAGATGGAGTATCACAAGCGGCATGTCGTCTGGCGCGTGGTTCGCCCACGCTTCATCCCGCTCAATATTTTCCATACAGACCATCTCATCTTTCCGATGATGGATGTCGCACGGGATTTTCTCGGCCCGAACTGGTGGCCGGACTGGGTCGAGGTGGACTATATGCGGGATGGAGAGGCCGGGCATATAGAGCATGAACTGGGCGTGCCCATCCGCTTCGGGCGCAAGGGGGCGGGCATCGCCATACGCCATGAGGACCTGCCTGCATCGCGTGTCCGGCCCTTCGCCATATCCGGGCAACATCCGGTGTCGGGAGATGTGCTCTCCGATGTCGCTCTGCCCGATGCCCCCGAACCTGTGCGCTCCTTCTCCGCCATAGTCGCCCTGCGCCTGCATAGCGGACAGAGCGATATTGACGGGGCCGCCCGCCTGACGGGCATCGGCATGCAGGGGCTGCAACGCCGGTTGCGCCATGCGGGCTACACCTATCGCGAAGTGCTGGAGGCCGCGCGGCGCAAGCGGGCCCTGTTTCTGCTGGGACACACCGCCCTGCCCATATCAGATGTCGCCGCCGCCCTCGGCTATGAGGACCAGTCCAATTTCACGCGGGCCTTTTCACGCTGGACAGGCTACCCGCCCTCGCGCTTCCGGCAGATGGCCAGAAGCAGCACGCCTGCGCCCGGTGCACCGGGCCATTGATCGCCTCCTGATCCGCTCACCCGCACCATGCATCCATGCATCGCGCCGGTCCGCGCCATCGCCCGGGAGCGGCCGGTTCCGGCCTATCCGCCCCGGCTCCATTCCACCGCGGGCGCGAACATGTAGCCCGCGCCATAAACGGTCTTGATGATGAGCGGATTGCGCGGGTCCTCGCGCAGCTTGGCGCGCAGGCGCGAGATGCGCACATCTATCGAACGGTCAAAGGCAATATTGCCGGCTGTCTCATCTCCCTCCATCAGGGTTTCGCGGGTCTGCACCCGCTGGGGGCGGGAGGCGAGCGCGCGCAGCAGGCGCACCTCGCTGGCCGAGAGGTCGATTTCATCTCCATTGGGTGCAATCAGGCGATGGCCGTGGAAATCCGCGGTCCAGCCACTGAAGCGGACAATATTGTCCTCCGCGCCCGCGGCGCCCTCCACCCGGCGCAACACCGCCCGCACCCGCGCCACCAGCTCGCGCGGGTCGATGGGTTTCAGCAGATAGTCATCCGCCCCCATTTCCAGGCCAAGAACCCGGTAGGACACATCCGTCCACACCCCGCTGATGGCGATGGCGGGAATGGCCTCGGATTTCAGCCGGCGGGCAATCACCTCGAACCCGGCGCCATCCGGCAGGCTCATGTCGACAATGCAGATGGCCGGGCGTACCTGCGCGAGCCGACGCTCGAAATCCCGCACCAGCCCCACCGATTGCGCCTCAAAACCCTGCTCGCCGAATGTGCGCACCAGAATGGCGGCCAGATCGGCGTCGTTTTCAAGGATGAGCACCAGCGGGCGTACCGTCGACATCTTATATTTCCTCTCGCGGCCCGTCTCCGGCCGGGGCCGTATCGCTCTTCATCCGCACTGTCCGCCCGCCCTCGATCAGGCGCACCAGCTCCTCCGGTGCGAAGGGCTTGACCAGCACCGGAAGGGACAGCCCGTCCCTATCCTTCTCATCCGCACCATCGAACCCCGTCATTAGGATGATGTGCAGGCCGGGGCGCAACCGCGCCGCCTCCCGCGCCAGCCGGAAACCGGACATGCCCGGCATCACCACATCGGTCACAAGGGCGCGCAGCTCATCCACCCCCCGCACCAGTTCCAGCGCCTCATCACCGCTGCCCGCCTCCAGCACCACATAGCCGGCATGGCCCAGCTGGCGCCGGATGGTGCGGCGGATCTCGTGATTGTCATCCACCAGAAGGATCAGACCCTGCCGGGCACTGGCGGCCTCCGCGCTCTCCGCCTGCTCCGGCATGGTCTGCGCGGCGGCGGCGGGGAGCAATATGGTGAAACGGGTGCCCACCCCCTGGCGGCTTTCCACCGAGATGGCCCCCTGCGACTGGCGCACGAACCCCCAGACCATGCTGAGCCCCAGCCCCGTGCCCTTGCCAGCGCCCTTGGTGGTGAAGAAGGGCTGGAACACCTGGGCCGCCGTATGCGCATCCATGCCCGTGCCCGTATCCGCCACGACGATACGGATCAAACGCTTCTGCGTCTCCAGCGGGGGATATTCCACGCAGATGCGCAGCTCCCCGCCATCAGGCATGGCATCGCGCGCATTCAGGCACAGATTGAGAAGGGAGATCTCGAACTGGGCGCGATCCACATTCAGCGGCACCGGCTCGCCCTGCCGCTCCACACAGACGCGGATGGTGGCGGGAAGCGTGCGCCGCAGCAGCGTGACAAGACCGGCAATGGCGGCTTCCACATCCAGCCGCTCGGGCCGCAGGGGCTGGCGGCGGGCAATGGCCAGAAGCTGGCGGGTGAGCCGTGCGCCCTGTCGTCCGGCGCGGATCGAGGGCTCTATATAGTCCTCCAGCACCTCATCCGAAACCAGCCCCTCCCGAAGCGGGAGGAGATTGCCCAGAATGATCGCCAGCAGATTGTTGAAGTCATGGGCAATGCCGCTGGCGAGCTGGCCCACCGCATCCATCTTCTGGGCCTGAAGCAGCGTGGCCTCGGCCTGCTTCTGCTGGGTGACATTGATGGAGCAGACATAAAAGCCCAGAACGGTCCCGTCCTCGGCGATATCCGGCCGCAGAAAGGTGCGCACGGTGAGGATCCGTCCGTCCACATGGCCAACGGGATGAATGAAATCCACCGACTGGCCCGAATGGGCGGCCGCGAAGAAAGGATCACCCACCGCCATGGCATCGGGCCAGATGAACTCGTCGGCATGCTTGCCCTGCATGTCCTCCGGCGTCCACCCGTAAGCCGCGGCGAAACGCTGGTTGGCGAAGCGGTAGATCTTGTTCTGGTCGACATAGGCGACACCCACCGGCAAGGCATCGGTGATGACACGCAGGCGCGCATCATCCGCTGGCGGAAGCGTCGTGAACGAACGTGGCATGGCGTCCTCCCGGAAGCTTTGCGCTTCCTGACCCGGACTGATGCCTGACATCGACATCCGGGCTTTTCAGGACAGGACGGTAGGGCCAGATGTTCCCCTTGGGAATGATACGAATGGCTTTGTTACAATTCGTTGTAATCCGGAAAAGCCTGCGCAACAGTCCAACTGCAACTTGCGCGCGATGACGGTGCCCGAACCAAGGCGCCGCGAGGGAGAATAAAGAAGCGCGGAAAGCGCCCTCATAAAACTCCGCGCGGAGAGGCCGTGGCACCGCCACCATGTGGAGGACAATGCCATGATGACGCCCCCCTCTCCCTATGGGATCGGGCTGGAGAAGAATGCCGCCAACCATATTGCCCTGACACCCGTGACCTTTCTGGAACGGGCGGCATCCATATGGCCGGACCGCACCGCCGTGGTGCATGGCGCCACCCGCCGCAGCTGGGCCGAAACCGCCCGGCGCAGCCACAGGCTCGCCTCCGCCCTGCGCGGGCGCGGCATCACGCCGGGCCATACGGTCGCCTTCCTCGCGACCAACACCCCCGAGCTGCTGGAAGCCCATTTCGGCGTGCCGATGATGGGCGGCGTGCTCAACGCCATCAACACCCGGCTCGACGCCAAATCCATCGCCTTCATCCTCGACCATGGCGAGGCCCGCATCCTGTTCGTCGACCGGGAGTTCTCCGCCACCGCCCGGCAGGCCCTGGCCCTGCTGTCGCGCCGCATTCCGGTGATCGATATTGACGATCCCGTCTATGACGGCGAAGGCGCGCGGATCGGCGAGAAGGATTATGAAGCCTTTCTTGAGGAAGGCGACGAGAACGAAACCTTCTGCGGCCCCGCCGATGAATGGGACCCGATCGCCCTCAACTACACCTCCGGCACCACGGGCAATCCGAAGGGGGTGGTCTATCACCACCGCGGCGCCTATCTGAACGCGGTGTCCAATGTCATGTCGTGGGGGCTTTCGGGGGCGCCGGTCTATCTGTGGACGCTGCCGATGTTCCACTGCAATGGCTGGTGCTTCCCCTGGAGCATCGCGGCCGCTGGCGGCACCAATGTGTGCCTGCGCGCGGTGCGGGTCGAGACCGTGCTCGACCTGATGCGCGATGAGGGGATAACGCATTTCTGCGGTGCGCCGATCGTGCTCAACATGATCAACAATGCGCCCGCCGCATTGCGGGAGGGCATCCACCAGAAGGTCCATGCGATGGTCGCCGGCGCGCCGCCGCCCGCTTCCGTCATCGCCGGCATGGAGCGCATGGGCTGGGATGTGACCCATGTCTATGGGCTCACCGAATGCTACGGCCCATCCGTCATCAATATCTGGCAATCGCACTGGGACGGGCTGGATCTCGATGCCCGCTCCGCCATCAAGGCCCGGCAGGGCGTGCGCGGGCCGGTGCTGGAAAGCCTGATGGTTGCCGATCCCCAGACACTGGAGCCGGTGGCGCGCGATGGCGAAACCATTGGCGAGATCTTCATGCGCGGCAACAATGTCTTTGCCGGCTATCTGAAGAACCCCACCGCCACTGCCGAGGCCTTTGACGGCGAATGGTTCCACACCGGTGATCTCGCTGTCTGGCATGAGGACGGCTATGTGGAGATCAAGGACCGCTCCAAGGACATCATCATCTCGGGCGGCGAGAACATCTCCTCCATCGAGGTGGAGGATGTGCTCTACCGCCATCCCGATGTGCTGGAAGCGGCCGTCGTCGCCCGCCCCGACGAGAAGTGGGGCGAGACCCCCTGCGCCTTCGTGGTGCTCAAGGAGGGCGCGCGCGTGACACAGGAGGAGCTGCTCGCCTTCTGCAAGACCCAGCTCGCCGGTTTCAAGACACCCAAGGCCATCATCTTTGGCCCCCTGCCGCGCACACAGACCGGCAAGGTGCAGAAATTCATCCTGCGTGAGACCGCGCGTGAACTCTGAAGCCGTTTCCGGCGCGGCCCGTCCCGGGTTCTCGCCGGCATGGCTGGCGGCCCCGCCAAGGGGTCGCGCTTGAGGACACGCCGTTTCGCAGCGGACGCGCCAGCGTGATGGCGCGCCCGCCTTCCGCATGTGCGTGACACCACAGCGGGAAACGCAACGCGATGCGCATGCACCGATGACAGCCTGTCCGTCCGGCCGTGCAGCGCCGGCCGGATGGACGCGACCCTTCACCGGACACTTCCAAGACAGCCCCCGCACGACACGAGGATGCGGAACAGGCGCGACCCCCCTGAGGAGGAAACAAGAATGACCGACACCATCAATGCCCGGATCGCGCGCGATCCGCGGTTCCAGGCGATAGCCAGCCGAAGAAACAGGCTGGCCTGGACCCTGTTCGCCATCACCATGGTGCTCTATTTCGGCCTGATGCTGACAGCGACACTGGCCCCCGCCATTCTTGGCCAGCCCATCAGCGCGGGCGGCACCACCTCCATCGGCTGGCCCCTCGGCGCGGCCGTGATCATCATTCCCTGGCTGCTCACCATCCTCTATGTGAACCGCGCCAATGTCGACAGCCGGGACATGGCCGAAGTGGTGGAAGAGGTGACGAAATGAACCGCATTCTCCTCACCGCCTCCGCCGCCGGCTTCAGCCTTGTCCCGACGCTGGCCTTCGCACAGGACAGCGCCCAGAAGCAGCCGCTCAACATCACCGCCATCACCATCTTCGCCCTGTTCGTTCTGGCGACCCTCGGCATCACATGGTGGGCGGCCAAGCGCAGCAAGACCGCCTCGGACTTCTACACCGCCGGCGGTGGCATCTCCGGCTTCCAGAACGGGCTTGCGGTGGCTGGCGACTACATGTCCGCCGCCACGCTTCTGGGCATCACCAGCCTTGTCTATATGCGCGGCTATGACGGCTTCCTCTATGCCATCGCCTTCTTCATGGGCTGGCCGGTGCTGCTGTTCCTGATGGCCGAGCGCCTGCGCAATCTGGGCCGCTTCACCTTCTCCGACATCGTGTCCTACCGGCTCGATCCGAAGGCGATGCGCATCATGGCGGCCTGTGGCGGCCTGATCGTGGTGTTCTTCTATCTCATCGTGCAGATGGTGGGCGCCGGAGAGCTGATCCAGCTGCTGTTCGGGCTGGAATACAATCACGCGGTCATCACCGTCGGCGTGCTGATGACGGTTTATGTCGTGTTCGGCGGCATGATCGCCACCACCTGGGTGCAGATCATCAAGGCGACGCTGCTGCTGTTCGGCGGCACGCTTCTGGCCGTTCTCACCTTCGCCCATTTCGGCTTCGATTTCGGGCGGCTGACAACGGCGGCAGTGGCGGTGCACAAGGATGGCGCGGCCATCATGGGCCCCAGCGTGCTGCTGCGGGACCCGGTGCAGGCCATCTCCTTCGCGCTGGGCGCCTGCTTCGGCCTGCTTGGCCTGCCGCACATCCTGATGCGCTTCTTCACCGTTCCCGATGCGGCTGAATCTCGCAAGAGCGCGGTCTATGCCTCGGGCTTCATCGGGTATTTCTTCCTGCTGATCTGCATTCTCGGTCTCGGCGGCATCGCCATCGTCTCCACCAATCCCGAATATTTCGTGGGCGGGAAAGTCGGCGGCGCGATGATCGGCGGCAGCAACATGGTGGCGCTCCATCTGGCGCAGGCGACCGGTGGCAACCTGATGCTCGGCTTCCTCTCCGCCGTGGCCTTCGCCACCATTCTGGCGGTGGTGTCCGGCCTTGCCCTGGCGGGTGCGGCGGCGGTCAGCCATGACCTTTACGCCAATGTGTTCCGTCGTGGAAAGGCGGCGGAAGGCTCGGAAATGAAGGTGACGAAAATCGCCACGGTGATGATCGGCGTCATCGCCATCGGGCTCGGCATCCTGTTCAAGGGGCAGAACCTCGCCTTCCTCGTGGCGCTGGCCTTCGGCATTGCCGCTTCCTCCAACTTCCCGGTGCTGATCCTGTCCATGTACTGGCGGGGCCTGACAACGCGCGGCGCGCTGGCCGGCGGCATTACCGGACTGGTTTCGGCGGTGACGCTGGTGATCCTCTCGCCCGCGGTGTGGAAGAACGTGATCGGCTTCCCCGAAGCCATCTTCCCCTATGACAACCCGGCCCTGTTCTCCATGTCCGCCGCCTTCCTGATGGCGTTCATCGTCTCCAAGACGGACAAGAGCGTGCGGGCACAGGCGGAAAACGCCGCGTTCGAGGACCAGTATGTGCGGGCCCAGACGGGCTATGGGCGGGCAGCCGCCTCCAACCACTGAGCCTGTTCCCGGCCACACACAAAAGCGGCGCCCGGATCTCTCCGGGCGCCGTTTTCATGTCAGCTTCCAATCCTGCACCGGCACGGTGAACATCCCCCGCCACCAGAAGGTGCGAGCCGATGCCCAGCTTGCGGGAGATTTCAGAGCCGATGGCCACATCATCGCCCGTCACCATCTTCACATCGATGCCAAGGGCTTTCGCCTTGGCGATGGTGTCGGCCGCATCCGGGCGGGGCGGGTCCAGCATGGGCAGCAGGCCCAGCAGGGTCCATGTCTTCTGCCCGTCATCGGAGCGGGCAATGCCGAGGGCATGGGTGTCGCTCTTGGCCAGATTGTCCACCGCGCCGAAATAGGCGTGTGCGGTATCTCCATCGCGCACGCCCTTGCCCAGCTCAGGAAAATATGAAGCTGCGGCAAGATGATGGAGCACATTCCCCATCTTGCCACAGCTTGTCACATCCTGAACTCAGGCCTGCCCTGGCAGATCCTGCCGATCAAGCCCTGCCGGATCGGCAGAACCCCGTTCGGCGAACTGGCTGACAAAGCCGCGCAACACCTCGATGAAGACATGAATGGCCGGGTCTGCTGTGCCGGTGCGGCGCTGGATCACATAATCCAGCGTGCCAAGCTCGGGCAGGCTCCAGCCCTGCGGAAGCTGCTGGAGATTGGATGTCATGAAGTTGCGGCCAATGGCCATGACGCCCAGCCCCGCCTCCGCCGCCGCAAGAAGGCCGAGCAGATTGCTGCCCTGCGCCACCAGCCGCCATGGCCGCTGGGATTCCAGCAGCGCCTGCTCCACCAGATCCCGCGTGAGGCTTGGCCCCAGATAGGTGATGAGGGGAAGGGTCTCGCTCGCCCGCACCGGCTCCATGTCCGGCCGGCCCACCCAGATGATATCCTCCCGCCAGATGAGATCTCCGCCGTGATCTCCACTGTGGCACTTCCCCAGAATGATGTCCGTATCCCGCATGTGCAGGGAGTCGTGCAGATACTCGTTCCGCCCGGTCAGGAACTGGATTTCGAAATGCGGATGCTGGGAATGGAAGATGCTGAGGATGCGATGCAGATTGGTGGTGGCGAACTCGTCCTCGATCCCCACCTTCAGCACACCGGCGATGGGCGGATGGGAAAGGCGGCGGCGCGCATCCTCGGCAATGGAAAGAATGGCATTCGCATAGATCAGCATCGACTCGCCCTCGGGCGTAATCTCCACGCTGCGTGTCGTGCGGCGGATGAGCTGGCGGCCGGCGCGCTTCTCAAGACGGGCGATGCGCTGGCTGATGGTTGACTGTGCAACGCCCAGAAAATCGGCTGCCTCGCTGAAACTCTTTCTGGATATCACCGCCTGGAATGCCTGCAACTCATCCGTATCTATCAGGCTATCTTGTTTCATCGTTCCACGCTGTTGTTCGTCGGGGCCTTCCCTCGTTGGTATCATGTTTATGTGACGAGACCAGCCGGGAAATGCAGCTTCCTGCATTGATTGCATCTATCGATAAATAGAATAGGGCTTCCGGGAATATGCCGATATTTTCCGCACCTGCAAAAATAGAGGTTGTTCGGCCAAGATCACTCCACTAATGTTCATGAAAGCACATAATGTGAGCATGGATAAACACTTTTATTTGGACTGATTAAATAAAAGTGCGATGCAGCACACATCATGAGACATTCAGGGGACATGAAGGACCACGCATGGTGATTTCGTCCTTTTCCCACCCTGCCTGCACGGGCGGGCGCACGCGCAACCCTTCCGCATCCGGTGTGCATTCATCCCGCCCGGGATGATGCAATCCCTGCATATCTGCGCCGCGCAAGCGGTTTTCCGGCCTGTGAAAACAGCGCCTCCGGCTGTCGTGAACGTTCAGGCAAGGGCTGTGACGCCCGTTTCCTGTTGTCTCCTTGTCAAACACGCCCCTTACCCATGGCCTGTGCGGGTGAGCGGGTATTTTCCCATTCATGAGGGAGTTGAGGGCATTATGGCTGACGATGAGTCCCACCCCACCATTCAGGACATTCCTCTGGGCCTTGCCGCAACGGGCGAGCGCCAGGAATTTGACAGCATGGGCCAGGTGATGGTGCCTGCGAACCGCTATTGGGGTGCGCAGACCCAGCGCTCTCTGGTCCATTTTTCCATTGGTGACGACCATATGCCCAAGGCGGTTTATCACGCCTATGGATATGTGAAGAAGGCCGCCGCGCTGGTGAACAATGCCGCCGGCCGCCTGCCGGACTGGAAGAAGGACGCCATCGTCCGCGCCGCCGATGAGGCCATTGCCGGCAAGCTGGATGAGAACTTCCCGCTCTATGTCTGGCAGACGGGCTCCGGCACCCAGTCCAACATGAATGTGAACGAGGTTCTCTCCAACCGCGCCATCCAGCTTCTGGGCAGCACGCTGGGCAGCCAGCATCCGGTGGGGCCGAATGATGATGTGAATATGGGGCAGTCATCCAATGACACCTTCCCCACCGCCATGCACATCGCCTCGGTTCTGGCGCTGGATACGCAGCTTCTGCCGCAGGTGACCCTGCTTGTGGAGGAGATCGAGAAGAAGGCCGATGGCTGGATGGATGTGGTCAAGATCGGCCGCACCCATCTGGAAGATGCCGTACCCCTCACCGTGGGGCAGGAATGGCATGGCTGGGCCGGGCAGATCCGTGCCGCGATTGCCGATATCGAGGCCAGCCGCAGCGGCCTGTATGAGCTGGCCATCGGCGGCACGGCCGTCGGCACCGGGCTGAACGCGCCCAAGGGCTTCTCGAAGGATGTGGCGGCGAAGATCGCCGAGCTCACCGGCAAGCCCTTCATCACCGCCCCCAACAAGTTCACGGCGCAGGGCTCTCTGGATGCGATGGTGCGGGCCCATGCGGCGCTGCGCAATCTGGCTGTCGTGCTGATGAAGATCGCCAATGACATGCGCTGGCTGGCTTCCGGCCCGCGCTGCGGTTTTGCCGAGCTGATCCTGCCATCCAACGAGCCGGGATCGTCCATCATGCCCGGCAAGGTGAACCCCACCCAGTGCGAGGCGATTGTGATGATCGCCATTCAGGTGATGGGCAATGACAGCGCCGTGGCGATTGCAGGCAGCCAGGGCAATTTCGAGCTGAACGCCATGCGCCCGGTCATCATCAACAATTTCCTGCATTCAGCCCGCATTCTGGCTGATGGCTGCGAGAAGTTCCGCACCTTCTCGGTGGAAGGCACGGACCTCAACCGCAAGAAAATCCAGGAATATGTCGAAGGCAGCGTGATGCTGGTGACAGCCCTGTCCCCGGTTATCGGCTACCAGAATGCGGCGCATATTGCCGAGGCGGCCATTGCCAATGGCACCACGCTGAAGGACGCCGCCCTCGCCTCCGGCAAGGTGAGTGAAGAGCAGTTCGACCAGATTGTGAAGCCGCTCGACATGGTGGGTCAGGGGCTGGCCGGGGCCTGATGTTTGCAAAGCGAGGCATCCTGACCCTGATTTATACAAGTATTGGATAAATCATACATTCATCACAGGCAGATACGGGAAGACACAAAACAGTTTCATGATCGCGATATATTCGGGAATGATCTGGAAAATACAATATTATTCCCTAATTTAAGCGCCATAGGCACACACGAAAATTCCATAGCGGAGAAGCAGGATGTTCAGCAGACAGGCAAAGGTTGTAAAGGACGCAACGGGCCGCCGGATCAAGACCACCGCCCGCGGATATCAGGTTCTGCGGGACCCCGCGCTCAACAAGGGCACGGCCTTTACTGCGGCGGAGCGTGATGCACTCGGGCTCAATGGCCTTCTGCCGCCTGTCGTCACCACCGAGATGGAGCCGCAGCTTGAGCGCGCCTATGCCGCCTATCATGCCGCGCCGACAGATCTGGCCAAGCATATCTATATGTGGCGGCTGCACGATAATAATGTCACCCTGTTCTACGCCCTTCTCCAGCGCCACATGATGGAGATGCTTCCGGTTGTCTATGATCCGGTTGTCGGCGAGGCCATCGAGAACTACAGCGAGGTGATGACCCGTCCGCGTGGCGTGTTCCTCTCCATCAACGAGCCTGAGAAGATCGAGGAAAAGCTTGCCGCATTCGGTGCGGGAGCGGACGATATCGACCTTCTGGTTGCTTCGGATGCGGAGGAAATCCTGGGTATTGGCGACTGGGGCTCCAATGGTATCGACATTTCCATTGGCAAGCTCGCGGTTTACACGGCAGCGGCGGGTGTGGACCCGCACCGGGTCATTCCCGTTGTGCTGGATGTGGGCACCAATAATGAGAAGCTGCTGAATGATCCGCTCTATGTGGGTTATCGCCACTCGCGCATCCGCGGCAAGCAGTATGATGACTTCGTGGATGCCTATGTGGCGGCCGCGCACAAGCTGTTCCCCAAGGCCATGCTGCACTGGGAGGACTTCGGCTCCACCAATGCCCGCCGCATTCTGGCCCGCCATCGCGACAAGCTGCCCACCTTCAATGATGACATGCAGGGCACCGGTGCCATCGTTCTGGCCGGCCTGCTGAACGCGGTTGAGCGCACCGGCAAGAGCTGGGCCGAGCAGCGTGTGGTCATTCTGGGTGGCGGCACCGCCGGCTGCGGCATTGCCGACCAGATCCGTGACCATATGGTGCGCCATGGCGTGCCGCATGATGAAGCCACCCGCAAGATCTGGATCGTCGACCTGCCCGGCCTGCTGACCGAGGACATGGCGGACCATCTGCTGGACTATCAGCGCCCCTATGCCCGCCCGCTGGCCGAGGTCGCAAACCTCAAGCGCACGCCGTGTGAGCCGATCCCCGCCGATGACAGCCGCTGGCCGGCCATGGAATCCCTGCGGGCGGAACGCGCCGCGAAGGATGGCATCATCGACCTTGCCACCGTGGTGGGTGAAGTGCACCCCACCATCATGATCGGCACCTCCACCACGCCGGGCATGTTCACGCAGAGCATCGTGAAGGATATGGCCGCCCATGTGGAGCGTCCGATCATCTTCCCCCTCTCCAACCCCACGCTGCTGCATGAGGCGACCCCCGCACATCTCATCGAGTGGACGGACGGCAAGGTGCTGGTGGGCACGGGCGCGCCTTTTGACGATGTGCACTATAACGGTGTCACCTATGTCATCGGTCAGGCCAACAATGCCGCGCTGTATCCGGGTCTCGGCTTTGGCACCATTGTCGGCCGCGCGGCCAAGGTGACGGACGAGATGATCTTCGCCGCCGCCCAGGCCGTGGCCGGACAGGCCCCCGAAGATGCGCCGGGCGCCTCCCTTCTGCCCTCCAATGCCGATCTGCGCACCACCTCCAGCGTTGTCGCGACCGAGGTGATCCGCACCGCGCAGGCGCAGGGTCTGGCCCGTGCCGACAATCTCGCCGATCCGGTCGAGGCCGTGCGTGAGGCGCAGTGGTGGCCGGTCTATGCGCCGGTGGATGCCGAGTGAGTGACCGAAGGGCTGGCGCATCAGCTCCATGATGCGCCATGAAGACAAGAAAGCGGGTGGAGCAGTTCTGCTCCACCCGCTTTCAGTTCCAGAACCATCTTTCCGGTTTTTCTGTATCGGCCGGCTTGTGTTCGATGCGGCTGAAGATCCTCCGGCCTGCGGCGGAACAAGACGCACCCATCTTCCCCGCTCCTGAGCGGGCAATCTCCATCACATCATGTCACAGCGGAAACATCCGGCGACCGGCCTGTCCATTCAGCATCCAGGACAGGCAGGGCTCGGCCACGAAGCCTGAACCCTGCCCTGATGTCATGGATTGCCTGCCTGCTCTCAGCCGAAAATATCCTGCGCCTTTTTCAGCGCGGCAATGAAGCGGTCCACATCCTCGCGCGTATTATAGAGGCCGAAGGATGCACGGCAGGTGGCATTCACCCCGAAACGCTCCAGCAACGGCATGGCGCAATGGGTGCCGGCACGCACGGCGACACCATCCATGTCGATCAGCGTCGCGACATCATGGGCATGGGCGCCCTGCATCTCGAAGGAGATGATGGACCCCTTACCCGGCGCATCACCAATGATGCGGATGGCATTCAGCTCCCGCAGCCGCGCCTGCGCATAATGCGTCAGATCTTCCTCATGGGCGCGGATACGGTCCTTGCCGATGGAGTTGATATAATCGATCGCAGCCCCCAGCCCCGCGGCTTCCACGATCGGCGGCGTGCCGGCCTCGAACCGGTGGGGCGGATCTCCATAGGTGATGGAATCCTGCCGCACCTCACGGATCATCTCGCCGCCGCCATTGAAGGGCGGCATCCGCTCCAGCAGCTCATATTTGGCATAGAGCGCGCCAATGCCGGTTGGCCCATACAGCTTGTGGCCGGTGAGGACATAGAAATCGCAGTCGATATCCTGCACATCCACATCCAGATGCACGGCCCCCTGCGCGCCATCCACCAGCACCGGAATGCCACGCGCATGGGCGATGCGCACCACATCCTTCACCGGCACCACCGTGCCCAGCACATTCGACATGTGGGTAACGGCGACCATCTTCGTGCGTTCGCTCAGCAGTGCCTCGAACGCATCCAGATGAAAGGCGCCATTCTCGTCCACCGGCGCCCATTTGATAACCGCCCCCAGCTTCTCGCGCAAAAAGTGCCAGGGCACGATATTGGCGTGATGCTCCATGATGGAGAGCACGATTTCATCGCCCGGCTGGATGCGTGAGGCCCCGAAGGTGGCGGCCACCAGATTGATGGCCTCGGTGGCGCTGCGGGTGAAGACGATCTCCTCATTCCGCCGCGCGTTCAGAAAACGCGCCACCCGTTCGCGCCCGCCCTCATAAGCCTCGGTGGAGGCATTGGCGAGGTAGTGCAGGCCGCGATGCACATTGGCATATTCGGTGCGATAGACCTGATCCATCCGCTCCAGCACCTGAACCGGCTTCTGCGCGGAGGCGCCATTATCGAGATAGGTCAGCGGCTTGCCGTGCACCTTCAGCGAGAGAATGGGAAAATCCTCCCGCACGCGGTTCACATCATAACCGGCTCCGGTCACGGCAGGATGGTTCATCAGTTACGGTCCTTCAGCCAGACGCGGGTGGCCTCGATCAGCGCATCGCGCACACCCTCATTCTCGATGGTGTCCAACACCTCGCCCACAAAGGCCTGAATGAGCAGGGCCTCGGCTTCCTTTTCGGGAATGCCGCGGGCCATGAGATAGAACTTCACCTGCTCATCCAGATTGCCCGTGGTGCAGCCATGGGCGCACTGGACATCATCGGCGAAAATTTCCAGCTCCGGCTTGTTGTCAGCCTCGGCCGTATCGGAAAGCAGAAGCGCACGGGTCATCATGCGCGCATCGGTTTTCTGCGCTTCGCGGCGCACGGCAATGCGGCCCTGGAACACATCACGCGCACGGCCATCGAGAACGGCGCGGAAGTTTTCACGGCTCTCGCAATTGGGAGCCAGATGCTCCACGGCCAGAGACGTATCCGAATGCTGCTGGTTGGACAGCATGGACACGCCGCCAAAAACCGCATGGATCTCCTCGCCGGAAAGCTGGGAGAAGATCTGGTTGCGGACAATTCGGCCACCCAGCGTGTAATGCGCGGTTTTCAGGAGGGCGGAACCGGCGACATCCAGCAGCACAGTGGCGATGTGCAGGGCGGCATCGCCCTCGCGCACCAGCTTCACCCGGTTGAGCTGCGCACCCTCGCCCACCACCAGTTCCAGTGCGGTATTGACCTGATAGGCCACGCCATCCGGCCCGTCATGGCTTTCCACCAGCGTGGCCTTCGCATCCTTTTCCAGCACCACCAGCGAGCGGGTATAGATGGAAACGGGCGCGGTGCGGGTGTTCACATGAATGAACTCCAGCGGGCGCTTCAGTTCCACCCCCTCGGCCAGATGGATGACAAGGCCATCCGCCATGAAAGCCGTGTTGAGCGCGGCCATCACGTCCGTGCAGGGGAAGGTGGCATCCAGCCGCTCGGCAACAGAAACATCACCCAGCCTGACATCCCCGCGCAGCGCCTCGGCCAGCGAGAGAATGGTCAGGCCGTTTTCCAGATCCGCCAGATCCGAAAGGCCGGGCACGAAGGCGCCATCCACCACATAAAGGCGGCGCGCCTCCACCTGCGCGAGCAGGCCGGCAGATTGCGGCGCGCTTGTCAGCGGCTGGGCGGGGGCCTCCACCAGGGGCGCCATGTCGCGCATCATCTGGCGCAGATCGGTATAGCGCCACTCCTCCACGCGACGGTGCGGCAGGCCGGCGGCGGCAAAGCGGGCGAAAGCCGCCTCGCGACGGGCCGCAAGGGCGGTATTGCCGGGCAGGCGCGCCTTCACCTGTTCAAAGGCGGTGGCGAGCGCCGTTTCAGCGGCGGTGCGCGCGGGCCCGGAGGCCGGGCGCGCAGTCAAGATCCGGACGTCAGCACTCATGGCCATCACGCCGCATCCATATATTTCGCATAGCCGGTTGCCTCCAGCTCGCGCGCAAGATCGGCATCACCCGAATGCACGATGCGGCCATTGGCGAACACATGCACCACATCCGGCACGATATATTCCAGCAGGCGCGGATAGTGGGTGATGATGAGATTGGAGCGCTCCGGCGAGCGCAGGCTGTTCACACCGTTGGAGACAATCTTCAGCGCGTCGATATCGAGGCCGGAATCAGCTTCATCGAGAATGGCGAGGCTGGGTTCCAGCAGCATCATCTGCAACACTTCGTTGCGCTTCTTCTCACCACCGGAGAAGCCGACATTGACCGCCCGCTTGAGCATGTCGGAATCGATCTCGAGCACCTTGGCAATGGCGCGCACCTTGCGCAGCAGTTCCGGCGCGCCCATTTCGGGCTCTCCGCGGGTCTTGCGCTGGGCGTTCACCGCCGTGTGCAGGAAGGACATGGTGGGCACGCCGGGAATTTCCAGCGGATACTGGAAGGCGAGGAACAGGCCGGCGGCGGCGCGCTCATCCGGCTCCATCTCCAGCAGATCCTGGCCGCGGAACAGCACCTGTCCGCTGGTCACCTCATAGCCCGGCTTGCCGGAGAGCACATAGGACAGGGTGGACTTGCCCGCCCCGTTGGGCCCCATGATGGCGTGCACCTCACCGGGATTGATGACGAGATTCATGCCTTCAATGATCTTGCGACCATCCTCGATGCGGGCATGAAGGTCGCGGACTTCCAGCAGGGGAGACATGGGTGGTTTCCTTTGAGCGTCTGTTCTTTGGGCCGGCCCGGTGGTGGGGCCGGCATATGTTGTGTGCAAGGCAGGCTAGCCGACGCTGCCCTCGAGGCTGATGGAGATGAGTTTCTGCGCTTCCACGGCAAATTCCATGGGAAGCTGCTGGAGCACATCCCGCACGAAGCCGTTCACCACAAGCGCCACCGCATCCTCCTGGGTGAGGCCGCGCTGCATGCAGTAGAACAGCGTCTCCTCGGAGATCTTGGAGGTTGTGGCCTCATGCTCGAACTGGGCCGTGGGGTTCTTGGCCTCGATATAGGGCACGGTATGCGCGCCGCATGTATCGCCAATGAGCAGGGAGTCGCAGTTGGTGAAGTTGCGCGCATTCTCCGCCTTTCGATGGGCGGAGACGAGGCCGCGATAGGTATTGTTCGAGTGCCCGGCCGAAATGCCCTTGGAGATGATGCGGCTGGAGGTGTTCTTCCCCAGATGGATCATCTTGGTGCCCGAATCCACCTGCTGGCGGCCGTTTGAGATGGCGATGGAGTAGAACTCGCCGCGCGATTCATCTCCCCGCAGCACGCAGCTTGGATATTTCCAGGTGATGGCGGAGCCGGTCTCCACCTGCGTCCAGGAGATCTTGGAGCGGTCGCCACGGCAATCACCACGCTTGGTGACGAAATTATAGATGCCGCCCTTGCCCTCGGCATCGCCCGGATACCAGTTCTGGACGGTGGAATACTTGATCTCCGCATCTTCGAGCGCGATCAGCTCGACCACGGCGGCATGAAGCTGGTTCTCGTCACGCTGGGGGGCGGTGCACCCTTCCAGATAGGACACATAGGAGCCCTTGTCGGCGATGATCAGCGTGCGCTCGAACTGGCCGGTATTGCGCTCATTGATGCGGAAATAGGTGGACAGCTCCATGGGGCAGCGCACGCCCGGCGGCACATAGACGAAGGAGCCGTCGGAGAAGACCGCGGAATTGAGCGTGGCGTAGAAATTGTCGGTCACCGGCACCACCGTGCCGAGATATTTGCGCACCAGATCCGGGTGTTCCTGCAGTGCCTCGGAGATCGGCATGAAGATGACGCCGGCGGCCTTCAGCTCTTCCTTGAAGGTGGTGGCGACGGAGACCGAATCAAACACCGCGTCCACGGCGATGCGGGTGCCCTCACCTTCCGGGCGCACGACACCGGCCAGCATTTCCTGCTCGCGCAGCGGAATGCCCAGCTTCTCATAGGTGCGCAGGATTTCCGGGTCCACTTCATCAAGCGAGCTCAGCGGCTTGAAGGCCTTCGGCGCGGCGTAATAGTAGAGATCCTGAAAATCGATTTGAGGATAATCAAGGCGCGCCCAGCCCGGCTCCTGCATGGTCAGCCAACGGCGATAGGCATCGAGGCGCCATTCCAGCATCCATTCCGGCTCGTTCTTGCGCTCGGAAATGTAGCGGACAATGTCCTCGGACAGCCCCTTGGGGGCCTTTTCGGATTCGATCTGCGTCTCGAACCCGTATTTATACTGGTCCACGCCGATGGAACGAACCTGCTCGACTGTTTCCTTTACGGCCGCCATGTCGCCCTCCATCAGCTTCCGGCACCGGACGCGGCCTGCGGCAGCGCCCGTTCAATCCACACCTGCGGGTGAGTTGTCGCCCTTATATGGGCATTGTTTTCCGCAATTCGAGGACCATGGACCCCAAAACAGGCGGATTTCTGAGGCTGCATTGATAGCCCAGAGTACCGCGGCTGGCAAAGCTTCTCGCAAGCAGGAAAATGGAAAGGTTGCCGCAGAGAGAATAGGCTGATTCCCAACGGGTTTTTGTCCGTTCCTCTCAAGCCCCTCCGGTTGGAGCCCCTCTCATGGCCATGTCCCATGCCCAGAAAGCCGCGCGTGCGCGCCGGGATCTGCTGGAAGCTGCCGCCCCGGATGTGCGCGCGGCAGCCGAGCGCTGGCTGGACCGGCTCACCCATGAACGGCGCCTTTCCTTCCAGACGGTTGAAGCCTATGCACGCGACCTTCTGGCGGTGCTCTCCCGGCTTGCCCAGCATCTGGGCCATCCGCCGGCATTGAAGGATCTGGCGATTCTCGCCCCCGCCGATGTGCGCGCGGTGCTGGCGGCCCGGCGGGCGGAGGGGGTTGCCCCGCGCACATTGGTGCGCCTTCTTGCCGCTGCCCGGTCCTTCGCCCGGCATCTGGAGCAGGAAGGCCATGGCAAGCTGGCCGCCCTTGCCGCCGTGCGGGCGCCCAAAGTGCCCAAAAGCCTGCCCAAGCCGGTTTCGGTGGATGCCGCGCGCGCGCTCGCCGACCCCGAGACCCGTGCCTGTGAGGCCCGGGATTCCTGGGTTCTGGCACGCGATGCCGCCATCATCGCCCTGCTCTATGGCTCCGGCCTGCGCATTGCCGAGGCCCTGAGCCTGACTGCGGATGACATCGATCCCGGATCAGACCAGATCACCGTCACCGGCAAGGGCAACAAGACCCGCATGGTGCCGCTTCTGGCCCCGGTGCGGGCAGCGGTGATGGATTACAAGGCGCAATGCCCCCACCCGCTGGCCCCGCGCACACCGCTGTTTCGCGGGCAGCGGGGCGGGCCGCTCAATCCCCGTATCGTGCAGATGGCGGTGGCGCGCATGCGCGGGGCCCTTGGCCTGCCGGACAGTGCGACGCCCCATGCCCTGCGCCATTCCTTCGCCACCCACCTGCTGGCGCGCGGCGGAGAATTGCGGGCGATTCAGGAACTGCTCGGCCACGCCTCGCTCTCCACCACACAGATCTATACCCAGGTGGATTCCACGGCCCTGATGAATGCCTGGCGCGCCGCCCATCCGCGCGCAATAGGGTGACCTCATGAACAGGACAGCGCCATACACGCCCATCCGCCCCGTGTTCGAGCATATGTCGCTCGGCACCACAAATCTGACGCGCGCGATCGGCTTTTATGATTCTGTTCTGGCCCCGCTGGGACTGGTGCGGGTAGCGGATGAGGTGGAGCCTGCTGGCCACTCGGCCTGCTGGGGACCGCCCGGAACCCTGCCGGGGCCGGATGGCGCGCCGGGTGCAGCCCCCTTCTGGGTGGAGGAACGGGGCGGCCCCATCTTTTGCCCGCCCGGATTTCACCTCTGCTTCTGGGGGCAGAACAGAAGCGCCGTGCAGGCCTTTCATGCCGCCGGGCTGGCTCATGGCGGCGCGGATAACGGGGCACCCGGCCTGCGCCCGCATTATGCCGAAAGCTATTACGCCGCATTCCTTCTGGACCCGGATGGCTGGCGGATCGAGGCCGTGACCTTCTCGGCAGAATGAAGGAGCGGGCAAGCCGCTCCGCTCCTCACCCCGGCCACAGCATCAGCGCTTGCGCACGAATTCCGTGCGCAGTACCAGCCCCTTGATGCCCTCGAACCGGCAATCGATCTCTTCCGGGTTGTCCGTGAGGCGGATGGACTTGATGAGCGTGCCGCGCTTCAGCGTCTGGCCCGCGCCCTTCACCGGCAGATCCTTGATGAGCACCACCTGGTCGCCATCCGCCAGAATGGTGCCCTGGGAATCCTTCACCTGCACTTCACTGGCAGCGGCCTTGCGGCTGGCCACTTCGCTTGCGGGCAGCCACTCACCGCTTTCCTCATCATAGATATATTCGTCGTCCTGCATGCCATCCTCCGCTGGGGCTGCTTTCTGCGCGCCGGCTTGCAAATGCAGCTTTTGCGCCTTCAGGGACCATTGGGACATGCGCCACGCCATTGTCCAGCCTTGCCAGCTGTCAAAGCGGAAAATTTCATGTCAAGGCAGCAGAAATGATGTCTCAAGCATCAGTTGGCGCAAGACGCCATGCCGAATGAAAAAGCGCGCCCGACCTGACGGCAAGGCGCGCTTCCTGTTTCTTCCCGGCCCGGCGGGAAACGCATCACATATGGATGGCGCGCTTCTCCACGGCCAGCGCCGCCTCCTTCACCGCCTCAGAGCGGGTGGGGTGGGCATGGCAGGTGCGGGCGAGATCCTCGGAAGACCCGCCAAACTCCATCAGCACCGCGCATTCGTGGATCATCTCGCCCGCCTCGGGGCCGATGATATGCGCGCCCAGCACCTTGTCGGTGGTGGCATCGGCGAGGATCTTCACGAAGCCGTCCGTGGTGTTGTTCACCTTGGTGCGGCCATTGGCGGTGAAGGGGAACTTGCCCACCTTGTAGGCCACGCCCGCCGCCTTCAGCTCCTCTTCGGTCTTGCCGACTGTGGCGACCTCGGGGAAGGTGTAAACCACGCCGGGAATGATGTCGTAATTGACATGCCCGGCCTTGCCGGCGAGCTGCTCGGCCAGCGCCACGGCCTCTTCCTCGGCCTTGTGGGCGAGCATCGGGCCGGCGATCACATCGCCAATGGCGTAAATGCCGGGCACATTGGTGGCGAAGTGCGCGTCGGTCACCACGCGGCCGCGCTCATCCAGCGCCACGCCAGCACCCTCAAGGCCAAGGCCAGCCGTATACGGGCGGCGGCCAATCGCCACCAGCACCACATCCGCCTCAAGCACTTCCGCCTCGCCGCCAGCCGCCGGCTCGATCGAGACCTTCAGCGTCTTGCCGGAGCTGTCGACGCCTGTGACCTTCGCGCCCAGCTTGAAGCTGAAGCCCTGCTTGGAGAGAATGCGCTGGAAGTTCTTGGCAACATCGCCATCCATGCCGGGCAGGATGCGGTCGAGATATTCCACAACGGTGACTTCAGAGCCCAGACGACGCCACACCGAGCCAAGCTCAAGCCCGATCACGCCAGCGCCAACCACCACCAGCTTGCCCGGCACCTGCGGCAGGGACAGCGCGCCGGTGGAGGAAACGATGCGCTCCTCATCAATCGTCACGCCCGGCAGCGGAGCGACATCCGAACCGGTGGCGATGAGGATGTTCTTCGTTTCGAGAACCTCCACCTTGCCACCCTCATTCAGGGTCACTTCCACCTTGCCGGGGGCAAGGATCTTGCCGGTGCCGAAATAGGCATCGATCTTGTTCTTCTTCAGAAGGAACTCGACGCCCTTCACATTGCCGTCGATCCCGCGCTCCTTGAAGGCGAGCATGGCGGCCAGATCAAGCTGCGGCTTGCCAACGCCAATGCCCATATCGGCAAACTTGTGGCCGGCTTCCTCGAACAGCTCGGAAGCATACAGCAGCGCCTTGGAGGGGATGCAGCCGACATTGAGGCAGGTGCCGCCATGGGCGCCGCGCTTTTCCACCACGGCCACCTTCAGGCCAAGCTGGGCGGCGCGAATGGCGCCCACATAGCCGCCGGGGCCGGTACCGATGACGATCAGATCGTAGGACATGGGATGCACTTTCGAAATGTCAGTGAGGGTCCAACGCGGCGTTGAAGGCCCGGACATGGCCGAACGGATCGCGGACGCGCGCAGGGCGCGCGCACCAGAACATGTCGGCCGGTGAAATGATCACGGTTGCGCCCGAAGATGCGGCACGCGCGCAGGCGGCATCAACCGCACCCGGATCGGAAAAATTGATTTGGATGGCGGCGCCCGCCCCGTCAGGGGCAGCCGGCCCGCTCATGGCGAGATTGGCGTGCAGCTTCTGCACGCCATCTTTCGCCATCTGAGGAAAGGTACACCGGGCACCGCGTACGGTCTCGCAAAGGGCGATCATCTCCCCGCCTCCCGCCGCACACGGATGCGGCGGGATGGGTGGTGGGTGTGATCCGAACGCCAATGCCCGGTTCCCGTTCTCAGAGGTCCAGCACGAGACGCGCCGGGTCCTCAAGGGTCTCCTTCACACGCACCAGGAAGGTCACGGCCTCGCGGCCATCGACGATCCGGTGATCATAGGAGAGCGCCAGATACATCATAGGACGAATGACCACCTGACCCTTCACCACCACCGGACGCTCCTCGATGCGGTGCATGCCGAGAATGCCGGACTGCGGGGCGTTCAGGATGGGGGTGGACATCAGCGAGCCGTAGATGCCGCCATTGGTGATGGTGAAGGTGCCGCCCTGCATGTCCTCGATGCCGAGCTTGCCATCACGCGCCTTGCGGCCATAACCGGCAATCTGCTTCTCGATATCGGAGACGGTGAGCTGGTCGGCGTCACGCACCACCGGCACCACGAGGCCCTTCTCGGTGCCGACCGCAATGCCGATATTGTAGTAGTTCTTGTAGACGATGTCGGTGCCGTCGATCTCGGCGTTCACCGCCGGCAGATCCTTCAGCGCCGCAATCACGGCCTTGGTGAAGAAGCCCATGAAGCCGAGCTTGGTGCCATGCTTCTTCTCGAAGGCATCCTTGTACTGGGCGCGCAGGGCCATCACGGCAGACATGTCCACGTCGTTGAACGTGGTGAGCATGGCGGCGGTGTTCTGGGCGTCCTTCAGCCGGCGCGCAATGGTCTGGCGCAGCTTGGTCATCTTCACGCGCTCTTCGCGCGCGGCATCGACCGGTGCGGAAGCAGGACGCGGGGCAGACACCGGAGCAGCGCTGACACCGCCGGCGATGGCGGCGAGCATGTCACCCTTGGTGACGCGGCCATCCTTGCCGGAACCGGCGACGGCGGCCGGGTTCACGCCGCTCTCGGCGGCAATGCGGGCCACGGCCGGGCCATTATTGCCACCGGCTGCCACGGGGGCGGCAGGAGCAGCGGCAGGGGCGGCCGCCGGGGCCGGCGCGGCGGTTGCGGCAGGCGCGGCAACAGAGCCGCCAGCGCCTTCGGCGATCGCGCCCAGCAGCGCGCCGACCTCAACCGTATCGCCTTCATTGGCGATGATCTCAGCCAGTGCGCCGGAGACGGGGGCAGGCACTTCCACCGTCACCTTGTCGGTTTCCAGCTCAACCAGCGGCTCATCGGCCACGACAGCTTCGCCGGGCTTCTTGAACCACTTGCCAATGGTTGCTTCCGTCACGGATTCGCCGAGGGTGGGAACGCGGATCTCGGTAGCCATGGGCGTTGTCTTCTTTCTTTGGAATTCGAATGAGGTCAATGTTCTGTGGAGATCAGCTCAGGATCAAGCCTGAAGAGGCCCCCGGCATCAGCCGAGGGACTCATCCAGGAAGGCCTTGAGCTGCGCCAGATGCTTGGACATGAGGCCGGTGGCGGTCGCCGCGGAGGCCGGACGGCCCGCATAGCGCGGACGCTCGCCGGTACGGCCGTTCTGGTCCAGAACCCATTCCAGATAAGGCTGCACGAAGGCCCACGCGCCCTGATTGCGCGGCTCCTCCTGACACCACACGATCTCCGCGCCCTTGAAGCGGGAAAGCTCCTGCACCAGCGTCTTGAGCGGGAACGGATAGAGCTGCTCCACACGCAGCAGATACACGTCATTGACGCCGCGCTTCTCGCGCTCCTCCAGCAGGTCGTAATAGACCTTGCCGGTGCACAGCACGACACGCCGGATCTTGTCATCCGGCACCAGCGTCAGGCCCGCCACATCCGGGTTGGTCTGCGCATGGTCATGCAGCACGCGGTGGAAGGACGTGCCCGCCACCATGTCGGAGAGGCTGGACACCGCCTTCTTGTGGCGCAGAAGGGACTTCGGCGTCATCAGGATCAGCGGCTTGCGGAAGTCACGCTTCAGCTGGCGGCGCAGAATGTGGAAATAGTTGGCCGGGGTGGTGCAGTTCGCCACCTGCATGTTGTCTTCGGCGCAGAGCTGGAGATAGCGCTCCAGACGGGCGGAGGAATGCTCCGGCCCCTGCCCCTCATAGCCATGCGGCAGCAGGCACACGAGGCCGCTCATGCGCAGCCACTTGCGCTCCGCCGAGCAGATGAACTGGTCGAACACCACCTGCGCGCCGTTCGCGAAGTCACCGAACTGGGCTTCCCACAGCACGAGTGCGTTCGGCTCGGACAGGGAGTAGCCATATTCGAAGCCCAGCACGGCCTCTTCCGAGAGCATCGAGTTGATGACCTCATACTTGGCCTGGGTCTCGGAGAGGTGATTGAAGGGCTTGTAGCGCGCCTCTGTCTCCTGGTCGGTCAGCACCGAGTGGCGCTGGGAGAAGGTGCCGCGCTCCACATCCTGCCCGGACAGACGGACCGGACGGCCCTCTTCCAGCAGCGAGCAGAAGGCCAGAGCCTCGCCGGTTGCCCAGTCGATCCCCTCGCCGGTCTCGATCGCCTTGCGGCGATTGTCGAGGAAGCGCTGGATGGTGCGGTGGACATTGAAGCCCTCCGGCACGCGGGTGATCTTCTCACCGATTTCCTTCAGCTTGTCCTCGGCAACGCCGGTCTCGCCACGGCGCGGATCATCGCTCTCATGGGTGGCCTTGAGGCCGGACCAGCGACCATCCAGCCAGTCCGCCTTGTTGGGCTTGTAGGCCTGGCCGGCCTGATATTCGGCTTCCAGACGCTCCCGCCACTGGGCGCGGATGGTGTCCAGCTCGCCGGCGGTCACCACGCCTTCCTCTTCCAGCTTCTTGCCGTAGAGCTCCAGCACGGTGGGGTGCTTGCGGATGACCTTGTACATCTTCGGCTGGGTGAAGGCCGGCTCGTCGCCCTCATTGTGGCCGAAGCGGCGATAGCAGAACATGTCGATGACGACAGGCTTGTGGAAGCGCTGGCGGAACTCCGTCGCCACCTTGGCGCAGAACACCACCGCTTCGGGGTTGTCGCCATTGCAGTGGAAGATCGGCGCCTCGATCATCTTCGCCACATCGGAAGGATAGGGCGAGGAGCGCGAATAGCGCGGATTGGTGGTGAAGCCGATCTGGTTGTTGATGATGAAGTGGATGGACCCACCCGTGCGGTGCCCCTTCAGGCCGGAAAGGCCAAGACACTCGGCCACCACACCCTGGCCGGCAAAGGCGGCATCGCCATGCAGCAGCAGGGGCAGCACGGTGGTGCGCTCGGAATCACCGAACTGGTCCTGCTTGGCGCGGGCCTTGCCCAGCACCACCGGATCCACGATCTCAAGATGCGAGGGGTTCGCGGTCAGCGAGAGATGGACGCGGTTGTTGTCGAACTCACGGTCCGAGGAAGCACCCAGATGGTACTTCACGTCGCCGGAGCCCTCGACATCGTCCGGCGCCCAGGAGCCGCCCTTGAACTCGTGGAACAGCGCACGGTGGGGCTTGCCCATCACCTGGGTCAGCACGTTCAGGCGGCCGCGATGGGCCATGCCGAACACGATGTCCTTCACACCCAGATTGCCGCCGCGCTTGATGATCTGCTCAAGGGCGGGAATCAGGCTCTCGCCGCCATCAAGGCCGAAGCGCTTGGTGCCGGTATATTTCACATCGAGGAACTTCTCGAAGCCCTCGGCCTCAACCAGCTTGTTGAGGATGGCGCGCTTGCCCTCGCGGGTGAAGTTGAACTCCTTGTCCGGCCCTTCCAGACGCTCCTGAATCCAGGCCTTCTCCTCGGGCGAGGAGATGTGCATGAATTCAACGCCGACATCGCCACAATAGGTGCGGCGCAGGATGGCGATCATCTCGCGCACCGTGGCGAATTCCAGGCCCAGCACGTGATCGATGAAGATCTTGCGGTCCAGATCCGCCTCGGTGAAGCCGTAGGAGGCCGGGTCCAGCTCGGGCGCTTCCGGCAGGGGAGCCAGCTTCAGCGGATCAAGATTGGCCTGGAGATGGCCGCGCATGCGATAGGCGCGGATCATCATCAGCGCCTTCACGGAATCGCGCGAGGCCTGCTGCATCTCGGCCTCGGTCAGGCTGGTGCCGGCCTTCTCGGCCTTGGCCTTCACCTTGTCGGCAACCGCCTTCTCGACCTCGGCCCACTGGCCATCCATGGCCGATACGAGATCGCCACTGGCATGACGCGGCCAGTTCGGCTTCTTCCAGGAGGCCCCGCGCGCATTCTCGATGACCTGCGTGGGATCATCCTTCAGCGCGCCGAAAAAGGCCTGCCACTCGGCATCGACCGAATTCGGGTCCTGCTCATAACGGGCATAAAGGTCTTCAATCCAGGCCGCATTGGCGCCGTAAAGGAATGAGGTGGAAAGGAAAACGTCGTTCTGTTCTGCGCGCGACATGGCTTCATCCCGGATGGCGCCGGCCGCCACCTTCCACACGCCTTCGCGCGGAACGTGCAGCCAGACAGCCGCTACCAGCCACTCCTCGACGACCGGACACTCCGATACATCTTTTCAGCCCCTGCCCGAGCGTGGCTGTTGCAGACAGGGCTCTTCTGGCACTCTGACATGACGGGCTGGACAAAGGGTAAAACCCGCCATCCACACCACCACTTCAGCGGCCCCCTCATCGCCCACGATCAAGGCGAAAAACAGGGCCATCTACATTCCCTGGAACAGCTGAAAAGGGTTGCTGCATAAAAGCAACACTTTATTTGCCATCCCAACGTCTCATGTGGGGACCAGCCCCCTCAAAAGCAACCTGCCCCGCCTTCCCCGGGAGGAGAAGGCGGGGCGGTTCATCCAGGACCGATCAGCCCTTCAGCACTTCCACCAGCGTCTTGCCGAGGCGTGCCGGGGAAGGAGACACACGGATGCCCGCGGCCTCCATGGCGGCGATCTTGTCTTCCGCGCCGCCCTTGCCACCGGAGATGATGGCGCCGGCATGGCCCATGCGGCGGCCGGGAGGAGCCGTGCGGCCGGCGATGAAGCCCACCATCGGCTTCTTGCGGCCCTTCTTCGCCTCATCGGCGATGAACTGCGCGGCCTCTTCCTCTGCGGAACCGCCGATCTCGCCGATCATGACGATCGACTCGGTCTTCGGGTCGGCCAGGAACATCTCCAGCACGTCGATGAACTCGGTGCCCTTGACCGGGTCGCCGCCGATGCCGACAGCGGTGGTCTGGCCGAGGCCTTCCTGCGAGGTCTGGAACACCGCCTCATAGGTCAGCGTGCCGGAGCGCGAGACCACGCCCACCGAGCCCTTGCGGAAGATGTTGCCCGGCATGATGCCGATCTTCGATTCGCCGGCGGTGACGATGCCGGGGCAGTTGGGGCCGATGAGGCGGGACCTGGAACCTTCCAGCGCCCGCTTCACGCGCACCATGTCCAGCACCGGGATGCCCTCGGTGATGCAGACGATGAGCGGGATCTCGGCATCGATGGCTTCCAGAATCGCATCAGCCGCGCCCGCCGGGGGCACATAGATGACGGAGGCATCGGCGCCGGTCTTCTCGCGGGCCTCGATCACGGTGTCGAACACCGGCAGGCCGAGATGGGTGGTGCCGCCCTTGCCGGGGCTGGTGCCGCCCACGAACTTGGTGCCATAGGCGATGCCCTGCTCGGCGTGGAAGGTGCCGGTCTTGCCCGTGAAGCCCTGGGTGATGACCTTGGTGTTCGCATCAATCAGCACGGACATCAGACAGCTTCCTTCTTCACAGCGGCCACGATCTTCTGCGCGGCATCGTCCAGGTCGTCAGCAGGGATCACGTTCAGGCCGCTCTCGCGGATGATCTGCTTGCCCTCTTCCACATTGGTGCCCTCAAGGCGCACGACCAACGGAACCTGAAGGCCGACGGCCTTCACGGCGGCGAGCACGCCACGCGCGATGACATCGCACTTCATGATGCCGCCGAAGATGTTCACCAGGATGCCCTTCACGTTCGGGTCCGAGGTGATGATCTTGAACGCCGCGGTCACCTTCTCCTCGTTGGCGCCGCCGCCCACGTCGAGGAAGTTTGCCGGCTCTTCGCCATAGAGCTTGATGATGTCGAGGGTCGCCATGGCAAGGCCCGCGCCGTTCACCATGCAGCCGATGGTGCCATCGAGCGCGATATAGGCGAGGTCATACTTGGAGGCCTCGATTTCCTTCTCGTCCTCCTCGGTCAGGTCGCGCAGCTCGGCGAGCTCGGGATGACGGAAGAGCGCGTTGGAATCGAACGACACCTTGGCGTCGAGAACCTTGAGCTGGCCGTCCTTGGTGACGATCAGCGGGTTGATCTCGAGCATTTCCATGTCGGTGTCGTTGAAGGCCTCATAGAGCACTTCCACCAGCTTGCCGGCCTGCTTGGCCAGATCACCGGTCAGGCCGAGAGCCTTGGCCACCTTGCGGCCATGGAAGCCCTGCACGCCGGTCGCCGGGTCCACCGAGAAGGTCAGGATCTTCTCAGGGGTGTTGTGGGCGACTTCCTCGATATCCATGCCGCCTTCCGTGGAGACCACGAAAGCCACGCGCGAGGTCACGCGATCCACCAGCAGGGAGAGGTAGAATTCCTTTTCGATGTCGGAACCGTCTTCCAGATACAGGCGGTTGACCTGCTTGCCGGCCGGGCCGGTCTGGATGGTGACGAGGGTGTTGCCGAGCATCTGGTTGACGTGGGCCAGAACCTCGTCAACCGACTGGGCGAGGCGGACACCGCCCTTTTCGCCCGCATGCGCTTCCTTGAACTTGCCCTTGCCACGGCCACCGGCGTGAATCTGGGACTTCACGACCCAAAGCGGGCCGCCGAGTTCCTGGGCGGCTGCAGCGGCTTCATCAGCCTTGAGCACGGGCACGCCACGCGAGACGGGCGCACCGTATGTCTTCAGGAGCGCCTTGGCCTGGTACTCATGAATATTCATCTCTTCGTCCCCTATAAGGGTTGCGAAGTGCCCCTTCCCCCCTGAACCGTTCCGAACCGCACGGGCCTGCGCCCGGGACCGGCTGCGAAACGACCTCCATCCCAGATAGGGAACCGCCTGAAAGCGCCCTGGGGCACATCGCAAACAGTTCCCGAGGAGGGGAACATTCGTCTCCTACACCTCGCCGGCGACTTCACCGGCACGAAAACGGCGCCTCCTTCATGGAAGCGCCGCCATGGATCGAGATCACTTGCCCAAGACGGGTGTGACCTTCTGGCTGGCCTGCATCCATCCCTGAATGGCGCATGCCAGATTAAAGCGCATGATAGAACCTGCCGCGACGGATTCCACCCCTGCCTGTACAGGCTTCGGGCTTTCAGCCCCATACTGGGGGAAACCGATGTCCATCATGTGAAGGAAACGGGCAAAGCCATTCTGCATCCCGCGCCGGTGCGGGCAGGAGAGAAACTGCGGGAACACGAGTGCGCCCAGGCTTTCCAGCCTGACCGAAAAGGCGGGCAAACCACCGATCTGGCCGACCCTGAAAAGGGCGAACGTGTTGCGGGCCATACCATCGTCCCCGGGAATGAGCCTGCACATGGCGGCGTCAAACGAGCGGGGCCTCACTACTCCCATATGACAGGTGGTTCAAGCCGCCGTGATTACGGAAAAAGTTGCATAAGACATGTGCAGGCCGGAGAGCAAAGCTTTCCCTGCGAAATATGGTATCAAAAAACCTCTCAATCAGCGATGGAACCGGCTGCGACTGTCCATGTTTTGCATTATTGCAAACTCAAACTGGGGACAGGAGCCGCCCGGAAGAATCGCCCCGCCCGCGCCGGCCGCCCGGGACTGCGCGCAAGAAAAAACCCTCCCGCAGGGCGGGAGGGTCTTCTTCATCACAGGTGAGGCCAGACAGGCCGCACGGGCAGGCCCGCCTTGTCCTCAGGCCGCATCGGCCGGCCGGGCGGCGCCGGTGTGAAAGGCCAGATGATCGCCTTCCAGCACCACATTCACCGTCGTGCCATCCAGCACCTGCCCGCCGAGGATCTTCTCGGCCAGCGGGTCCTGCACCAGCTTCTGGATCGTCCGCTTCAGCGGACGCGCCCCATAGGCCGGGTCATAACCCTGATCAGCCAGGAAGCTGCGCGCCTCGGGCGAGAGGGTGATTGTGATCTTGCGATCCTCCAGCAGCTTCCGCAGCCGGCCCATCTGGATATCGACGATCGCATCCATCTGCTCGCGCTTGAGGCGATGGAACATCACGATCTCGTCGATACGGTTGATGAATTCGGGGCGGAAATGATGCCGCACCGCCTCCATCACCAGATTATAGGCCTCCTCGTCGGAGATCACCTTCTCCCCGTCCTCGCCCTCCACCTGGAAGCCAAGCGGCTGGCGCGGATCGGCCAGGAACTGGGCACCCAGATTCGAGGTCATGACGATGAGCACATTGCGGAAGTCCACCGTGCGGCCCTGCCCGTCCGTCAGGCGGCCGTCATCCAGCACCTGAAGGAGAACATTGAACACGTCCGGATGGGCCTTCTCCACCTCGTCGAACAGCACCACCTGATAGGGGCGACGCCGCACGGCCTCGGTGAGCGCACCGCCCTCATCGTAGCCGACATAGCCGGGAGGGGCACCGATGAGCCGGCTCACGGAGTGCTTCTCCATATATTCCGACATATCGATGCGGACCATCGCGGTCTCGTCGTCGAACAGATACTCGGCCAGCGCCTTGGTCAGCTCGGTCTTGCCAACGCCCGTGGGCCCGAGGAAGAGGAAGGAGCCAATGGGCCGGTTGGGGTCCTGAAGGCCGGCACGGGCACGACGCACCGCAGTGGACACCGCCGCCACGGCCTCGGACTGGCCAACCACGCGGCGCGCCAGTTCCTGCTCCATGCGCAGCAGCTTTTCGCGCTCGCCTTCCAGCATCTTGTCCACCGGCACACCGGTCCAGCGCGAGACAACGCCGGCGATATGGTCAGGCGTCACCGCCTCTTCCATGGTGCCGCCATTGGCCCCGGCCTTCTCCACCTCGGCAAGGCGGGCCTCCAGCTCGGGAATCACCGAATAGGTGAGTTCACCGGCCTTCTGGTATTCACCCTGCCGCTGGGCAGCGGCCAGATCCGCACGGGCCTGGTCCAGCTTGGCCTTGAGGGTTGTCGCCTCGCCCAGCTTCTCCTTCTCCGCCTTCCAGCGGGAGGTGAGCACGGAGGCTTTCTCCTCCAGTTCCGCCAGCTCCTTTTCCAGCTTCGCGAGCCGGTCCTTGGAAGCGGTGTCGGTTTCCTTCTTCAGCGCCTCCTGCTCGATGCGCAGACGCACGATCTCGCGGTCGAGATTGTCCAGCTCCTCGGGCTTGGAATCCACCTGCATGCGCAGACGCGAGGCCGCCTCGTCCATCAGGTCGATGGCCTTGTCCGGCAGGAAGCGGTCGGTGATGTAGCGATTGGAGAGCACCGCCGCCGAAACCAGCGCCGAGTCCGTGATGCGCACGCCATGGTGAAGCTCATACTTCTCCTTCAGGCCGCGCAGGATGGAGACGGTATCCTCCACTGTCGGCTCGGAAACGAAGACGGGCTGGAAACGGCGGGCCAGCGCCGGGTCCTTCTCCACATGCTTGCGATACTCGTCGAGCGTGGTCGCGCCGACGCAATGGAGCTCACCGCGCGCCAAGGCGGGCTTGAGCAGGTTGGAGGCATCCATCGCGCCATCGGATTTGCCCGCGCCCACCAGCGTGTGCATCTCGTCAATGAACAGGATGATGCCGCCTTCCGCCGCCTCGATTTCGGAGAGCACGCTTTTCAGGCGCTCCTCGAACTCGCCGCGATATTTCGCACCGGCAATCAGCGCGCCCATGTCCAGCGCCAGCAGGCTCTTGCCCTTCAGGCTTTCCGGCACGTCCCCATCAATGATGCGGCGGGCGAGGCCCTCCACGATCGCGGTCTTGCCGACGCCGGGTTCACCAATCAGAACCGGATTGTTCTTGGTGCGGCGGGCGAGAACCTGAATGGTGCGGCGGATTTCCTCATCACGGCCGATCACCGGGTCGAGCTTACCGTCGCGCGCGGCCTGGGTCAGGTCACGGGCGAACTTCTTCAGCGCTTCATAGGCGTTCTCAGCCGTTGCGGTATCGGCCGTGCGGCCCTTGCGCAGCGCCTCGATGGCGGTATTCAGATTTTGCGGGGTGACGCCGGAGCGGGCCAGAATCTTGCCGGCTTCCGTCTCCTTTTCCAGAGCCAGCGCCAGCAGGATGCGCTCCACCGTGACATAGCCATCCCCGGCCTTCTTGGCGGCCTGCTCGGCAGCCTCGAACACGCGGGCAAGCTGGGAGCTCAGATACACCTGCCCCGAACCGCCGGAGACTTTCGGCAGCTTGGCGATGGCCGCTTCCACATCGGCGCGCACCTGCACGGGGTTGCCCCCGGCGCGCTGCACCAGACCGGCGCACAGACCCTCCGGATCATCCATCAGCACCTTGAGAAGATGCTCGGGCGTGAACTGCTGATGCCCCTCGCGCACGGCCAGAGACTGGGCGGACTGCACGAAACCGCGTGCGCGTTCGGTATAGATTTCAAAATTCATCATCACTCTCCATCTCGCCTGTCACACCTTCCATCGAAGCATATGGCAGCGTCGGGATACGGCCCCGGAAAAACCGGCAGCCGCCGTTCAGGCTGGTGCCTGTTCTGGAGATCATATGGGTGTGACATATGAGCAACGGAAGGGGGCAGATGACGGAAAAACGGAGAAAAAATCCGCCCCCTCCCCCACCGCCCCACTCACGCCCGAATAGGGGCGCGTGTGGAGATCCCGCCTGGCGCAGGCCCCGGCCACCCTGTGTCTTGTCGCTTTGTGTCTTGTCATGTCTTTCACCGGAAAGGCTCCCGCCATGAACGCTGCCCGCATCATCGCCCTCTATCGCCATCCGGTGAAGGGCCTGAGCGCCGAACCGCTGAGTGAAGTGACGCTGGGCGATGACGGCTGGTTCCCGGCAGACCGCATTCACGCGGTGGAGAATGGCCCCAGCGGCTTTGATCCCGATAATCCGGTCCACCGGCCGAAGATCGCCTATCTGATGCTGATGCGGCAGGCCCGTCTGGCCCATCTCAGGACCCATTATGATGACGCGACCAGCACGCTCATCCTCACCCGTGATGGCCAGGAACTCGCCCGCGGCAATCTTTTCACCGCCGAGGGGCGGGCGGCCATAGAGGATTTTCTCACCGGCTTCATGGGGCTGGAGGCGCGCGGACCGCTGAAGGTGCTGAATGCGCCACCGGGATATCGCTTCATGGATTCGGCCACGTCCGGCTTCGTGTCCCTGCTCAATCTTGCCACCGTGCGCGAACTCGCGGAACGCACCGGCCGGGCCATCAGCCCGTTGCGTTTCCGCATGAACATTCATGTGGATGGCTGGGCGCCGGGGGCGGAGCTGGATCTGGTGGGGCGCACCCTCACCATTGCCGGCACGCCCTTCACCGTCCTCAAGCGGACCGTGCGCTGCCCGGCGACCGAGGTGAACCCCGAGACGGCGGAACGCGATCTGGATGTGGTGGCGGCCCTGCGCCGGTTCTATGACCACGCCGATTGCGGCCTGTATCTGCGCCCCCTCGCAGGTGGCATGCTGCGGCTGGGAGACCGTGTGGAACTGGCCCCGCACAGCCCGGAACAGGCATCCCCGCACTGACATAAATCTTTCGGGCAAGCCGGCTATAGGGGCGAGGATCGGCATGTTCCGGCACGGCTTTCGGGCTGCTGCGCGGAAAGGCCGAACGTGCCATGCAGCCAAGCTCCGGGGGAACCATGCCAGATACCGCCGCCTCATCCGCCGTGCCCGACACTGCCGCACCGGAGCGCGTCTTCAATGTGCTGTTCCTGTGCACAAAGAATGCGGCACGCTCCATCATGGCTGAGGCGATCCTCAACACGCATGGGAAGGGCCGGTTCCGCGCCTTCTCCGCCGGCACCCGCCCGGCCGATGCCGTGCATCCACTGGCGCTGGAAACCCTGCGCCGCCTCGGCCATGACACCAGCAGCCTCCGCCCCAGAAGCTGGGACGAGTTCAGCACCCCCGATGCGCCGCATATGGATTTCGTCTTCACCGTCTGCGATGACGCGGCCGGCGAGGAATGCCCTGTCTGGCCCGGTCACCCGCTCACCGCCCATTGGGGCATCGAGAATCCGGCGCGGGTGGAAGGCACCCCGATGGAGCAGGAAGCCGCCTTCAGCCGCGCCTTCCATTATCTGAAGAACCGCATCACCGTGTTCGACAGTCTGCCGCTGGCCATGCTGGACCGCCTCGCCCTCCAGTCGAGCCTGCAGGAGATCGGACAGATGGAAGGCGCCAGCACCGGGCGCTGAGGCCGCCGAAAGGTTACCTGATACCGTGCACCAACCCTATGGCTTGACCTTGAGGCGCAGGCGGCGCACTAGGGGGCATGGAACCGGCTAGCCTTGTCCTTTTCACGGTGGTTCTCGCTCTGGCCGCGGCCAGTCCGGGGCCTGCCGTGGTTGCGCTTGTCGCGCGCACGCTGGCCCGTGGGCGCGCCGGCGCGCTTTCCTTCATTACCGGCATCATCCTCGGGGATATTCTCTGGCTGGCCAGCGCGGTTCTCGGACTGGCGGCGCTTGCGAGCGCGCTCGGCCCGCTCTTCATTCTGGTGCGGCTGGCCGGGGCAGCCTATCTGCTCCTTCTGGCCTGGCGGATGTGGACCGCGCCTCCGCAAGCGCCTGCGGAACAGGGGGCCATGAAGGCCACAGGCCGTTTCAGCACGTTTGCCGGCGGCCTCTCGCTGACCATCGGCAACCCCAAGACCATGGCCTTCTATATTGCGCTGCTGCCCACCCTGCTGGATGTTGGCCGCATTTCCCTGCCAGGATTTCTGGAAATGAGCGGCATCATCGCCCTGGTGCTCATGGTGGTTCTGTCCGCCTATGTGCATCTGGCAGACAAGGCGCGCCGCTTCATCGCCACCCCGCGCGCCATGCGCATCCTCAACCGCCTGTGCGGCACCGCCATGGCCGGCGCTGCCGTATCAGTCGCCACAAGATAAGTGTTTGCGCTAAGTTCGCGACGCACAGCAAAACGATTCGAGACTCCTATGGCTGAACCCATGCCCGAAGCCTCTTCCGATAGCTATGATGCCCAGTCCATTCAGGTGCTGCGCGGCCTTGATGCCGTGCGCAAACGGCCGGGCATGTATATCGGCGACACCGATGACGGCTCCGGCCTGCATCACATGGTGTATGAGGTGGTGGATAACGCCATTGACGAGGCGCTGGCCGGCTGGGCGAAGGAGGTCACCGTCACCCTCAACGCCGACGGCTCGGTGACCGTGACCGATGACGGGCGCGGTATTCCCACCAATATCCACCCGGAGGAAGGGGTTTCGGCCGCCGAGGTCATCATGACCCAGCTCCATGCGGGCGGAAAGTTCAACCAGAATTCCTACAAGGTTTCCGGCGGCCTGCATGGCGTGGGCGTCTCGGTGGTGAATGCCCTTTCCACCCGGCTGGACCTGACCATCTGGCGCGATGGCAAGGAGCATTTCCTGCGCTTCCGCCATGGCGATGCCGAAGCGCCGCTGGCGGTGGTGGGGGATGCCCCGGCAGGCAAGCGCGGCACCATGGTCACCTTCCTGCCCAGCACCGAGACCTTCACCAAGACCGAATTCGATTTCGCCACGCTGGAGCACCGCCTGCGCGAGCTGGCCTTCCTGAATTCCGGCGTGCTGATCGTGCTGACCGACGCGCGCGGCCCCGAGCCGGTGCGCGAGGAACTGCATTATGAAGGCGGCGTCGAAGCCTTCGTGAAATATCTCAACCGCTCCAAGACCGCCCTGCTGGAAGAGCCCATCGTCATCCGTGCCGAGCGCGACGGCATTGTCGTGGAAGCCGCCCTTTCATGGACCGACGGCTACCATGAGAGCGTGCTGTGCTTCACCAACAACATTCCCCAGCGTGATCGCGGCACCCATTTCACCGGTTTTGCCGCCGCCCTCACCCGGCAGGTGCTGGGCTATGCCAATTCCTCCGGCATCTCCAAGAAGGAGAAGGTGGAGCCCACCGGCGAGGACTGCCGCGAGGGCCTCACCGCCGTTCTTTCCGTGAAGGTGCCGGACCCGAAATTCTCCTCCCAGACCAAGGACAAGCTGGTCTCCTCCGAAGTGCGCCCGGTGGTCGAGGCGCTGGTGAGTGATGCCCTCTCCAACTGGTTCGAGGAGAACCCCGCTCCCGCCAAGGCTGTCATCGGCAAGGTGGTGGAGGCGGCCGCCGCGCGTGAGGCCGCCCGCCGCGCCCGCGACCTGACCCGCCGCAAGAGCCCGCTGGATGTGGCCTCCCTGCCCGGCAAGCTGGCCGACTGCCAGGAACGTGACCCGGCAAAATCCGAACTCTTCCTCGTCGAGGGTGACTCGGCTGGCGGTTCCGCCAAGCAGGGCCGGGACCGCGCCTTCCAGGCCGTGCTGCCCCTGCGCGGCAAGATCCTGAATGTGGAACGCGCCCGCTTCGACAAGATGCTCTCATCCGAGCAGGTCGGCACGCTCATCACCGCGCTGGGCACCGGCATTGGCCGCGATGATTTCAACATCGAGAAGCTGCGCTATCACAAGATCATCATCATGACCGACGCGGACGTCGACGGCGCCCATATCCGCACGCTGCTGCTCACCTTCTTCTTCCGTCAGATGCCGGAGATCGTGGAGCGCGGCTATCTCTATATTGCCCAGCCGCCGCTCTACAAGGTCACGCGCGGGAAGTCCGAGACCTATCTGAAGGACGAGAAGGCGCTGGAGGACTATCTCATCACCGCCGGCCTTGAGGATTCTTCCCTCACCCTGTCCTCCGGCGAGGTCCGCATCGGGCAGGACTTCGCCCATGTGGTGGAACTCTCCCGCCAGATGCGCGCCACCCTGCTGTCGCTCCATCCGCGCTATAACCGGGCCGTGGTGGAACAGGCAGCGCTTGCCGGCGCCTTGGGCGCGGCCGCCCTGGGCAATGTGGATGCCGCCCCCGCCGCCCTTGAGGATGTCACCCGGCGGCTGGACACGCTGGCCGAGGAAACCGAGCGCGGCTGGCAGGCTGCGGCCGATGAGAGCGGCTTCACCTTCTCCCGCACCGTGCGCGGCGTGCAGGAAGTGGCCCGTCTGGATGCCACCTTCCTCGCCTCCCCGGAGGCGCGGCGGCTGGATGCGCTGGCCCGCGAACTCGAGGGCGTCTTCACCGGCACCGCCATTCTGCGCCGCCGGAGCGATGAACAGCCCATGTTCGGCGCGGTCGACCTGTTCGATGCCATTACCGATGTCGGCCGCAAGGGGCTCAGCCTCCAGCGCTACAAGGGCCTTGGCGAGATGAACCCCGGCCAGCTCTGGGAAACCACGCTCGATATCAATGCCCGCTCCCTGCTTCAGGTGCGGGTGAAGGAGGGCGCGGCGGCCGATGACCTGTTCAACCGCCTGATGGGCGATGTGGTGGAACCGCGCCGCGAGTTCATTCAGGAAAACGCCCTGAAGGCCAGCGTGGACGTCTGATCGCGTTCCGCCGGAAAGGACGCTGACATTCCCGGAGGGCCAGGCCCGCCGGGAATGGCTGGATACAAGGGCACGCAAAGCCGCCCTTTTCTGTCGCGGAGCATCGCAGGATGCAGAGCAGGAGAGCCCATGGCCCGCATCGGCATCGTCACCATTTCAGACCGCGCCAGCGCGGGTGATTATGAAGACAAGAGCGGCCCGGCCATTGAAGCCTGGCTGCGCCGCGCCATCACCAGCCCCTGGAGCGCCGATTACCGCATCATTCCGGATGGGCTGGAGAGTGTGCGCGATACCCTCATCACCCTGTGTGATACGGCCGGCGTCGATCTCATCTGCACCACCGGCGGCACCGGCCCCTCGCCCCGCGACCTGACACCGGAAGCCATGGCGCAGGTGATCGAAAAGCCCCTGCCCGGCTTTGGCGAGCAGATGCGGCGCATCAGCCTGAACGAGGTGCCCACCGCCATTCTTTCCCGGCAGGAAGCCGGTGTGCGCGGCAAGACGCTGATCGTGAACCTGCCCGGCAAGCCGGCCTCCATCGCCACCTGCCTCGGGGCGGTGTTTCCGGCCATTCCCTATTGCCTCGACCTCATCGGCGCCGCGCGGATTGAAACCGACCCCGACATCGTCACCGCATTTCGCCCCAAGGGGGCGTGAGGGGGGCGTGAGGCCGGGAAACGTTCCGGCCCACAGCATCCGCCTCAGGGCCGGAGAGCGGTGACCTAGAGAACCATGATCCCGCCTGCCGCTTTTTCGCGCTGCTGACGCAGGGCCTCATGTTCCGGCTCGACATGAATGGTGACGCTGGCCTCTTCCATATCCTCATGGAATGCGGCCTCGATCCGGTCGCAGATGGCATGCGCCTCGGCCACGCTCATCTGGCCCGGCACCACAAGGTGAAACTCCAGGAAGATCAGCCGTCCGGCATGACGGGTGCGGAAATCATGCGCCTCCAGCGCTCCCTCCCCATGCGCCGCCACCAGCTTGCGCATGCGCTCCACCATGTCCGGCGGCGCCGCCTCATCCATCAGACCGCCGACGGATTCGCGCATCAGGCCCCAGCCCATCCACAGCACATTCACCGCAACCAGTGCGGCGATGATGGAATCCAGCTGCGCCCAGCCTGTCAGCGGCACCAGCACGAAGCCCGCCAGAACACCGATCGAGGTGATGACATCCGCCAGCAGATGCTTGCCATCGGCGATCAGCGCGGGCGAGCGATGCCTGCGGCCAATACGCAGCAGCACCCAGCACCATAATGTGTTCAGCACCGTGGCTGCGCCATTCAGCAGCATGCCCTGCCAGGGATCTGTCGGCATTTGCGGATCGAGAAAACCGAGCCAGGCCTCCCGCAGAATGGTGATGGCGGCCACGATGACCAGCACCCCTTCCACGACGGCGGAGAAATACTCCGCCTTGGTATGGCCGAAGGGGTGGTTCTCATCCGCCGGGCGCGCCGAAACGCACAGCGCAACCAGCGCCGCGGCCGAAGCGGCCACATTGATGATACTCTCCAGAGCATCCGAAAACAGCGCGACAGAGCCGGTGACCTGATAGGCCAGCGTCTTGAGGCCCAGCACCACCATGCCGACCAAGACGCTGGCGGCCGCAACAAGGATGACCTGACGATTCATCAGCCTGCACGCCTCCTGTGCCTGTTTTTCCCAGGGGAAGAAGGTTTCAAACTCGCCTGTGACCGGGCCAGATGCCATGTGACGGTTCACCCCACACACGCCCATGGCCCGCTGGCCTGCACCAAACACAGCCCCGTGACGCCCGCGCGACAGGTCAGCACCCCGGTCCGGCGCGACAGTCCTATCCCTATAGGCTCCCGGACGGCAGACCAGAAGCACAAACGCCCCCAGCCGGAAGGCAGGAGGCGTCAGTCTACTCACTCATCTGGCGTCCGGTTGCGCGGAGAATCCTGCGCCCTGCCCTATTCGGCAGCCTTGGAGGGCGTTTCACCCGCCAGCTTGGCTTCCGCATCTTCCTGTGTCTTCAGCACATCCGGATGAGGCATGGACATGATATTGTAGCCCGAGTCCACGAAATGGATCTCGCCCGTCACGCCGCTGGAAAGATCCGAAAGCAGATACAGCGCCGAATTGCCCACCTCATCCGTGGAGACGGTGCGGCGCAGCGGGGCATGCCGCTTCTGGTAATTGAACATCAGGCGCGCATCGGAAATTCCGGCGCCCGCCAATGTGCGCACCGGGCCGGCCGAAATGGCGTTCACACGGATACCCGCCGGCCCGTAATCAGCCGCCAGATAGCGCACGGAAGCCTCAAGCGCCGCCTTGGCCACGCCCATCACATTATAGTTCGGCATCACCCGCGTGGCGCCGCCATAGGTGAGGGTGATGAGGGAGCCGCCATCGCTCATCAAAGCGGCGGCACGCTTGGCCACCTCCGTGAAGGAGAAGCAGGAAATCACCATGGTGCGCGAGAAATTCTCGCGGCTGGTATCCGCATAGCGGCCCTTCAGCTCCGACTTGTCGGAAAAAGCCACCGCATGCACCAGAAAATCAATGCTGCCCCATTTGTCCTTCAGGGCAGAGAAGACAGCATCCACGCTGTTCAGGTCTTCCACATCGCAAGGCAGCAGAATGGAAGCGCCGATGCTGTCCGCCAGCGGACGCACGCGCTTGGCCATGCCATCGCCCTGATAGGTGAAGGCCAGTTCCGCACCCTGCGCCGCCAGCGCCTTTGCAATGCCCCAGGCAATGGAATGGTCGTTGGCCACGCCCATCACCAGGCCGCGCTTGCCTTTCATCAGGTCCTGCATCACTCACCCTCAACGTGCGGCGGCAAGGCGCAAGGCAGGGCAGCCTGCCCCCCTCTCCTGCCGTATGACAGACCTGTAAGGCCTGTCCGGCAGGAGTGCACCTCACCTCTCGCAACGAAAAATAACAAACCAGGCTTGGCGCCCGAAACTGGAAGGCGTGAAAACTCACGCATCCACATGCTTCAGTACAAGGCTGGCATTGGTGCCGCCAAAGCCGAAGCCGTTGGAAAGCACATGTCCGAGTTTCACATTGTCCATCCGCTTGCGCAGAATGGGCATATCGGCAAAGGCGGGATCGATCTCCTCGATATTCGCGCTTTCGCAGATGAAGTCATTCTGCATCATGAGGATGGAATAGATGGCCTCATGCACGCCGGTCGCGCCCTGTGAATGGCCGGTGAGCGACTTGGTGGCGGAAATCGGCGGACACTTGTCGCCAAACACGGCGCGAATGGCCTCGATCTCCTTCAGGTCGCCAATCGGCGTGGAGGTCGCGTGCGGGTTGATATAATCGATGGGCGCCTTGATGCCGGCCATCGCCATCTGCATGGCGCGCGCGGCTCCCTCACCCGATGGTGCAACCATGTCCACGCCATCGGAGGTCGCGCCATAGCCGACGATCTCGGCATAGATCTTCGCGCCGCGCGCCTTGGCATGCTCCAGCTCTTCCAGAACCAGAACGCCCGCGCCACCGGAAATCACGAAGCCGTCGCGGTTCGCGTCATAGGCGCGCGAGGCCACGGCCGGGCGGTCATTATAGGCGGAGGACATCGCGCCCATGCCGTCGAACAGCACGGAGAGGGTCCAGTGCAGATCCTCGCAGCCACCGGCAAAGATGATGTCCTGCTTGCCATACTGGATCAGCTCATAGGCATTGCCGATACAGATATTGGTGGTCGCGCAGGCGGCCGAGATGGAATAGCTCAGCCCCTTGATCTTGAACCAGGTGGAGAGCGTGGCCGAGGCGGTGGAGGCCATCGCCTTGGGCACCGCAAAGGGGCCAACCCGCTTGGGGCCCTTCTCGCGGGTGATGTCGGCCGCATCCACGATGGTCTTGGTGGAGGAGCCCCCGGAGCCCATGACCATGCCGGTGCGGATATTGGAGACATCCTTCTCCTCCAGCCCGGCATCCTTGATGGCCTGCTCCATGGCCACATGGTTCCACGCGGTGCCGCCGCCGTGGAAGCGCATGGCGCGCCGGTCCACAACGTCTTCGGCATTCAGGGTCGGCTTGCCGTGCACCTGCGAGCGGAAGCCGAGCTTCGCATAATCGTCAGCAAAGGAAATGCCGCTCCTGGCCTCGAGCAGGCTGGCGAGCACCTCCTGCGTGTTGTTGCCGATGGATGAGACAATACCCATCCCCGTGACGACGACGCGCCGCATGTCAATTCCCCATTGGAAGCTGGCCGATGACTGGAAAACGGACGCCTCAGGCGCCCGCTGCCCCGCTCTCCGACCCGTTTTCAGCCTGGAACAGGCCGACACGCAAATCCTTGGCCCGGTAGATGACCTCGCCATCTGCCGCGACCCAGCCATCGGCAATGCCAAGCACCAGCTTGGAGCGCATCACGCGCTTGAACTCAATGCCGTACACCACCTTCTTCACCGAAGGCAGAACCTGGCCGGAAAACTTCAGCTCTCCCAGCCCCAGGGCGCGGCCGCGACCGGGCGAACCCAGCCAGCCGAGATAGAAGCCGACAAGCTGCCACAGCGCATCGAGCCCCAGGCAGCCGGGCATGACCGGATCACCCTTGAAGTGGCAATCGAAGAACCACAGATCTTCGGTCACATCGAACTCGGCGCGCATATAGCCCTTGCCATATTCGCCGCCTGTCTCGGAAATCTCGGTAATGCGATGGAACATGAGCATGGGCGGCAACGGCAACTGCGCGTTACCCGGCCCAAACAGCTCGCCGCGTCCGCATGCGAGGAGATCTTCATAATCGAAACTGTTCTGCCGGTCCGCCATTCTCAACTGTGTCGCCTTGATGCCCATCTGGGTCGTTGTCTCCGAGCTGCTGAAGCTCGCCCCCGAAGCCGGAAGCGGGCCTTCACTACCATAGGCAAGGTCCTGCTCAAAGTCATGAAAACGTCACTGCCCGCTTCAATGGGCAAATTCCAGTCTCCACAAGGCGCCGACGAGTGTCCGCAAGACCACAGGACACGGCGATTCATGGTGAAATTGCGACCGTCCGGGCAAATCCTGCCACCGATGGTCTTGCCGCAATGGGCCGGTTTGGCTCAGATGCCGTTCAGGGGATTCGCACGGCGCAATTCCTCGATTTGTTCCAACTTTGCACGCGCCGGGGAAAACACATGGCCATCCTGAAGGAATTCCAGGAATTCGCCGTCAAAGGTAATGTCGTCGATCTTGCGGTCGGTGTTATCATTGGTGCGGCATTCGGTAATATCGTGACATCACTGGTTGGTGATGTGTTCATGCCGGTTATTGGTGCGGTCACGGGTGGTCTGGATTTCTCCAACTACTTCATCCCCCTGTCTTCCACTGTCACGGCGGATAATCTGGCCGACGCCAAGAAGCAGGGCGCGGTTCTGGCCTATGGCAGCTTCATCACCATTGCCATCAACTTCCTGATTATTGCGGCCGTGCTCTTCCTTGTCGTGCGCGTGCTGAACAGCCTGCGCCGCCAGGCAGAGGAAAAGACCGCCGAGGTCGCGGCCGGCCCCACCAAGGAAGAAGAGCTGCTGACCGAGATTCGCGATCTTCTCGCCCGGGATGTCGCCCGCAAATAACGCCCGGATGATGTGAGCCCGGCTCTTTCATCCCGGAAATACAAATGCCCCGGCTCGCCTGATGCGCGACCGGGGCATTTGCTTGTGGAAAACCACACATCGCTACACATGCCTGCCATGTGACAGACACAGGGCAGCCCGCATCCCCCTCCAAAGCGTGGAGGCGGCCGGAACACTCAGCGCATATCCGCGCCCACCGCCTCGCTCACATGGCTGAAGCCATCGGCCTTCAGCCGCGCGGCCAGATCCTTCTTGATCCTCACCACCAGATCCGGCCCATGGAACACAAGGGCCGAATAGAGCTGCACGAGGCTGGCTCCGGCGCGAATCTTCAAATAGGCATCCTGCCCCGAGGCGACCCCACCCGCGCCGATCAGCGGCAGGCGGCCATTCAGCAGGCGATAGAGCATCGCCAGCCGGTCCGTGGCGAGGGTCATCAGCGGCGCGCCGGAGAGCCCGCCGGTTTCCCCCTTGTGGGCGCTCTTCAGGCTGTCGGGCCGCGAGAGGGTGGTGTTGCCCATGATGATGCCGTCGACACCGGTTTCGAGCGCAACCTGCGCCACATCCGCCAGTGCGCCATCATCCAGATCGGGCGCGACCTTCACCAGCAGCGGCAGGCGACCGAGCGCCTGCGGGAAGGCCTTGTCCCGCGCGGCCAGAACCTGGGTCAGCAGGGCGGACATGTCGTCCCGCGCCTGAAGGGAACGCAGCCCCGGCGTATTGGGCGAGGAAATGTTGCAGACCAGATAGTCGGCCACCGCACAGGTCGCCTCGACCCCGGTCACATAATCCTCGATGGCGTCCGTGCTTTCCTTGTTCTTCCCGACATTCGCGCCGACGATTCCCCCGCGTCCGGCATCGCGCCGGGCCTTGAGGCGGGAGACGAACGGGCCGAGCCCCTCGCTGTTGAAGCCGAAGCGGTTGATGACGCCGCGATCCTCCTCCAGCCGGAACAGGCGGGGCTTCGGGTTGCCGGGCTGCGGGCGCGGGGTCACCGTGCCGGCCTCGACGAAACCGAACCCCAGATCCAGGGCCGGGTCCACAACCTCGGCATTCTTGTCAAAGCCGGCGGCGAGCCCGATCGGGTTTGGAAACTCGAGCCCCCACAGGCGCGTGGCCAGAATCGGGTCATCCCGCTCCATGAAACGCGGGGAAAGCCCGCGCTTCATGCCCTTGATGGCCAGTGTGTGCCCCTGCTCGGGCGAGATGAAATTCAGCAGGGGCCGCGTGAGAGCATAAAGGCTCATATCGTCACTCGCTGGCTGCGGCAGCGCCCCCGTGGGCGACAGACCAGCCATGGGGATCATGCAGGAAAGCCTCGATCTGCGCCACGGTCTGGTTGTCGAAACGGTTGGTCGCCTTCACCTCGGCCAGCACATCCCACCAGGTGGCGAGATAATGCAGGGAGAGACCGGCCTCCTTCAGGATCGTCTGGGATTCCGGGAAGATGTCATAATAGAAGAAGACGAAGCAGTGCGAGCACTCCGCCCCGGCGGTGCGCAGGGCATTGACGAAGTTCACCTTGCTGCGGCCGTCGGAGGTGAGATCCTCCACCAGCAGGATGCGCTGGCCGGGAGAAAGGTCGCCCTCGATCTGGGCATTGCGGCCAAAACCCTTGGGCTTCTTGCGCACATACTGCATGGGCAGCATCATGCGGTCCGCCACCCAGGCGGCGAAGGGAATGCCCGCCGTCTCGCCACCGGCCACGGCATCGAACTGCTCATAGCCGACATTGCTGTAGAGCGTGGTGATGCCGAAATCCACCAGGGTCTGGCGCACGCGGGGGAAGGAGATCAGGCGACGGCAATCCGTATAGACCGGGCTGGCCCAGCCGGATGTGAAGATGAACGGCTTGTCCGCCGAGAAGCGCACGGCCTCCACTTCCAGAAGCATGCGGGCGGTTTGACGGGCGATGGTTTCCTTGTCCGCGAAAGCGGTGATGTTCGCCATGGGAGCGGGCCTCTTGAATCGGCAGGAGAACGGAAAGCTCAAACTGTTGCCCGGCATATATCAGAGCCGCGCGCGCGCGACACCCCGCCTGATCCGAAAACACACCGCCAGAACCGCGCCATCCGCCAAATTCCATATCGGAATACTAAAAGCCGGCAAAACACCGACAAAAAACGGCTTTTTCCCACTCTGTTGAAAGAGACCCTCTGGTCATTCGCGGCAACGGCCTGTAAACGGCCAGACCATGCGTTCACATGGCTGGAAACAGTCCATGTGGTCGTATGCACGCCTCGGGGGCGGGTGCGTGATCTTGATCAGCACAAGGCGATACCTTTTTGAAGCTCGTCCTGTTTTTTGTCCTGTGGGCCGGCGCAGCCGTGGCCATATTGTTTTCGGTCTTCCCCAGCTGGGATATCGAACTTGCGTCCTTGTTCTGGCATCCACAGGTCGGGTTCATTCTCGCCATGGATCCCTGGGCAAAGACATTCCGCGCCATGGGGCACCTGATCCCGTGGATCACGGTCGCGCCGGCCTTCGTGGTCATCATCGCCAAGTTCCTGTTTCCCCATGTGCGGATGCTGATCCCGGCACGCGCGGCGATCCTGCTCGCGCTGACCATGGCCGCGGGCCCCGGTCTTCTGGTCAATGGCATCTTCAAGGAAACATGGGACCGCCCGCGTCCTGTTCATGTGGAGCAGTTTGGCGGAACGCATGGCTACCAGCCCTGGTATGACCCGACAGGCAGCTGCTCCTCCAACTGCTCCTTCGTGTCCGGCGAGGGCGCCCTGAGCTTCTGGATGCTCGCGCCCGCCAGCCTGGTGCCTCCCGGCCCGCTGCGCATTCTGGCCCTGAGCGGCGCGGTCGCCTTCGGGGTTCTCGTGGGTGGCCTGCGCATTGGCTTTGGCGGCCACTTCTTCACCGATGTCGTGTTCTCTGGCGTTCTGGTCGTGACCCTCATCGCGCTCACGCGCTACTGGCTTTATGACCGTCGCAATGCGCCAACAGACACAAGGGTGGAACGCACCATCGCCCGCGCCGGACTTTCCACCCGCCGGGGCTTCTCCCGCCTGTGCCAGACCCTGCGGCTGCGACCGGGCAGGCACGAGGGCAAGACCGAGACATAGCGCCGGACTGAAGAGCCCGGACATGAAGCCCGGATATGGCGCTCATCACTGAGTTGCCTTGCAGGCGGGTGATTGCGCCTTTAGCTGTATGATTCTGATGGATGGCGGATCGGCCGGCACCGGCCTGCCATCCGGGCGCATTTGCGGGAGACGAGAGCCATGCGTTGGGACGATTTCCGCTCCAGCAAGAATGTTGAGGACCGTCGCGGTCAGGGCGGCGGGGGCGGCTTCCGCATGCCCGGCGGCAAGGGCAAGCTTGGCATCGGAACCATTATCGTGGTTGGCCTTGTGGGCTGGGCTCTGGGCATCAATCCCGCCTTGCTCATTGGCGGGCTGGAAGCGCTCAACAGCACGGGCGGCAGCTCGTATCAGCAATCCCAGCCGCAGCCGCAGCAGGCCGGCTCGGGCACCCCGACCGACCGGGCCGGGCGATTCGCTGCCGCGGTTCTGGCCCAGACCGAGGATGTCTGGGCGGATATTTTCCGTGGAGAAGGCAAGACCTATCAGGATCCGCGCCTCGTGCTGTTCACCGGCTCGACCCGCTCGGCCTGTGGCGGCGCGCAATCGGCGATGGGGCCGTTCTACTGCCCGCTCGACCAGAAGGTGTATCTCGATCTCGGCTTCTTCCAGGAAATGAAGAATCGCTTCAATGCGCCGGGGGATTTTGCCGCCGCCTATGTGATCGCCCATGAGGTGGGCCACCATGTGCAGAACATCACCGGCATCCTGCCGCGGGTGCAGCAGGCGCAGAAACAGGCCTCCAGCAAGGCCGAGGCCAACGCCATCTCCGTACGGACGGAACTGATGGCCGATTGTCTGGCCGGCGTCTGGGCCCACCATGCCGATGCCCGCTACAAGGTGCTGGAAGAAGGGGATGTGGAGCAGGCGCTCAATGCCGCCAGCGCCATTGGCGATGACCGCCTGCAAAAGCAGGCTCAAGGCTTTGCCGTGCCGGACAGCTTCACCCACGGCACCTCGCAGCAGCGCATGACATGGTTCATGCGCGGGCTGAAAAGTGGTTCCATGCAGCAGTGTAACAGCTTCAAGGAACCGATCTGACAGGCCATGCCGCTGATTCGCCACCGTTCCCCAAAAGGCACGGCTCCCTTCTTGTCACAGCTTGTGGCCGGCAGGGGCCGGATGAGGGCTTGCAGCCGGCCCGATGGCGTGCGAAGAGGCAGCAGGCCCAGTTGCGGAACGGGTGGCACGCTTGCGTGTTGGCCGTGGTCTACCATTGAATCCTCCAACGGCGTTCGCTATAGGGGCCGTCAACCTATTCCAGAGGCCATCCGGCTTCAGCTCCGGCTGTTGCCGTCGCATCCGCGCTGTCCCAGAATCAGCGGCACGGAACGGCCGAGCACATGAGAGGCGCAGTCCATGTCTTCCACGTTTGAAACGGTGGCCAATATCATCGCAGAAACGTGTGATATCCCGCGGGACACCATCACGCTCGAGAGCCACGCGATCGACGATCTCGGCATCGACAGCCTCGACTTCCTCGACATTGCCTTCGCCATCGACAAGGCGTTCGGCATCAAGCTCCCGCTGGAGCAGTGGACCCAGGAAGTGAACGACGGCAAGGCGACCACCGAGCAGTATTTCGTTCTCAAGAACCTCTGCGCGCGCATCGACGAGCTGGTCGCTGCCAAGTCCGCTTGAGGTCAGGCTGCGAACATGCGTCCTGAAGTCTTCCGGATGATCGACAAGGTCGTGTCCATCGACCCGTCGCTCAACAAAATTCACTGCCAGGGCATGGTGCCCGAGGAAAGCTCCATCTTCGAGGGGCATTTTCCCGGTTACCCCATCATGCCCGGCGTCCTTCTCATCGAGGCGATGGCGCAGAGCACCGGCTGGCTGGTTCTGGCGCGCAACCGTTTCGAGCGCATGCCCTTCCTCGCCACGGTGAAGGAAGCCAAGCTGCGGACCTTCGTGCTGCCGGGGCAGAATCTCGATCTGCACTCGGAAATCATGCATGAGGGTTCGGGCTTCGTGGTGGCCAAGACCCACGCCATGCTCGAAGGCAAGCCCATTTGTGGCGCCGAACTGACCTTCCGTGTGCTGCCCTGGCCTGAGGGGCGGATGAAGCCGGTGGTGATGAAGGTGGCGGAACTCGTCTCCTTCCCTCTCAAGGATTTTGTGGATGCCTGAGGTCCGGCCCGCGCGGCGTGAAGTGTGGATCACGGGTATCGGCCTCCTCTCCTCGCTCGGAGAGGGGCTCGATGCCCACTGGAACGCTCTGAACAGCGGCACTGCGCCGGTGACAGATGCGGAAACCTTTGCCCCCTATGTGGTTCATCCACTGGTGAAGGTGAGCTTCGATTCACAGATTCCCAAGCGCGGCGACCAGAGGCAGATGGAGCCCTGGCAGCGGATCGGCACCTATGCGGCCGGTCTCGCTCTTGATTCGGCTGGCCTGTCCGGGAATACGGAGATCCTGTCCAGAACCGACATGATCGTGGCTGCCGGCGGCGGAGAGCGCGATTTCGATGTCGACTCCGCCATTCTTGGCGATCTGGCGACAGCCGAAAATCCCGGCAAGCTGCTCAATGAGCGCCTGCTCTCGGACCTGCGGCCCACGCTTTCCCTGGCCCAGCTTTCCAACCTGCTGGCCGGCAATATTTCCATCGTCCATGGCGTCACCGGCTCCTCCCGCACCTTCATGGGCGAGGAAAGCAGTGGTGTGGATGCCGTGCGCATCGCCTTCTCGCGCATTGCCGCGGGGCAGAGCGAGGTGGGCCTTGTGGGCGGCGCCTGCAATGCTGAGCGTGAAGACACGCTGCTGCTGAACGATCTGGACGGGGACTGCGCCAAGGGTGCGTTCACTCCGGTTTTCGCAGGCAAGGGCCGTGGCATCATCACCGGCTCCATGGGTGCCTTTCTGGTGCTCGAATCACCCGAGCACGCGAAAGCACGCGGGGCAAAGCCCATCGCGAAGCTTTCCGGCGTCTGGTCCGAGCGGGCCCGGCGCAAGATTGAGGGTGCGCTGGAGCAGCAGATCCGCGATCTTCTGGCGATCGCCGGGACGGATGGCCGGACGGCTGTCCTGTCCGGCGCCTCCGGCGCACAGCGTGCCACCGAGGCGGAAGCCCGTGTGCTGGAAGAATCCGGCCTGCCCGTGCGCGCCGTTGGCAACCGCCTGGGCCATGGATTCGAGGCGCATTTCATCGCCTCCCTCGCGCTGGCCGCACTCAGCCTGTCCAACAATGCGCTCTTCCCCCCTCTCGCGGATGATCCGCTGGAGAAGGATGGCGCGGATGCCGAGCGTGTGATCGTGACCGGCATTGGCCACTGGAGTGGCGAAGGCGCCGCGCTGGTGGAGAAGATCTGAGCCGATACACGCAGCCCGGCCCAGCCGGCCGGGCGCGGTTATGGCCATTCAATATGAGGAGCCGGCACATGACGCAGGCGCATCTGGACAAGTTCGGCCGGCCGGTTGTGGTTGTCACCGGCATCGGGCTGGTCACATCGCTCGGCCAGGGCAAGGCTGACAACTGGCGGCGTCTGACAGCGGGCGAATCAGGCATTCACACCATCACCCGCTTCCCCATTGAGGGCATGCGCACCACCATTGCCGGCACGGTGGACTATCTGTTCGATGGCCGCGTACCTGCCCCGGACCTGTCCGAGAAGCTGGCCACGCTGGCGATGGAAGAGGCCATTTCCGAAGCCAATATCGGCACGCCCGGCAATTTCCCCGGCCCGCTGTTCGCGGCTGTTCCGCCGGTGGAGCTGGAATGGCCCGAGCGCCGGCAGATGGCCGAGGCGGTCGGCAGCTATCCGGTCACCTATCGCGAGCTGCTTCAGTCGGCCATGTCCGGCAAGTTCCGGGCCTGGCATGAGCGTTTCCTGTTCGGCTCCGTGGCGGTCCATCTGGCGGAGCGATTCGGCACGCGCGGCCAGCCCATCTCGCTTTCCACCGCCTGCGCTTCCGGCGCCACGGCGATCCAGCTGGGCGTGGAGGCCATTCGCCGGGGCGATACGGATGTCGCCATTTCCATCGGCACGGATGGGTCCGTGCACCCTGAAGCGCTGATCCGCTTCTCGCTGCTCTCCGCCCTCACCACCTCCAATGACGAGCCGGAAAAGGCATCGCGTCCCTTCGCCAAGAATCGCGAGGGCTTCGTGATGGCCGAGGGTGCGGCGGCTCTGGTGCTGGAAAGCTATGAGCATGCGGTGGCCCGTGGCGCGAAGATTCTCGGTGTCGTGGAAGGCTGCGGCGAGATGGCCGACAATTTCCACCGCACGCGCTCCAGCCCGGATGGCCGCCCGATCATCGGCTGCGTGAAGAACGCGCTGAAGGATGCCGGCATCACCCCGGATGACGTGGACTATATCAATGCCCATGGCACATCCACGCCGGAAAATGACCGCATGGAATATGTGGGGCTGAAGGGCGTGTTCGGCGAGGAAAAGCTGGCCGGCATCCCGATCTCGTCCAACAAGTCGATGATCGGCCACACCCTGACGGCGGCCGGCGCGATCGAGGCGGCGGTATCGCTGCTCACCATCGCCAATGGCCGCATTCCGCCCACCATCAACTACAACATTCCCGATCCGGCCATTCCGCTGGATGTGGTGCCGAACGAGGCGCGCGATGCGGATGTGCGTCGCGTCATCTCCAACTCCTTCGGCTTTGGCGGCCAGAATGTCTGCCTCGTGGTGACAGGCGAACCGGCCTGATCCCGTTTCATATCAGGGCCGTTGAGAGGGAAGCGTGCGCTTTTAGGGCCGCTTTCCCTTTCAGCGGCCTTTCTCTTGCCGTGCGAAGGCGGCTATAAGGCTGGCCAGTATGGACCGGCTCCAGTCCCGGCCGCCCACAAGAACAGAGACAAGAACAATGCGCGCCCTTCAGCTCGTTTCCGATCGCAAGCTCGAAATCGTCGAACTGCCAGACCCGGAAGCCCCCGGCGCGGGTGAAGTGCAGATCCGCGTGAAGGCTCTGGCGCTGAACCATATCGATGTGTGGGGCTGGCGCGGCATGGCCTTCGCCAAGCGCAAGATGCCGCTGGTGGTGGGTGCGGAAGCCGCCGGCGAGGTGGTTGCCGTGGGTGCGGACGTGCGCGGCGTGAAGGTGGGGCAGACCGTCTCCATGTATGGCGCCATGACCTGCGGCCACTGCAAGAACTGCCGTGATGGCCGGGACAATCTGTGCACCGATGTCGGCGGCGTTCTCGGCTTCCATATCGACGGCTTCGCCCGCGACCTGCTGAACCTGCCCGAGCGTCTGGTGCTGCCCGCCCCCGAGGGGGTTTCCTTCGAGGATGCAGCCTGCGCCGGCATCACCTTCTCCACTGTCGAGCACATGCTGTTCGACAATGCGAAGCTGGAGAAGGGGGAAACCGTTCTCGTCCATGCCGGCGGCTCCGGCATCGGCTCTGCCGCCATTCGTCTGGCCAAGGATGTGGGCGCCACCGTCATCACCACTGTGGGCGATGACGAGAAGGGCGAGAAGGCGAAGGCGCTGGGCGCCGACCATGTCATCAATTACCGCCGCGACCGCTTCGAGCATGAGGTGCGCAAGATCACCAAAAAGGTCGGCGTGGACGTGGTGTTCGAGCATGTGGGCGCGGATACGTGGAACGCCTCGCTGCTTTCCATGAAGCCGGGCGCGCGTCTTGTCACCTGTGGCTCCACCTCCGGTGTGAGCGTGCAGATGAACCTGATGCAGCTCTTCCAGCGCCAGTACAAGATTTTCGGCTCCTTCGGCGCCACCATCCGCAATGTCGCGGAAGGGCTGGAGAAGATGGGCCGTGGCATCAGGCCGGTGATCGACACTGTCGTGCCGCTGGAAAACTTCAACGAAGGGCTGGAGCGGCTGGAAAGCCGCAAGGTCTTCGGCAAGATCATCGTGAAATTCTGAGAAATCGCCCTTGCCGCACCGGCCTTTCTGGCCGCGCGCGGCAAGGGCAGGCTGCCGCATCGTGTCTCATCCCGCAAAACCGCCCGTCAAACGCGCACGTCCGCCCCTGCTGCACCGCATCCGGGCCGGGTTGCGCCATCGGCTGAATGCGATCGGGGAATCGATTGTCGGCGGCTATGTCCGCTTTTCCATCTGGTGGCTGCGTTTGTGGCCCCTGTCCGTCTCTTCGGGCGGCATGGCCTTCTGGGCCAAGCTGGTGGGGCCGTTTCTGCCGGTGACAAAGGTCGCGCGGCGCAATCTCACCGCCGCCTTCCCGGAAAAGAGCGCCGCTGAAATCAACCGGATGATCCGCGGCATCTGGGCCAATATGGGCCGGCTGACGGCGGATTTCGCCCAGCAGGACCGGCTGTGGGATTATGATCCCGCGCGGCCGGATGCCGGTCGCATAGAGGTGGTGGGCGCGCATATTCTTGAACGGCTGCGGACGGATGACCGCCCGGCCCTGTTCTTCACCGCCCATACCGGCAACTGGGAACTGTGCGCCATTGCCGGGGCCAAGTTCGATGTCCCCGGCGGCGTGCTCTATCGCGCACCCAACAACAAGAAGGCTGCGGACCTCATCGAGGAGATGCGCTCTGAAACCATGCCCTATCTCATCCGCGCCCGGCGCGATGCCGGGCGGGTGATGGCGCGCATGCTTTCGGAAGGCCAGCATCTGGGCATGCTTGTGGACCAGTACTGGACCGGCGGCCCGGAGGTGATGTTTTTCGGCCGCCCCTGCGCCACCAATCCCACCCTCGCGCGTCTGGCCCGGCAGTTCGAGTGCCCGGTGCATGGCATGCGTGTGATCCGCCTTCCCGGTGCGCGCTTCCGTGTTGAAATCACGGAAGAAATCGAAATGCCGCGCGATGGGGAAGGCAAGATAGACGTGCAGGCCGGCATGCAGGTCGTCACATCCGTGATCGAGACATGGGTACGCGAATATCCCGAACAGTGGCTCTGGCTGCACCGGCGCTGGCGGCCCTGATGCGCGCACATTTGCCCGAATGTTGTTCATTTTCCTTGCCGCGGAGCCAATCATCCGATAAGTCCGCGCTTTCCATTTTGCGGGGGTCGGAGAGATGAGCGCACCGCAGGTGGCCGTCATTATGGGCAGCCAATCGGACTGGGAAACCATGCGCCATGCCGTCGAGACGCTGGAAGCGCTCGGCGTGTCGCATGAAGCGCGGATTGTTTCGGCCCATCGCACGCCCGAGCGCATGTATGACTTTGCGCGCGGGGCGAAGGCCAGTGGCTACAAGGTCATCATCGCCGGTGCAGGCGGTGCGGCCCATCTTCCCGGCATGGTGGCGGCGCTCACCACATTGCCCGTCTTCGGCGTGCCGGTCGAATCGAAGGCCATGTCGGGTATCGACAGCCTGTATTCCATCGTGCAGATGCCTGCGGGCGTGCCGGTCGGCACCCTTGCCATCGGCAAGGCGGGGGCGACCAATGCCGCCCTGCTGGCCGCCTCTGTGCTGGCCCTTGCCGATGCCCCCCTGGCCGAGCGGCTCGCCGCATGGCGGGCGGAGCGCACGGCGGCTGTTACGGAACACCCGGTCGTCTAGATGCTGAACCCCGGACAGACCATCGGCATTCTTGGCGGTGGCCAGCTTGGCCGCATGATGGCCCTTGCCGCCGCCAATCTCGGCCTGAAGACGCGCATCCTGTGCCCGGAGGCCGACAGCCCGGCCTTTCAGGTGGTGCAGGACCATATCTGCGCGCCCTATGAAGATGAGGAGGCGCTGGCCCGCTTTGCCGATGGCATTGCGGTTGCGACCTATGAGTTCGAGAATGTTCCCCTCGCCACGGCCCAGTTTCTGGCCGCGCGCGTGCCGCTGGCGCCCGGCGCCCGCGCGCTGGAGCTCACGCAGGACCGGCTGACGGAAAAGACATTCGTGCGCCGGCTCGGCATCGAAACCGCGCCTTTCGAGGCGGTCGACAGCCTGGAGATGCTTGAGGCCGCGGTGGAGCGGACCGGCCTGCCCGCCATTTTGAAGACCCGGCGCTTCGGGTATGACGGCAAGGGGCAGGTGACTCTGCGCACCCGCGATGATCTGGCCGCCGCATGGGAGGCCATCGGCCGGCAGAGTGCGATTCTGGAAGGGTTTGTGCCTTTTGAGCGCGAAGTCTCCGTGGTGGCGGCGCGCCGGGCGGATGACGCTTTCATCGCCTATGATGTGACACAGAATGTGCATCGCAATCACATCCTGCACACCTCCACCGTGCCGGCGGATGTCACCCCGGCCACCGCCGAAGCCGCCGCAACCATCGCCCGCACCATTGCCAGCGCGCTGGATTATGTCGGCGTGTTCGCGGTGGAGCTGTTCGTGGTGGGGCATGGCGCTGGCCAGCATCTGGTTGTGAACGAGATTGCACCGCGCGTGCATAATAGCGGCCACTGGACACAGGATGGCGCGGTCACCTCGCAGTTCGAGCAGCATGTGCGCGCGATTGCCGGCTGGCCGCTGGGGGACAGCGCCCGTCTCGGGCGGGTGGAGATGACGAATCTCATCGGTGAGGATGCCGATGACTGGGCGCAGCTTCTGGCCGAGCCGGGAGCGCGCCTCCACCTTTACGGGAAAAACGAAACAAGGGCCGGGCGCAAGATGGGGCACGTCAACCGTGTCTGGCGCAAGGATTCCGGCCTGCCCGCCACAGAAAGGGAAAGCCGCTGAGAACAGTCTTTGCGGCAGACTCATGTGGACAGGCCGAACTATCCCTGATAATAGGGCGGCTCTTTCTGGACGTGCATGACAAGGTCACCCTCCGGGCTTCCTTGACGCCTGAACCAGAATCCCAGATCTCATCGCACCGGATCGGCGCATCAGTTCAAAGAGGTACACACGTGCAAGTTCTCGTCCGCGACAACAATGTCGATCAGGCCCTCAAGGCGCTCAAGAAGAAGATGCAGCGTGAGGGGATCTTCCGCGAGATGAAGCTGCGTGGCCATTACGAGAAGCCTTCCGAGAAGCGCGCCCGTGAGGAGGCCGAAGCCATCCGTCGCGCCCGCAAGCTGGCCCGCAAGCGCGCCCAGCGTGAAGGCCTGCTGCCGTCCAAGGGCCGCGCACGCTGAGTGAACAGGGGCTGAGGTTTCAGCTCCATGCCTGAAGGGCATAACCTGCAAGGCTGTTATTGAGACAATTGCAGATGTGATTCCCTCCGGGGGTGTCTTGATCCGAGATGTTATGGCATCCGCGTGGCCCGGCTACGCGGATGTCTTCCGTATCAGGCCCGCATTTCCTTTCCCCCTGCAGCATGTGCTGCATGATATGCCAGCCGGCATATGTCTTCCCCGGGTCAAAGCATTTTGGCCTCAAGGTGTCCATTTTGATGCCATGACGGCATGGCTTGTATTGCCAGCTTGGAAAAGCTGGATGCAACCTGTAATGCAAGACCGGTTGGGCAGGAAAACCACCCGCCCTTATGCGTTTTGCTCCGCGCCTTGAGGAAGATGCTGTCCCGATGACCGCAATCCCCCCACTCGTTTCCGCGCCCGCAACGCGCCCCGCGCAAACCCCTTCCGCCACCGGGAAGCGGGATGCGTCCTGGCATGCCCTGCGCACGCTGCATGCAGGACAAACGCACAGCATCTCCGAACTGTTCGAGGATCCCTCCCGCTTCGCGCGCTTCTCCGCGCGGCAGGATGATCTGCTGCTGGACTATTCCAAGACAGCGCTGACGGATGACAGCATCGCCCTTCTGCTGGCCCTTGCCGAAGACACGGACATTGAAGGACAGCGTGAACGCATGTTCGCCGGCGCGCGCATGAACAATACCGAGCAGCGCGCCGCCCTGCATGTGGCGTTGCGCGATTCGTCGCCCGAACCCCTTCTGGTGGACGGGCAGGACATCAAGGCTGCCCTGCGGGATACGCGCGCGCGTGTTTCCGCCTTCGCCGAGGGCGTGCGCACGGGGGCGATTGCCGGCATCAAGGGCACGCCCTTCACGGATGTGGTGAATATCGGCATTGGCGGTTCAGACCTTGGCCCGGCAATGGTCACCAAGGCACTGGCCCCCTTTCATGATGGCCCGGCCTGCCATTTCATCTCCAATGTCGATGCCGCCCATATCGCCGATCTGCTCAAAAAGCTCGATCCGGCAACCACCCTGTTCATTGTCGCGTCCAAGACCTTCACAACCGTGGAAACCATGCGCAATGCGCATACGGCGCGCGAGTGGCTTGTGCAGGCCCTGGGGGAAGAGGCTGTCAGCGCGCATTTCGCCGCCGTCTCCACCGCCCCCAAACTGATCGAGGCCTTCGGTATCCGGCAGGAGCGGGCGTTTGACCTGTGGGATTTCATTGGCGGGCGCTATTCGGTGTGGTCGGCCATCGGCCTTCCCATCGTCATTGCCATTGGACCTGAGCGGTTTGGGGAATTTCTGGCCGGTGCAGAGGCGATGGACCGGCATTTTCGCGCCGCCCCCCTCTGCGCCAATCTGCCTGTTCTTCTGGCGCTGATCGGCATCTGGCATCGGGATGTGTGCCTGTATCCCACCCGCGCGGTCATTCCCTATGACCAGCGGCTGAGGGCTTTCCCCGCCTATCTCCAGCAGCTTGACATGGAGAGCAATGGCAAGCGCGTGACCCGCGCGGGGGAAGAGGTGCGCCAGCCCACCGGCCCGGTGGTGTGGGGCGGGCCGGGCACCAATGCCCAGCATGCCTTCTTCCAGTTGCTCCATCAGGGCACGGATACGATTCCCGTCGAGTTTCTCATTGCCGCCGAGGGACATGAACCGGCACTCCGCGCGCATCACACCCTTCTTGTCGCCAATTGCCTCGCCCAGTCCGAAGCGCTGATGCGCGGACGCACATGGGAAGAGGCCGCCGCCCAGCTTCGGGCACGGGGCCTGCCGGAGGAGGAGGTGGCGCGCCTTGCGCCACATCGCGTCTTCCCCGGCAACCGTCCCTCCTTGACCATCGCCTATCGGCAGCTCGACCCCCACACACTGGGGCGGCTGATCGCGCTTTATGAGCACCGCGTGTTCGTCGAGGCCTGCATCTGGGATATCAACCCGTTTGACCAGTGGGGCGTGGAACTGGGCAAGGAACTGGCCACCGCCCTGCTTCCGGCCCTGACAAAGGGGGAAGCCCCGGAAGATGCCTCATCCTCCACTGCCGGCATCATCGCCCATCTGCGCGCTGCCTCGGCATGAGTTTCCGGCCGCATGGGCCGGCATCAGACGATGAGACCGGGGACAATGTGCCATGGGCCAGCAACACGCTGGTGTTTCTGCCCCATTTTGATGATGAAAAGGCCCGATCAGGCAATTTCGTGATGGCGGCGCGGTATTCTTCATGGTGACCAGAGGACAAGGACGCGACACGCAGGCAGGACGTGACGCGGCAGGCGAGCATGATGGCGATATGATGCGGGGCGCCAGCATGAGACGCCCCCCCGCCTCTCCCCCTGCGGATTCCGCGTTCGATCTACGCCTTTCCCCGGATGATCGACCCGCTGTCGTGGCATCCCGCAAGACAGCCGCCCCGCGCAGCCGCGCAGCCACGTCGCGCCGTGAGCCGGAATTGCGGGCCGAGCCAGCCCTTTCCACGCCTTCGCGCCCGGCCCGTGCCGCCCCTGTGGAAGAGGCGCCAGCAGACAAGCCGGACCCGGACGATCTGCGCGCGGCACAGATCATTCCCGCCGAGATGGCCCGCACCCCTGCCGGCGGCGGGCGCAGCCGCAAACCCGCACCAGCCCCCTCTTCCCCCTCTCCCGCCGGCCTGATGGCGGAACGGCCCGCACCGCCGCCCGCGCGCGCGTCTGGCGGCGGGCGTGGAGGCAGGAGAGGCGGAGACAGTGGCGGTGGAAGAGGCGGCGCAGGCGGCAAGGGCCGCCCCGCAAGGCGCAAGCGCTCCCTCATCTGGCTGCTGGTGAAATGGTGCCTCATCATCGGCGTGTGGGCCGCAATCGGCGTGGCGGGACTGGTGGCCTATGAAGCCTCCAAGCTGCCCCCCATGCAGACGCTGATGGTGCCCAAGCGCCCGCCCACCGTGACCATTCTGGGCGAGAACGGGCAAACACTGGCGACACGCGGGGATATGGGCGGCGTGGCCATTCCCATCAGCAAGATGCCGCCCTATCTGCCTGAAGCCTTCATCGCCATTGAAGACCAGCGCTTCCACAGCCATTTCGGGCTGGACCCGGAAGGGCTGGCGCGCGCGGTCGTGGCCAATCTCACATCCGGGCGGGTGCGGCAGGGTGGCTCCACCCTGACCCAGCAGCTTGCCAAGAACCTGTTCCTGACCCAGGAGCGCACCTATTCCCGCAAGATTCAGGAAGTGGTTCTCGCCCTGTGGCTGGAGGCTGAATATTCCAAATCCGAGATCCTCGATCTCTATCTCAACCGCGTCTATTTCGGCGCGGGGGCCTATGGCGTGGAGGCGGCGGCGCAGCGCTATTTCGGCAAATCGGCCACCCAGGTCTCGCTGTCAGAGGCCGCCATGCTGGCCGGCCTTGTCAATTCCCCCTCCCGCCTTGCCCCCACCCGCAACCTGAAGGGTGCGCAGGCCCGTGCGGAGCTGGTGCTGAAGGTGATGGAACGGCAGGGGCTCATCACGCCTGAAATGGCGAAGGCGGCGATCGCCAACCCGGCCAAGCTCGCCCGCGGCACCACCCCCAACTCCATCGGCTATGTGGCGGACTGGGTGGTGGACCAGCTCGATGCCTATGTCGGCCCGATTTCCGGTGACGTGACCGTGCGCACCACCATCAATCCGGCCCTGCAACAGGCGGCACAGGCGGCCATCACCTCTGTGCTGGACAAGTCCGGTGCGAAATATCGCGTGGAACAGGGCGCGCTCGTCTCGCTCGATCCCAGCGGAGCGGTGCGCGCGCTGGTGGGCGGGCGCTCCTATGAGGAGAGCCAGTATAATCGCGCCGTGACCGCGCGCCGCCAGCCCGGCTCGGCCTTCAAGCCCTTTGTCTATCTCGCCGCGCTTGAAGCGGGGCTGGTCCCCAATCTGGTGATGGAAGACGCGCCGATCCAGATCAAGGGCTGGAAGCCGGAAAATGCCAACCACAAATATCTCGGCCCTGTCACGCTCCAGCGCGCGCTGGCGCTTTCCCTCAATACGGTGACCGTGCGTCTGGCGCTGGAAGTGGGGCCGCAGGCGGTGGTAAAGGCGGCCCACCGCATGGGCATCACCTCGCCGCTGACTCCCAACCCCTCCATCGCCCTTGGCACCTCGGAAGTCTCGGTGCTGGAACTGGCCTCGGCCTATGTGCCCTTCGCCAATGGCGGCGTTGGCATCATTCCCCATGTGATCGACAAGGTGACAGGCGCGGATGGCATTGTGCTTTACCAGCGCACGCTTTCCGGCCCGGGGCAGGTTGTGGATCCGGTCTATGCCCGGATGATGAACCATATGCTGGCCGAAACGCTGGTGAGCGGCACCGGGCGCGCGGCCTCCCTGCCCGGCTGGCAGGCGGCGGGCAAGACCGGCACATCGCAGAGTTATCGCGATGCCTGGTTCGTGGGCTATACGGCCCATCTGGTGACTGCCGTGTGGATGGGCAATGATGATTCCTCCCCCACCAAGCGCACCTCGGGCAGCAATCTGCCCCTGAGCATCTGGAACAGCTATATGCAGGCCGCGCACAAGAATGTGCCGGTGGTGGAGCTGCCCGGCGTCTCCGAAAGCGGGGATTATGGCCCGCCCGGCAGCGCCCCCATGGCCGATGGCGCCATTCCCGAAGACCAGCCCTCCTCTCTCTTCGGCGAGCTGGTGGGAGAGCCGGGCGCACAGCCGCAACAACAGCCACAGCCGCCGGCGGAACAGGGCCAGACACTGGATGGATGGTTCAAGGAAACCTTCTTCTGATCCGGCAGGCGCACAGAGGACAGATCCAGAGGACAGACATGGCGGGAGAAGGCTTGCGCCGCCCCCCGCCCTCAGAGATAAGCAAGGCATGACAAGCTCCAAGACCAGCGCCCCGCATGAGGCGGCATCATCCGCCAACACCACCCCGGCCATGACGGAGGAGGAGGCGCGGGCTGCCGCCGCCCTGCGTGAGCAGGGACGACTGCTCTTTGCCGGTGAATGGAAGTTCATCTGGGCCGCCCCCACCATTGAAACCCTGCCCCCCATGCAGGGGCATGAAATCGCGCTGGTGGGACGCTCCAATGTGGGCAAATCCTCCCTCGTGAACGCCCTGACCGGGCGCAAGGCACTGGCCCGCACCTCGGTGACCCCCGGGCGCACGCAGGAGCTCATCTTCTTTGATGCGGGCCCCCAGCTTCGTCTGGTGGATATGCCCGGCTATGGCTTCGCCAAGGCCCCGAAGGACAAGGTGGATGCCTGGACCCGGACGATCCGCGACTATCTGCGCGGGCGGGTCAATCTGGCGCGCGTTTTCGTGCTGGTGGACTCACGCCACGGGCTGAAGCCTGTCGATAACGAGATTCTCGACCTGCTGGATACGGCGGCCGTGTCCTATGCCCTGATTCTCACCAAGACGGATCAGGTCAAGCCGACCGAAATGCCGGCGGTGATTGCGGAGCTGAAGGACAAGATCAAACGCCGCCCTGCCGCCTATCCGGAGGTTTATCCCACCTCCAGCAATACCGGCGCCGGTTTTCCCGAATTGCGCGCGGCTATCGCCCAGCTTCTGAACGAACTCTCCTGAGTCCATTCTGCCGCAACAGGATTTGTAGCTGTGAGGATGCTCTCGAAAAGAGCCTCATCACAGCTACAGGCTGATGAGATCTGTAAAGGATCGCGGTGCTCTCTGGCTGTACATGCCGGAATGGCTCAACCCGTTTTGTGCGGGATGGGACAGACAGATCCGGCATGTGCCTGAATGGACCGGCATTGCGGGACAGAGACCCGTAAAGCGGCGCAATACAGCTTCCAGACACTGGAGAGACAAGAGAAGTTCTCCCCGCGCCAAATATTGCGCATGGATGCACACTGCCAGCTTTTGCCGAAGACCTTTTGAACAACAGATCTGTTCAAAAGCTGCAGGCTGCCGGATCAAGCCTGCCCTCTTGCACATATCCAGAGCAGCAGGCAAGACATGCAGCATGCGTGCCGCAACAGCTCGGCCCCGGATAGTCATCCCTTTCCGTAACTGGACACATCAACAGATACAGACAGGATCTTCGAGGCAAGATGCCTTCCGAAACCGGGAGCCACGCTTCAGCCGGCCGTGTCAGGCAGGAAGATACAGAAAAAACCGGAAAACTCAGCGCCGGGCGCGCTCTTCTTCCATCACCGCTTCAGTTGCGGCAATAACACCTTCAAGCTCGGAAATCTTGCGCAACATTCCATCAGAAGGAACAGTCGTTCCGCTGGCTGCAGTCAGGACCAGCTCACGCTGGGCATTCTTGAGACGTTCAAGGAGACCGGCGAGATCTGCCTCAAGTTGCTGCGTCATTGAAATGGAACTCCACATTTACAAGAAAGCGCGCCTGCACAACACTCAGAAAAACTGAACCCAGCCGCACATAATGCTCCGGAGAGGAGCGGAAAATCCCGAAACGCCAACGCGCGCCACCGTCTCGGGTAGCGCGCGCCGCATGGTTCAAGAGTGGCTCAGTCAGCCAGTTCGATGCTGCGGGCTTCGGGACCCTTCGGACCCTGACCCACTTCCACCAGAACCCGCTGGCCTTCGGCCAGATCGCCCAGACCCGAGCGGGAAATGACGGTGACATGGACGAACACGTCCTTGCCGCCACCTTCCACCGCGATGAAGCCGAAACCCTTGTCAGGGTTGTACCACTTCACGGTGCCGACACGCTCTTCGGTCGGGCCGGTGGCCACACGCGGGCCTGCGCCGCCGGTGCGGGGCGGGGCCGAGCCGAAGCTGCGACGCGGGGGAGCTTCCTCGGCAGTGGACGTATCCACCTCGAGAACCTCGGTCACCTGACGACCCTTCTGGCCCTGTCCAACCCGCACGGAAAGACGGGAGCCGGGGGGCACGCTGTCCTGGCCGGCGGCTTCCAGAGCGCGCGCGTGCAGGAACACATCACCCGACCCATCGGCCAGCTCGACAAACCCGAAACCCTTTTCGGGATTGAACCACTTCACCGTGGCATCAATGGTCGGGCCTGTGGACACAGGAGCGCCAAAGCTGCTGCTGGGTGAAGAATAAGGACGGTCCCCTCCGAAGCCGCGGTCACGCGGCGGCGCAAAGTCGTCGTCAAAGCCACGGCGGCGCGGCTCTCGGAAGTCTCGGTTACGGCTCATATGCAATTCCGTTGAGGTCAATCGCCAATTTAGGCTCAGGGCTATCCACCACTGCTGAAATCGTTGCGTCTACCGTGCAGTTTTGGAATGCACTATCAGGGCGTCTTGACATACACCTTCGCTCAACGCTCAACCCAGCCACTTGTTTCTATACCTTGCGCCGAATGGACAAGATCGGGCTGTCACGCACCAACAACCTGTTGGGCACTGTTTCCCGACCTTCAACACCCTAGCACAAAACGGATTCCATTTGGTACATGAATATTGAGGCTTGGCGCACTTGCCCTGATTTTCGCGCAGGCATGATCACCTTCCCGCCTCCATGTGCAACGCACAACCGAGGGGCCGCGCCGCACACAGGGCGACGCAGCCACCTGATATTCCAGAAAAAATTCCGGCGGGGCGGATGTTTGGCGGTGAGACGCGCTGAAACAGGGCCTGCCTGTTTTTCTGTCAACGCCCTGCCGCTAAGCTGCGTTTTCCTGAAAAACGACCCGAAAACTCTTTGAACCGGAAGAAATATGGGGCGCGAGACCAGCCTTCAGCGCGGATAGCGCAGCGGCTCTGCCTGCACGGCGCGCCGGTAGTAGAGCCGTGTGGCATAGAGCGCGAGGAGGGCGAACAGGCCCATCAGCACATATTCACCCAGATCCCCCAGATTGAGCAGGCCGCCAAGAGCCCAGCCGGCGGCAACCGCAACAGCCAGAACTTCCGTCAGCACGAGAATCGTGGCGCTTGTCACTGTCAGGACATGGCTCCAGTTCACCTGGCCGGCACGATTCATCTCTTGCTCCTTCAGCGCGGAAGTTTGCCCCGCACACCCCATGGGCTATCAAGGGCGGAAATTGCGATGCTCTGGCCAGAAGGTCAAGATGCAGATGCAAGGTGGATCAAAGGAGAGCCCCATGACCTTCCCGCCCGCCTCTGAAGCCATTCTGCACCATGAAAGCGTCCATGCCGGGCGCGGCATGGTGGCGGCGCCGCACATTCTGGCCGCCCAGGCCGGACGCGATGTTCTGGCTGAAGGCGGAAATGCCGTGGAGGCAGCCATTGCGGCGGCGGCCACCATTGCGGTGGTCTATCCCCATATGAACCATCTGGGCGGGGATGGATTCTGGCTCATCCGCGAGCCTTCCGGCAAGGTGCATCACATTGCTGCGGCAGGCTTTGCGGGCGCAAGGGCCACCATCGCCCATTATCGGGATCAGGGACTGGAGAGCATTCCGGCCCGCGGCCCCCTCTCGGCGCTCACCGTTCCCGGTGCGGTCGGCGGATGGGCGCTGGCGCTGGAGGCGGCCCGCGCGAATGGCGGACGCATGAGCCTGCCCCGCCTGCTTGAGGCCGCCATCCACCATGCCCGGACAGGCTCCCCCGTCAGCCGCTCCTTCTCCCGTCTGGCGCGGGAGAATCTGGCCGCCCTCAGCCCCTCCCCCGGCTTCCGGGAAACGTTCCTGCGCAAGGATGAGGCGGACCAGGAGTGGACAGTACCGCAACCCGGCGAAATCCTGCGCCAGAATCGCCTGGCCGACACGCTGGAGCATCTCGCCCGCACCGGATTGCAGGATTTCTACAGCGGCGACATCGGTCGCGAGATCGCCAGAGATCTGGAGCAGATCGGCAGTCCGGTCACCCGCGCGGACCTGGAGCGCTACAAGGCGGTCCGGCGCGCCCCGCTTCAGGTGCAGCTCAAGGTGGGCACGGCCTATAATGCGCCGCCGCCCACGCAGGGCATCGCCTCCCTCATCATTCTGGCGCTGTTCGAGCGCCTCGGCGTGCAGCAGGCCGAAAGCTTCGCCCATGTCCACGGGCTTGTGGAAGCCACCAAGCAGGCCTTCATGGTGCGTGACAAGGTGGTGCTGGACCCGGAACACGCCCCCGTCGACCTTGCCCCCTACCTGACCCCGGAGGCGCTGGACCGCATGGCGGCGCGCATCGACCCCGAGCGCGCCCTGCCCTGGCCGCAGCCGGCAAGACCCGGAGACACCATCTGGCTGGGGGCGGCCGATTCCTCGGGGCTCATGGTCTCCTATATCCAGTCCATCTATTTCGAGTTCGGCTCCGGCTGCGTGCTTCCGGGAACCGGCGTGCTGATGCAGAATCGCGGCGTGAGCTTCTCGCTGGATGAGAAGAGCATCCACGCCCTGCGTCCCGGCTGGGTACCGTTCCACACGCTGAACCCGGCGCTGGCGCAGCTCAATGACGGGCGGATCATCGCCTATGGCACCATGGGCGGCGAAGGCCAGCCCCAGTCCCAATCCGCCGTCTTCTCGCGGCATGTGATGTTCGGCATGCCGCTGGGCCAGTCCATTGCCCGGCCCCGCTGGCTGCTGGGGCGCACATGGGGGGATGAAACCTTCGCCCTGCGTCTGGAATCCGGCTTTGAGGAGAGCGTGCTGGAAGGGCTCCGGCGCTCCGGCCAGCCCATGCAGGTGCTGGAGGAGACATGGAGCGACACGATGGGCCATGCCGGCGCCGTCGTGCTCCATCCCGACAACACCCTGGAAGGCGCACACGATCCGCGGGCGGATGGCGGCGCTGCAGGGGTGTGATGTTGCGCATGCAGGCCCTGTGAGCCCTTTGCCAGGCAGGCGGCAGTATATTTTCCGGTGAACTGTCGCCTGTCAGGCTGGCGTCATGAGCAAGAACCATATCTCCTGAGATGACCCTGCGACACCATGGCCAGTCGCGGCCGGACGAGCAGGCATCAAGGGGGCGCCGATGGTCTGGATGAGGATGATTGCCGTGGCGGGATGCATGCTGGCTCTTTCCGGCTGCATCGAGCGAATGACAAAGCCGGGCGCCTCCGCCCAGGACTTTGATGTCGCGATGGAACAGTGCAAGGCCGATGCCTATGTGCAGATGCCGGTGCGGCAGGAAACCTATGTTTCCCGCCAGGCCTATTATTCCGACGGGCCGGAAACCTGCATGCCGGGCGGACCGAACGGCACCCAGATCTGCCGGCGCGACAAGGTGTGGAACCCGCCTGTGACAAGCACGCGCGATGTCAATTCGGAGGCGCGCGAAACACTGGTGCGGGCCTGCCTCTATAATGATGGCTGGCGGCCGGGACAGTAGAGACTACCCACACCCCAACATTGAAAAAGCCCGGCCTGAGCCGGGCTTTTGATTGTGTGGAAGGGAACTGGCCTTCAGGGAGCCGGAAGGCTCACGCGGCCTCTTCCTCTTCCTCCTCCACATCGGTATCGACCTCTTCGGCGGCCTTGCTGGCGGCCGGGCCGCGGCGCGGGCCCTTGAGCAGGTTCTGCTCGATGAGCTTGATGGCCTCGGTCTCGGTCAGGTCCTGCACGGCGGAAAGCTCGCGGGCCATGCGGTCAAGCGCGGCTTCATAGAGCTGGCGCTCGGAATAGGACTGCTCGGGCTGGGTGTCGGAGCGGTAGAGATCGCGCACCACTTCGGAAATGGCGACAAGATCACCGGAATTGATCTTGGCTTCATATTCCTGGGCGCGACGGCTCCACATGGTGCGCTTCACGCGCGCGCGGCCCTGGAGGGTCTCCAGGGACTTTTCCACAATGTTGGTTTCCGAAAGTTTCCGCATGCCAACGCTGGCGATCTTGGGAAGCGGGACCCGGAGCGTCATCTTGTCCTTCTCGAACGAAATGACGAACAATTCGAGCTTGAAACCGGCGACTTCCTGTTCCTCAATGGCCATGATTCGGCCGACGCCGTGAGAGGGATAAACGATGTGCTCACCCGTCTTGAAACCGAGACGGGCCTGCGCGTTCTTCTTGGTCGACATGCTCTGGACCACTCCCGATCCGGCCCGGAGGCCGAACCTTTGGCGCTGCGTCTCCCCTGCTGGTCATTGGCCTGACCGCAACCGGGATGACGCGCGCCGTGCGCTGTGGACATGGGCCATGAGGTGAGGTAGCAACGCGTAGCAAATCGCGTCGCGACACCGGATGGCCCGCTCTTCCAGCCGAAAGCAACATCTGACTGTCGCGTCATGCCAAAACAAGGCTGACACGCAGGTTCTCGCCCTCAATCCCCGAGATTGCGTATATCAAGACGCATGATGCAGTTGTGATGGAGACATTCGACTGTACTCCCCTTCATATCACAATTTTCCTGAAAATCAAAGGATGCTGCGGCTTTGAATCGCCATGGCCCGCCCCATGGTGCAGCGCGACATATCGCCTGTAATTGATATAAACATTTCCTTATATCCCGATTGCCCCGCGACGCCGGCCATGTTAAGCCCCCCCATACCCCACCGGCCAGCCAGCCAGCGCATCCCTTGCGCGGCAGGCGATCGATCATCCGGCGGGCCAGCTCGAGCGGAGAAAGTCATGAGCAACGATTATGTGGTGAAAGACATCAGCCTTGCCGACTGGGGCCGCAAGGAACTGGACATCGCCGAAACCGAGATGCCCGGCCTGATGGCTACCCGCGAGGAATATGGCGCTGCCCAGCCGCTCAAGGGCGCGCGCATTGCCGGCTCGCTGCACATGACCATCCAGACCGGCGTGCTGATCGAGACCCTTCAGGCTCTCGGCGCGGATGTGCGCTGGGCCTCCTGCAACATCTACTCCACCCAGGACCACGCCGCCGCCGCCATTGCCGCCGCCGGCACCCCGGTCTTCGCCATCAAGGGCGAGAGCCTGGAAGACTACTGGGAATACACCCACCGCATCTTCGAGTGGGCCGATGGCGGCACCCCGAACATGATTCTGGATGATGGCGGCGATGCCACCCTGCTCATCCATCTGGGCAAGCGCGCCGAAGAGGGCGACACCGCCTTCCTCGAAAAGGCGACCAATGAGGAGGAAAGCGTCCTCTTCGCCGCCATCAAGCGCCGCCTGAAGGAAAAGCCCGGCTTCTACTCCGAGATCGCCAAGAACATTCAGGGCGTGACGGAAGAAACCACCACGGGCGTGCATCGTCTCTACGAGATGCAGAAGAAGGGCACCCTGCTGTGGCCCGCCATCAATGTGAATGACAGCGTCACCAAGTCGAAGTTCGACAATCTGTATGGCTGCCGCGAGTCGCTGGTGGACGGCATCCGCCGCGGCACCGACGTGATGATGGCCGGCAAGGTCGCCATGGTTGCCGGCTTCGGCGATGTGGGCAAGGGCTCCGCCGCCTCGCTGCGCAATGCCGGCTGCCGCGTGCTGGTGTCCGAGGTCGATCCCATCTGCGCGCTCCAGGCCGCGATGGAAGGCTATGAGGTCACCACCATGGAAGATGCCGCCCCGCGCGCCGACATCTTCGTGACCACCACCGGCAATATCGATGTCATCACCGTGGACCATATGCGGGCCATGAAGGACCGCGCCATCGTGTGCAACATCGGCCACTTCGACAGCGAGATTCAGGTCGCCGGCCTGAAGAACTTCAAGTGGTCCAATGTGAAGCCGCAGGTGGACGAGATCGAGTTCCCCACCGGCCGCCGCATCATCCTTCTCTCCGAAGGCCGCCTCGTGAATCTCGGCAACGCCACCGGCCACCCGAGCTTCGTGATGAGCGCCTCCTTCACCAACCAGACGCTGGCGCAGATCGAGCTGTTCACCAAGCCGGGCCACTATCCGCGCGAAGTGTTCACCCTGCCCAAGCATCTGGATGAGAAGGTGGCCAAGCTGCATCTCGAAAAGATCGGCGTGAAGCTCACCCAGCTCTCCAAGGAGCAGGCGGACTATATCGGCGTGCCGCAGAACGGCCCGTTCAAGTCCGAGCACTACCGCTACTGATGTGCCCGCCGGGCGGTTCCCATCGCCCGGCTCCGCATGTTCAGCAATGACGCTTCAAAGAGAACGCCGGTCCTTGCGGGCCGGCGTTCTCTTGCATTCAGGACCGTGCAGGGGGGATGCCCTCACTGGGTATCGGCATCCTCGGGCGGGGTGTCATCTTCACCCGTATCCACAAAATCGGCGGCGAGCACCACGCGCCCCCCGGCAACATCCACCACCGGCACCGCCAGGCGGGTGAAGGGCACCATCAGCGTACCCCCCTTGTTGCCACGGCGCCGGCCTTCGGGATTGGGGCGGGGCACAGGCTGGTATTCCAGCACGTCACCCGCCCCGAAATCATGCAGCGCCACCACCTTGCCCAGCAGCGCGCCATCCTCGCCCTCCACCTTCAGGCCGATCAGGTCGGCATGATAGAAGGTGTCCTCATCCTCCGGCTCCGGCAGGGCCGTGCGGGGCAGATACAGATCCACATTGGTGAGCGCCTCGGCGGCCGTGCGGTCATCCACACCTTCCAGACGCGCCACGAAATGGTCCTTTGCCGCGCGCAGGCCGGCAATGGTGAAGACGCGCTTGCCCGCCTCATCCGTCAGCGGCGCATAGTCCGGCAGGTCGAAGGGATCTTCCGTGAAGATGAAAAGGCGAACCTCGCCACGCACCCCGTGCGGGGCGCCGATACGGGCAACGAGAATGCGCTCGGTCATGAACAGGCCCGGGCCTCCGGATCAGATGGAATGAACATGTTGAGAGCGCTATAGACCAGCCGGCGCGCAAGGCCAATGATGATGGCGCCCTTCCCCGCCGCCACACCGGCCTTGCTGCCCGCCCGGCCTTGCGGCACTGTGCCCCCATGTCCAGCCATACCCCCCGGCCCACCCTGCCAGACCCCGCCCGCCTTGCCCCGCTTCTGGAGCGCATCTGCGCCCGGATCGGCGGGAAGCATGTCATCCGCGATGCCGAAACGCTCGCCCCCCATCTGGTGGAGCGGCGCGGACTTTTTCAGGGCGCGACCCCGGCAATGCTGGAACCGGGCTCGGTTGAAGAGGTGGCCTTCATTGTCGCCGCCTGCGCGGAGACGGGCATTGCACTGGTGCCGCAGGGGGGCAATACCGGCCTTGTGGGCGGGCAGGTGCCCTTTGGCGCCCTGCTGCTCTGCCTCAACAGGCTCGATCAGGTGCGCGCCATCAACCCGCTGGACCTGACCCTGACAGCAGAGGCCGGGTGCACGCTTCATCAGGTACAACAGGCCGCCGCCAGCCAGGGCTGCCTGTTTCCCCTGTCCATCGCCTCGGAGGGGAGCTGTCGCATCGGCGGCAACCTTTCCACCAATGCCGGCGGCACCGCCGTGCTGCGCTATGGCAATATGCGCGAGCTGACGCTCGGCCTTGAGGTTGTTCTGCCGGATGGCCGCATCTGGAACGGTCTTTCCCGCCTGCGCAAGGACAATACGGGTTATGACCTGAAAGACCTGTTCATTGGCGCGGAAGGCACGCTCGGCATCATCACCGCCGCATCGTTGCGCCTGTTCCCGGCCCCGCGCAGCCGGATGACCGCCTTTGTGGGCCTCACAAGCCCCCATGCCGCCCTCGCCCTGTTCCGCCGCCTGCGCGATGTGGCGGGTGATGCGCTCACCGGCTTTGAATTCCTGCCGCGTTTCGGGCTGGAAACCGTTCTGCGCCACATTCCCGGCACGCGGGACCCGCTGGCCGGAGCGCATGAATTCTATGTGCTGGCCGAACTCACCACCACCCGCCGCACCGATAACCTCACCGCCCTTGCCGAGGAGGTTTTCACCGAGGCCCTTGAGGCGGACGAGATGCAGGATGCCGTCATCGCCGCCAGCGAGGCGCAGGCGGAAGCCCTGTGGAAGCTGCGCGAAAGCCTTTCGGAGGCGCAGGGCAGCGAGGGCGGCTCCATCAAGCATGATGTTTCGGTGCCCGTCTCTCGTGTGGCCGATTTCATCTCACAGGCCAGCGCATGCTGTGTGGCGCATATGCCGGGCCTGCGGGTCTGCGCCTTCGGCCATATGGGCGATGGCAATATCCACTTCAATCTCAGCCAGCCTGTCGGCATGGACAAGGCCGCCTTCCTCGCACGCTGGGAAGACTTCAACCGCATTGTGCATGATCTGGTGGCGGATATGGAGGGCTCCATCTCCGCCGAGCATGGCATCGGCTATCTCAAGCGCGAGGAACTGGTGCGCTACAAGTCACCCGTGGCGCTGTCCCTGATGGCGACGCTGAAGGATGCACTGGACCCGGCCGACCTGATGAATCCGGGCAAGATGCTGGCGCGGTGAGGGAGATGACACCCACCGTTCAGAGTATCTCCCCATTTCAAATGGAAATAGATGACCAAAATGGCAGAGTTAAATTATTTTCAGACTTATGCACAAAGAGAGAACCACGTTACAAACAATACACTTCTCATGCTTCGACATGTCTATCGCTACTCTCCACTCCTCATGGAAAGACTACTATCCTCTATCCTTACGGAGGAATCCCCGAACGTAGGACTGCATTTCAAACCACAGAAAACACTGTCCCATCAAACTGACATGGAGAAAAATAAAAGAAACAAGCAGGTCCCAGATGGATACATTTCCCAGGATTCACTACATATCTATGTGGAAGCGAAGCTGAATAGCAGCCTCACATCTGATCAGCTTATCAAACACTCAGAAGCGATCATAAAACAAGGCCATCCACCTGGCTCAACCTACCTTATCGGCATCAGCGCCCACCCGATAAGCCCAGATGTGGCAGATAAAGTGCAATATTACATTAATCAAGGATACAAAACAGATGAGAACAAGCGAAATACACTTAAGTTTTTCGCACTGACTTATTCTGATCTCATGGAAAACCTGAAGGAAGTTTCGACATCGACTCCAGATCTCGAGGATATCGTTCAGGATTATGAATCATTCCTGGAATCCCAGAACCTTCTCCCAGATCAATACCGGCATATGGCTATAGTCTTGAGTGGACGCACATTTCAGCAGGCCATAGACACAGGCGTATTCTTTGAAGATGAATTGCGACGCCCCAAATGGTACAGGGCGCATATTCTGGGTCTTTACCATCATAAAATGGTTAGCCACATAGGACGTCTGGTCGGCGGGTTTACCGCTCGCCCCAAGGACGACGATCTGGAAGTTGATCCTAAAGCCGAATCCTTTGGACAACTGACAGAAGAAAACAAAAAGAAAATTCTGAGAGCTATCAAATCCGCACTGGACCATGGTTTTTCGGATTGCAAGGATTATCGAAGATACTATGTAGTTGATAAATTCATTGAAACAAATTTCAGAAAGTCATCTTCCGGCGGACTGATGGGAAATAGATATATCAACCTCCAGAGCACCACAAAAATAAATGACCTAATGGAGACCACACCCATTGAAACAATAGCATCTCGTCTGTCTGAAAATACGTTCAGCTGAGATATTCTACAGACACACTTAAAAGCGCGCTGAAAAAAGCAAAAGGCCGCACAATCCGCGCGGCCTTCTTCATGTTTCTGCAAATGTCCTGAAGATCACTTCGGCTTCAGCCAGGAGAGCAGGCCCGGCAGCTTGGGCTCCGGCCTTTCGCTGTCCGGCAAACGGGCGACCACAACCATATGGGTGATCTCACCGCGCTTCCAGTGACTCAGGAAACGGTCATAGTCCTTGAACGAGATGCATCCGTTGGAATCGCCACGCGCGCCCATCAGATAGCTGTGGGTCAGGAAGCCGTCGCGCCCATACATCTTGCCGCTGCCAATGGGGTGCATGCGCAGGGCCGCGACCCCGTGGAACGGGCGCTCACGCATTGTCAGGCGGTAGGTATTGGGCGGGGTGGGGCCCAGCATCCGCACCGAGACATAGCGCGGATCATCAAACTTGTCGCCATAGCCGGAATGGGCTTCCAGCCGGTCTCCATTGGGCATGTAGACCATCTTGCCGGAAATGTCATACACGGCATAACGGTCGCCGGGGGATGGCAGCGTCACATCGGTATGGCTGGGAATGCCACCGCGCCGACGCGGAGGGCGGCGAACCTCCTCTTCCGGCACGCTCGGGGCGGCGCGCATCTCCGCAGGCTCCCCGCCGGGCGTCCCGGCCGGGCCCAGAGAGGCCATGCGTGTCGAATCGCTGTCACGCTCCATCCGCTCGCTGCGCGCAAGCGGATGGTTGAGCGGCAGGGGGGCTGTCGCAATGTCGGGGCCGAGAAGCGGGGTCTCGGCCGCGCTCATGGGGTTTGGCGCGGGAACGGGCGCGCTCACCACCACATGGGTCTGGGGGCGATCGGCCGCACCGGAATCGGCGGCGCTCTGGAACCGGGTGGCGGCTCCGGACGTTTCACTGCGCAAGACCCAGTTGGGGTCCACATCCATCCAGCCCGAGGAAGGCAGGATGGACGCATCGCCCACATGTCCGCCGACACTGGCGAGCCTGTAGGTGCTGGGCATGGCCGTGGGCTGAATGGTCTCGGCCACATGCCGGGCCACGGGCTCACCCTCAACCCGCGGCGCGGAGCTGATCCATGCGACACCCTGTGTCGCCGCCAGAATGGCGAGCCCCAGCACGCCGGCCGCAATGGCCGCTGTGGGAAGCATGCGGGACAGCAGGCCCTTGCGCCGGGGGCTGGCGTCATCCTCGCCATCCTCGCGCGCCCAGCCTGCAGGATCCTCTTTGAGGGAAGGGGCATCGTCAGCCAGATGCGTCCCGGCATCCGGCTTGTCTCCCTTTTTCCGCTCGCGGCTCCACATGCGCTGTGTCCTGATCCCGTTCATGAACAAATGATCGTGCCGGCTCAAGACCGGCCCGGGCACCGCCCCGCCCTGTCAGCGGAACCATACCCCATGCAGAACTCAAATCATTCCGTCACTTTTGAGGCCAACCCGCAATTTTTTGGCAGAAAACCCACATTCACGCCTTTTTTTTGCCGTGCGTGGGGGCATCCTCTCCATCCAATCAGGGGTTGTCCCAACTCCTGCATCACAGGTTACGACAATCCGGTAAATGCTTTATTGAATTTAGACTTTGGAAACGCCAATAGAAAGGCCTGCCCCGCAGGCGCGCCATGCATGCCTGGCATGGTGCATTGTGCAGCGCACGCAGCTTTTGAGTTACAAGGTTTCCTCCGCCGGCCCGAACTGGATCTCAGCCTTTCATGACCTCCCTTCCCAATGCAGGCCCCGCGGGTGGCCAGCCTTCCAGCCCTGCGGCCCGCCCCCCTGGTGCCCATGCCCCGGCCTCTGCCGCGCTGCTGGAGGCATTCCACAAGCTGGCCAGCCACATGAACCGCGCCATTGTGGGCCAGGAGGAATTTGTGAAACTGCTGCTCATCGCCGTGCTGGCGGATGGGCACCTGCTGGTGGAAGGCGCGCCCGGCCTTGCCAAGACCAAGGCCATCAAGGCGCTGGCCCGGGCCATTGATTGCGATGACCAGCGCATCCAGTTCACGCCGGATCTGCTGCCCTCGGATCTGACCGGCACCGATATCTATCGCCCGGAAGATGGCAGCTTCCGTTTCCAGCCCGGCCCGGTGTTCCACAATTTCATTCTGGCGGACGAAATCAACCGCGCCCCGGCCAAGGTGCAGGCCGCCCTTCTGGAGGCGATGGCCGAACGGCAGGTCACGGTGGGCGGCGTCACCTATGCCCTGCCCCAGCTGTTTCTCGTCATGGCCACGCAGAACCCCATCGAGCAGGAGGGCACCTATCCCCTGCCCGAGGCCCAGCTCGACCGTTTCCTGCTGCATGTGAAGATCGACTATCCCGACATTGCCGCCGAACGGCAGATCCTGCGCCTCGTGCGCGGGGAGGCGCATGGCGAGAGTGTCGAGTTCGGTGCGGCCCTGCCCCAGTCCGTCATCTTCGCGGCGCGGCAGGCGGCTCTTGCCACCTATATGTCCGAGGCTGTCGAGGAGTATCTGCTGCAATTCGTCTTCGCCACCCGCAAGCCCACCCTTTACGGGGCGGATCTGGAAGGGCTGGTCGGCTTTGGCGCCAGCCCGCGCGGCACCATCGCGCTGGATCGCTGCGCCCGCGCCCATGCCTGGCTGGAGGGGCGCGATTATGTGGTGCCGGAAGATGTGCAGGCTGTCGCCCATCCGGTGTTGCGCCATCGCGTTCTGCTCACCTTCGAGGCGCAGGCGGATGGAATGACCACGGACAGTTTTCTGGATGCCCTCATCTCCCGCGTGCCCGTGGGCTGAAAGCGCAGCTGAAGCCCCATGGCCGCACCTTCCCCCTCCTCCCTTTACGGGCTCGTCGCCCGTCTTGATGAGCTGATCACTCTCCAGCCCGGCGAGGGACTGGGCGGCTTTGCGCCGGGCGGCAAGGTGCGCACCCACCAGTTTGGCGGGCACCGCTCGGCCTTTCGCGGGCGGGGCATGGAGTTTGACGAGGTGCGCGCCTACCAGCCCGGGGACGATATCCGCACCATTGACTGGCGGGTGACAGCCCGCACCGGACGCACCCACACCAAGCTGTTTCAGGAAGAGCGCGAGCGTCCGGTTCTGCTCCTGTCCGATGCCCGCCGCGCCATGCGCTTCGGCACGCGCGACTGCTTCAAATCCGTTCTTTCCGCCCGCGTCACCGCCTTGCTGACATGGGTGGCGCTGGCGGGAAATGACCGGGTGGGCGGGGTGACCCTCTCTCCCACCCGTCTGGTGGCGCACAAGCCGGAACGCAGCCGTCGCCGCATTCTGCACTTTCTGAAAAGCGTGGCCGCAGCCACACAGGATGCCTTCGAGGACAGCGAGGCCAAACCCCGCGCCCCCGTGAAGGCGCCTGCCCCCGAGCCCGCCCTGTGCGATGCGCTGGAACGGCTGCGCATGGCCGCGCGCCCCGGAACGCTCATCTTCCTCGCCAGCGATTTCGATGATTTCGATGATGCCGCGGCCCTCGCCCTCAGCCGCCTCTCCGCCGTGCATCAGGTGACGGCGCTGTTCATTCACGATCCGCTGGAGGAAAGCCTTCCGGCCAGAGGCTATTATCGCATCAGCGATGGCGAGCGCGTTGCGGTTCTGGATGCGGCGCGGGCAGACCAGAAAGCAGCATGGGCCCGGCATTTTGCAGCCCGGCGCGGGCGGCTGGAGCTGTTCTGCCGCAAGCATGGCATCGCTTTCCTGCCGGTGCGCACGGGGGATGACCCCGCAGCCATCCTCCATCCGGAGCGTCTCGGCCGGCCGCGCGGCGGGCGGGGCGTGAGCGGGCGGGGGGCCGCCTGATGGCGCAGGAACTGAAACTGCCCCAGGCTCCCGTGCCGCTCTCCCTGGAGGGAGACCATGACCCGCTCGCCCAGCTGCGGGACATTCACCTGCCCCCGGATGTGCCCTTCTGGCCCCCCGCGCCGGGCTGGATTGCGCTGGCCGGCCTCGTGCTGCTGGTGGTCCTCATCCTCGGCATACGCGAATGGCTGTGGCGACGCACTCTGGCCTACAAGGCGCTGAAGGCCCTTGATGCGGCGGAGGGGCATGACAGCCGGGCCAGCGCGGCCGCATCCGCCGAGCTGATCCGCCGCATTCTCGTCAGCCGGAAGCGCACGCGCGAAGCCACTCTCACCGGCTCGGCATGGGTGGCCTTTCTCGGCGCCGGGAAGCACGGCCTTGCCCCCCATCTGGCGGAGCTTGTCGCCAGCGCGCCCTATCTGCCGCCCCGCACGCCGGAGGCCGCGGGCAAGGACGATGCCGCCCTGCGCAATGAACTGCTCAAGGCCGTGCGTCGCTGGATCAGGGCCAACGCATGATCTCCTTCCAATGGCTCTGGGCCCTGGCATTCCTGCCTCTCCCGCTTCTCGCGCGCCTTCTGCTGCCGCAGGCCCGCGCCGGCAAGGCCGGGGCCTTGCGCGTGCCCTTCTTCCGCACGCTGGAGGCGCAGGGCGTGGTAAGCGTGAACCCGAACAGGCGCGGAGGCTGGCGGCTCCTCATCATGTGGCTCATCTGGCTGCTGCTGGTTCTGGCCGCCGCGCGCCCGGCCTATATCGGCGCGCCCGTTCCCGTTCCGCTGGAAGGGCGGGACCTGATGATGGCCGTGGACCTTTCCGGCTCCATGGCGCGGCAGGACTTCTCCGTCAGCGGCATTCCGCTCGACCGGCTGACCGTGGTGAAGGCGGTGGCGGATGACTTCATCGCCCGCCGCAGCGGAGACAGGGTGGGCCTCATCCTGTTCGGCAGCCGGGCCTATATCCAGGCCCCCCTCACCTTTGACCGCAATGTGGTGCGCGCCCTGCTGAAGGAATCCTCCATTGGCATGACCGGGCAGGAGACCGCCATCGGCGATGCCATCGCCCTTGCCGTGAAAACCCTGAGAGACCGGCCGGAAGACCAGCGCGTGCTCATCCTCCTCACCGATGGCGCGAACACCGCCGGCGTGCTGGACCCTCTTCAGGCCGCCGAAATCGCCCGACGCGAACATGTGAAGATCTACACCATCGGCGTGGGCGCGGACCCAGGCGGCGGCAATATGTGGGCGGTGAACGCACCTGAGGATCTCGACGAGAAGACCCTCGCCCAGATTGCCGACATGACCGGCGGCCGCTACTTCCGGGCGCGGGATACGGGGGGGCTGGCCTCCATCTATCAGGATATCGACCGGCTGGAGCCGGCGGCCGGCGAGCCGCTCTATCTGCGCCCCACAGTGAGCCTGTTTCCCTGGCCGCTGGGGGCGGCGCTGGTGCTGAGCCTGCTCTTCGCCCTGCGCCTTGCATGGCCCGCCCGCAGCAGGCGAGCCAGTGCCGGGGAGGCGCAGCCATGATGGAGGCCCTGAACCTGCCCACCCTCGCCACCCTGCTGCCGGCGGATTTCCACTTCCTGCGGCCGGAATGGCTGTATGCCCTCCTGCCCGCCCTTGTGCTGATCGTGCTGGCCGCACGCCACATGCGGCGCGGGCGCAGCGACTGGGCCGGCGTGGTGGACCCGCATTTGCTGCGCCATCTGGCCGTGCGCGGCCGGCAAAGCGGGCAGCGCTGGCCGGTGGCGGCACTGTTGATCGGCTGGGTTCTGGCGATCTTCGCCATGGCCGGGCCGACATGGCAAAAGCTGCCTTCCCCCGCCCTCGACCAGCTCGATCCCACCGTTCTGGTGCTCAATCTCAACCGCAGCATGGATGCGGGCGATGAGGAACCCTCCCGCCTCATCGCCGCGCGTCACAAGATCGAGGATATTCTCGACCATATGCGCGGCGGGCAGGTGGGGCTGGTCATCTATGCGGATGTGCCTTTTGTCGCCGCCCCGCTGACGGAGGATCGCCGCGTCATTTCCGCCATGCTGCCGGAACTGTCCACCAGCCTCATGCCGGAGGGGGCGAACCGGCCGGAGCAGGGCATTCTGCAGGCGGCGGCCCTGTTGCAGGGCGCGGGCGCCAAACATGGGCGCATCATCCTCATCACCGACAGCACGGGCGATACCCCCGCGCGCATGCAGCAGGCCGCCCGCGCCGTGGAACAGGCCGGCTACAAGGTCAGCGTCATCGCGGTGGGCAAGACCGGTGGCGCATCCGCCGCCCCGCCGATGGATGAAGCCGGCCTGAAAGCCGTGGCGGAAGCCGGCAAGGGCGTTTTTACCCCCATCAGCATCGATGATCGCGATATCGACACCATTTTCGCCCAGCCTGTCGCCACCACCGCGAACAATCCGCTTCAGGATACGGGCATGACCGCCGATACATGGCTGGATATGGGCTCCTTTCTGCTCGTACCGGTTCTGCTTCTGGGTGCGCTGGCCTTCCGGCGCGGCTGGCTGGCCGCGCTGCTGCTGGCCGTGCTCCTGCCTCTGGCAGCGCCCCCTGTTCAGGCGCAGGAACACAAGCAAACGGGCGATGCAGCTCCGGTTCCCCCGCCCGGCCTGTGGCAGAATTTGTGGAAGCGACCTGACCAGCAGGCGGCCGATGCCTTCTCCAAAGGCGATTATGAAAATGCCGCCCGCCGCTTTGAGGACCCTGACTGGCGCGCCAGCGCGCTCTACCGGGCCGGGCAGTTTCAGGAGGCCGCATCCGCCTATCAGACCTCCCAGGGGGCGGACTATAATCTGGGCAATGCGCTGGCCCGCGCCGGCAGGCTGGAGGAGGCTCTGGCCGCCTATGATGCCGCGCTGGCCAGGGACCCGACCAATGAGGACGCCCTGTTCAACCGCGATCTGGTGGAACAGCTTCTGAAGAAGGAAGAGGAAGAGCAGCAGGACCAGAGCGGAGGCGGCGGTGGCGGCTCCGGTGGCGGCGGAGGCGAGAGCCAGCAGCAGGACCAGCAGGGACAAGGCGGGCAGAACCAGCAGCAGGACAAGGACCAGCAGCAGGGCGACACCCCTCAGGACCAGCAGCCCAGGGAACAGGATTCGGGCAAGCAGGAATCGCCTGATGGCAAAAAGCCCGGCGAGGATGGTGACGGCGCGCAGGACAAGCCGGACTCCGGCAAGGACGATGCACCCGACCAGAAATCCGGCGCACAGAATGACACCGGCCCCAAGCCGGAGGACGATCCCTCCCGCGACGCCCCCATGGAGCCCGGCGATACGCCTGATGCCCCCGCCCCCGAAGAGGGCAAGGACCAGCAGCAGCAAAAGCCCGAACCGGATGAGAAGCCCGGCCCGGATGGCGATGACGGCCAGCCGCAGGACGCCAGCCCGCAGGATGAGAAGCCGGAAGAGAGCGCCCCGGAAAGCCGGCAGCCGGACAAGCCCGCCCCGCAGGGCGGCGGCGCGGACAGTTCTGGCGGGCAGGATGAGGCCGGCGGGCCGAATGGCGGAGCCCAGCCCCAGCCCATGAGCGAGCAGGACCAGAACAGCGAGCAGGCGCTGCGGATGGTACCGGATGACCCGGCCGGCCTGCTGCGTGCCCGTATCCGCGCCTATTATACCGGCCTCAGCGTCAACACCGAGCCGGGGAACTGACATGTGGCAGCTTCCGGCCTTGATCACTCTGCGAAAAGGCGGGCCTTCCGGCTCTGGCCCGGTGCGCTCCATGGCCCCTTCCCCCGCCCTGCCTTCTGGGCACCACCGCCGCAGCCCGGCCCTGCGGGCCATGCTCTGCGCACTGGGGCTTGGGCTTGCCGGCCTCGGCCTTTCCCCCGCCCTGCCCCAGCCGGCCAGCGCGCAGACACAACGCCTGCCCACCCCGCCCGGCACCCCTGTCCAGCCACGGCCGCTCACAGGCAAGCCGGACCGCAATGTCATCGCCGCGGGCGAGACCTTCAATTATGTGCTCACCCTTGCCAATGGGCAGGGCCGCTCCCCGCCGGACCTGACCCCGCTTCTGACCAATTTCCAGGTGGTGGACCGCCGGCGCAGCAGCCGCGCGGAAATGGAGAATGGCCGCCCGGTGCATCTGGACCAGTGGGTGATGACCCTTCTGCCCAAGCGGGAAGGCACGCTCACCATTCCCCCGCTCACCGTGGGCGGGCAGACCTCTCCTCCCTCCCGCATTCAGGTGGTGCCCGCCGCCGCCAGTGATGACATTCCCGAAACGCCCCTGTTCGTGCGGCTGGCCACCGGCGCGGGCCCGGCCTTCGCCCAGAGCGACATTCCGGTGACGATCCGCATCTATGACCGCATTGGCATGATGCGCGGCTCGATGGAAAAGCCGGTGGCGGAAGGCGCAACCTTCGTGCCGGACGGCGACCAGCGCCATTTTCTCAAAACCATCAAGAACAAGCGCTATCGGGTGCTGGAGCAGAGCTATCTCATGCGCCCGCAGCGCTCCGGCACCATCGAGATCCAGCCGCTCACACTGGAAGCGACAGTTGCCGGGGTTGCCTCCAGCAATCCCAATGATGAAAACATGGCCGCCCTGCTCGGGCGCGGCACCTTCACCGGCCAGCTTCCGCCCGAGCGGAACATCACGGTGCGCTCCCTTCCGGTGAAGGTGGAGGTGCAGCCGCGCCCGGCCGATGCCACCGGCTGGTTCATGCCCGCCCGCAGCGTGATGCTGCATGATGAATGGTCCGGCCCGCTCGACAAGGTGAAGGTGGGGCAGACCCTCACCCGCACCCTGACGCTGGAAGCCAAGGGCGCAACGCCGAACCAGCTTCCACCCCTCACCCTCACGCCCGTGCCCGGCCTGCGCCAGTATGAGGACAAGGGCGAAACCGAAACCGCGTGGATTGATGGCCAGCTCGGCGCGCAATTGCGGAAGGTGATCTCGGTCATCCCCACCCGGCCGGGCACATACACCCTGCCGGCCATTGATGTGCAATGGTGGAATCTGGATACCGGCAAGCAGGAAGTGGCGCGCCTGCCCGCCGTGACGATCGAGGTGGAAGGCGATATGCCGGAAGCCGCAGGGCTGGCCGGTGCTGCCGCCACGCCATCCGGCCCGGCCCCCGTGGCACCCGGCTCCCTGCCCTCTTTCGCCAGCGGTCCGGACAGCCCGTTGATGAAGGAGCTGGTGGTATGGGCCATCGGAACCGCAACCCTGCTCTGGCAGCTTGTGCTGGGGCATTTGCCGGCGGCAGGGGCCGGCCTTCTGGCCCTGTTCGCTCTCCTGTCATGGTGGCTGGTGGCACGGCGCAAACGCCGCCGGAGCCGGACGGCCTCCACGCCCGCCCCACCACGCCCGAAGGCTGCGCCCCCGGCCCCGCGGCCTGAGCCCGAGGCGTTCGCGGCACTGGAAAAGGCATGCAAGGCCCATGATGCCGCATTGGCGCATGCAGCCTATCTGGCATGGGCGCGGGCCATGGAGACGGCGCACATGCCGGCATGGAGAGCTTCCGCATTGGACGCAGGGCGGATCGACGCGGCGCTGGATGATCTGCGCACCCATCTTTATGGCGGCTCCCCCGGCCAGTGGCGCGGGAAAGCCCTGCTTTCCGCCGTGCGCAAGGTCCGCAGGCCCGTACGCAAGCGCATCCGTCAGGGCGGTGGGGCGAGACTTGCGCCTCTCTACCCGCACCCACGCTGAAACAGCCCCGGTACATGGGCGCAAGATACATGGGCGTAATAGACGCACCGGACAGCGGGACGTGAAAGAAGAGCGCCCAAAAGAAAACGGAGGCAGTCGCCTGCCCCCGTTCCATAATCCTCACCGGGTGAGATGGCACCAGAGACTGAAGCTCAGAGCACCATTTCCGGCACATCGCCCTTCACGATCAGCTTTGCTGTCGTTGCGGCAGTGATGTCTTCCACCGAGACGCCCGGCGCCCGCTCCCGCAGGACCAGCCCCTCCTCGGTCGGTTCGATCACCGCCATCTCGGTGACGATGAGAGACACGCGTCGCGCGGCTGTCAGCGGCAGATTGCATTCGGGGACGATTTTCGGTGTGCCCTTGGCGGTGTGCACCATGGCCACGATCACCTGACGGGCGCCGGCCACAAGATCCATCGCCCCGCCCATGCCCGGCACCTTGTGGCCCGGCACCATCCAGTTGGCCAGATAGCCGCGCTCATCCACCTGCAGGCCGCCCAGAACCGTGATGTCCAGATGGCCGCCACGAATGAGGCTGAAGCTCATGGAGCTGTCGATGGAGGCAGCGCCGGGAATGGCGCTGACAAAACCGCCGCCGGCATCGGTCAGGAAGGGGTCTTCCATGCCTTCCACCGGGCGGGAGCCAAGGCCGATCAGGCCGTTTTCCGCCTGAAAGAACACATCCGAATCCGGCGGCAGATAGTTCGCCACCATGGAGGGCAGGCCAATGCCAAGATTGACCAGCATGCCGGACTTGAGTTCCTTCGCAACGCGGCGGGCGATGATTTCCTTCGCGCTCATTGCGGGCTTCTGGGTGTTGTTGGTTTCGCTCATCACGCAGCCCTCGCCAAAAGGTAATCCACCAGCACGCCCGGAGTGTGCACCGAATCCGGGGGAATGACGCCCACGGGCACGATGAAGTCCGGCTCGGCGATCACGGTCTTGCCCGCAAGCGCCATGGAGGGATTGAAGTTCCGCGCGGTCAGCGCATAAGCGAGATTGCCCACATAATCCGCCTGATGGGCGGCCAGCAGGGCGAAATCGGCATGCAGCGGCTTTTCCAGCAGATAGGTCTTGCCGTCCACTTCCACCTTTTCCTTGCCCTCTTCCACCGGCGTGCCGATGCCGGTGGCGGTGAGCACACCGCCAAGGCCCATTCCGGCGGCGCGGATGCGCTCCACCAGCGTGCCCTGTGGCACCAGCTCCACCTCGATCTCGCCGGAGATCATCTTCTCCTGGATCTCGGGGTTGAGGCCGATATGGGTCATGATGGCCTTTTTCACCGCACCGGCATGGACCAGTGCGCCCATGCCCTTGCCCGGCAGGCCGGCATCATTGCCGATGATCGTCAGATCCTTCGCACCGCGCGCCACGAGCGCATCGATGAGGCGGAAAGGACTGCCAACGGTCATGAAACCGCCGATCATCAGGCTGGCGCCATCGGGAATAAGCGCGGCGGCCTCTTCGGCCTTGATTGCCTTTTTCATGAAAGCTTTTCTCCCCCCTCAGGCTTTCTTCTGCTGGTGTTCGGCCAGAAGCCGCTTGGCGGCGCGGGCAATCACCAGCTCTTCATTGGTCGGAATGACCATGACACGCGTGCGGCTGAACTCGGTGCTGATAACCAGCGCATTGCTCTCGTTCTTGTTGGTGTCGACCTCGATGCCGATCCAGGACAGATCCTCGCAGATACGCCGGCGGATCTCGACCGCATTCTCACCGATACCACCGCAGAAGACGAGGGCATCCACGCCGCCCAGCGTTGCCGCCAGACCGCCCAGCTCGCGACGGATGCGGAACACGAAATAGTCGATCGCCTCATGTGCTTCCGGCACCTGCGCATTCAGCAGCACGCGCATGTCGTTGGAAAGGCCGGAAAGCCCCAGCAGGCCGGACTTGTCATAGAGCATCTTGCGCACGTCATCAACGCTCAGCCCTTCCTGCTGCAGGAGGTAGAAGATGACTCCGGGGTCGATCTGTCCGCAGCGCGTGCCCATGGGCAGGCCATCCAGCGGGGTGAAGCCCATGGTGGAGGCGACAGAGCGGCCATTGAGAATGGCGCACATGGAGGCGCCATTGCCCAGATGCGCCACAACGACCCGCCCGGCATGCAGCAGGGGGGCGATTTCCTTCAGCTCGCCAGAGATATATTCATAGCTCAGGCCGTGGAAACCGTAGCGGCGCACGCCCTTCTCATAATATTCGCGCGGAATGGCGAACATGTCGTTCACCTTGGGATGACGACGATGGAAGGCGGTATCGAAGCAGGCCACCTGCAGGGCATCGGGGAAATGGACCTTGGCGGCCTCGACACCGGCGATGTTGTGCGGCTCGTGCAGCGGGGCGAGCGGGGAAAGGCGACGCAGTTCCTCAAGAATGGCGTCGTCGATCACCACCGCCTCGGTGAAGTGGGGGCCACCATGCACCACACGGTGGCCGACCACGGAGGCCTGGGCCTCCGGGAACTTTTCGCGCAGCAGTCCCAGCGCGGTGTTCAGCGCGGAGGAGTGGTCCTTGGCCTCGGCCGCGGCCAGATCGCGCGTGACCTCGGCGCCCTTGACGCCGACCTGGGTCTTCAGGCGCGGCTGGCTGCCGATCTTCTCCACCTCGCCCATAGCCATCAGCTGGGGCTCGCCATCACCGGCGATATTGTACATGGAGAATTTCAGCGAGGATGACCCGGCATTCAGGGTCAGCGTGACGGGAATCGTCATGTCTTCAACTCCACTCAGATCTTGCCGGAGACACGGGCCTGATGAACCAGCGCCACCGCGCAGGATGCGAGGCGGGACTTGTCGCTGTCCGCGCGCGAGGTCAGGATGATCGGCACCTTGGCGCCCATCACGATGCCGGCAGCCTCGGCGCCGGAGATGAAGGTGAGCTGCTTGGCCAGCATGTTGCCGGCATCCAGATCCGGCACCACCAGCACCTCGGCCTGCCCCGCCACCGGCGAAACAATGCCCTTGATGCGGGCGGCGGTGATGTTGATGGCATTGTCCATGGCCAGCGGGCCATCCACGATGCCCCCCTGAATCTGCCCGCGCTCGTTCATCTTGGAGAGCAGTGCCGCATCGACGGATGAGGGAATGGCCGGGTTCACCGTTTCCACGGCGGACAGCACGCCCACCTTGGGATTGTCCATGCCCAGCGAATGGGCAAGATCAATCGCGTTCTGCACGATGTCCACCTTGGTGGGCAGGTCGGGCGCTATATTCACGGCCGCATCGGTCACCAGCAGCGGATGGGCGACGCCGGGCACATCCATGACGAAGATATGGGTGAAGCGACGGCCGATGCGCAGGCCGCGTTCCTTGCGCAGGGCGGCCTTCAGCAGCACATCCGTATGCAGATGGCCCTTCATCAGCGCATGGGCGCGACCATCCGCCACCAGATCGACAGCCGCATTGGCGGCCGCGGTGTCATTGGGGGCGTCGATGATCTCGATCCCGTCCAGGCTCTCGCCCAGCTCCTTGGCGGCGGCGAGAATCTTGTCCTTGTGGCCGACGAGGATGGGGGTGATGAGCCTGGCCTTCGTGCCCAGCAGCGCGCCGCCGAGCGAATTGGCCTCTTCCGGGGAAACCACGGCCACGGAGATGGGCGGCAGCTTCTCCGCCGTTTCCAGAAGCTTGTCGAAATGGCGATGGCGCTGCACCACCAGGCCGGGAAGGTCCTGCTCCTCGAACTGGAACTTGGCGCGCGGGGCCAGAACCTCCGCCTCGCCTTCCAGCACCAGCACATTGTCCGCCGCGCGGCGCACTTCGGTGCCCAGACGCACACTGCCATCGTCATTCTTGGACAGAACCGTGACGCGTGCGATCAGGTCGTCACCGGCCCGGGCGCGGTCCTTGAAGCGCAGTTCCTGCCGGCGATAGAGCGTGCCGGGGCCGGGAAGAATATTGCCCAGAACCGCGGAGATGAGCGAGCCGATCCACATGGACGGGGCGACAACCTCATCCTCCTTGCCGTCGCCATCAATATCGTGATGCGGCAGGTGCATGGGGTTGTGGTTGCCGGAAACATTGGCGAAGACGATCAGGTCATCCGTCGTGCAGGTGCGCTTGAGTTCAGCGCTGTCACCCGGCTTGAGCTCATCGAATGTCTTGTTCTCTCGGATCATGAATACCCTGCCTTAATCTGGATCTGCAACAAGGTGAGGGTCGGATTTCCCGGCAATAAACGCCAGACGATCCGTCCATGGGAAACCCGCTTCCACTTATACAGAACAGCGGAAGCGGGGAACCCTCACCCGTGTTTCATCGCGATATTTAGAAAAGCTTCAGCCCATGATATGGAAACCGCCGTCGATCATGTGCACACAGCCGGTGACATTGCGGGCGGAAGGGCTGGCAAGGAAAGCGGCATAGGCGCCGACATCCTCAAGCTTGGTGAGCTGATGTGTGGGCGCGCGCTCGGCCACATCATCCATCATCTTGTCGAATTCAGCGATACCCGAGGCGGCGCGGGTCTTCATCGGCCCGGGAGAGAGGGCATTGACCGAGATGTCCTTGTCCCCCAGCTCGGCGGCCATGTAGCGCACCGTGGATTCGAGCGCGGCCTTCACCGGGCCCATGACATTGTAGTTCTCCATCACCCGCACCGAGCCATAATAGGAAACGGTGAGGCAGGAGCCGCCATTGGCCATCAGCGGTTCGGCCCGCCGCACCATGCGCATGAAGGAGTGGACGGAGATGTCCATGGCGGTTGCGAAACCCTTGCGGGAGCAATCGACGACACGACCGTGCAGGTCCTCGGCCGGGCAGAAGGCGATGGCATGGAGAAGTGTATCCAGCCGCCCCCACTTTTCCGAAATCTGCGCGAAGAGGGCATCCATCTCCGCGTCTTCGGACACATCAAGAGGGGCGATGATTTCCGCCCCGATCTCTTCCGCCAGAGGGCGGACGAACTGTTCGGCCTTCTCGTTCAGATAGGTGATTGCAAGATCTGCCCCCTGCTCACGCAGGGCACGGGCACAGCCCCATGCAATCGAGTGTTCATTCGCGACCCCGACGACAAGGGCCTTCTGACCTTTGAGCGAAAACATGACAGCCTCCCCCAGGCTAGACTGTTCCGGCATCTTAAACACGGAAGAGCCTGATGCAACGCGAAAGTGCGTAAATACGCAAAATCTCTCCTGCCTCATCTTTTTGCAGAAGAATATCTTGCGCTAGATCAAGACAACGCAAAACATGTCCACAGTTCACAACATGCTCTAACCATCCAATCACTTCAGAACGATGACACGACGGCAATGCAAGCGTGGTTCCAGTCAAGCGCGCGCCTGCCATCACACGGCCATGTTGATCGCGCACATCCCCTTGTACAGCCTCGACATATGGACAAGGGTCGGGGCTGTCTTTAGGGTTTCAGCACACAATAGAGAGCGAATCGTGGCATACACATGCTCTCGCCGGAGCACATTTGATATTCAGAATGGCGCATTCCACATGCGCTGTGCATGGATTTGAGGCACAGACCATTCCTGATCTGTGCCGCCACACCATTTCAGGAGATCAGGTCTTTCCTGGGGGAGTATGAATGTCCACCATTCCGATCCAGTACGACCGGATACTCTCCATTGTTGGCGAGGTGGTGCGCGTCGCATTGCCACAGCAGACAGGCAATGACCCCGAAGGGCCCCGTTATGGCGATCTCGCCGTGGTTTTCGACGAGAACCGCGGCCAGGATTCTGCCGGCCTCACGGCTAGCGCCCCGCGTCTTGCGCAGGTGGTGAAGCTGGAGGAAGGCGAGGCATCCCTTCAGGTGTTCGGCGGCACACAGGGCCTGTCCACCCGCACCCATGCCCGTTTTCTGGGCCATCCGCCCCGTGTGGCCTTTTCAGACAATATTCTCGGCCGCGTCTTCACCGGCGATGGCAGCGTGATGGATGCCGGCCCCTCGCTGGCGCAGGACCGGCAGGTGGATATTGGCGGCCCCTCCGCCAATCCGGCCCGGCGTGCGCTGGCCAGCCGCATGATCCGCACCAATGTGCCGATGATCGATGTGTTCAACTGTCTGGTGGAGAGCCAGAAGATCCCCATCTTCTCCACCGCCGGTGAGCCGCATGACGCCCTGCTCGCGCGCATTGGCGTGCAGGCGGATGCCGATATCGTGGTGTTTGGCGGCCTTGGCCTCACTTTCGATGATTACTGGCGCTTCCGCTCCACCTTCGAGGATGCCGGCGTGTTCGCGCGCACGGTGATGTTCGTCAATCAGGCGGCCGACCCGCCGCTGGAGCGCCTGCTGGTGCCGGACATGGCGCTGGCGGTGGCCGAGCGTTTCGCGGTGGAGGAAAAGAAGCGCGTTCTCGTGCTGCTGACCGACATGACCGCCTTTGCCGATGCGCTGAAGGAAGTGGGCGTGGCGATGGAGCGCGTGCCCTCCAATCGCGGCTATCTGGGGGATCTCTATTCCCAGCTCGCCCGGCGCTATGAGAAGGCGGCGGTGTTTCAGGGCGCAGGCTCTGTCACCATTCTCACCGTCACCACCATGCCGGGCGGCGATGTGACACACCCCGTGCCGGACAATACCGGCTACATCACCGAGGGGCAGTTCTACCTGCGCGACGGCTTTATTGACCCGTTCGGCTCCCTCTCGCGCCTCAAGCAGCATGTGATCGGCAAGGAAACGCGGGACGATCATTCGGCCGTGATGAACACCATGATCCGCCTTTATGCCGAGGCGCGCGATGCCGAGCGCAAGCAGGCCATGGCGTTCGAGCTTTCCGATTATGACCGCCGGCTGCTGCGCTATGGCGCCCTGTTCAAGACCCGCTTCATGGATATCGGCGCCAATCTCGCGCTGGAAGATGCGCTGGACCTTGGCTGGAAGACCATGGCGGAATGTTTCGGGCCGGAAGAACTTCTCATCCGGCAGAATCTGCTTGAGAAATACTATCCCGCATCAGAAAGCTGAGCGTGATGGCGCAGACAGGCAGCAAGATCACCCTCAGCAAGTCCCAGCTCAGCCGGGAAAAAGAAAGCCTCGCGACCTACCGGCGCTATCTGCCGGCGCTGGACCTGAAGCGCCAGCAGCTCATGGCCGAGCGGAACCGGGCGCGCACTCTTCATGCCCGTTTGCAGGATGAGCTGCGCCAGGCCGTGGAAAGCGCGGGCGCAAACCTGCCCATGCTGGCGGACAAGCGGGTCAGTCTCGATGCTCTGGTGACGCTGGAAAGCGTTGACATGGGCGCGCAGAATGTGGCCGGGGTGCGCCTACCCCGGGTCAACGCACTGCACATCAAGGTTGCGCCCTATGGGCCGATGACCCGTCCGCACTGGGTCGATTCCGTTGTGCGCCGCCTCACCCAGGCCGTGCGGCTGAAGGTGGAATGTGCGGTTGCCGAACGCCGCCTTGCCCTGCTGGATCAGGCGGTGACACGGGTGACCCAGCGCACCAACCTGTTCGAGAAGATCCTCATTCCGCAGGCGGAACAGAATATCCGGCGCATCCTGGTCTTCATTGGCGATACGGAGCGCGCCGCCGTGGTTTCCGCCAAGCTCGCCAAGGCCAAGCGGGCAGGCGCCGGGGCCCCCCATCCGCGGCAGGATGCACGGCGCCCTGCCCCCTCCTTCCCGCAGCCGGAGGCAGGCGCATGACCATTGCCCCCATGCAACGCATCACCCTGTGCGGCCCGGTGGCGGACAAGACCCGCACGCTGGAGGCCCTGCAAAGCCTCGGCGTGATGCATCTCATCCCCCTGCGCGATGCCGGCCCGCTGGTGCCGCGCGATGTCACCCGCCTGAACAGGACCCAGGCCGCCTACCGGCACCTGCAGGAAAGCCCGGAAGAGCGCCTGCCCTATCGCCCCGGCACGGCTTTCGATCTGGATGCGGTTGTTGCCGAGGTGCTGGATAACCGCACCCATCTGCGCGCCCTTCAGGACCGGCGGGATTTTCTGCAGAACCGGGTGGAGGCCCTCACCGAATGGGGCGATATCCACTTTCCCCCGCCCGATGCGCTGGGTGGACAGCGCCTGTGGTTCTATGCCCTGCCTTTGGCCGCCCGGCCCGCACTGGAGCGGCTGGAGCGTGAGGCGCCCGCATTTCCCTGGCAGATTGTCGGCAAGAATGCGACCACACTCTTCACCGTGCTGATCTCCCCCGAGGAGCCCCCGCCCGACCTGTTGCCGGTGCAGCGCACATTGGTGGGCGCGGTGCCCCGCAGCCTGCTGAAGCGGGAGCTGGACGATCTGGCCATCACCATAGACCGGGCTGAAAGCGCGCGGGCGGAACTGACCCGCTGGCGGCTGGTGCTGGGCCTGCATCTGGCCGCGGCGGCAGACCGGGAAGACCTGCATGTCGCGCTGGAACAGACGCTGGATGCAGATACGGTGTTCGCCGTGCAGGGCTGGGTGCCGGCAGACAGGGTTTCGGCGGTGAACCGTCTTGCCGATGATGCACATCTGGCCATGGTGACCGAAAATCCCGGGCCGGAAGATGCCCCGCCCACGCAATTGCGGGTGCCGGAAAAATTCAGCGCCGGCAGCGACCTGACCTTCTTCTACACCAGCCCCGGCTATCGCAGCTGGGACCCCAGCCTGATGGTGTTTGCCTCCTTCGCCCTGTTCTTCTCGATGATTGTCGCGGATGCAGGCTATGCGGCCATCATCGCCCTGGGCACGCTGCTGTTCTGGGGCCGGCTGGGCGCGAAGGCGGAAGGGCGGCGCGCGCGGGTGCTGCTGGCGACCCTTGCCACCACCGCGCTGGTCTATGGCATTCTGGCCGGCTCCTATTTCGGGCTGGAGCCGCCTGAGGACACATGGCTTTCCGCGGTTTCCATCATCGATGTGCAGGACTTCGACGCCATGATGGCGCTCTCCCTGCTCATCGGCGCGCTGCATATCTCCATCGCGCTCGGGGCTGTGGCCTGGCTCAACCGCCGCTCGGGAGCCGGACTTTCGGCACTGGGGTGGATCGTGACCATATGGTCCGGCATGATGCTGGCGCACGGGGCGGATGAAAGCCGCATTTCGGCTGAAACCGCGGGCAGCATCGGTGTGGCGCTGGGCCTGTTTCTGGTGTCCGCGGGCGCGGCGGCGCAGACGCCCGTGCATGCGCCGAAAGACTGGCTGAAACGCCTTGCCGCCGGAGCCATGGCGCTGACCAGCGCCTCCAAGCTCTTCGGCGATATCCTGAGCTATCTGCGCCTGTTCGCCCTTGGCCTTGCCAGCGCCTCGCTCGCCATCACCTTCAACGGTCTGGCGATGGACATGCGCGACACCCATCCCGGCCTTGGCGTGCTCCTGATGCTGGTCATCCTCGTGTTTGGCCACAGCGTGAACTTCATGCTGGGCATCATGAGCGGCGTGGTGCACGGGCTGAGGCTCAATTTCATCGAATTCTTCGGCTGGGGCCTCACCGAAGAAGGCTATCCATTCCGCGCCTTTGCCCGCCGCGCGCAAGGCGAAACACCCTCACAGCCCGCAGATGGCGCACCCGCCGCCTTGCCCGGCACCGTTCAGGAGATTGCCGCATGAATGAACTCATTGTCGCCCTGGGCTGGATCGGGGTCTTCTCTCCCATGGCCTTCGGGGCATGGGGCAGCGCCGTGGGCGTGGCCATTGCCGGGCAGGCCGCCATTGGCGCCATGCTGGAAACCGACAGCGGCTATGGGCGTTTCATCGGCGTTTCGGTCATCCCCTCCTCCAATGTCATCTATGGCATCGTGGTGATGTTCTCCCTGCAGCAGGACATCACGCCCGAGAACGGGGGGGCGCTGTTCGGCATCGGCTTCATCTCCGCACTGGTTCTGGGCTATGCGGCCGCATGGCAGGGGCGAGCCTGCGCCAGCGCCATCACCGCCTCCAAGACCAAGCCGGAGATCTTCGGCCTCAGCCTTGCCCCGGCGGCGATCGTGGAAGGCTTTGCGGTGTTCACCTTCGTGTTCGCGCTGGTTCTCGCCCGCACCATCTGACCCCGGGCCGGCCTCGGCCGGCCTTGCCCGTACATGCACCAGGAGCGCGCCATGGCCCACAAGCAGACTGCGACCACCTCCGGCGTCGAAGCCCTCATCACCCGCCTGCGGGATGAGGGCGTGTGCGCGGGCCGCACCGAGGCCGAGCGCATCGTGGCGGAGGCACAGGCCCATGCCCGCGAGATTCTGGAAAAGGCGGAGGCGCAGGCCCGCACCCTGCGCGAAACCGCCCGCAAGGATGCCGAGGCACTGCAACGGGCGGGAGAGGATGCACTGCGCATCGCCGTGCGGGACACGCTGCTGGACCTGAAAGGGCAGATCTCCCAGCGTTTCGCGGCGGAAGTGGGCAAGACCGTTTCCTCGGTGATGCGGGATGATGAGTTGCTCAAGCGCATGATCCTCGCCGTGGCCAGCCGCACCCGCGCTGAATCCGGCATCGACCGGGCCGCCGAGGTGGAGATCGAGCTTCCGCGCCATGCGGTGGGGCTGGATGAGCTGCGCCGCAACCCGGAAGAACTGGTGGAAGGCTCGCTCACCCATTTCGCCGCTGCCACCGCCGCGGACATGCTGCGCGCCGGCGTCTCCTTCACCCGGCAGGAGGGAGAGGAGGCAGGCATCCGCATTCATCTCGCGGACCGTGGCGTGAGCGTGGACCTCACCGACAAGGCGGTTGCCGATCTGCTTCTCGCCCATCTCCAGCCCCGCTTCCGCGCCCTTCTGGAGGGTGTCGTCAGATGATGGGCGGGCCCCACGAGCCATATGTGATGCTCATGGCCTCCCTGCCGGCGCACGGGCCATTGCTGGCCAATGCCACGCCCGTCATCAGCGCCATCCGGCTGGAGGAAAGGCTCGGTTTCCTGCTTCCCGAAGACCGGGCGGACCTTGAGCGCCTTGGCGATGCGCTGGCCTGGAGCCGCATTCCGCTGGGCACGGATGACGCCACCTATCTGGCCTCGCTCCACCGCATCATGTGCACCATCCGCAATGAGTGCCTGCGCAACATGATCCGCGACCGGCTGGAGGTGCGCACCCTGCTCGCCGCCCTGCGCCGCCGCCTTGCGGGAGAAGAGGCCCCAGCCCCCGGCACCGCATGGGGCTATGGCCGTTATGTCGAGACCATCCGCAAAAACTGGAACCTGCCGGATTTTGGCGTCACCCATTCCTTCCCGTGGGTGAACAAGGCGCGCGAACGGCTGGAGGCGGATGACAGCGCCGGCGTGGAACGCATCGCCCTGCAGGCCGCATGGGACGCCACCTCGCGCTATGCCAATGGCCATTTCTTCGATTTCGAGGCGGTCGCCTGCTATCTCGTCAAATGGTATCTGGCGGATCACTGGGTCCATTATGATGTGGCCATATCCACCGCCCGCTTCTCCGCCCTGCTCGACGCCGCCTGCGGCGACGCCCTTGATGTCAGGATTCCCGCATGAGTGCCCATCGCAGCCCGGATGAAATCACCGCCACCATCGTTGCCGTGCAGGAGGACATTGTGCGCCTGCGTCTGGTGGACCCGGAACAGGGCCGGCTGATGAAGAACGAGGTCGTCTATATCCGCCCCGCCCGCGCGCCCAATGAGCGTCTCAAGGCCGAGGTGCTGCGCGTCATCGGCGATGAGGCGGATGCGCAGGTTTATGAAAGCACGGCAGGCGTGGGCCTTGGCGACGGGGTGGAACAGACCGGCCGCCTGCTTTCCATCCGCCTCGGGCCGGGCATGCTGGGGCAGGTTTATGATGGCCTGCAAAACCCGCTGGAAATTCTGGCGCAGGGCCATGGCACCTTTCTGCCCCGCGGTGTGGCCGCACCGGGGCTGGACCCTTCGGAAAAATGGTCCTTCACCGCCCTGAAGCGGGTGGGTGACAAGGTGCGCGCGGGGGATGCCATCGGCACCGTTCCGGAAGGCCCCATCACCCACAAGATCATGGTGCCGTTCGATCTCGACGAGGACTGGACGGTCGACTGGATCCGCAATGACACGGTGACGGTGGACGAGCCCGTCGCCCGGATCACCACCGCCTCGGGCGCCGAGCGCACGCTTTCCCTCGCGCAGGAATGGGCCGTGCGCCGCACTTTGCCGCGCCTGCAACTGCGCAATGGCCTGTCCACCCGGCTCTATCCTTCCGAGCCGATGATCACCACCCAGCGCATCATCGATGCCTTCTTCCCTGTGGTACAGGGGGGTGCGGCCTGCATTCCCGGCCCGTTCGGGGCGGGCAAGACCGTTCTGCTCAACCTCATCGCCCGCCATTCGGATGTGGATGTCGTGGTTCTGGTGGCCTGCGGCGAGCGGGCGGGCGAGGTGGTGGAAACCATCACCGATTTTCCCCGGCTGAAGGACCCGCGCACCGGCGGCTCGCTGATGGACCGCACCGTCATTGTCTGCAACACCTCCTCCATGCCGGTCGCTTCGCGCGAGGCCTCGATCTATACCGGCATCACCATCGGCGAATATTATCGCCAGATGGGCCTGCGGGTGCTGATGATCGCCGACTCCACCTCCCGCTGGGCGCAGGCCATGCGCGAAACCTCCGGCCGGCTGGAGGAAATTCCCGGCGAGGAAGCCTTCCCGGCCTATCTCGACAGCGCCATCAAGAGTGTGTACGAGCGCGCCGGCGTCATCCGCACCAATGATGGCTCCACCGGCTCCTTCACCATTATCGGCGCGGTTTCCCCGGCCGGCGGCAATTTCGAGGAGCCGGTGACACAGTCCACCCTCGCCGCGGTGAAGTGCTTTCTCGGCCTCTCCTATGACCGGGCCTACAAGCGCTTCTACCCGGCCATCGACCCACTCACCTCCTGGTCCCGCTATCGCAAGCAGCTTGAGGGCTGGTCGGCCACCCATATGGGAGCGGACTGGACCGCCCGCATCGATGAAATGGTCGCGCTGCTCCAGCAGGGTGATGAAATCCAGCGCATGGAGCAGGTGGCCGGCGAGGAAGGCATCTCCATCGAGGATTTCCTCGCCATGGAGGCGGCGAAATTCCTCGACATGGTGTTTCTCCAGCAGGATGCGTTCGACCCTATCGACAGCTCTGTTTCGCTGGAGCGGCAAAAGGCGCTGTTCGACATGGTCTATGCCATTGCCACCAGCCGATACGAGTTCGAGGACAAGGAAAGCGTGCGCCGGCACTTCACCCGGCTCACCGGCCTGTTCAGGAACCTGAATTATGCCGCTCCCAATTCGCCGGATTACGAGCGCCTTGTGCGCGAAATCGATGAGCTGGGCGCCAGTATTCCCGTGACCTGATGGAAGCCGGCGCGAAAGCCATCGTCCACACCGCCATATCGGGCATTCATGTCTTGTGAAGTCATGCTATTGTTTCGCAAGACATCATATCTTGTGCCCCCAATGACCAGAGGCAGAAATTCGTTCTCATGTGCACTTCACTGCTTTACCGGGACGCCGCCAACCGCGCCTATCTTGGCCGCACACTGGAACTGAGCATCGATCTGCCTTATCAGGTCGCCTTCTTCCCGAAGGGGCAGCAGCTGTCATCGCATGTGCAGGGCCACCCCGTGCTGACATGGGAGAACCGTCACGCCATCATTGCCGTGACGATGCCGGCCTCGCCCGACAAGACCAGCGCGCCGGATGATTTCAAGATGATCGAGGGGCTGAACGATGCCGGCCTCACCTTCAGCGTCCAGTCCTATCCGCAGGCCGGCGGCCCGCAGGCTCCGGTGGATGCGGACCGCGCGGCGCTCTCGGCCATCGATCTCGGCACATGGCTTCTCGGCCAGTTCTCCTGTGTGGCCGAGGCCAGGGCCGCATTGGCCGACATGCCGGTGATCCTGCAACCGGTGCCGATCCTCGGTAATCTGGATATGCCCTTCCACTATGGGCTGCATGATCCGAGCGGGGCCAGCCTGGTGGTGGAGTTCCACAATGGCGTGCGCACGATCTATGACAATCCTGTCGGCGTCATGACCAATGCGCCCCAGTTCTCATGGCATCTGACCAATGTGAACAACTATACTTTCCTGAACAATGTCGACCACTCCAAGGCAACATTCGGGAACTATAGCGCCATGCAGCCCGGCTCCGGCATCTCGAAGGCTGGCCTTCCGGGTACGGATACATCGGTTGACCGCTTCATCCGTGCCGTCTTCTACGCCCAGTTTGCCGAGAAGCAGACCGAGGCGGACAAGGCTGTGGAGATGGTCGCCCATATCATGAACAATTTCGATCGCCCGCGCGGGATTGCGATCGACCCGCCAGATCTTGGCAGCGGGCATTTGCAGGTCAGCGGGCATGAGGCCGGGGCCATCCCCACCGAATCCACCTCATGGACAAGCATTTCCGATCTGGACCGCCGCCGTCTCTTCCTGCGCAATGCGGGCGGCATGAACTATATCGCCCTTGACCTGTCCGCCATGGCGGAGGGCAAGGCCTTTCAGGTGAGCCCCATGGCACGCCTCACCCCCGCGAGCCCGCCTGTTCTCAGCCAGATCGCGGCGCAGTAAGGCCCGAAAAAAGGAAGGCCAGAAAAAAGGCTGTGCAGGGCATTCCCCTGCACAGCCCATGAGACAGAGCCTGTCTGCCCCATTCCCGGAACCGCTGCTCCGGCAGGGGCCGGTGCGATCTATCCCAGCCAGATGCCCAGAAGGGATATGGCGATGATCCACAGTGCAATATTGCCCCAGCGCGCCCGTTTCGCCTCGGCCCGGCCAATGCCATCCAGCGTTTCCGGTGAAAGCTGAAGGCCGTTTCGCGTAGCGGTATCCAGCTGGTCCATCACCCGCGCACCCTGCCCGAGCAGGGCCGGAATGCCGCTGGCGAAATGGCCAATTTCGCCCAGCCCCGCACCAACATGCTGAAGCTGGCCCACCGGACCAAGATTTCCGGCGATCCAGTCCTCCACCACAGGCGCGGCGGTCTTCCACATATCCAGCTGCGGATCGAGTGAACGGGCAACGCCTTCCACCACCACCATGGTCTTTTGCAGCAGCAGCAGTTCCGGCCGTGTGCGCATGTCGAACAGCGCGGTCACTTCCAGAAGCAGGGAGAGCAGGCGCGCCATGGAAATCTGGTCGGCCGTGCGCGAATGGATCGGCTCGCCAATGGCGCGGATGGCCTGGGCGAAATCCTCCACCGAATGGTGACGCGGCACATAGCCGGCCTCGAAATGCACTTCCGCCGTGCGGCGATAATTGCGGGTGATGAAGCCATAGAGGATTTCCGCAAGGAAGCGGCGCTCCTTCATGCCAAGGCGGCCCATGATGCCGCAATCCACCACCACGAGGCGGCCGGTGGCATCCACGAACAGGTTTCCAGGATGCATGTCGGCATGGAAGAAACCATCCCGCATCGCCTGTTGCAGGAAGCTCTGCATGACAATGCGGGCAATCTCCTTCGGGTCATGCCCGGCGGCGATGATGGCGTCCTTGTCGGACAGCTTGATGCCGTCGATCCATTCGGTGGTCAGCACCTCGCGGCCAGAACGGCCCCAGTCCACCTCCGGCACATGGACATCCTTGTCCTCGCGGGTATTTTCGGCAAGCTCGGTATAGGCTGCCGCCTCAAGGCGCAGGTCCATTTCCATGGCGACCGAGCGGGCCAGCGTATCCACCACGCTTTCAAGGCGCAGGCGGCGGGCCTCGGCGAAATTGGTCTCGGCAAATTTCGCCAGCCGGCGGAAGCTTGCCATATCGGAAGAGAAACGGCGCTGCACGCCCGGGCGCAGCACTTTCACGGCAACGGTGCGGCGCTCGCCATCGCGCTCCACCACCTCGGCCTTGTGCACCTCGGCGATGGATGCGGCGGCAACCGCCGGGCCGAACACCGGGAAGACATCCTTCACCGGCTTCTCGAAAGCTTCCGAGACGATACGCTCGGCCACATCCTGCCCGAAGGCGGGCATGCGGTCCTGCAACACCTCAAGATCGCGCGCCACAGAAGGGCCAACCACATCCGGGCGCGTGGCCAGAAACTGGCCGAGCTTCACATAGGAAGGGCCAAGGCGGGAAAGGGCGCGGGAGAAGCGGGCCGCGCGGCTGCCGGCATCCCGGCGCGCCATCATGCGGGCGATGCGCAATGCCGGGCGGGCCAGCGGCGGTGCAACGGCCGGCGACACCAGGGACAGAACGCCCTCACGCGCCAGCACATAACCTGCACGGGCAAGCCGCACCGCATCGGCAAGAATCAAGATCACGACTTCGGCCCCTTCATCATCCGCTGTATTTCCCGAGCTTGTGGCAAGATCCGCTCAGATGCGGAAGCCCCAGTGCAGCGCCACCACGCCGCCGGTCATGCGCATGAAGTCCACACGGCCGAAACCGGCATCCCGCATCATCTGCGCAAAAGCCTCCGCATGGGGAAAGCGGCGGATGGATTCCACCAGATACTGGTAAGGCTCGGCATCGCCCGCCACACGGCCGCCGATCTTGGGAATGACATTGAAGCTGTAGGTCTCGTAGATCTTGTCGAGCACCGGCACATCGACCTTCGAGAATTCCAGCACGAAGGCGCGCCCGCCGGGCTTGAGCACCCGGCGCATCTCCTTCAGCGCCTTGGGAATGCGCGGCACATTGCGGATACCGAAGGCAATCGTCACCGCATCGAAGCTGCGGTCCTCGAAAGGCAGTTCCTCGGCATTGGCCTCCTGGAACTCCACCTTGCCGGAAAAGCCGCGCTTTTCCGCCCGCTCGCGGCCCACGGCCAGCATTTCCCGGTTGATGTCGGCCACGGTGACGCGGGTATTGGGCCCACCGGCCGTCGCCACGCGAAAGGCCACATCCCCGGTGCCGCCGGCCAGATCCAGCAGGCGGAAGGGGCGATCATTGATCGGCGGACGCATCTTGGAAACCAGCGCATCCTTCCACACCCGGTGCAGCCCGCCGGACATCAGGTCGTTCATGATGTCATAGCGCTTGGCGACCTTGTGGAACACATCGTCCACCAGATCCTGCTTCTCGCCCAGCGGCACGGAGCGAAAGCCGAAATGGGTTTCACCCTCTGCGCGGGCGCCATTTTCGGGAGATGACGGATTGCTGGTCGGTTCGCTCATATCGGGTCGCCCAAATGCTGTTCGGTCGTGCGGTTCGGTTCGCGTGGTCGTCTTTGCCGGCGGACCTTATCGGATGATGCGTCACAACGCCATGCAGCATCGCGCTGTACCCCCACCCGCGCACAGGCGGGCAAGGGCCGGCCTCAGCCCGTGGCTGCCCCCTCCCGCAAGGTCCGCAGATGGGTGAGAATGGCGCGCAGGGCCGCAGGCTTCACCGGCTTGTTCAGCAGCATCATGTCTGCCGCATGAGCGGTTTCACGCACCTTGCGGGTGCGGTCCGCGGTGATGAGCACGGCCGGCAGCCGGCCCAGCTTCCAGCGCAGCGCGGTGATGGCATCCGTGCCCAGCCCGTCATCCAGATGATAGTCGATCAGCGCGATATGCGGCATGCACTCCGCCTTGCGCACCTCCTCCAGCGCTGCCGGCACATCCGGCGCGGTCAGCACGCGACAGCCCCAGCCGCTCAGCAGCAGGGCCATGCCCTCCAGTATGGCCGGCTCATTGTCCACCACCAGCACCACCAGCCCATCCAGATGCGATGCGGCGCGCAGGGGCCGGTCCGGCGCATTGCGCTCTTCCGGCACGGGTGCCGCCATGGGCAGGTCCACCGAGAAGGCCGTGCCCCGTCCCTGCACCGAGTGCAGGGAGAGCGGATGCTCCAGCACACGGGAAATACGCTCCACGATCGAAAGCCCCAGCCCCAGCCCCCGCGCCTCCCGCGCACCATGGTCGAGGCGCTGGAATTCCTGGAACACCATGCGCTGCTCGGCCTGCGCGATGCCGATACCGGTATCGTGCACCTCGATCTGGAGCCGCCCGCCACGCCGCCGGCATCCCACCAGGATACGGCCCTGCCGGGTATATTTCACCGCATTGGAAATGAGGTTCTGCAACAGGCGGCGCAGAAGACGCCTGTCCGAGCGCACGGCAAGGGAGCAGGGCATGAAGACGAGATCAAGCTTCTTTGCCCGGGCCAGCGGCTCGAACTCGATCTCAAGCTGCCGGAACACATCGGCAATGCGGAACACGCTCAGTTCCGGGCGCATCACGCCGCTGTCGAGGCGCGAAATATCCAGCAGCGCGCCAAGAATTTCCTCCACCGCCTCCAGCGAGGCATCGACATTTCCGGCAAGGCGCTGCTCCTCCTCGCCCCGGGCACGCTCCACCATGCTGGTCACATAGAGGCGCGCGGCATTGAGCGGCTGGAGAATGTCGTGGCTGGCCGCGGCGAGGAAGCGGGTCTTGGAGACATTGGCCGCCTCCGCCTCGCCCTTGGCGCGGCCCAGCGCCTCATTCAGCCGCTCCAGCGTCTCATTGGCCCGCTCCAGCGCCAGCGCGGCTTCCACCGAAGCGGTGATATCGGTGAATGTCACGGCAATGCCGCCATCCGGCATCGGGTCCGAGCGCGCCTCGATCACCATGCCGCGCCGGGTCAGGCGCTCGGAAAACTCGGGCGAGGGATGGGTATAGCCGTGCAGCCTCTGGGCCAGCGACTGGGCCGGCTCGGATGGCGCGCATTCCAGAATGCGGCCCAGCGGCATGCCCATGGTGTAGCAATAGGCCGGCAGATCCAGCATCGCACCGAACTGCCGGTTCCAGCAGACCAGCTCCAGCTTGCGGTCGAACACCGCGATCCCCTGATGCACATGGTCGATGGCGCTCTGGAGCAGCTCGCGATTGTACTGGATGGCGGCGGAGGCATCATCCAGCAGCTTCAGCGCCGCCTTGGTGGAAACGGTGCGCTTGCGCAGCAGCAGCGAGAGCACCAGCCGTGAGGAGGCCGCCCCGACCGCGGCCGCCAGCAGATGCTCGGCATAGCGCACCGTATCCGCATCCGCCTCGCGATTGGGATCAAAGCTCATCCCCCGCGAGCGGGCGAAGCCGGTGAAGGAAACATGGGTGCGTTCCTCCCCCAGATAGCGCGAGACGGTGGTGACCACCTCCCCCACCGTGACAGCGGACCTCCAGGGCAGGAAAGGCGGGCGGTAGGGCCGCCGGTCATATCCCTGCCCCACGAACAGGTCGGCCTGCACCTGTTCCACCTGGCTCGGCCGGGTGAGCAGGGACACGACGAGCAGCACCAGAATATTGATGGACAGGCTCCACACCACCCCATGGGCGAGCTGGTCCGCCGAGACGCCCAGAAGGGCTGTCGGCCGCAGCCAGATGAGCCCGAAAGGCCCATGATCCACCACCGTGCGCGAGATGAGGCCGCCTTCTGCCAGGCTTGGCAGCATCAGCGTATAGGCCCACACCAGGCTGCCTGAAAGAATGGCCCAGATCGCCGCCCGCGCGGTCGCCCGCCGCCACATGAGCCCGACGGCAAAAGCCGGCCCCACCTGCGCAATGGCGGCAAAGGACAACAGGCCGATCTTGGCCAGCTGCACATCCCCGGTCGCGCTGAAATAGAGATAGGCCAGCAGCAGGATGGAAAAAATGGCGATGCGCCGCACCAGCAGCAGCAGCCCCACCATGTCCTCGCCATGGATATTGTCATCCGCCATTTTTGCGCGCCGGCGCAGCAGAAGCGGCATGACCAGATCATTCGAGATCATGATGGCCAGAGCCACCGTTTCGACGATGACCATGGCGGTGGCCGCCGAGAGCCCGCCAATGAAGGCCAGCAGGGCCAGCACCTCCGCCCCCGCCACCAGCGGCACGGAAAGCACATAGACATCGCTGTCCATGATGTCGTTGGGAAACAGCACCATCCCCGCAAGGGCCAGCGGCACCACGAACAGGTTGATGAGCACCAGATAGAGCGGAAACAGCCAGCGGGCGCGGCGGATTTCCTCCTCGCCCTTGTTCTCCACCACCGCCACATGAAACTGGCGCGGCAGCAGCAGGAAGGCGCTGCCGGACAACAGCGTCATGATGATCCAGTTTTCCAGCGAGATGCCGCTCTGGAAGGGCGTGGTGAGGCCCAGATCACGCGCCGTGCGCCACAATTCCAGCGGGCCGGGAAACAGGATGAAGGTGACGAAGATGCCAACGGCCAGAAAGGCTGCGAGCTTCACCAGGGATTCGGCCGCAACCGCCAGCATCATGCCATCCTGATGCTCGGTGGCATCGGTATGGCGGGTGCCGAACAGCACGGCGAACGCCGCCATGGCGCAGGCCACCAGCAAGGCCAGATCCCCCGCCAGTGCCCAGCGGCTGGCATCTCCGGCAAAATGCCCCAGAACCGCCAGAAGCGAGGCGGAAACGGCCTTCAGCTGCAAGGCGATATAGGGAATGGCTCCGGCAATGGCCACCAGCGCCACCAGCGCCGCAATGCCCTGATGCTTGCCATAGCGGGCGGCGACGAAATCGGCGATCGAGGTGATGTTGTTGGCCTTCGCCAGCCGCACCACACGCAGCAGAAGGGGCGCGCCCAGCACCATCAGTATGGCCGGGCCGACATAGATGGTGAGAAAGTCGAAGCCCTGCGTCGTCGCCAGCCCCACCGAGCCGAAAAAGGTCCATGAGGTGCAATAGACAGCGAGCGAGAGCGAGTAGATCAGCGGGCGCGAGGCCCGGCGGCGCGCTTCCGGCCGTCTGCGGTCACCATAGCTGGCAATGGCGAACAGCAGCCCCAGATACGCCAGTGCGGCGAATATGACGACCGACGTCTGAAGCATGTCCCCCCACCCGACATTCCTGTGGCCGGGTTTGTCCCGGCTTCCCGCTCATGCACCGCCGAACCGGGGCGATGTCGCTCAAGCCCTGCCGCGCTCAGCCCTGCTCCTGCCGCAGCGCCAGCTTCTCCCTGCGCCGCTGCACGGAGGAAGGGATATTCATGCCTTCCCGGTATTTAGCCACCGTGCGGCGGGCAATGTCGATGCCATCCGCCTTCAGCTTCTGCACCAGCGTATCATCGGAAAGCACATCATCCGCGCTTTCCTGATCGATCAGGGTCTTGATGCGGTGGCGCACGGATTCCGCCGAATGCGCCTCCCCGCCGCCCGAGGAGGAAATGGCGGAAGAGAAGAAGAACTTCATCTCCACCACGCCCCGCGGGGTCGCGATATATTTGTTCGAGGTCACGCGCGAGACGGTGGACTCATGCATGCCGATGGCATCCGCCACGGTGCGCAGATTGAGCGGGCGCAGATGGCGCACCCCATGGGCCAGAAACCCGTCCTGCTGGCGCACGATCTCGCTGGCCACCTTCAAAATGGTGCGCGCGCGCTGGTCCAGCGAGCGGGTCAGCCAGCTGGCGCTCTGCATGCATTCGGCCAGAAAGCTCTTTTCCTCGGGCGAGCGGGCGGCCTGCACCACGGTGGCATGGTAGGTCTGGTTCACCAGAACGCGCGGCAGCGTGTCGGAATTCAGCTCCACCCGCCATGTGCCATCCGGCCCCGGACGCACATACACATCCGGCACCAGCGGATGCACCACGCCGGAACCGAAAATCAGGCCCGGCTTGGGGTCCAGACGGCGGATTTCGGCGATCATGTCGGCAATATCGGCCCCGTCCACCCCGCAGACACGCTTGAGGGCGTTGCGGTCATGGCGGGCCAGAAGCTCAAGATTCGCCACCAGCGCCTGCATTGCCGGATCGAACCGGTCCTTTTCCTTCAGCTGGATGGCGAGGCATTCAGCCAGCGAACGCGCACCCACACCGGAAGGCTCGAAGGTCTGGATCAGGTGCAGCACATCCTCCACCTCGGCCCGGCTGGTGGAGAGCTGCTCGGCCACCTGTTCGAGGTCACCGGAAAAATAGCCGGTCTCATCAATGAGACCAATGAGATAGATGCCAATCAGTCGCCGCGCCGGATCAGGCTCGGACACCGCGAGCTGGGCTTCCAGATGGTCCGCCAAAGTGGTTTCTGCGGCCAGAAACGCTTCCGGGTTATAATCCTCTCCCCGCTCGCCGCCGCCCCATTCCATGGTGGAGGCGGACCCGCCCGAAAGGCCGGGCGCAACCGCCGCGCCGGAAGGCGTGTCATCGGGAAAGACATTGCGCAGATCGGTATCCAGCCGGCTTTCCATTTCCGCCCGGCTGGGCTCCATATCGGCGGCCATCCAGTCTTCGGTCGCGGGCGCATCCTGCACGGTTTCGGAAGATGCGGGGCCGGAATCCGCGTCTGCGCTTTCCCCGCCCGAGGCGGCGGATGCCTCAGCCTCCGCGCTTTCCGGTGCGCCATCCTCATTCACCCGCTCCAGCAGCGGGTTGCGCTCCAGCTCGGCCTCCACATAGGCTGTCAGTTCCATGTTGGAGAACTGAAGCAGCTTGATGGCCTGCATGAGCTGGGGCGTCATCACCAGAGACTGGGTCTGGCGAAACTCCAGCTTTGGCGTCATGGCCATGGGTGCGCCTCCCCGGATATCTGAAAGGCGCGGGCCAGTCTCATAGGCGGAACTCCTCGCCCAGATAGAGACGACGCACTTCGGGGCTGGAGACGATGGATTCGGAATCGCCCTCCATCAGCACCGAACCGGAATGGATGATATAGGCGCGGTCGATCAGCCCCAGCGTCTCGCGCACATTATGGTCGGTGATGAGCACGCCGATGCCGCGCGCGGTCAGGTGCCGCACGAGGGACTGGATGTCCCCGACGGCGATCGGGTCAATGCCGGCGAAAGGCTCGTCCAGCAGCATGAAGGCCGGATGGCTGGCCAAGGCGCGGGCGATTTCCACACGCCGCCGCTCACCACCAGAAAGGGCGATGGAGGGGGACTTGCGCACATGGCCGATCTTGAACTCGTCGAGAAGCTCTTCCAGCTCCTCCTTCCGGCGGGCCCGGTCCTTCACCGTCACCTCGAGCACGCCCATGATGTTGTCTTCCACCGAAAGGCCCCGGAAAATCGAGGCTTCCTGCGGCAGATAGCCGATGCCGAGACGCGCGCGGCGATACATCGGCATGCTGGTGACATCATGACCTTCAAGCTCGATGCGTCCGGCATCCGCCTGAACGAGACCGGTCACCATATAGAAGCAGGTCGTCTTGCCGGCGCCATTGGGGCCGAGCAGGCCCACGGCCTCTCCCCGGCGCACATTCATGCTGACATCGCGCACCACCTGCCGGCCGCCATAGGTCTTGGCGAGGCCATAGGTGGCGAGGGATGGGCCGAGCTGGTTTTGCGGCACCGCGCCGCTGCCATTGCCGGATACGAAGGAGGAAGGCGCTGCCCCCCCGGGGGAACCGCCCTGCCCCGGCGCATCGGCCGCAGACATGGCATATGCACGGGCAGCCTGTGCATATGCCGACGCGGCCTGCCGCACCTGTGCGGGCCGTGGGGCCGGCGGCGCGCCTGCCATCTGCGCGGCCTGTGGTGCCGGCCGCGCCTGCGGGGCCCGAACAGAAGCCTCAGGAAGCCGCCCCTTGCCGGTGGCCCTGCCAATCATGGAAAGGACGCTCAACTTTACCTCCAGGCTGGAGCCCCCGAAGTGCTAGATGTAGAACGTCCCTTCACGGGATGCAACGCGCCATGCAATATCCGGGCCGCAACCCGCGCGGAACATGCCCTGAGAACAGATGAGCGGAGCGCCCTGCATGAAGCGCTCCGCCTGTGGCTGCATCATACAGGATACAGCAGGTCCAGTGCCGGTCAGCCCTCGGTGCGGCGCTGCCCCAGCCCCATCTGCCGGGCCAGCGCGGAGCGCGCCAGCGCATAATTGGGCGCCACCATCGGATAATCCGGCGGAAGACCCCATTTTTCCCGATACTGTTCGGGCGTCAGATTGTACTGGGTACGCAGGTGGCGCTTGAGCGACTTGAACTTCTTGCCATCTTCCAGGCAGATGATGAAATCAGGCGTAATCGAGCGCTTGACCGGAACGGCAGGCTTGATCTGCTCGACAATCTGCTCTTCCTCGCCCTGCGCAAGGCGTCCCAGTGCTGCATAGACATCATGAATCAATGCCGGCAGGTCTGGCGCCGCGATTGTATTGTTGCTGACATAGGCAGAGACGATATGCGCCGCCAGTTCCATGTGAATGGTCGTTTCAGCTTCTTCGCTCATGTCACTTTCTTCATATTCTTGAATGAGGCTCCGCCCTGGACTGCAATCCCGCGGATACAGACGATATGGACCGAATGCTGGGAGGCATGCGGGACATACAGGCAGACGCGTCAATCAACGCGACAAGTTCATCTACCCATTAAGTTCCACAGATAACAAAAAGCAAGTACATTTTCAACAACACCCGTACAATTCTTTAAACGCCATGATTTTAACAGTTTGTGCGGGGTGGAGCTTCCGGCCTTCAGCGAAGCAATCATTGTTTCTCCACCATTTTGCGCAAGAATCCACCCTTACCTTGCGGTATAGCCATCGCCTGCCTATCTGCGGGAACATGCCGGCCCGCATGGCGGAACATCTGTTCGCGGAGACACATCATGGCCTCGGATTCACACACACCCCCACCCCCCGCGGGGGAGAAGATTGTCCGCAGTGAAAGCGAATGGCGGGCCTGCCTCACCCCCGAGCAGTTCCGCGTCGCCCGCGAGCAGGGCACGGAACGCGCCTTCACCGGCCCCTACTGGGATGAAAAGCGCGAGGGCACCTATAGCTGCGTGGCCTGCGGCACCCCGCTCTTCAGCTCCCACACCAAGTTTGATTCCGGCACCGGCTGGCCCAGCTTCTTCTCTCCCATCAGCGAGAATGCGCTGGCATTGCATGAGGACGTGTCGCATGGCATGCGGCGCATCGAGGTCTGCTGCGCGCGCTGTGACAGCCATCTGGGCCATGTCTTCCCTGATGGACCGCCCCCTACGGGCCTGCGTTTCTGCATGAATGGCACGGCCCTCTCCTTCGCCCTGGATGACGAAAGCAAAGCATGACCTCTCCTTCAGCCCCCGGCACCGCTGCCCGGTTGCCCGCGCCTCCCGCTCCGGCCGCCCGTCACCCCGTTGTCCGCACGGTGCATGGCATTGCCCTGAGCGATGACTATGGCTGGTTGCGCGCGGAAAACTGGCGCGAGGTGATGCGCGACCCCTCCGCCCTGCCCGGCGAGATCAGGACATGGCTGGAAGCCGAGAATGCTTATGCAGACAGCTTCTTCGCGCCACTGGCCGAGCTGCGCGGCACGCTGGTGAGGGAAATGCGCGGACGCATCCGGGAGGATGACTCCTCCGTGCCCGCCCCCGATGGCGCCTTTGCCTATTACAGCCGCCACCGCGAGGGCGGCCAGCATCCGCTCGCCTGTCGCAAGGCGCTTCCCGATGGCACGGAAGTCATCCTGCTGGATGGTGACCGGGAAGCGGAAGGCAAGAGCTATTTCCATTTCGGCGGCTGGAAACACAGTCATGACCATGCGCGCCTGGCATGGTCTGCCGACAGTTCCGGTGCGGAACTCTATGATATCCGCATCCGTGATCTGTCCACTGGCGCGGATCTGCCGGATACCATTTCCGGCACCACGGGAGACCTGTTGTGGAACAGCGCCGGCACCCGGCTCTATTATATCCGCCGAGATGAAGAGCACCGCCCCTCACAGGTGTTCTGTCATGTGCTGGGCACCGCGCCGGAGAGCGATGTCCTGATCTATGAGGAACAGGACAAGGGCTTCTTCGTCTCGCTGGGGGAGACCCAGTCCCGCGCATTTGGCCTCATCGCCTGTGGCGATCATGAAACATCGGAAGTCCATCTGCTCGATCTGGGTGATGATGACGCCCGCCCGCGTCTCGTCACCCCCCGCACGGTGGGGCTGCGCTATGATGTGGAGCACCACCCGGCCCTGAACGGTGTGGACAGCCTGATCATGCTGACCAATGCGGACGGGGCGGAGGATTTCAAGATCGTCCATACCCCCGTGGCCACACCACAAAAGGCGCACTGGCGCGATCTGGTGCCCCATTTTGCCGGGCGCATGATCCTTTCCAACACCGTCTTTGCCGGCCATATGGTGCGGCTGGAGCGGGAGGGCGGGCTGCCGCGCATCACCATCCGCGCACTGGCGACAGGTGATGAGCATGCCATTTCCTTTGCGGAGGAAGCCTATGCGCTGGGGCTGAACGGGGCCTATCCGTTCGAGACCAGCGAAATCCGCTTCACCTATTCCTCCATGACCACCCCTTCCGAGGTGTGGGCTTATGACATGGCAAGCCGCGCGCGTGCCCTGCTCAAAAGGCAGGAGGTGCCTTCCGGCCATAATCCGGAGGATTACGAGACCCGCCGCATCCTCGCCCCGGCGGGAGATGGTGAAACGGTGCCTGTCTCCCTGCTCTGGCGCAAGGGCACGGTGCTGGATGGGTCCGCCCCGCTGCTGCTCTATGGCTATGGCGCCTATGGCATCACCATTCCGGCCAGCTTCTCCACCAGCCGCCTGTCACTGGTGGATCGCGGCTTCATCTATGCCATCGCCCATATTCGCGGCGGCACGGACAAGGGCTGGCGCTGGTACAAGGACGGCAAGCTGGACAGGAAGACCAACACCTTCACCGATTTCATCGCGGCGGGGGACTATCTGGTCGCGCAGGGCTTCACAAGGCCGGACCGCATCGTCGCCCATGGCGGCTCGGCCGGCGGCATGCTGATGGGGGCGATCGCCAATATGCGGCCGGACCTCTTCGCCGGCATCATTGCCGAAGTGCCCTTTGTGGATGTGCTCGCCACCATGCTGGATGACACGCTCCCCCTCACCCCGCCCGAATGGCCCGAATGGGGCAACCCCATCACCGATGCGGACGCCTTCCGGCGCATCCGCGCCTATTCGCCGGTGGACAATGTGAAGGCCCAGCCCTATCCGGCCATTTTCGCGCTGGCCGGGCTGACAGACCCGCGCGTGACCTATTGGGAGCCCGCCAAGTGGGTGGCGCATCTGCGGGCGGCCAACATGTCTGAAAACCCCATTCTCCTGCGCACCAATATGGATGCGGGCCATGGCGGGGCCTCCGGCCGGTTCGACAGGCTGGATGAAGTCGCCCTCTCCCACGCCTTTGCGCTGGCGACCGTGGGCTTGCAGGACAAGGCTCCGCAACCGGCGGACTGACAAGAAAGCCCCGCCAGATCCTCTCTGGCGGGGTTTGACATTCCGGCGGCCGCCTTCCTCACGCCGCATCATCCAGCAGGGACTGGCCGGGGCGGATACGGGTGAAGATGACCGGCTCGGTTGAAATCTCCACCTGTTCCCCGGCCTGCCGCACCACCGTGTAACGGGAGGTGGCAAGGTCTGATGTTTCGGGGAAGTCCTCGCGGAAATGCGCGCCCCGGCTGTCCTCCCGCGCCAGTGCGGCGGCGCAGATGGCGCGACTCACCTGCACCAGGTTTTCGAGGTTCAGCCGGTCCATCCATGTCATGTTGTAGCGGCGCTCCCCATCTGGCGCGCCCGCCCGGGCGATGGCGGCGGAAAGATCCTCCAGCACCATGGCGGCCCGTTTCAGCCCGTCCGCCGTGCGCAATATGCCGACATCGCTCCACATGGTTTCATAGAGGGCCTCGCGGATGGCGGGCAGCTCGCGCGCATCCCTGCCAAGAGGCGAGAAAGCGCGCGCCATCGCGGCCTCAAGCGCTGCCGGATCGCAATCGGGAAGCGCCCCGCGCCGGTCGATCTCCCGCGCCATGGCCGCGCCGGCGACACCGCCGAACACGGTGGAATTGGCCACCCCATTGCCGCCCAGCCGGTTAGCCCCGTGCACGCCGCCCGTATCCTCGCCAGCCGCATACAGGCGGGGCATGGCGGTGGCGCAGTTCTGGCCAAACACCACGCCGCCCATCATGTAATGGGCGGTGGGAATGACCTCGACCCGGCCGGCGGCAAGATCGAACCCGCAATCGGCGCAGCGCTCCACCATGCCCTTGAAGGTCTTGCGCACATGCTCCACGCCCAGATGCGCCATCTGGATATGGACGCCGCCATTTTCCGTGGCATAGCCATCGCGGATGCGGCGCATGATGGAGCGGCTGACAATGTCGCGGGTGGCGCGCTCGTTGCGCGGATCATACAGATGCATGAACCGCTCTCCCGTGCGGTCCAGAAGCCAGCCACCAGCCCCGCGCAACCCCTCCTCCAGCACCGTGCCGGTCATGCGCGTTCCGGGGCCGGCAAGAAGGCCGGTGGGGTGGAACTGCACCATCTCCATGTCGCGCAGCGGCAGGCCCGCGCGCAGGGCCATGGCCAGCCCATCGCAGGACTTGTCGCCCGAGGGGGTGTGGAACTTGTACATGGTGGGCCCGCCACCGGTGGCCAGCAGCACCGCCCGCGCCTGGACCAGAACCGGTTCCCCGGTGCGCATGTCCAGCATCAGCACCCCGCCGAGGCCGGACCCGTCGGCGGCGGGAATGAGGTCCAGCGCGCGGTGGTCTTCCAGCCGCGCCACATCACGCCGCCACACCTGTTCCGACAGGCGGTTGATGATCTCGATGCCGGTGAGGTCACCCTTGTGGACGGTGCGGTCGAAGGTCTGGCCGGCAAAGGCCTTCTGGTGCACCGAGCCATCCGGGTTGCGATCGAAGAAGCAGCCCAGCTCCGTTTCCAGCTCGCGGATGCGCCGTTGCGCCTCCACCACCAGATTCCAGGCCAGATCCTGATTGTTCAGCCACTTGCCGCCCTCGATGGTATCCATGAAATGGCGCTCCACCGAGTCTCCCGGTGCAAGTGCCACATTGTAGCCGCCCTGCACCATGCGCGTGCAGCCGCACTTGCCCAGAAGGCCCTTCACCGCCACCGTCACATGCAGGTCCGGCGCGGTCTTTTTCGCGTGCAGGGCGGCGAACAGCCCGGCCCCGCCGGAGCCGAGGATGAGAATGTCGGTCTGGCGCCCTGGAATCCTGTTCATGCCAGTGCTCCAATGCTCTTGAGAATGGCATCGCGCCGGGAGGCCACATCCTCCTGCACCTGCGCGTAAAGCGAGCCGCCATGGGCATCCATGCCCACCAGAAGCGGACCGAAATCACGGATACGGAAGCGCCACAGGCATTCGGGCAGCAGATCCTCCATGTCCACATCCTCGATCTGCTCGATCCATGTGGTTTCCAGCGCCGCCGCACCGCCCACAATGGCCAGATAAGCCCCGCCCATCTCATGGAAAGCAGCGGATGTAGCCGGCCCCATGCCGCCCTTGCCAATGATGAGCCGCACCCCCTCACGCGCCATCAGCTTCTGCGTGAAGCGCTCCATGCGCATGGAGGTGGTGGTGCCGATGCAGAAAGGCGTGAAGCCGGCTGGCGCCTCGGGGGATTTCTCCACCCGGTGCACATTGGGCGCGGTGTGGATGACAGCGTGTCCATCCAGATCCATCCGCGTGCGGCGGTCCTTGTCGAACATATGGATGAGGGTGGCATCGCGAATGCCATAAAGGGTGCGCTGGAGCGTCACCGTATCGCCGATGCGCAATGCACGCGCCTTTTCGGCAGTGATGGGCATTTCAAGAACATGATGGGCCATTGGCGTCTCCTGCATGGAGCCTGTCCCGTCCGCTCCCGTGTGCGGAAAGACACTCCATCCCTTTGTCCTGCTTAGTCATTTTCCGCCCCCGGGGGCGGCTGTGTCCGGATCTACTGGAAATCGATGCCGCCCGGCGTGATGGTGGCAACGGCGCGACGGGCCGAATGGCACTGGATATTCACGGCAACCGGGTTCTGGGTGATGTGGGTGGCCGCCACTTCCACATGCACCGCAAAGGCGGTGGAGCGCCCTCCCAGCCCCTGCGGGCCGATGCCCAGCTCGTTCACCGCCCGTGACAGCTCCGCCTCGATCTTCGCGCCTTCCGGATCTGGACAGGTGGTACGCAGCGGGCGGGTGGCGGCAATCTTGGCCAGATGCATGCACAGGTCTGATGTGCCGCCAATGCCCACCCCCACAATGGTGGGCGGGCACACCCGGCCGCCCAGATCGATCACCCTGTCCACCACGAAGCGCTTCACCGCCGTGATGCCGTCAGAGGGCAGCAGCATCTGGAGATAGGAGCCGTTTTCCGAGCCGGACCCCTTGGGGATCATCTCGATGGACACGGTTTCCTCGCGCTCATCGAAATCCACATGGATCACCGGCACGCGAATGCCGCAGGAGGTCTGTTCATTCCTGCGGGTGATCGGATGCACCACGGATGAGCGCAGCGAGTTTTCCCGCGTCGAACGCTCGGCCCCCCGCCTTATCGCCTGTTTCAGGCCCGCACCATCAAAGATGACATTGCGGCCGATGGTGACATTGTAGATGGGAATGCCAGTATCCTGACACAGAATGTTCCGTGTTTTCTCCGCAACCTCAATATTGCGCACCATGGTGCCAAGAATGGCGCGGCCGGTTTCATCCGTCTCGCTCTCCAGCAGGCGGCCGAAACCGGCCTTGATATCCGGCGGCAGGAGCTTCAGCGCGCGCACATAAAGATCCGAGCACACCTTTTCCACTTCATCCAGTTGCAGTTCCATCATCATCTCCTAAACCAGAAGCAGAAGGCCCGATCCCAGGATCATCAGGGACAGCATCTGCCGGAAACGTCTTTCATCCAGCCGGCCATAGATCTTCAGGCCGGCCCAGGCGCCCAGCGCCAGCGGCGGCAGGGACAGGGCAATCAGCAGGTAGGAATCCGGCTCGATGCCGACAAAGCCCACCACAATCAGCGTGAGCACATGGGCAAACAGGATGAAGGGCTGGTACACACCGCGCGCCATCTCCTTCGGCCAGCCGCGCAGCTGGGTCCAGATGGTTGGCAGCACGCCGGAATAGCCGCCAATCCCGCCGAGGATACCGCCCAGAAGCCCCACCCCGGCATTCGCCACCACGCCCCCTCCCGCCACATGCGGCAGGCGCGGGGCAAGCAGGGCATAAAGCGCATAGGCAACAAGCCCCGTGCCCAGCGCCAGTTTCAGGGGCAGCGGGTTCACATGTGTCAGCAGCACCACGCCCAGAGGCACGCCAATCATCGCGCCAAGGAGGAAGGGCGCCAGACGCGGGCCATCAATGGAACGGCGGATCGGCCACACCAGGGCGAAATGCAGGATGCTGCCACAGGCAACGGTCAAGGCTGTCGTCTGGAGCGGATCGAGCGCATGCAGCCAGATGGCGGAAGCGGCAACCGCAAAGGCAAAGCCCGCCCCGCCCCCTGCAAGGGCTCCCACAAAAGCGCCGGCCCACAGCACAGACAAGGTGGCAAGGGATATGCCCAGCATGGCCGCTCACCACAGGTTCAGCAGGAACAGCAGGCCCACGCCGAGACCCGCGGCAATGCAGCCGGCCACCACCGCAGCTGTATTGCCGCGCAGGGAGAACCATTCAATGGCCAGAATGCGCAGCCCCAGCGCCATATGCACGGCCAGCGCACTCACCATGCCCCATTCGGCCAGCTTGACCGGCCAGTACTGGGTGATGGCGAAAAAGCTGTCCAGCCGGTCTGCTCCACCCAGCGCCAGCCCCAGCACGATGAAGTGCATGGGCAGGAAAAGCGCGAGGGCAACACCCGAAAGCCGGTGGAGCAACGCCGCGACAAAGCCCGGCTTGCGGTGCGCCGCGCGAAGCGGGCCGCTCATCTGCGGAAGGGAGACAGGGCGTGTTGTTGTGTTCATGGCAGATACACCGCAAGCGCGGCCCGCAGGCCAAAAACCACGATGAACAGGGCGAAGCCCAGCATCACCACATCCAGCGAGCGCCCGCGCCAATGGCTCCACTCACGAACGACACTGCGCAGGCCGATGGGTGCATGCACAGCGGCCGCCAGCACGAACAGGACATAGAAGGCCAGAAACCAGCCATTTCCCTGCGTGCGTGCCAGAATCTCGCCAGCACTGAGCCCCCCGCGAACCGCATGGATCATGGTGGCCAGATGCACCGCGACCGCCAGCGCCAGCACCACCGCGGAACCGCGCTGGGCGACATAAAGAAGGGGCGTCATGATGCATCTCCCCGCTTTTGCCCCCAGCCCAGAAGGCGCGAGAGCGAGAAGCCGGCATCCGCCGCCGTTGCACGCTTCAGGCCGGCAATGGAAAAGGTGGGTGAAAGACCCTTGGGGCAGAATTCGGTGCAGCTCATATGGCTGTGGCAGGAATGGCAGCCCACATCGCCCGATACCGCCGAAAGGCGTGCCTGCCGGCCCTTGTCGCGCGCGTCATTCACCAATGTCCATGCGCGGTTGAGTGCGGCCGGGCCGAAATAGTCCGGGTTCCAGGCCACAACATCACAGGCGGAGTAACACACGCCGCAATTGATGCATTCAATGCCGGCATCCGCCTCCTGCCGCTCTGCACTGTCTGGCCGTACAGTCGCGAAATCATCCGGGGGATTGGGGCCGGGCTCGAAATAGCCATGCGCATCACGCCACTTCTCGAAGAAGGGCTCCATATCCACCGCCAGATCCTTCACCACGGGCAGATTGCGCAGCGGCTCCAGAACCAGAACATCGTCCTGCGTCACCGCATCCACCCGGGTGCGGCATGTCCAGCGCGGGCGGCCATTCACCACCATGGCGCAGGAGCCGCACATGCCCACCCGGCAGGCGAAACGGTATGACAAGGTGGGGTCCTGACCGCGCTGGATCTCTGTCACCACATCCAGAATGGTCTGGTTGGGCCGGCGCGGCACGGGGAAGTCCTCGAATGCGCCGTCTTCGGGACGATCACCCGCCTTGCCGCGCCAGACGCGGACCAGCAGGGACCGTTCGAGCGGCGCATGCGCCGACCGCTCCACAGGCGTGATCTTGTTCATGGGTGCGTATCCGGTTTGCGCCGGGGAAAATCCCGGGAGCGCATTCAAAATCCGTGACGGTCCTGCCGCCCTGGCTGCGGGCTTGCGCATGCCGCAGGGGGCCGGAGGGGGATGGGCGGCTGCGGGCGACCGGGAGAACGCGCTCCATCACCCATGCCACCCATCCAGATGGTGTCAGCTGCCCGATGCGTCGTGAATATTCTCGAAGAACAGATCCTTCCAGTCATCTGTTTTCGAGGTCACAAGTCCGGCTCGATGCATGTAATCGAGATATTTCAGGACATTTTTCGGTGTCGTGGTCCACTCATTGGCCGGCGCGCGAATGATGTCGGCGGCCTCCTTCGGGTCCATGTTCACCTTCTCTGCCTTGATCCACAGCTCTGCCATGCCCTCGGGATCTTCCCGGATCATGCGATTGGCTTCCTCAAGCGCGGCAATGATGGCTTCCACGGCTTCCGGCTTTTCCCTGGCAAACCTGCTGGTCGCCCACAACACATTGAAGGTGTGCGGCCCGCCAAGAACCTCGTAACTGTCCACCACCTTGCGGGCGCGTGGATCCTTCAGCTCCGCTTCCTGAAAGGGCGAGGAGCCGAAATGGGCGGTGACCTCGGACTTGCCCCCCATCATGGCCAGCTGTGCATCCGGGTGGCCCATGGAGACGGTGAGCTTGTCCAGCCTGTTCTGCTGCCCGGGGCCGAACTCCTTCTCCGCGGCCATCTGCAATGTCACCGCCTGAATGGAGGTCTTCACAGCCGGCACGGCAATCTTGTCCGTGCCCTTGAAGTCCTTCAGCGATTTCACGTCGGGATTGACCGTCACCAGATACAGGGGCATGGCATTGAGAGAGGCGATGCCCTTCACCTGCATGTTGTTGCGCGTGCGCCCCCAGATGGTGAGCATGGGCCCCACACCCCCGCCCGCCACATCCAGATTGCCCGAGAGCAGCGCCTCGTTCATGCCGGAGCCGCCGGTGAAGCGCAGCCACTCGGCTTTCAGCTTCAGCCCGCGCTTGGCGCCCTCCTGCTCGATCAGGCCCTTTTCCTCCATCACCGTCATGGGCAGATAGGAAATGCCGAACTGCTTGGCGAGGCGCACGGTTTGCGTTTCCGCCTGTGCCGGCAAGACAAGGCTGGCCGCGAGCACGGCCGCAGCCGCAAAAGCCGCGTTCTTGAAATATGAACCCATTGGCGTTCTCCCTGAGAGAGCATGCCGGCGTGTTTTCTGCCGGTTCAACGCTCCCGCCTCCAGACCGGAAAACACCCCTCCCTGTTTGACAGGTTTCAAAGAGCGCTCCCCGCGACGTTTTTATGATTGTGTAGCGTCACATTCAGAGTACGCTCTCTGAAACTTGTGTCAATAGTCATAGGTCATATATATGACATTAGATCAAACTCCACGCGTGACGGATCATCCGGTCCGTCTGGAGGCCCGCCCGCTTTACCAGCAGATCCGCGATCTTCTGGTAAAGCGCATCATTGATGGCATCTGGAGGCCCGGCTCATATCTGCCGAGCGAGCAACAGCTCTGTACGGAGCTGGGCGTCTCCATCGGCACGATCCGCAAGGCCATGGAAGACCTTGTTTCACAAGGCATTCTGGAGCGCCAGCATGGGCGGGGCACGCAGGTTGTCGCGCATTCCAGCGCGCAATCGCGCTTCCGCTTCCTGCGCTTCGTGCATGCCGATGGCCGCCCGCTCGATCCGGTTGCCCATTTGCTGCGCCAGTCCGTCCGCAATGCGACGCTGGAGGAGCGCCGGCAGCTTGAACTGGATGCGCATGAGAAGGTTCTGGTGCTGCTGCGCACACGCAGCGAGGCGGGCGAGCCACTCGTCTATGAAAAGGTCATCCTGCCCGCCGAGATGTTTGCACGGCTCGACCTGAAGACGGGAGCGGATATCAGCGAGGAGATATATGTCTTTTACCAGAAGCGCTGTGGCGTCACCATCATGCGGACACAGGACCAGATCGGCCTGGATAGCGCAGATGCCGCCATTGCAGAGGCCCTGGGCACCAAAACCGGCGAACCTGTCCTGCATGTGCGCCGCATCTCGTTCGGCCTTGACGGGCGACGGGTGGAATATCGCCAGAGCTGGAGCGCCAGACTGAAATACCAGACCGAACTGGATTGAGGGTGACCAGTTGAACCGGCCACCCTCTTCACCGCGACATCTGCCGCTTCCGCCTCAGGCGTGCATGCCCCAGCGCTGGATGGTGCGCTTTTCCAGAGTCTGGAAAATCAGGTTTTCCACCACAAGACCGATGATGATGACTGTCAGGAGACCTGCGAACACATTGGGAATATCCAGCATGTTCTTGTTCTCGAAGATGAACCAGCCAAGACCGCCGGAACCGGAAGAGACACCGAACACCAGTTCCGCTGCGATCAGGGTGCGCCATGCGAAGGCCCAGCCGATCTTCAGGCCGGTGAGGATCGAGGGGAACGCGGCCGGGATGAGGATGGTCCAGATAAAGCGCGGGCCGGCAAGCCCATAATTGCGCCCCACCATCTTCAGCGTCTTGCTCACCCCGAGGAAGCCGGAATGGGTGTTGAGCGCAATCGCCCATGTCACCGAATGCACCAGCACGAAAACAAGAGACGCCGTGCCAAGCCCGAACCAGATCAGTGCCAGCGGCAGCAGGGCAATGGCCGGCAGCGGGTTGAACATGGAGGTCATGGTTTCAAGAAAGTCGGTGCCGATGCGTGACGCCATCGCCACCGCTGTCAGGACACCCGCAAGAGCAATGCCGATGGCATAACCGATGAATAGCACCCGCAGGGAGCCCCACGCCCGGTCTGGCAGCACACCGCTCATCACACCATGGAAAAAGGCTGTAATGGTGGCTGTAAACGTGGGAAACAGCAGCTCATTATTGATATACCGGCCATAAGCCTCCCACAACAGGGCCAAGGCCGCCAGAATAAGAAGCTTGCGAACGAAGCCAATATTGTAAACCGTTTCAAAAACAGACAGCGGCTTTTCAACCACCGTGATGCTCTCATTCATATCATCCTTGCGATAGATCTCCGGGCGATCGGCAAGTTCCCGGGTGACAGGGCTGGATGAAGAGGAGGTGGCGGAAGAAGACATGGACGCCCCCAAAGGCTTGGACCGGGAGGATGACGGCATCGGGCGAGCGTGTGAGGTATCTGCAATATCAAGCATTTGCCGTCTCTCCCACGTCTTCTGCAAACAGCATGTGCTGGATTTGCTGCTCAAGCTCATGGGCCCGCTCCGGGCAGGTGGTGCTGTTCAGTTCAGCCTTGACCCGGCCCGGATGCGGTGAAAGCAGGAGGATGCGGCTGCCAATCTTGATGGCTTCGGCAATGGAATGGGTGACGAACAGAACCGTGAACTTTGTCTCGTCCCACAGGGCCAGAAGCTCATCCTGCATCCGGCGGCGGGTCAGCGCATCGAGAGCCGCAAATGGTTCATCCATCAGCAGAATATCGGGCTCCATGGCCATCCCGCGGGCAATGGCGACACGCTGCTTCATGCCGCCGGAGAGCATGTGCGGATAGCTGTCCGCAAATTTGGTGAGATGCACCTTTTCAATATAGTGCATGGCCCGGTCGTCTGCTTCCGCCGCACTCAGGCGGCGCGAGGCGACAAGGGCAAACGCCACATTCTGGCGCACGGTTTTCCAGGGCAGAAGCTGGTCGAATTCCTGAAACACCATCATGCGATCCGGCCCCGGCGCATGGATCACCTGCCCCTTGAGACGCATCTCGCCCTCGGTCGGCGTGATATATCCGCCAACAGCCTTTTGCAGGGTGGACTTTCCACATCCCGAAGGCCCCAGAAGAATGAACCTGTCTGCTGTGAAGACATTGAAGTCCACCCGATAGGTGGCCGTAATCAGATGATTTGGCGTTTTATATTGCAGCGTGACGCCACTCACCTCCAGAAGAGGTTTATACGAACCCATGCGTCCCTCCCTCGGGAATTTCCGCCACGGCCTTCTGGCCTTGTTTGAGCGGGATACTCTTGCGATGGTCCTGAAATATCCGGATGACGGGCATGGCGGCCCGGTTTTGCGTCCTCTCTTCAGGCAACCGGGACGGGAAAGCGCAGATCCACCGGAAATACCGGAGAGGGATATGCCCATGCGATGCCATGTGCGGGTGTTTGGCGTGCCACCCAATCGCATGCCTTCACGGCCAGGTACCGGTTCACCCCAGAGCCCACACTCTCCGCACAATGGAGAGCAGCCCTGCTGGAATGATGCTAGACTATGGCAGGCAAGCTGTAAATAAGTCTAATATCATTTATAAGACACATGATATGGCAGAAACAGGCCTGAATCAATCAACGCTCTGATTGACTTTGACAACAGATCTGAATGAACAAGGATTGGTAAGGCTTTGCCCCCTGTTCAGAGCGCGCGGAAACTCTGTCTGCCTGCTTGTTTCATCAGCGCATGGCCCGCAAGAATATATCCCGGCCCGCAAGCGCCGCTCCGGACTTGAAATTCCACCATCACATGAATGGGTTGGCGCCCTTCACCCATTCCTCCGCCTCCATGCGGAACAGAATGGAGGCGGGGTTGTGTCTTTTCTTATTTTATATATTATATAAGACATATCATACCTGTCTTGCCCCGACTTTCCGCAGCCATCAGGACCCGCCATGCCCGATATCGTCGTCACCGAATTCATGGATCAGGACGCGCTGGACCGCCTGCGCGAGATACATGACCTGCACTATGACCCCACCCTTGCAGACAAGCCCGAAGAACTTGCCGCTCTTCTCGCCGATGCCAGAATCCTCATCGTGCGCAACCGCACACAGGTGCGCGGCCCCCTCATCGCGGTGGGCCGGAAGCTGGTCATGGTGGGTCGCCTTGGTGTGGGGCTGGACAATATTGATGTGGCGGCCTGCGAGGCAAAGGGCATTGCCGTGCGCCCGGCGAGCGGCGCGAATGATATTGCCGTCGCTGAATATGTGATCTGCGGTGTGATGATGCTCCTGCGCGGCGCCTATCTCGCCACAGGCGATGTGATGGATGGCACATGGCCGCGCAACCGGCTGATGGGCCGGGAAACCAGCGGCAAGACCCTCGGCCTCATCGGGTTCGGCGCCATCGCGCGGGAAACCGCCCGTCGGGCCCGGGCGCTGGGCATGGCGGTACTGGCGCATGATCCCTTCCTGCCGGCAGATCACCCAGCCTTTGCCGCCCATGAGACACGCCCGGTGAAGCTGGAGGAACTGCTGGCGCACAGTGACGCCATCAGCCTGCATGTCCCGCTGACGCCGGACACACGCAACCTGATCGATGCGGCTGCTCTCGCCCGCATGAAACCGGGGGCCGTGCTCATCAATGCCGCCCGCGGCGGGGTCGTGGATGAAGCCGCCCTTGCCGATGCGCTCAAATCCGGCCATCTCGCCGGCGCCATGCTGGATGTGTTTGAAACCGAACCCCTGCCCGCCGGCACCGTTCTGGCCGGTGTGCCCAATCTCGTTCTCACCCCGCATATTGCCGGCGTCACGCAGGAATCGAATGTGCGCGTGAGCGGCGTCATTGCCGATGCCGTGTTGCAGCTTCTGAAGGAGCAAGCATGATGAATGCGCGCCTGTCACTGGATGATGCCCGCAGGCTGGCCATTGCGGTTCTGGAACATGCCGGCTGCTCTCCCGCTTCCGCACGCACCACGGCGGAGGCCCTTGTTGCAGCGGAGGCGGATGGCATTGCCAGCCATGGCCTCTCCCGCCTTCCGGCCTATGCGGATCAGCTTGCAAGCGGCAAGGTGGATGGCCGTGCCACGCCCCGGCTGGAATGGACCGCCCCGGCCACATTGCGCGTCAATGCCGGCACAGGTCTGGCTTTCCCCGCCATCTGCGCCGGGCTGGATGCGGCAGCCGAACGCGTCCGTGACATGGGCTGCGTAGGCGTGGGTATTTTTGCATCCCATCATGCCGGGGTGCTCGGGCACCATGTGGAGAGCCTTGCAGAAAAAGGGCTCTGTGCGCTCGCCTTCTCCAACTCCCCGGCCGGCATTGCCCCCTGGGGCGGCTCAAGGGGGATTTTCGGCACCAATCCGGTCGCCTTTGCCGCCCCCCGCAGGGCCGGCGCCCCTCTGGTGATCGATGCCTCCCTCAGCAAGGTGGCCCGCGGAAAGATCATGGTCGCGGCCCAGAAGGGTGAGGCCATTCCCGATGACTGGGCGCTGGACAGCGCGGGCCGCCCCACCACGGATGCCAAGGCCGCCCTTCAGGGCACCATGGTGGCGATAGGGGATGCCAAGGGCGCCGCGCTGGTGCTGATGGTGGAAATTCTGGCCGCCGCCATGACGGGAGGCCAGTTCGGCTTTCAGGCGTCCTCCTTCTTCACGGCGGAAGGGGAAGCGCCCAGCATCGGCCAGCTCTTCATTGTCATGGACCCGGTGCGCCTTGGTGGCGCGGATTTTCCTGAGCGGCTCGAAACATTGCTGTCCGCCATTCTGGAACAGCCCGGCACGCGCCTGCCGGGAGATCGCCGCATCACATTGCGCGCAACAGCCCGCCAGGAGGGCATTCTGGTTCCCGACACCCTTCTGTCGGACCTGAAAACCCGCGCCGGCCTTCCCCCCGGCTGAACACCGAGACCGCTCCCACAGGCGTCTGCGCCAGAGAATGGATCATCCGGGCGCCCTGCTCTCCCCCACGGGCCCGGATGATCCCCGCACCACAAGTTCGATCGGCATTTCAATGCGATTGCCGCGCCCCTCGCCCTCCCCCTCGCCCCTGAGGCGGGCAAGCAGGCAGGTTGCGGCCGCCCGCCCGAGTTCGGCCGTCGGAAGATGAACGGTTGTGAGCGGCGGGTTGATATGGGCGGAAATCTCCAGATCATCGATCCCGACAATCGAGATGTCATCCGGCACATGGTAGCCGGCCGCCTGCGCCTCGAACACGGCCCCAACCGCCAGCACGTCATTCCCCCCGATAATGGCCGTGGGCGGGGCCTTGCGGTTCATCAGCCGGGCCAGCCCCATCCTGCCGCCGGCAAGCGTGAAAGGCGTTTCCACGACATCCTCGTCCGTGAAAGCGATGCCATGCGCCTGCAATGTCTTGCGCACCCCCGCCACGCGGGCGCGGGCGCGGTCATTGGCGTGGAGAAAGCCTGAAATCATGCCGAACCGGCGATGTCCCAGATCCAGCAGATGCCGCACGGTCATCTGCCCGGCAAGCTCATTGTCAAAACCGATGCAGGGCACACGCGGATCGAAAGACCATGTGAGCAGGACCGGCACGGAAGCCTGTGTCAGCTGGCTCCATGTTTCGTCCAGATGATCCGCCCCCACGATCATCAGCGCATCCACCCCGCGCGCGAGCATGGCGCGCACGGCCGTATCCTCATTCTCCGGCGCATAATCATGCGCGGCCACCAGCAACTGGTAGCCATTGGCCGCCAGCTCGGTCTGCATGGCATGAAGCGCGCGGGCGAAGATGGCGTGATCCAGCGTGGGCATGACCGCGCCAATGGTCATCGTCCGGCCTGAGGCCAGCGCACGCGCCGCGCCGGCGGGCACATAATTGAGCCTGGAAATGGCGGAATGCACCCGCTCCAGCGTCTCGCCCTGCAACAGGTCCGGCCGGGAGAGGGCGCGCGAGACCGTGGCCGTGGAAACGCCCGCAAGCCGGGCCACATCCGCCAGTGTCGCCTTGGTTTTCTTCTGCATGACATGCCCCGCCCGACAAGACCAAACCATCCATGTATACGGTTACATCCCCGGAGTGAAGGGGCTTTCCGCCGCATGCCAGGCCGGATCACCCATAATTCATCAGACTTTCGTTCGATCATTCTTGACAGGAAGGGAGATGCTGTTAGCCTGAATGAAAGCGCTTGCATAAATGAGTTCACAATGAACCGCGCAAGCCGCAATGCCCCCGCAGAGGGGCAGACAGTGACGGGAGGACGTCCATGTTGTTAAGGCGCAGGTCCGCCATCGGCCTTGCGGCTTTTGCCGTACTCGCTGGCTTATGGTTCATGATGACAAGCGTGACCGGACTGGTTCCGTCCGGTCGTTTTCCCACACCCTCGGATACATGGTCCGCCGCGGCACAGGTGATGTTTCGCGGATATGGTGACTCCACCCTTCCCATACATGTGCTGCAATCCCTGAAACTGGTGGCGATGGGCTTTGCCCTGTCCATCATCATCGGCGTGCCGCTCGGCCTGCTGATGGGCTGGAGCCGGACGGCAGAAGCCTTCCTGAACCCTGTCTTCATGCTTTTGCGGCCCATACCGCCACTGGCATGGATTCCGCTGGCCATTCTCTGGCTCGGCCTGTCAGATGCCGCCAAGATGCTGGTCATCTTCTTTGCGGCCTTCGTTCCCTCGGTCATCAATACCCATGCGGGCGTGCGCAGCATTGACCGGTCCATCATCGAGGCCGCCACCATGCTGGGCACGCCGCGCCTGCGCTTTGTCCGCGAGGTTCTGGTCCCCGGCTCCGCCCCGATGATCTTCACCGGCCTGCGCCTCTCCTTGCAGGCCAGCTGGACCACCCTTGTCGCGGCCGAACTGGTCGGCGCCCTGGCGGGCCTTGGCCACCTCCTGAACCTGGCGCAGCAGGACATCTATCCCGGCATGATTCTGGTCGGCATGATCTGCGTTGCCATTTTCGGCGCCCTCTCAACCGCCCTTCTGGGCTGGATCGAGCATCGCGCCCTCAGCTGGCTTCCGGCAAGGGGAGGCGCGCTGTGACAGAGACCCTCGACCCGAACAAACGCCTTCTTCTGGGCGCGCTGGGGCTGGCCTGCTTCTTCCTCTTCTGGGCCACGATCTCGGCCAGCGAACTGGTCAATCGCGCCTTTCTGCCCGGCCCGCTGGAGCTGATCCAGAGGCTGGCCATGCTGACCACACAGGCCTTTGCCGGCGGCACATTGCTCCAGCACCTGTATTCCAGCCTCGAACGCTTCGCGGCGGGCTATCTTCTGGCGGTTGCGGTCGGCGTGCCGCTCGGGCTGCTGATGGGGCGCTTCCGGCTGCTGGATGACATCATCTCCCCACTGTTCGATGCGCTGCGCTTCATCGCGCCCATCGCCTGGGTGCCATTTGCGGCGCTCTGGTTCGGCACCGGCTTTGGCGGGCCTGTCCTGATCATCTTCACCGGCGCCTTTCCGCCCTGCCTGCTCAATGCCTATCGCGGCGCGCGTCAGGTGGACCCGCGCTATATCGAGGCTGCGGAAATGCTGGGAACGCCCTCCCACCGCATCATCACGGAGGTGCTGCTTCCCGCATCCGTTCCGGCCATCGTGGCGGGGCTGCGCATTGGCGCGGGCCTTGGCTGGCAGTCACTGGTAGGGGCGGAACTCATCGTCGCCTCCACGGGCGTGGGCTACATGATGGTGCAGGCCCAGTCCGCTGTTTCCACATCAACCGTGATGGTCGGCATGGCCGCCATCGGACTTGTCGGCGTCCTCATCGACGTCGCCCTGCGCGCGCTTGAGACCCGTCTCCATCGCCGCGTCGGAAGAGCCTGAGAGGACAAGATGAGCAGCATACGTTTTGATGCCGTCGACAAATGCTTCGGCGGTTCGGTCAAGGCGCTGGAAGGCATCAGCCTGGAAGTGGCGGACAAGGAATTTGTCGCGATTGTCGGGCCTTCCGGCTGCGGCAAGACCACCTGCCTGCGCATGGCTGCGGGATTCGAGTTTCCCTCCGCCGGAAAGGTTCTGGTGGGCGAGACGCAGGTGAGGGAACCGGGACCGGACCGGGCCGTGGTGTTCCAGCAATTCGGCCTCTTTCCATGGAAAACCGTGTTCGAGAATATCGAGCTGGGGCTGCGCAACAAGAATGTGCCCGTGCAGGAACGCCGCCAGCGTGTGCATGAGGCGATCGCGATGATCGGCCTGAAAGGCTATGAGAGCGCCTATCCCCATCAGCTTTCCGGCGGCATGCAGCAGCGCGTGTCAATCGCCCGCGCCTATGTTCTGGACCCGCAGGTGCTGCTGATGGATGAGCCCTTCGGCGCGCTCGATGCCCAGACCCGCGTGGTGATGCAGGAGGAGCTGGTGCGTCTTGCCCGGCGCAATCCGCGCACCGTCCTGTTCATTACCCATGGGGTGGAGGAGGCGGTCTATCTGGCCGACAGGGTGGCCGTGATGACCCGCCGCCCGGGACGGATCAAGGAGATCGTGGATGTGAAGTCCATCCGCCTTGCCGAACGGTGGGAAGATTATCCGCGCATCGAGGATGTGATGGATCTCGAATCCTTCGTCCATCTGCGGACCCATATCTGGAAATCCCTGCGCGAGGAGAAGCTGGAAGAGGCGCACTAGAGACCCCTCTCCGGCCCGGCCAGCAGCCGGCGCCTGATCGGCACGAGGACCCACAAACCGCAACCGGAACAACCACCCCCGGCGATGGCCTTGCCGGGGCATGCCTGACCTGTGCCCGGAAAGAACAGAACCGGCCAGATGACACACTGCCCAGTCAGTGACATTCGGGAGGAACACCCATGAAACCCAGTTACAGAATGATCCTGCCAGGCGCCCTTGCACTGGCGCTTGCCCTCACCCCCGCAGCAGGACTGATGAGTGGTGTCTCCCACGCCGCCACGCAAACACCCGCCAAGGTGAAGATCTCCTATCTTCCAGCCCTTTACTGGGCCCTGCCCTTCTATATCGCGACAGAGAAGGGGTGGTGGAAGGATGTGGGGCTCGATCCCTCATTCGTCACCTTCCCCGCGGGCGCGCCGCAGGTGGCGGCGGCGCAGGCGGGCTCCTGGGATGTCGGCGGCACGGGCGCTGTTCCCGCGGTGCTGGGCGCGGCGCGGTTCGGTCTTGTCACGGTGGGCATCACCAATGACGAGTCCAGAACCAATGCGATGATGGCGGCGGGCGACAAGGTGGATGCCATCAGGGCCGATCCTGGCCAGCTCAGGGGCAAGCGCCTGCTGCTGACCACCAATTCCACCGCCGATTATGCCGCCCGCGCCTGCCTGAAGAAATGGGGCCTGAAATCCTCCGACATGCAGTTCGTCAATCTCGGGCAGGCCCAGGTGATCTCGGCCATGATGGCGAACCGCGACACGGTTGTCGGCGTCTGGGCGCCCCATACCTATACGCTGGAGGAAAAGGCCGGCGCGAAGGTGCTGTGCTCTGGCGCGGATGCCGATGCCGTTGTGCCCGGCACGCTGGTGGTGCGCCCCGAATTCGCGAAGCAGAACCCGGATGAGGTGGCGAAGATCCTCGCGGTCTATCTGCGTGGCTGGAGCTGGGCCAAAGCCCACCCCCAGGAGGCACGCGCCATGGCGAAGCGCTTCTATGCCGATGGCGGGGTCGAGGCTTCGGACGAGGCCATAGACCAGGAATTCAGGCTGCGCCCCACCTTCAGCCTCGACGAGCAGAACAGCCTGCTGCAGCGGGATGGCAAGGACTCCGCATTTGATGGCTGGCTGAACAATATCGGCGGCTTCATGAGCGAAGTCGGCACCATTCCCGCCGCCCCGGACCCCAGGACCTTCGTGGACACCAGCTTCATGCGCAAGGTCACCGATGATGCGCGGCTGAAAGCCTTCGCCACGGAATTTGACAAGCCCAACTGAACACACCCTCGCCCGCCCACATGCGCGGCGTAATGGAGAACGCTATGGCCATTGAATATCTCAAGCGCGCAACCAAGACCCCGGAAACGGAGACGGGCACCGCGCAGGACGTGGTGACCACCATGCTCGGCGAAATCGAACGCCGGGGCGAGGCGGCCGTGCGCGATTATGCGCTGGAACTCGACAAGTGGGATGGCCCCATTCTCATCACCCGCGAGGACATGGAACGCCGGGCCGCTGAAGTGCCCGAGAGCGTGAGACGCGATATCGAGTTCGCGGCCGATCAGGTGCGCCGTTTCGCGGAAGCCCAGCGCGACAGCGTGAAGGATTTCTCAGTGCAGCTTCTTCCCGGGCTCACGGCCGGGCAGAAGCTGGTGCCCTGCAATGTCGCCGGCTGCTATGTGCCCACCGGGCGATATGCTCATATCGCCTCGGCCTACATGTCCATCGCCACCGCCAAGGCGGCAGGGGTCGGCACCGTGGTCGCCTGCTCCACCCCGTTCCGGGGCGCGGGGATTCATCCTTACGTGCTCTATGCCATGAAGGTGGCCGGCGCGGATGTGGTGATGACGCTCGGCGGCGTGCAGGCCATCGCCGCCATGGCCTATGGCCTGTTCACCGGCAAGCCGGCGGATATCATTGTCGGCCCGGGCAACAAATATGTCGCCGAAGCCAAGCGCATGCTGTTCGGCAAGGTGGGTATCGACGTGTTTGCCGGCCCCTCGGAGGTCGCGGTAATCGCCGATGAGACCGCTGATCCGCTGATGGTGGCGGTCGATCTGGTCGGCCAGGCCGAGCATGGGCATGAGAGCCCCGCCTGGCTGTTCACCTCATCGCGCCGGCTGGCGGAGGAGGTGATGGGCCACATGCCGCGCCTCATCGACGAACTGCCCAAGACAGCGCGCGAGGCCGCCACCGCCGCATGGCGCGATTATGGAGAAGTCATCGTCTGCGATACACGAGAGGAACTGGTCGAGATTTCCGACCGTTATGCCAGCGAGCATCTGGAGATCCACTGCGCGGATCTGGAGTGGTGGCGCAACAGCCTCACCAATTACGGCTCCCTGTTCCTTGGCGAGGAAACCACTGTCGCCTTTGGCGACAAGTGCTCCGGCCCCAACCATATCCTGCCCACCAAGTTCGCGGCGCGTTACTCGGCCGGCCTGTCCGTGCACAAGTTCCTCAAGCCGCTGACCTGGCAGCAGATGGATCGTGAGGCCTGCAAGACCATCGCCCAGACCACGGCCCGCATTTCCCGGCTTGAGGGCATGGAAGCCCATGCGCGCACGGGGGATTACCGGCTGGACAAATATTTCCCCGGCCACAATTTCGACCTTGGCCTGCCGGTGGAAGCCTGAGCCATGTTCAGACTCTCCCCCCTTTTCGACCTTTCCGGTCGCACCGCGCTGGTCACGGGCGGAAGCTCCGGCATCGGCCTTGCCATGGCCATGGGCCTTGGGCAGGCGGGCGCCGGCATCCTTCTGGCCGCAAGACGCAAGGCCGCCCTTGAAACGGCGGCGCGTGATCTTGAGGCACAGGGCACGCCCTGCACATGGGTCGAGGCGGATCTTGGTGCAGCCGATGGCCCGGCAACAGTGGTGGAGGCCGTGCAGGAGCGCGGCCTTGCCATCGACATCATCATCAATGCCGCCGGGATGAATCTGCGCCAGCCTTATGAGGCGGTCAGCCCGCAGGCGTTTGACCTGCACATGGCCGTACATGTCCGCGCGCCTTTCCTGCTGGTGCAGGCGCTGGCGCCAGCCATGGCGCAGCGGGGCCGGGGGCGGATCATCAATATCGCCTCGCTGCAATCCTTCCGCGCCTTCCCCGATTCGGCCCCCTATGGCGCCGCGAAGGGGGCCATCGCCCAGCTCACCCGGGCGATGGCGGAGGCCTGGTCGGCGCGGGGCATCACCTGCAATGCCATTGCCCCCGGCTTCTTCCCCACCGCGCTCACACAGGCCGTGTTCGAGAATGAGGATCGGGCCACGCGCAATGCGGCGCAGACAGCCATCGGCCGGAACGGGCGGATGGAGGATCTGGTGGGGCCCGCGGTGTTTCTCGCCTCCGATGCCTCCGCCTATGTCACCGGCCAGATCCTTGCGGTAGACGGCGGCTTCACCGCGAAATGAGGGGGTGAGTGATGAAAGCACTGGTCTATACCGGCCCCAACGCCCTTGAATTCCGCATCGAGGCCGACCCCGTGCCCACCAATGACGAGGTGGTTGTCAGGGTCGAGGCTGTCGGCATTTGCGGCTCGGACATGCATGCCTATCACGGGCATGATGCCCGCCGTCCGCCCCCCCTCATACTGGGGCACGAGGCGGCCGGGCGGATCATGAGCGGCCCGCGCGCGGGAGAGCGGGTCACCATCAATCCGCTGGTGGTCTGCGGAACATGCCCGGCATGCGAATCCGGCCGCTCTCACCTGTGCCCGGAGCGGCAGATCATTTCCATGCCGCCGCGCCCGGGCGCCTTTGCCCAGATGGTGCGGATTCCCGAGCGCAATCTGGTGGCCATTCCCGACCACCTCTCCTTCATCCATGCCGCACTGGCCGAGCCGGTGGCGGTGGCCTATCACGCGGTCAATACCGGCGCGCGCCTGCTGGACCAACCGCTTTCCGCCGCGCGCTGCCTTGTTCTGGGCGGCGGGGCGATCGGCCTTGCCGCCGCGCTCGTGCTCGCCATGCAGGGCGCCGCGGCCATCCATGTGGTGGAGCCCCATGCGGGACGGCGGGAGACGGTGAGGCGCGCCGGGCGATTCGCCTGCCATGCACCGGAGGATGCCGACGCGCCGCAGGAGAGCAGCATCGACCTTGTGATCGATGCCGTGGGGGCCGCCGCCACCCGCGCCACAGCCAGCCGCACCGTGCGCCCGGGCGGGGTGATCGTCCATGCCGGGCTTCTGCCGGGAATGGACGGCTTTGATATCCGCCGCATCACCCTTCAGGAGATCATCGTTTCCGGCACCTATTGCTACACGCCGGCGGATTTCCGGGCGACGGTGGACGCCCTCTCATCCGGGCGCCTGGGAACGCTGGAATGGATTGAGGTACGCGACTTTGACGATGCGGTTTCCGCCTTCGCCGACATGGACGCCGCGCGCACCAATGCCGCGAAAATCGTCCTGAACGTCACCTGATCCAGCCGATCCTGCCAGCCGGCTCCCCCTCCCTGAAGCCGGCTGCGCGTGCGCCGGGTGCCGGGTGCCGGAGCCGCCCGATGCGGCAGCCCCTCCGGCGCACGCCACCCCACCCGCACTGCCGGGCCCCTGAACCCGCATTCCACCGCAGCGGAACAGTGACATTCCGAACAGGTTCCGGCAGATTTCATTTGCACTGTTACATATAATATCTTATATAAGACATATGCCAACACACTGGCACAAGGACAACAAGAGGAGGAAAGCGTGAGCGCGCCCCAACTGCTGGTTCATGAAAAGAAAGACACCGTTGGTGTCGTCGTGGTCGAGGGGCTGAAGGCCGGTACGGACATGCTGTGCGTCGTCACGCATGACAATTCCGCCTTCAACCTGACATCAAAGATGGACGTGCCGATCGGCCACAAGGTCGCGCTCGTCGATATCAAGGCGGGAGATACCATCTGGAAATACGGCCAGGACATCGGCATCGCCAAGGCCGATATCGCCAGGGGCGAACATGTCCATGTCCATAACGTCAAGACGAAGCGCTGGTGAGGTGTGAAATGTCCGAAATTGCCATGTTCCACGCCCAGACCGCGCAGAACCCCTTCAACGGGGGCGCACCCGACCAGCTGGTGACGGGGGCGACACCTGCAAAACTGGCCTCCGCCGCCTATCAGGACGCCACCTTCATGGGCTGGCGCCGCGAGAATGGCCGCGTCGGTGTGCGCAACCATGTCATCTTGCTGCCGCTGGATGATCTTTCCAACGCGGCCTGCGAGGCCGTGGCCAACAATGTGAAGGGCACCATGGCGCTGCCCCACGCCTATGGCCGCCTTCAGTTCGGCGAGGATCTGGATATCCATTTCCGCACCCTCATCGGCATCGGCTCCAATCCCAATGTCGCCGCCGTGGTGGTGATCGGCATCGAGGACCAGTGGACCAACCGGGTGGTGGAAGGCATTGCCCGCACCGGCAAGCCGGTTGTCGGCTTCGGCATCGAGGGCAATGGCGACATTGCCACCATTGCCCGCGCCTCCTATCAGGCCAAGCGCTTCGTGCAGTGGGCCGCCGAGCTTCCGCGCGAGGAATGCCCGATCTCCGACCTGTGGGTCTCCACCAAGTGCGGCGAGAGCGACACCACCACCGGCCTGTCCTCCTGCCCCACCGTTGGCAACATGTATGACAAGCTGATCCCGCTGGGCATCTATGGCGTGTTCGGAGAGACCTCCGAAATCACCGGCGCGGAGCATCTGTGCAAGGAACGGGCGGCCTCTCCCGAGATTGCGGACAAATGGTACAAGATGTGGAAGGCCTATCAGGAGGATGTCATCGAGGCCCACAAGACCGATGACCTTTCCGACAGCCAGCCCACCAAGGGCAATATTGCCGGCGGCCTCACCACGATTGAGGAAAAGGCCCTCGGGAACCTTGAGAAGATCGGCCGCGAAAGCAAGTTCATCGATGCGCTGGAGCCGGCCGAGGCGCCCGCGAAGGGGCCGGGCCTGTACTATATGGACACCTCCTCGGCCGCGGCCGAGTGCGTCACGCTGATGGCGGCGGCCGGCTATGTCATCCACACCTTCCCCACCGGGCAGGGCAATGTGATCGGCAATCCCATCGTGCCGGTCATCAAGATCACCGGAAACCCGCGCACGGTGCGCACCATGGGCGAGCATATCGATGTGGACGTGTCCGGCGTGCTGCGGCGCGACATGACCATTCCGCAGGCCGGCGACGCGCTGATCGACATGATCGTCCGCACCGCCAATGGCCGCCTCACGGCTGCCGAATCCCTCGGTCACCGGGAATTCGTGATGACCAAGCTGTATCGCAGCGCCTGATCAAGAAGAAGGGGGCAGCCAGACTTGGCCGCCCCCTTTTCATGCGCATCCGCATGGCTGTTTCAAACACCACCACCAGATCCGTCCGGTGCGTGGCTTCCACTGTTCCGGCAGGGCGGATCTTCGCCCTTATGGCAATTGCCGCCGCCCATGCTTTTATATTACATAAGACAGAGTATTTACTGTCCGGTCATCCGGCCTGATGCAGACGGCATGATCCCCAGGCCAGAAGGCTTGCCGGCGGTCATGGGCATGCGATCAAGGCGTGCTGCGGAGCAAGAATGAGAAAAGGGGCGGAAGGCAGATGAGCAAGGCCAGCAGCGGCAGCACCGCCATCCGTCGACGCGCGGAAAAACCCGCCTTCGCGCCCGGGCCGGAGGAGCGCGACAGCCTGGAGTCCAAACCCCTCTATCGGCAGGTGCGGGAAACCCTCGTGCGCCGCATGGTGGATGGCGTCTGGAGCCCCGGTGAGCCGCTGCCGAGCGAAATGCATCTGGCCGCAGAACTGGGCGTGAGCCAGGGCACCGTGCGCAAGGCACTGGATGAGCTGGCGGCTGAAAATCTGGTCACCCGCCGTCAGGGGCGCGGCACATTCGTCGCCCGGCATGACGAAGAGCGCATTCTCTTCCAGTTTTTCAAGCTGGTGGGAGATGATGGCAAGCGCCGCTTTCCGGAAAGCCGGGTGCTGGGCATAGAGAAGGCCAGGGCCAGCGTGGCCGAGGCTTCCGCCCTCAATCTGGTCCGGGGCGCGCGGGTTCTGCATATCCGGCGCGTACGCACCTGTGATGATGTTCCGCTGCTGACCGAAACCCTCACCCTGCCTGAGGCGCTGTTTCCCGGCCTTGCCGATATGCCCGTGCCCAACAATCTGTACGGGCTTTATGCCAGTCGATACGGCATCACCGTTGCGCGGGCGCGTGAAAAGCTGAAGGCCGTGACAGTGGGGCCGGCAGAGGCCGGGCTTCTCAATGTCGATGCAGGCACGCCCGCATTGCTGATCGACCGGCTCGCCTTCGGGCTGGATGAGACCCCGGTGGAATGGCGGCGCAGCTATTGCCTGACCGGCAACTTCCATTATCTGGCGGATCTCAGCTGAACCTTCCGGGCACGCCCTCCCCACGGAATCGCATTTCCTGACACGGCCCCGGCCGGCGATGTGGCATCATGGAAAGAGGGGCGAGCCCACCCCTCCCCATACAGGGGCATGGCTGAAGCAATATAGAAGGCTAGCGGACTGGCGCCTTGGGCCATGCGGGTGAGAGCGCCTCAGGGCGCACGCTTCACGTCATTCATGGCACCGGAAATGTCGATCCTCGGGTCTGGCGCCCCATCCTGCAAAGCCCAGCTCACCTTGTTCTTCACCCCCGCGACATCCAGCACCGTGGGGCCTGCCAGTTTCAGCTTCACGACATGGTCTGCACCCGCAACCTCGACAGCGGCGGAGCCTTCCGCCGGACGGATCGCGGTTTCAACCTGATTGCTGGCGGAGGCGACGGCAAGCCCTGTCGCCTCACCTCCGGTGATCCTGTTTTCCACGCCGGTGACAACCACCTCGCCGGCCTTCTCGAAGCGCACCACATGGCCCTTGCCATGCACGAAGACAGCGCCGCAATCCCCTGTCAGCGCCACGGTGTTCTCCGCGCCATAAATGCCAACGGAAGAACCGCCGCAGGGCACATCACGGCTCAACCCCTGCCCCTCGATGACAATCTGCGGCTCCTCATCCCCCTGCCCGGCATCAGCCTGGGCCACAGCCGGTGCGCCAAGGGCCAGAAGCAGCAGAAACGGGGAAAAGGATTGGGACAGGCCAGTCTTCACGGTGAAATCTCCATTCATGGCTGGATGGACACAGCAAGCCCGATGCCGGGCGGCACGGCAAGTCCCAAGGGGCGGGAAAGCGTTTCCGCCGCAGGGCACCTGGGCATCATATATCTGCCCGCACCATCATGGCATGCCCGAAGAACCCTTGCCAATGCTGGTTTTTTAAGCAGGCCCGACCCACAGACCACCCGTGAGCGCCCACCCTGTTCCATTGACGCCCATGATTTCCCATGATAGCCCATTCATACCCAAGACATGAATGGACGGCTGCCCCGTCCAGAGGCTTCCGGCCTTTCCGGGAGCGGCTGAAAAGGAAGGCACACCGGCGCCATGGACCGCTTCGTGTCCACATACACGATGCGTCTCGACGCCAAGGGCCGGGTTTCCATCCCCGCGCCCTTCCGCGCTGTGCTGACCCGTGATGGGGCAGAAGGTCTGTATTGCCACCCTTCCCTTGCGGAGCCCGCTCTGGATGCCGGTGGCAACAGGCTCCTCGGTGAAATCGAGGCGCTGATCGAACGCTATCCGCCCTATTCGGAGGAGCGCGAGGAGCTGGCCGCCGCCCTTTACGGCACCAGCGAAACCCTGCGCGTGGACCCGGAAGGACGGGTGGTGCTGAGTGAGACGCTCAAGACCCATGCCGGCATCACCGATCAGGTGGCCTTTGTGGGGCTGGGGCACAAATTCCGGATCTGGGAACCGGAGCGGCTGAAAGTGCATCTCGCGGAGGCCACCCAAAGGGTGCGCGAGTTGCGCAAGGCCATCGGCTCCCGAAGCGAGAACCTGCGGGGCAAGGCAGAATGAAGACGGGTCACGGGGTCGGCCCAACCGACGCCGCTGGCGGACCGGCCCGTCATCTGCCAGTCATGCTGCGCGAGGTTCTCACCCACCTCGCGCCGAAGGATGCCGGACATTATGTCGATGGCACCTTCGGCGCAGGCGGCTACACCAGCGCCATTCTCAAGGCGGCCAACTGCCGTCTCCTCGCCTTCGACCGCGACCCCACGGCCATCGCGGCCGGTGAAGAACTGGTGCGCGCGTTTGATGGCCGCCTGCAACTGGTGCAGGACCGTTTCTCCCAGCTGGATGTGCGCGCAGAAGAAGCCGGCTTCACCCCGCTCGATGGCGTGGTGCTGGATATTGGCGTCTCCTCCATGCAGCTCGATCAGGCCGAGCGCGGCTTTTCCTTCCGCCGTGATGGCCCGCTCGACATGCGCATGGGCGACACCGGCCCTTCCGCCGCCGATCTCGTGGCGGAACTGGATGAGGTGAATCTCGCCCATGTCATCTGGTCGCTGGGGGAAGAGCGCCAGTCGCGCGCCATTGCCCGGGCCATTGTGAAGGCGCGCGGCGAAGCACCCATCACCCGCACCAGCCAGCTTGCCGAGATCGTCTCGCGCGTGGTGTGGGCAAAACCGGGGGAAATGCACCCGGCGACACGCACCTTCCAGGCGCTGCGGATTGCTGTGAACGAGGAATTATCCGAGCTCGCACAAGCGCTTGCGGCCGCCGAAAGGGCTCTCAGGCCCGGCGGTCGGCTGGTTGTCGTCACCTTCCACTCGCTGGAAGACAGGATCGTTAAGAATTTTCTGGCATCAAGGAGCAAGGCACCGTCCGCATCGCGTCACATGCCGCAAGCGGAAGGGCCGGCTCCCTCGTTTCGCCTCGTTGCAAAAGGCGCCGTGGAGCCCGGCTCCGACGAAGTGGCAGGTAATCCACGCGCAAGGTCCGCGAAGCTTCGCGCGGCCGAACGCACGGATCAACCCGCGCACACGGACGGCGACCTGACGGGGCTCCTTCCGGCCCCGTCTCCGCAAAGGAACGGCCGGAGACGCTAGGCGCAATGTTTCGGATCGCCAATATCATCATGGTCATCGCCCTGCTGGTGACCGCGGCGGTGGTCTACCAGCTCAAATATGCGTCCACCATGGAGGCGGAACGCCTTGCGAACCTGCGCGCGTCGATCCGCAAGGAACGTGACGCCATCGCGCTGATGAAGGCGGAATGGGCGCGGCGGACCTCACCCTTTTATATCCAGGGGCTTGTGGAACGTCATCTGGACCTGAAGCGGCTGGACATGGCCTCTGTTTCCGATCTTGCCGACCTGCCTGCAAAGCCGTCCGACAGCTCTGACGGAATCGGCGGCATGATCGAGGCGCTGGTGGACGAGCCGCTGGTCACCTCCTCTGTCAGCCGCTCCGCCCCGGCGGCGACGAACCGCAATTCCGACAGCGCCACCCTGCCGGCCGCCTCGGCCATGCGCCCCTCAACCCCTCCGCCCCGCCCGGCCAATCCGCCCGCGGCGCGACCGCGACCCGTTGCCACGGCCGCACCCGCCCGCACCGCGCCGGCTCCGGCACGGCAGGTGATCGACCCTGTTCCGCCACCGCCTCCGGCCTATTACACCCCGCAGATGGCCGCACCCGCGCCTGCGGGCCGCCCTGCCGGCGGCATGGCTCCCATTCTGCCTCCCGGCTCTCTGCCCGGCGCACGCTGACGAGGCCATCATGACGCATCCAGATTCCTCTTCCCCCCGCAATCCTTCCGCGCCCGAGGGCCATGCCCGTGCGGGCGGGGGATTCGTTTCCGACCGCCTCGTGCCCGCGCTTGCGCGGGGGGCGCTTGGCGTCATTCACGGTGTCGGCAAGACTGGCGCGCTGGCCGGCCGCCTGCTGCGCTCCGTGAGCCTCGGCACGTTCCGCATCGTGAAGCAGGCCGCGAAGGGCAACCCCAATGCCAGCCCGGCCCGGGTCGCCGGCGCGCGCATCAAGTTCGTGATGCTGGGTTTTTGCGGCGTGTTTCTGGCCATTGCCGCACAGCTCACCCATCTGGCGATCACCGCGGAAAACGATGTGGCCCGCGGGCGCGGCTCCGATGCCATTTCGTCTGCCCGCCCGGAGATTGTCGATCGCAATGGCGACATCATCGCCATCGACGTGAAATCCCCCTCCCTGTTCGCCGAACCGCGCCGCCTCATCGACCCGGACGAGGCGCTTGAAGGGCTGCTGAAGGTTCTGCCCGACCTTGATGTGGAAGAAACCCGCAAGCGTCTGAATTCCGGCAAGGGCTTTGCCTGGATCAAGCGTGACATCACGCCCTCCCAGCAGCGAGAGATCCACCGGCTGGGCCTGCCCGGCATCGGCTTCCTGCGCGAGAACCGCCGCATCTATCCTGACGGTCCCATCCTCTCCCACGTCATCGGCGGGGTGAACGTGGACAACCAGGGTATTTCCGGCCTTGAGAAATGGGTGGACGGACGCGGCCTGAACGAGCTGCATCTGGCGGGCTTTGCTGTCGACAGCCAGCTCAAGCCGGTGGAGCTGTCCATTGACATGCGCGTGCAGCACGCCATGCGTGACGAACTGCTCAAGGCCAAGAACAAGTTCTCCGCCCTGCACGCCATGGGCCTTGTGATCGAGGTGAATACCGGCGAGATCATCGCCATGGTCTCGCTGCCGGACTTCGACCCCAACAAGCCCGGTGACCCGACCGACATCGCCTATCTCAACCGCCTCACCACCGGCGTGTTCGAAATGGGCTCCACCTTCAAGGCGCTGTCCTTCGCCATGGCGCTGGATTCCGATCGCATCGGGCTGAACTCCACCTTCGATGCGCGCGGGCCGATGCGTTTCGGCAAGTTTGCCATCAATGACTATCATGGCAAGAACCGGGTGCTGACCGTGCCCGAGATCTTCCAGTATTCGTCCAATATCGGCACCGCCAAGATGGTGCTGGCGCTGGGCGTGGACGCGCACAAGAAGTTCCTGAAGAAAATGGGCCAGCTCGACCGGCTGCGCACGGAGCTTGCCGAAAGCGCCATGCCCATCGTGCCGCGCAACTGGGGTGAGCTGAACTCCGCGACCATCGCGTTCGGCCATGGCCTTTCCGTCGCCCCGCTTCAGGCGGTGATGGCGGTGAACTCCATGGTCAATGGCGGGCTGCTGGTGCCGCCCACCTTCCTCAAGCGCACGCCCGAGGAAGCGCGGCAGGTGTCGGAACAGGTTCTCAAGCCCTCCACCTCCGACAAGATGCGCTATCTCATGCGCATGAATGCGGAGAAGGGCAGCGCCCGCAAGGCGGATGTGCCCGGCTATATGGTGGGCGGCAAGACCGGCACCGCCGAGAAGGTGGTGAACGGGCGCTATGCCAAGAACAAGCTGCTCACCTCCTTCACCGCCATCTTCCCCATGGATGCCCCGCGCTACCATGTGCTGGTGATGCTGGATGAGCCCAAGGGCCTGCCGGAAACCTATGGCTATGCCACCTCGGGCTGGAACGCGGCCCCCACGGCCGGCGCCATCGTGGAACGTATCGCCCCCATGCTTGGCGTCTCTCCCCGCCAGAATTTCCCGACGGCGGAAGAAATGCTCCGCAACAGCGGCCAGAAGCTGGCCGGGCGCTGAAACCATGTGCCGGGGCGCAGGCCGCCGCCCCGGCACAGTCATGCTGCACATCCCGCCGGCGGTGCGCGATGCTGACGCAACGGCACAGGATGCATCATCAACATATCCCGGTTCTGTCATGCATTTTGGCAGGCTGAGGGAGATGACAAGCAGGCGGCGAGAGTGCCAAAAGGGGGCACCATGGCGAACCACACTCTCGGCCTGCTTCTTGCCGGCCATGCCCGCATTCTCCGCCCGCAGGCGGAACAACGCCCGATCAGCGGCATCACCGCAGACAGCCGCAAGGTGGAACCGGGCTTCCTCTTTGTCGCCATCTCCGGCAACCGTGCCGATGGCGCCCGCTTCATTCCCGATGCGATAGCGCGCGGGGCCAGCGCCATCCTGCTGGAACCCCTGGCCCCGCTGCCCGATACGCCGGCGGACGTGGATTTCGCCTTTTCGCTGGATGTGCGCCGGTCTCTCGCCCTGGCGGCCGCCCGCTTCCATCCGCGCCAGCCCGGAATCGTGGCCGCCGTGACCGGTACGGCCGGCAAGACCTCCGTCGCCTTTTTCCTGCGGCAGATCTGGGAAAAGCTGGGCCACCGCGCGGCCTATCTCGGCACCATCGGCCTTGTTGCACCCGATGGCACCACCTATGGCTCCCTCACCACGCCCGATCCGGTGGACCTGCATGAAACGCTGGACCGTCTGGCCGGGGCGGGCATCACCCATATCGCGCTGGAGGCGTCCTCCCACGGGCTCGACCAGCGCCGGCTGGACGGGGTGCAGATCAGCACCGGCGGCTTCACCAATCTGGGCCGCGACCATCTCGACTATCACCCCACGGTTGAGGCCTATTTCAAGGCCAAGATGCGTCTGTTCACGGAGCTGATGCCGCAGGATGCCCCTGCTGTCGCCGTGCTTTCAGCCCCCCATGCGGCCACGGCGCTGGCCTGGGCGCAGACCCGTGGCCTGCCCACATTGAGCTTTGGCGCGGAAGGTTCAGGCGCAAGCATCACCCTCGCCGGCATCACCCCCGAAGGGGTGGGGCAGCGTCTCGCCTTCACCGATGGCATGGATGTGCTGCTGCCGCTGGTGGGACGCTTTCAGGCCGAAAATGCCCTGCTGGCGGCAGGCCTTGCCATTGCCAGCGGTGCCCCGCGCACCGCCGCGCTGGCGGCTCTCGCCCATCTGGAAGGCGTACCCGGACGGCTCGAACAGGTGAGCGCGGACCCGGCCCGCCCGGTCTTTGTGGACTATGCCCACAAGCCCGAGGCACTGGCCACGGTTCTGGATACGCTGCGCCCGGCCATTACCGGGCGTCTGATCGTCGTGTTCGGCTGCGGCGGGGACCGTGACAAGGGCAAGCGCCCGCTGATGGGCGCGATTGCGGCGGACAAGGCGGATGTGGTCATCATCACCGATGACAATCCGCGCAGCGAGAACCCAGCCACCATCCGCGCCGAGATTCTCGATGCCGCCCCGCATGCCCGCGAAATCGGCGACCGGGCGGAGGCGATCCATGCCGCCGTGGCCATGATGCGCCCCGGTGATGCCCTGATCGTGGCCGGCAAGGGCCATGAAAGCGGCCAGATCATCGGCCAACAGGTTCTGCCCTTTTCCGACAGGGATGTGGTGCGCGCGGCCCTCGAAAGCACTTCGGGGCACGGCGCGAACAAGATGCGCGCAGGAGATGACGCATGAGCGAGCATGGACCCGAGGCCACAACATCCCCGCCCGCAGCCCGGCCCGTGCTCCATGAACGCGACGAGATGATCTCCGCCATGGGCGCGCAGATGCGCGGTGCGCCCGGCCCCGCCCGCGGCATTTCCATCGACAGCCGCACGCTGGAGGCTGGCGACGCCTTCTTCGCCATTACCGGCGAGACGAGCGATGGCCATGACCATGTGGAAAAGGCGCTGGCCGCCGGCGCGGCGCTGGCTGTTGTCGCCCGCGACAAGGCCGGCCGCTTTGCGGCGGATGCCCCCCTTCTCATCGTGGAAGACGTGCTCGCCGCGCTCAATGATCTGGCCCGCGCGGCCCGCGCCCGCTCATCCGCCCGCATCATTGCGGTCACCGGCTCGGTGGGGAAAACCACCACCAAGGAAGCCCTGCGCTGCGCGCTGGAGGCGGAGGGGGAAACCCATGCCTCCGCGGCCTCCTACAACAATCACTGGGGCGTGCCGCTCTCCCTCGCGCGGCTGCCGCGCAGCGCCCGTTTCGCGGTGTTCGAGATCGGCATGAACCATCCGGGAGAGATCACCCCGCTGGTGCAGCTGGTGCGCCCGCATGTGGCGCTCATCACCACCGTGGAAGCCGCCCATATGGAGCATTTCTCCGGCATCGAGGCGATTGCGGACGCCAAGGCCGAGATCTTCGACGGGCTGGAAGCCGGCGGCACGGCCGTTCTCAATGCCGATAATCCGCAGTTTGCCCGCCTCCATGCGGCCGCGCAGGCCAAGGGGGTCGCCCGCATCGTCACTTTCGGTGCGGCGGAGGGCACTGATGTGCATTTGAAAAACCTCACCCTCCAGCCCGGTTGCTCGGTTGCGGTGGCGGATGTGCTGGGCACGCCCCTCACCTTCAAGGCCGCCATGCCGGGCCGCCATATCGTGGAAAACCTGCTTGGCGTTCTCGCCGCCGTGGAACTGGTGGGGGCGGATCTGGCCCTGGCCGCCATCGCGCTTGGCCGCATGCGCCCCCCGGCCGGGCGGGGCGTGCCGGTTGTTCTGGCGCTGGGCAGTGGCGAGGCCACGCTGATCGATGAAAGCTACAACGCCAATCCCGCCTCCATGCGCGCGGCGCTGAGTGTGCTGGGGCAGATGGAGACCGGCCCGCGTGGCCGGCGCATCGCGGTGCTGGGCGACATGCTGGAGCTGGGGCCGGACAGCGCCTCTCTCCATGCCGCGCTGGCCGAGGGCATTCTGGCCCATCGCATCGATCTCGTCTTTTGCAGCGGGCCGCTCATGCACGCGCTCTGGGAGGCCCTGCCCCCCGAGCGGCGCGGCGGCTATGCCGATGATGCCCACCATCTCGAACCGATGGTCGCCAGCGCGATCCGCGCCGGTGACACGCTGATGGTGAAAGGCTCCAACGGGAGCCGCATGGGCGTGCTGGTAAAAACCCTTTCTGACCGGTTCCGCGACAGCGCGACCGCGTTCCCCAAAGGATGACCCATGCTTCAGTGGCTTGCTGAACTCCAACAGTCCGTACCGGCCTTCAACGTCTTCCGCTACATCACCTTCCGCACCGGTGGCGCGGTGGTGACAGCGCTTCTGTTCGTGTTCCTGTTCGGGCCGGCGATCATCTCCATGCTGCGGGTCAAGCAGGGCAAGGGCCAGCCCATCCGGACCGACGGGCCGCAATCGCATCTGGCCAAGAAGGGCACGCCCACCATGGGCGGGCTGATGATCCTGTGCGGCATCTTCGTCGCCACGCTGCTGTGGGCGAACCTGGCCAATCCCTATGTGTGGGTGGTGCTGCTGGTCACGCTCGGCTTTGGCCTGATCGGCTTTTATGATGACTATCTCAAGGTCACCAAGCAGACCCATAACGGGCTGTCCGGCAAGAAGCGGCTGGCCATCGAGTTCCTGATTGCCGGCGTCGCGGTCATCATCATCATGAATGTGGGGCGCACGGGCCTTTCGACATCCGTCGCCTTTCCCTTCTTCAAGGATTTCCTGCTGGATCTCGGCGTCTTCTTTGTCATTTTCGGCGCGTTCGTCATCGTCGCGGCCGGCAATGCGGTGAACCTCACCGATGGTCTCGATGGCCTCGCCATCGTGCCGGTGATGATCGCGGCGGGCACATTCGGCCTCATCGCCTATCTGGCCGGCAATGTCGTCTTCTCCGATTATCTGCAGATTCACTATGTGGCGGGTGCCGGCGAGGTCGCGGTCATCTGCGGGGCGCTGATGGGAGCCGGCCTTGGCTTCCTGTGGTTCAATGCCCCGCCCGCGCAGGTCTTCATGGGTGATACCGGCTCGCTGGCGCTGGGGGGCCTGCTTGGCTCCATCGCGGTGGTCACCAAGCATGAGATCGTGCTCGCCATCGTTGGCGGCCTGTTTGTGCTGGAAGCGGTTTCGGTGATCGTTCAGGTGGTGTCGTTCAAGCTCACCGGCAAGCGGGTGTTCAAGATGGCCCCCATCCATCACCATTTCGAGCAGATGGGCTGGACCGAACCGCAGGTGGTCATCCGCTTCTGGATCATCGCCGTCGTGCTGGCGCTGATCGGCCTTGCCACGCTGAAGCTGCGCTGACAGACCCGTTCCCGACAAAACGGCCCGGAGGGATCACCTTCCGGGCCGTTTTGATTCAGCGCCCTTCAGCGGCGCGGGCAGCTATTGATGCCCAGCAAGGGATAGGCCGGGCAGAAACGGAACAGGGCGGTCAGCAGCATCAGCAGGCCCACCGCACCAATCGCCCACACCCAGCCGCCGATCTGCGCCAGTGCCGGCACGATGCTGGCGCCCGCAAATGGCACCAGCACAAGAATGATGCCCACAATGAACCGCAATATGCGGTCTGCTCCACCCACATTCGGCGACATGCCTGATCTCCCGGTTTGGAATCTTCATATTCAATGTTTCTAATATCATGAATTGTCAAGTCGAGCTTTCCCCGGATCTGCCCCCGCCCCGGACAAGCGTGACACTTCCGCGCGGACCTGTGCGACCCGCCTCCACCACCCCTCTCCGACCTTGCCATCCGCCCCATCCGGGGCCCGAAGACGGCACCTTGCCCCACCGCGCCGGTATTTTCTTGCGCGGGGCTGTGGCCTCCACTGCCCAAAAGTTTTACAGCAGGACAGAATGACAGGCCGCCTTCCGGCCCTCGCGAGATGGACAGTCATGATCCCAGTTACAGTGATGAAGGATGAAACCGTCGCCCTGTTCGGGCTTGGCGGTTCCGGCATGGCGACAGCCCTGGCGCTCAAGGCCGGCGGCGCGCATGTCATTGCCTATGATGACAATGAAAAGGCCCGGCAGACGGCGGCCGGGGCGGGCATTGTCGTGCAGGACCTGCGCACGCTGGACTGGTCCACCCTGCGCGCCCTCATTCTTGCGCCCGGCGTGCCATTCACCCATCCCGCGCCACACTGGTCGGTGGAACTGGCCAGGGCGGCGGGTGTGGAGGTGATCGGCGATATCGAGCTGTTCTGCCGTGAACGCGCGGCCATTGCCCGGCGCTCCCCCTTTGTCGCCATCACCGGCACCAATGGCAAATCCACCACCACCGCGCTCATTTCCCATATTCTGCGCATTGCCGGGCGGGATGTGCAGATGGGCGGGAATATCGGCACGGCCCTGCTCTCCCTCGCCCCGCCCAAGGCCGGGCGCGTGCATGTGGTGGAATGCTCCTCCTATCAGGTGGATCTCGCCCCCGGCCTCGACCCCACCGTGGGGGTGATGCTGAACATCTCGCCTGACCATATCGACCGCCATGGCACGCTCGAACATTATGCCGAGGTCAAAGAGCGCCTCATTGCCGGCATCGAGAACAGCGGTACGGCTGTGATCGGTGTGGATGATGCCTTCAGCGCGGCCATGGCCGACCGCGCCGAAGAGGCCGGCCACCATGTGGTGCGCCTGTCCATGCAGCGCCCGCTGGCCGATGGCATCTGGCGCGAGGGGACGGCCCTCGTGGTGAGCGAGAACGGGGCGGAGCGCTTCCGGCTGGATCTGTCCGGCATCGGCTCCCTGCGCGGTGTGCACAATGCGCAGAATGCCGCCGCCGCCTATGCCACCACCCGCGCGCTGGGTGTCGCGCCGGAGATCATCGCCGCCGCCATGCAGCGTTTTCCCGGCCTTGCCCACCGCATGGAACAGGTGGGAGAGCTTGGCCCGGTCCTGTTCATCAATGACAGCAAGGCCACCAATGCCGATTCCACCGAGCGGGCCCTGGTGAGCTTCGAGGATATTTTCTGGATTGCCGGCGGCAAGCCCAAGGCGGGCGGCATCTCCGCCCTCAGCCCCCATTTCGGACGGGTGCGCAAAGCCTATCTCATTGGCGAGGCCGCAGAGGATTTCGCCGCGACATTGGGCACAAGCGTGCCGCACGAGATTTCCGGCACGCTCCACCGGGCGCTTGAGGCGGCAACGCGTGAAGCGCTGGAAAGCGGCCTGCCCCATCCGGTCGTTCTGCTCTCTCCCGCCTGCGCCAGTTTCGACCAGTTCCCCAATTTTGAAGTGCGCGGCGATGCCTTTTGCGAACTGGTGCGCGCCCTGCCCGGCGTGAAAGCGCGCGAACGGGTGGGGCATGCCCCCTCGTCCCCGCCGGTCACCCCGCCTCCGCATTGCCCCGCCCATCTGGGCGCGAAAGGCGGATCAGGCGGCGCCAAACCGCACCCCTGAGCCAGATCAGGCGGCGGCCCATACGGGTTGCCGCCTTTTTTCATGGCGCACACCGGGGGGGGGGGCGGCGGCTTGCTGCCCCCTCATCCGGATTGACACCGGGGAAGGTGGACAATAAGGGTCAGTTACCATTTTTTAACTATAAGCTGCCGCCGCTTCATGATTTATCAGGGACTTGCAGCTGTCCAGCATGCAACAGTCCGCAAGCCCCGGAGCCGGGCCGACAGGTGATCAGAGTGGGCGTGAGCCAATCCCCAAAGGCCCTGAGCAGATCCTCATGCCCCGCAGCAGCGCGAGGGGCGAGGCTGCATCGCACCCTGCGCCTGCTGGCGGCAACCGGGCTGGCGCTGGGGCTCGCGGCCTGTGCCGTCGGGCCGGAATATGCAACGCCCAGCTTCCCCCTTCCCGACAGCTGGAGCAACAGCCGCGCCCGGCCCGCCTCCGAGCAGACCGCCCCCAACCCGCCCCAGCTCGGCGAATGGTGGAAGACCCTGCGGGATCCGCATCTCAACCGGATCATGGATGTCGCCGTTGCCGGCAATCTGGATGTCGCCACGGCGAAGGCCCGGGTGCGCGAGGCGCGGGCGAGCTATCGCAAGCAGATGGGCACGCTGTTTCCCATCGCCGATGGTTCAGGCTCCATCACCCGCGGCGATAATGGCTCTGTCATCGGGCAGGATGGCGCGCTGGATGCCGGCGGGCGCTATACCCAGTATCGCGCCGGCTTCGATGCCAGCTGGGAGCTGGACATTTTCGGCATGAACCGGCGCGGGGTGGAAGCTGCCAGATATGGCATGCAGGCCGCCGATGATGATCTTCAGGCCGCGCTCCTCACACTGGTGGGAGATGTCGCCTCCAATTATGTCGAGGCGCGCGGTTATCAGGCCCGCATCGCCCTCGCCCGCCGCACCGCCGCCACCCAGCGCGAGACCGCCGCCCTCACCCGCACCCGCTATGAGGCCGGGGCCGTCAGCGCCGTGGATGCGGCCAATGCCGCGGGGCAGGCCGCCAGCACCGAGGCCACCATTCCCGACCTTCAGGCCGCCTATGCCCAGAGCGTGCATCGCCTGAGCGTTCTCACCGGCCAGCCGCCCACCGCCCTTGCCGAGCTGATGGACAAGGGCGGGCGCATTCCCCAGCCCGGCTCCGCCATCCGCAAGGGCGTGCCGGCAGACGTGCTGCGCAGCCGCCCGGATGTGCGCGCGGCCGAGCGCGAGCTGGGCCGCTCCACGGCCCTGATCGGACAGGCGGAAGCGGCGCGCTATCCCAGCGTCAGCCTCACCGGCAATGTGAACACCATGGGCACCAAGCTGGGCGATCTGGCCCGTGGCGCCTCCATCAGCTGGTCCTATGGGCCATCCCTGACCGTACCGGTTTTCCATGGCGGCCAGCTCAAGGCCGAGGTGGAGGTGCGCGAGGCGCAGCGCGACCAGTCCTTCCTCACCTATCACGCCACCATTCTGACCGCGCTGGAGGATGTGGAGAACGCCATCGTCTCCCTCTCCCACACCCGCCGCAAGGCGGAGCGCCTCTCGGCCTCCACCGGCTCCTACCGGCAGGCCGCGCAGCTTTCCCGCTCACTCTACCAGAACGGCTCCACCAGCTTTCTGGAAGTGCTGGATGCCGAGCGCTCGCTCTATTCGTCCGAGGATGCGCTGCTGCAGAGCCGCGTCGCCATCGCCACATATTATATCGCGCTCAACAAGGCGCTGGGCGGGGGCTGGACCGGGGATGTGGATGTGAAGACCCCTGCCGTGGTGGATCAGGATACCGGCCCTCATTTTGCCCGGTCGTTCCAGTGAGAGGCCCGCTTATGAGACATGACCAGCACGGGAGCCGCGCATGAATACCGGGTCCGGCACATCCGGCTTCAACAGCGCCGCCCTGCGGGCGGGCAGGCGGCGGGTCATCAGCATCGGCATCATCATTGTCATTGTGGTGCTGGCCTTTCTGCTGTTGCGCAGCTGGATGACACCGGAGGAGGCCCCGCGCATCATGAGCGCGCCGGCCACCATCGGCACGGTGGAGGAAACCGTTCTGGCCACCGGCATTCTCAAGCCCGCGCGGCTGGTGGCGGTGGGCGCGCAGGCCTCCGGCCGCGTCACCTCGGTGGCGGTCGAGCTGGGGCAGAAGATCCGCAAGGGCGATCTGGTGGCGGAGATCGACTCCATCACGCAGGAAAACGCCCTGCGCACGGCGCAGGCCGCGCTCGCCAATGTGCGCGCCCAGAAGCTGGAGAAGGAAGCCAGCCTGCGCCTGGCCGAGCAGACCCTGGCCCGCCAGTCCCGCCTCATCACCCAGACCGCGGTCTCCCGCGCAGATTTCGAGGTGGCGCAGGCGGATGTCGCCACCACCCGCGCCCAGATCGCGGCGCTGGATGCGCAGATCATCGAGGCGGAAGTGGCGGTGAGCACGGCGCAGGCCAATCTCGGCTATACCCGCATCACCGCCCCCATAGAGGGCACGGTGCTCTCCATCGTCACCCAGGAGGGGCAGACGGTGAATGCCGCCCAGTCCGCCCCCACCATCATCATTCTGGGTGACCTTGAAACCATGACCGTGCGCGCGGAAATATCCGAGGCCGATGTGGTGAAGGTCAAGGCGGGGCAGCCGGTCTATTTCAACATCATCGGCGAGCCGGACCGGCGCTATGAGGCCACCTTGCAGGCGATTGAGCCGGCGCCCGAATCCATCAAGAGCGACAGCAGCTTCTCGTCCTCCGCATCCAGCGCCAGCAGCAGCACCTCCACTTCCGAGGCCATCTATTACAATGGCCTGTTCAATGTGCCGAACCCGGAAGGGCGGCTGCGCACCTATATGACGGCACAGGTCTATATCGTGCTGGGCAAAGCGGAGAATGCCCTCACCATTCCCTCCGCCGCCCTTGGCGCACGCGGGACCGACGGGCTCTACAGCGTCCAGGTCCTGGGCCGGGACGGGCAGGTTTCCACCCGCCAGGTGAAGGTGGGGCTCAACAACCGCACCGAGGCGGAAATCCTTGAGGGTCTCACCGCGGGCGAGCGGGTGGTGACCGGACAACTGGCCGCTGGCGCGGCTTCAGGCAGCATGCCGCGCCGTCGCGGCCCCATGGGTTTCTAGATGAGCGAACCGCTGATCGTCCTCGAAAAGCTGCGGCGGGAATTTCCCGCCGGCGAGGGCGTGCTGACCGTTCTCAATGACATCGACCTCACCATCGAGGCGGGGGAGATGGTGGCCATTGTCGGGGCCTCCGGCTCCGGCAAATCCACCCTCATGAACATTCTGGGCTGCCTCGCCCGGCCCACCTCCGGCAGCTACCGCATTGCCGGTCGGGAGACCGCGAGCCTGGAACCCGATGAGCTGGCGGCCCTGCGGCGCGAGCATTTCGGCTTCATCTTCCAGCGCTATCACCTGCTGGCGGAACTCACCGCGCTGGGCAATGTGGAAATTCCCGCCATCTATGCCGGCTGGGAGGCGGGCGCGCGGCGGGAGCGGGCGGCGGAGCTGCTCACCCGCCTCGGCATGGCCGAGCGCATGGACCACCGCCCCGGCCAGCTTTCCGGCGGCCAGCAGCAGCGCGTCTCCATTGCCCGCGCGCTGATGAACGGGGCGGACCTGATCCTCGCCGACGAGCCCACCGGCGCGCTCGACAGCACCAGCGGCGAGGAAGTGCTGCGGATTCTGGAAGAGCTGCATGCGGGGGGCAAGACGATCATCATCGTCACCCATGACCCGAATGTCGCGGCGCGGGCAGAGCGCATCATCGAGTTCTCCGATGGCCGGATCATCTCGGACAGGCGCACGGACAAGCCGGCCCCGGCTCCTGCCGCAAGGCCGGAGCGCACCGGACAGCAGGCGCTGGATGCGGCGCGCTCGCGCTCATGGTCGGCCGCGCTGATGCGGTTTCAGGAAGCCTTCCGCATGGCGCTTCTGGCCATGAAGGCGCACAAGCTGCGCACCTTTCTCACCATGCTGGGCATCATCATCGGCATTGCCTCGGTGGTGGCTGTGGTGGCGCTGGGCGAGGGCTCGCGCCGGCAGGTGCTGCAAAACATCTCCTCACTCGGCACCAACACGCTGGAGGTGTTTCCGGGGAAGGATTTCGGCGATGCCCGATCGGGCAAGATCACCACCCTGGTCATCAATGATGCCCATGCGCTGGCCCGCCAGCCCTATGTGGCGGCGGTGACGCCCACGGTCTCCACCTCCAAGACCCTGCGCTTCGGGCCGAAGGAGGCGACGGCGCTCGTCAATGGGGTGGGCGAGCAGTATTTCGATGCGCGCGGCACCCGCCTCATCGCCGGGCGCCTGTTCGGTCCGCAGGCGGTGCATGATCTGGAACAGGTGGCGGTGATCGACGAGAACACCAGCAAGACCCTGTTCGCCGATTTCGAGGGCGACCCCATCGGCCAGGTCATTCTGGTGGGCAATGTGCCCAGCCGTGTCATCGGCATTGCCGCCCCCCAGCAGGGCGGGTTCGGCGGAAGCCAGAACCTCTCCGTCTTCATGCCCTACACCACGGTGCAGGCGCGCATTCTGGGCAACTCGATCCTGCGTTCCATCACCGTGCGGGTTCACGATGACACGGATACCGCACTGGCCGAACAGGCGGTGACGGATGTGCTGCTCCAGCGCCACGGGGTGAAGGACTTCTTCATCCTCAACACGGATGACATCCGCAAGACCATCACCGCCACCACCGAGACGCTGACCCTGCTGATTGCCGCCATCGCCCTCATCTCGCTGCTGGTGGGGGGCATTGGCGTGATGAACATCATGCTGGTCTCGGTCTCCGAACGGGTGGCGGAAATCGGGGTGCGCATGGCGGTCGGCGCGCGGCGCAGCGACATTCTCCAGCAATTCCTGACAGAGGCGGTGCTGGTCTGCCTCATTGGCGGCGTGCTGGGCATCGCGCTGGCGCTAAGCTTTGGCTATCTGTTCGAATATGCCGGCTCCGATTTCAAGCTGATCTATTCGATGAGCTCCATCGTCGTGGCCTTCGTCTCATCCAGCATCATTGGCGGCCTGTTCGGCTTTCTGCCGGCCCGCAGCGCCTCCATGCTGGACCCGGTGGAGGCGCTCACCCGGCATTGAGGGCGCTCACCCTTCCGCCTGCGCCATGCCGGCCTCCCAGCCCAGCATGGCCTGCTTGCGGGTGAGCCCCCAGTGATAACCGGTGAGCTTGCCGCTCTTGCCCAGCACCCGGTGACAGGGCACCACGAAGGAGATGGGGTTGCGCCCCACGGCCGCCCCCACGGCCCGCGCCGCCCCGGGCCGCCCCATGCCGGAAGCAATGGCCGAATAGGTGGAGGCACCTGCAAAGGGAATGCGCAGCAGGCTTTCCCACACCTGCACCTCGAAATCCCGGCCGATCAGCACCACCCGCAAGGGCTGGTCCGCCCGCCATGCACCGGGGGTGAAGATGCGGGAGATGAAGGGGGCGGTCTGCGTCCTGTCCTCCACATAATCCGCCTGCGGCCAGCGCCGGCGCATGTCTTCCAGCGCCGCCGCCTCGCCCCCCTCATCGGCGAAGGCCAGACCGCACAGGCCGCGCGGGGTTGTCATCACCAGCGCCTGTCCGAAGGGAGAGGGGTGGAAGCCATGGCGGATGGTGATGCCCGCCCCGCCCGTCTTCCACTCTCCGGGCGACATGGCCTCATGCACCACGAACAGGTCATGCAGGCGGGCGGGACCGGACAGGCCCAGCTCCAGCGCCGCATCCATCACATTCGGGCATTCGGCAACAAGACGGCGGGCGCGATCCAGCGTCACCGCCTGCAGGAACGCCTTGGGGGTGAGGCCGCACCAGCGGCGGAACAGTTCTGTCAGCATGCGGGCGGAAACCCCGCAGGCGGCGGCAATCTCTTCCATATGCGGCTGCCGGCGGGCCTGGGCGGAAATATATTCCACCGCCTGACGCACCACCTCGTAGTCCGCCGCCGCGATGGCCAGGGGGCTGGCCCCGGACATGTGAAGGGATGGGGGCAGAGGCAAGATCATGTCTCCTGAGGATCGGCCGGAGGTAGCCTCCATCCCAGCATGGCCGGAGCCATCTGCCCACCCGTTTTCACCCCTCGTCCCCGCCGGACCTGTGGCCGAACCGCTCTTCGAAGATCAGGTCATCCAGCTTCAGGCGCTGGCGCCAGCCCACCTGTTCCAGCTCCGGCGTCGTCTCGAAATGCGAGACATGGCCGATGCACAGCAGCGCCACCGGCACGATCGCCTCCGGTATCGCCAGGATCGCGCGCACATCATCCGGCGCGATGATGGAGACCCAGCCAACGCCCAGCCCCTCGGCCCGCGCCGCCAGCCAGATATTCTCCACGGCGCAGACCGTGGAATAGAGATCCATCTCGTTCTGGTGGGTGCGCCCCAGCACCACCGGCCCCGCCCGGCCACGCTCGCAGGTGACGCACAGCAGCACGGGGGCCTCCCGCAGCCCCTCCAGCTTGAGGGAGCGGTACAGATCCGCCCGCTCGCCCTCGAACATGGCGGCAGCCTCGGCATTCGCGCGGGAGAAGGCGCCATGCAGGGCGGCCTTGGTTTCCTCCTTGCGAATCACGATGAAGTTCCAGGGCTGGAGAAAGCCCACCGAAGGCGCCGCATGGCCGGCCTCCAGAACCCGCCGCAGCATCCCGTCCTCCACCGGGCGGGGCAGGAAATTGCGGCGCACATCACGCCGTTCAGCAATGCAACGATAGATGGCGGCGCGCTCCGCCGCACTGAAGCTGTTCATGGAAAAGCGGCCTCCTGCCTCATCTTTCCAGCCGTTTTCCGGCATTTCCGCAAGGGCATCCGGCCCCTGCATACGCCAGCGCGAAGCCGCAGGCCAATCATGACCATACACAGGGGGCTGGCGCCGGGCTCCATCATGGCGCACCTTGCCTTGTTTCTGCCCCTACAGGCAGTGTCATATTCAGCTATCCCGTTATCCTGTCCTCAGGATTCGAACCGGAGTTGCCGATGTTTGCGCGCACCACCCGCCTCGCCCTTCTCCTTGCCGCCATGGCCGCACCCGCCATGCCCGCACTGGCACAGGAAAAAGATGCGCAGGGAAGCGTCGCGCAGCAGGCTTCGGAGCAGAAATTCCGCATCGGCCTCTCTCTCATGGGAGAGCCGAAATACCAGCCGGGCTTTCCCCATTTCGCCTATGTGAACCCGGATGCCCCCAAGGGCGGCCTGCTGCGCCTTGCCGATGACGGCACGTTCGACAGCTTCAATTTCATCATCCCGCGCGGCTCCGTCGCCTCCGGCATCACCCTCATCTATGATACGCTGATGACCTCGGCCATGGATGAGGTCTCCACCGAATATGGCCTGCTGGCCGAGGGTGTGAGCCACCCGGAGGACTTTTCCTCCGTCACCTATCGTCTGCGCGAGGGCGCGAAATGGCATGATGGCCAGAAGGTGACCCCGGAAGACGTCATCTGGTCCTTCGAGGTGCTCACCAAGAACAACCCGAACCAGCGCTATTATTACAGCCATGTGGTGAAGGCGGAGCAAACCGGCCCGCGCGACATCACCTTCACCTTCGACCAGGCCGGAAACCGCGAGCTGCCGCTCATCGTCGGCCAGCTCATGGTTCTGCCCAAACACTGGTGGACCGGAAAGGACGCACACGGCAAGCCGCGTGACATCACCCAGGGCACGCTGGAGATTCCGCTGGGCTCCGGCCCGTACCGGGTCCGCTCTTTCGTGCCGGGCCGATCCATCACCTATGAACGGGTGGCCGATTACTGGGGCAAGGATCTGCCGGTGAATGTCGGCCGCAACAATATCGGCGAGATCCGCTACGAGTTGTTCCGCGATGAAACCGTGATGCTGGAAGCCTTCAAGGCCGACCAGTATGACTTCCGCATTGAAAGCTCGGCCAAGAACTGGGCCAGTGCCTATGATTTCCCCGCCCGCAAGGCGGGTGATGTGGTGCTGGAGATGTTCGAGAACCGCGCCGTGGGCCTGATGCAGGCCTTCATTCCCAATCTGCGCCGGGAAAAGTTCCAGGACCGGCGGGTGCGCCGGGCCCTGAACTATGCGCTGGATTTCGAGGGCATGAACCACACCCTCTTCTTTGGCCAGTACACACGGGTGAACTCCTATTTCTCCGGTACGGAACTGGCCTCTTCCGGCCTGCCGGAAGGACGCGAGCTGGAGATTCTGGAAGAGGTGCGCAAGGCGGTGCCGGATGGCCTGCCGGCAGAGGTGTTCACCACCCCCTTCAACAATCCCTCATCCGGTGACGAGGGGGCCCGGCGCGGCAATCTGCGCGAGGCCGCACGCCTGCTGAAGGAAGCCGGTTATGAGGTAAGGAACCGCAAGCTGGTGAATGCCAAGGGCGAGCCCTTCACCATAGAGATCCTGCTCAACAGCCCCGCCATGGAGCGCGCCGCCGTCTTCTACAAGCCCGCGCTGGAGCGCCTCGGCATCACGGTGAATGTGCGCGTGGTGGACCCCTCCCAATATACCAACCGCGTGCGCTCGCGTGATTTCGACATGATCGTCTCGGTCTGGGCACAGTCCCTTTCCCCGGGCAATGAACAGCGCAGCTTCTTCGGCTCCTCCTCGGCAGACCAGCAGGGCGGCTACAATTTCGCCGGCATCGCGAACCCGGCCATTGATGCGCTGATCGACAAGGTGATCTATGCCCGCGACCGCGCCGATCTGGTCGCCGCCACCCGCGCGCTGGACCGGGCGCTGCTGTGGAATGAATTCGTCATTCCCGCATGGACGCTGAACTTCACCCGCACCGCCCGCTGGAACCGCTTCGGCCACCCGGAGAAGCTGCCGGCCTACAGCTTCTCCTTCCCGGACATCTGGTGGTTCGATGCCGCAAAGGCCGCGACCATCCGCAATGCGCCCAAGGCCCAGCCATGAGGGAGCGCGGCCAGATGAAAACCGGTGCCGACAACAGCTTGATGCAGAACGGGTCCGCCGCACCGGCGGATGCGGCCCCGGCACAGGCGCTTCATGTCACCGTGAGCCGGCGCACCGTGCTGGGGGCCATGGGTGGCACCTTCGCCACCGCCCTTCTGCCCGCCATGGCCCATGCACAGGAAGATGGCGCGGCGGAGATTCCCGATACGGCCGGCGATGAGGGCGGCGCGGCACAGGCGCTGGAACGCCGCCATGGTCTGTCCTTTTTCGGCGATCTGAAATATCCGGAAAACTTCACCCATTTCGCCTATGTGAACCCGGATGCTCCCAAGGGCGGGCCGTTCTCGCAGGTCGGGTCCGCGGTATTCTACAACCAGACCTTCAACACCTTCGACACGCTGAACCCCTATAACCAGCGCGGCAATGGCGCTTTCGGCATCGAGCTGATCTACGATACGCTGATGAGCGCGGCGGGCGATGAGAAAAGCGCCATGTATCCGCGCCTCGCCAGTGCTGTGGAGGTGGCGCCGGACGGGCTGACCTATCGCTTCGTGCTGAACGAGACGGCCCGCTTTCATGATGGCACGCCCCTCACCTCGGCCGATGTGGTGGCCACCTTCGAGGCGCTGAAGGCGCATGGCTACGAGACCATCCGCATGGCGTTGCGGACGCTGAAAAGCGTGGAGGCCGATGGCGACCATGCGGTGGTGATGACCTTCGAGGCCGGCCGCTCCCGCAGCGCGCCCCTCACCGCCGCCGGCCTGCCCATCTTCTCGCGCGCCTATCTGGAAAAGCACCCCTTCAACCGCTCCTCGCTGGAACTGCCGCTCGGCTCCGGCCCCTACAAGGTGGCGCGGTTCGAGCCGGGGCGTTACATCGAATATGAGCGTGTGGCGGACTATTGGGGGCAGAACCTGCCCACCATGAAGGGGCGCTACAATTTCGGCACCGTGCGCTATGAGTATTTCCGCGACCGGATCGCCAGCCTCGAGGGCTTCAAGGCCCGCGCCTATCTGTTTCGCGAAGAGTTCACCGCCCGCGAATGGGCCACCCAGTATGATTTCCCCGCCGTGCGCGAGGGCCGCGTGAAACTGGCAACCCTGCCCAACAATGCCTTTTCCGGCGTGCAGGGCTGGTTTCTCAACACCCGCCGCCCGCAATTCTATGACCGCCGCGTGCGCGAGGCGATCAACCTGCTGTTCGATTTCGAGTGGACCCGCAAGAACCTGATGTATGACGCCTATGCGCGCACATCCTCCTTCTTCCAGAATTCGGACATGATGGCGCGGGGAGAACCCTCCCCGGCGGAAGTGCAGCTTCTGGAACCCTTCCGCGCCCGGCTGCCGGAAGCGGTGTTCGGCCCGCCATGGGTGCCGCCTGTCTCCGATGGCTCGGGTGAGGACAGGGCCCTGCGCCTGCAGGCGGTGGAACTGCTGAAGGCGGCGGGATACCGCTTCAGGGGGGGCAGGCTGGTGGATGGGAAGGACAAGCCCTTCACCATCGAGTTTCTGGATTTCAATGGCGCGATGGAGCGGCATCATGCCCGTTTCATCGGGCATCTGAAAAAGGTCGGCATTACCGCCACATTCCGTGTGGTGGACCCGGCGCAATACCAGTTGCGCCTCCAGAATTTCGATTTCGATGTCATCTCCCGCCGCTACAGCGTCTCGCCCTATCCGGGCGAGGAGTTGCGGGCCTATTTCTCCACCGAGGCGGCCCGCACGCCCGGCTCCTACAATGTGGCCGGCATTTCGGACCCGGTGGTGGACGCGCTTATCACCCAGGCCATTTCGGCCACCTCGGCAGAAGAGCTGACCACCATATGCCGGGTGCTGGACCGGGTGCTGCGCGCCAATTTCTACTGGATTCCCCAATGGTATGCCGAAAGCCACCGCATCGCCTATTGGGATGTGTTCGGCCAGCCGGCGGAAAAGCCCTTCTACGAGCTGGGCGCGCTGGATTGCTGGTGGAGCCGCCAGGGCAGCGATGCCATCCCGCATGAGACAACGCCAGTGGGCAGGGGCTGAACATGCCTGCAACCGCCCTTGTCCTGCATCGTCACGGCTGATCGGGAGACGTGATGTTCGCCTATATCCTTCGCCGCATTCTTCTCATGGTGCCCACCATTCTCGGCATCATGCTGGTGTCTTTCGTCATCATCCAGTTCGCGCCGGGTGGCCCGGTGGAACGGGTCATCGCCCAGATCACCGGGGATGATGTTTCCGCCACGGCCCGCATTTCCGGCGGCGGCAGCGACTTTTCCGGCCCGGCGGCGGCCATGCAGGGGGGCGGCGATACGGTCAGCTCCAAATATCGCGGCGCACAGGGGCTGGACCCGGCCTTCATCGCCGAACTTGAAAAGCAGTTCGGCTTCGACAAGCCCGCCCATGAACGCTTTTTCAAGATGATCACGGATTATGCGACCTTCGATTTCGGCCGCTCCTATTTCCGCGACATCACGGTAATTGACCTCATTGCCGAAAAGCTGGCGGTCTCCGTCTCGCTCGGCCTGTGGATGACGCTGATCACCTATGCCATCTCCATTCCGCTCGGCATCTCCAAGGCGATGCGGGATGGGTCGCGCTTTGATATCTGGACCTCGGCCGTTGTCATCATCGGCTATGCCATTCCCTCCTTCCTGTTCGCCATTCTGCTGATCGTGCTGTTTGCCGGCGGCTCCTTCTGGGATCTGTTCCCGTTACGCGGGCTGGTTTCGGAGAATTTCTGGCAGATGAGCTGGCCGGAGCGGATCCTCGACTATTTCTGGCATCTGGTGCTGCCCATCACCTCCATGGTGCTGGGGGCGTTTGCCACCATGACCCTGCTGACGAAGAACTCTTTCCTTGAGGAAATCCGCAAGCAATATGTCACCACCGCCCGGATGAAGGGCCTCTCCGAGCGGCGGGTGCTCTATGGGCATGTGTTCCGCAATGCCATGCTCATCGTCATTGCCGGCTTTCCGGGCGCCTTCATTGCCGCCTTCTTCACCGGCTCGCTGCTGATCGAGACCATTTTCTCGCTGGATGGCCTTGGCCTGCTCTCCTTCGAGAGCGTGCTGAACCGCGATTATCCGGTGGTGTTTGCAACGCTCTACATCTTCTCCCTCGTGGGGCTGATTGTCGGGTTGATCTCGGACCTCACCTATATGCTGGTGGATCCGCGGATCGACTTTGAATCGCGGGAGGTGTGAGGCGATGAGCACAACCGCATCCGCCCCCCAGACCGCCGCCACGGCCCCCGCCCCGGAAAAGCGCCACTGGCTTTCCCCGCTCAACCGGCGCCGGCTCACCAATTTCGTGCGCAACCGGCGCGGCTACTGGTCCTTCATCATCTTCTCGGTGCTGTTCGTGCTCTCGCTGAGCGCGAACTTCATCGCCAATGACAAGCCGCTGCTCATTTCCTATGAGGGGCACTATTATGTGCCGGTCCTCAAAGCCTATCCCGAGACCGATTTCGGCGGCGATTTCGAGACGGACGCGGATTATCGCGACCCCTATCTTCAGGATCTCATCAGGGAAAAGGGCGGCTGGATGATCTGGCCCCCCATCCGCTATTCCTATTCCACCCATAATCTGGATTTGCCGACGCCGGCCCCCTCCCCGCCCACATGGATGCTGAGCGAGGAACAGTGCCGGGAAGTGGCGGAGCGCAAGGGCGTGTCCGGCTGCTCGGGGCTGGAATACAACTGGCTGGGCACGGACGATCAGGGCCGCGATGTGCTGGCGCGCCTGATTTACGGTTTCCGCATCTCGGTGCTGTTCGGGCTCACGCTCACCATCATTTCCTCCATCATCGGCATCGCGGCCGGTGCCGTGCAGGGCTATTTCGGCGGATGGGTGGACCTCATCTTCCAGCGCGTGATCGAGATCTGGACCGCCATTCCCTCGCTCTATCTGCTGCTCATCATCTCCTCGGTGCTGGTGCCGGGCTTCTGGGTTCTTCTGGGCATATTGCTGCTGTTCTCATGGGTCTCGCTGGTGGGGCTGGTGCGGGCGGAATTCCTGCGGGCACGCAATTTCGAATATGTGCAGGCCGCCCGGGCGCTCGGGGTGGGCAATTTCACCATCATGACCCGCCACCTGCTGCCCAATGCCATGGTGGCGACACTGACCATGCTGCCCTTCATCATGTCCTCCTCGGTCATGACACTGACAGCGCTGGACTTTCTCGGCTTCGGCCTGCCTCCCGGCTCGCCCTCGCTGGGTGAATTGCTGGCGCAGGGCAAGAACAATATCCAGGCACCCTGGCTGGGCCTCACCGCCTTCTTCACCGTGGCCGTGATGCTGAGCCTGCTCATCTTCATCGGCGAGGCGGTGCGTGATGCCTTCGACCCGCGCAAGACCTTCGAGTGAGGGGGAAGACCATGACCAACACCTCCCCCGAGACCCCGCTGCTCTCCGTACAGGACCTCTCCATCGCCTTCCGTCGCGAGGGCAAGCAGGCGCTGGCGGTGAAAAACATCTCCTTCGACCTGCGCAAGGGCGAAACGCTCGCGCTGGTGGGAGAATCCGGCTCCGGCAAATCCATCACCGCGCTTTCGGTGCTGAAGCTGCTGCCCTATCCGGCCGCCAGCCACCCCAGCGGAAAAATCCTGTTCGAGGGACGCGACCTGCTGACCGTGCCCGAGCAGGAGTTGCGCGGGGTGCGCGGCAACCGCATCACCATGGTGTTCCAGGAGCCGATGAGCTCGCTCAACCCGCTGCACACCATCGAGAAGCAGGTGGGGGAGATGCTCATCCTCCATCGCGGTATGAGCGTTTCCGCCGCCCGCAAGCGCACGCTGGAACTGCTGCACGAGGTGGGCATTCCCAACCCGGAGGAGCGCCTTTCCTCCTATCCGCACCAGCTTTCCGGCGGGCAGCGCCAGCGTGTGATGATCGCCATGGCGCTGGCCAATTCCCCGGACCTGCTGATTGCGGATGAACCCACCACCGCGCTCGACGTGACCGTGCAGGCGCAGATCCTCAAACTGCTGAAGGAGCTTCAGGCCCGCCTTGGCATGGCCATGCTGTTCATCACCCATGATCTCAACATCGTGCGCAAGATCGCCGACCGGGTCTGCGTGATGCAGAAGGGCGAGATCGTGGAACAGGGCGGCGCACAGGAAACCTTCGACAATCCCCGGCATCCCTACACACAGGCCCTGCTGAAAGCCGAACCCAAGCCCGACCCTGCCCCCGCATCGGATGGCGAGGTGGTGCTGGACGCGCAGGATGTGAAGGTCCACTTCCCCATCAAAAAAGGCTTCTTCCGCAAGACGGTGGGCCATGTGAAGGCGGTGGACGGGGTCAGCCTCACCATCCGGCGGGGGGAAACGCTGGGTGTGGTGGGGGAATCCGGCTCGGGCAAGACCACGCTGGGGCTGGCGCTGCTGCGCCTCATTTCCAGCAGGAGCGGGCCGGTGGCGTTTCTGGGCCAGCGGATTGACGGCCTCGGCTTCAAGGCCATGCGCCCGCTGCGCCGGCAGATGCAGATGGTGTTTCAGGACCCCTATGGCGCCCTTTCCCCGCGCATGTCGGTGAGCGAGATCATTGGCGAGGGCCTGCTGGTGCATGAGCGTGCGCTTTCCGCCGATGCGCGCGAGCAGCGGGTGATCGAGGCGCTGAAGGATGTGGGCCTCGACCCGGAGGCCCGCCACCGCTATCCGCACGAGTTTTCCGGCGGCCAGCGCCAGCGCATCTCCATTGCCCGCGCCATGGCGCTGGAGCCGGCCTTCGTGGTTCTGGATGAACCCACCAGCGCGCTCGACATGATCGTTCAGGCCCAGATCGTCGATCTGCTGCGCGCGCTCCAGCGCAAGCGCGATCTGGCCTTCATGTTCATCACCCATGATCTGCGGGTCGTTTCGGCGCTGGCGAGCCATATTCTGGTGATGCGGGGCGGACAGGCCGTGGAATATGGCCCGGCGCGCGATGTGTTCGAGACTCCGAAGCAGGATTACACCCGCGCCCTATTCTCCGCCGCCTTCTCGCTTGAAACCGCTGAAAGCGGTGTGGTGCGCCAATGAAGCCGGTCTCCGATAGGCCCGCCCAGCCCTTCCCCCGCCCGCAGGAAGAGGCCATGCGGGTGGAGGTTTCAGCCCCCACCCTTCTGGCCGGCGGCTACCGGCGCTATGAGCGCTTCGAGGTGACCCTCCATCCGGCGGAAGGTCCGGCCCTGAAGCAGGAGCGCGATGTGCTGCGCGCCGGGCGCACGGTGGGCGTTCTGCCCTATGATCCCGCACGCAATGCCGTTGTGCTCATTCGCCAGTTCCGCTTGCCGGCATGGCTGATGCTGGGCCCGGAACAGGGCGAGCTGGTGGAGATTGTCGCCGGCGGGCTGGAAGAGGGTGAGGTGGCGGAACATGCGGCCCTGCGCGAATGCGCGGAGGAAACCGGCCTGACGCCATCACATCTCGTGCCCATGCTGCGCTTTCTGCCCACGCCGGGCATCATAGATGAATATGCCAGCTTCTTTCTGGGGGTGGTGGATGCCACCCATCTGCCCGAGCGCGGGGGCCTTGCCGGGGAAGCCGAGCTGACCCGCCCCTTCCTGCTGCCGGTGGATGAGGCCATCGCCCTGCTGGGGCAGGACATGTGCAGCAATGGCTATCTCATCATCGCCCTGCAATGGCTGGCGCTCAACCGCGCCCGCCTGCCGGAGCTGATCGCCGCGCCGGCACCGTCATCCGGCACATGAGCGGAGGGGGCCTGCGGCTCCCTTCCACCACGGCACTTCTTCACCATGGCACTTCTTCACCATGGCACTTGCCCGATGCAAGACCTGACACCTATCATGCCGTGAAACCGCACCATGGCAGGGCACCGGCACCGTTCCGGGCCTGCGGATGTCTCCCGCCCCGCTTCCCTGCCTCACCAGAAAGACAAGGATCCCCGGCATGATGACGCGCCGCAGCCTAGTTCCCGCATTGTTCGCGCTCTGCGCCACCCTTGGCCTGCAAGCCGCCGCCAGTGCGCAGGAGATCCGCGCGGCCGGCCCGGAAGTGCAGACCTCCATCACTCTTGGCACCGGCCCTGCCGATACCAGCACGGTGCACTATGATTGCGGGCAGGCCGGCACGCGTGATGTCACCTATGTCAACGCCCCGCCCAATGCGCTGGCGCTGCTGGCGGTTGAGGATGGCACGCGCCTCTTCACCACCACCATCAGCGCTTCCGGTGCGCGCTATATTTCCGGCCCGTTCGAATGGTGGAGCAAGGGCGGTGAGGCAACCTTGCGCAATCTCACGGCAGGTGCGGAATCCGTTCCGCTGATGACCTGCAAGGCCATTCCCGCCACCGACGCCACAGCCAAATAGGCCGTCCCTACCGGCTCCCGTCTTTCATCACACCGCCGGTGGCGCCTTCAGCCGGGCGCCACCGGCAAGAGGTGGAGGGCCTTTGGCCCGTCCAGGCAGGCCCTTCGCCCGCTCTGGCCTCCGCCATATCTCCCGCCACATCGCTTCATCCGGCCCACCCCGCCCGCCTCAACGGGCTGACCCGAGAACTGCCCCCATGCTCTCGTCCTTCATGGGCATCGCGGTGATCATCCTGCCGATTTTCGGCATGATCACCATCGGCTATGGCTCCGCGCGCATCGGACTGCTCAGCGACAAGGCGACGGACGGGCTGGCGGAATTCGTCTTCAACCTTTCCGTCCCGGTTCTCATCTTCAAGACCCTGAGCGAGGCCCGCCTGCCGGATGCCCAGCCCTGGGGCTACTGGATCTCCTATTTCGCCGGGGCCTTCCTCGTGTTCGGCCTGGCCATGCTGGCCGCCCGCAAGCTGTTCGGGCGCAGCCATGAAGAGGCGGTGATCCATGGCTTCACGGCCGGGCAGGCCAATACGGTGTTTGTGGGCCTGCCGCTCATTCTGAGCGCCTATGGGGAGGCAGGCGCGGTGCCGCTGTTCCTGCTTCTGGCCATCCATCTGCCGGTGATGATGGTGGCCGCGACCCTGATGATGGAGGGCGGGGCCGGCCTGTTCCGCCGTTCCACCCAGATGCGCCTGCTGCGGACCCTGGCGCTCAACCCCATTCTCATCGGCATTTATGCAGGTGGCATCGCCCAGCTCACGGGTCTTCACGCCACCGGGCTTGCCGGGCAGATGGTGGATCTTCTCAGCGCCGCCGCAAGCCCCTGCGCGCTGATCTCGCTGGGGCTGTCCCTGCGCCATTACGGCATTGCCGGGGATATGCGCCAGCCCGTCCTCATCAGCTTCCTCAAGCTGATGGTGCATCCGGCGGCGGTGTTCCTGCTGACGATGATTTTCCCCATGCCGCCGGCATGGGCGGGGGTGGCGGTGCTGTTCGCCGCCATGCCGTGCGGCATCAATGGCTATCTGCTGGCGCGCCGGCATGGGCTGGCGGTGAATACGGCCAGCAGCGCCGTTTCGCTCTCCACCGGGCTTTCGGTCTTTACCGTCGCCCTGTGGCTCTATGTGCTGGGGGTGGGCTGAACAGAGGCGGGCAAGCCCAGCATGGAGCGCACATCCGCGCCGCTCATGCCCTGATCACGCAACACCTTCAGGCTGGTCGAATCCCGGCTCTTGGAGAGTTTGCGTCCCTGCTCATCCAGAATGAGCCGGTGATGGTGATAGATCGGGGACGGCAGCCGGAGCAGATGCTGAAGCAGCACATGCACGCTGGTGGCGGCCTTCAGGTCCTGCCCGCGAATGACATGACTGATGGATTGCATCGCATCATCCACCACCACCGAGAGATGATAGGAGGTGGGTGTATCCCGCCGGGCCAGCACCACATCTCCCCATGCCGCCGGTTCCGCGACAAGAGGCGTGCCGGAAGCACATGCGGGAGAAAGACTGTCCAGTTCATGCCAGAAGAGCGCACCACCCGAATGCCCCAGCGCCGCCGCCATATCCAGCCGCAGCACGAAAGGCTCACCCGCCGCGCGGCGCTGTCTGCGCACCGCATCTGAAAGATCGGTACGGCTGAAGGGATAGAGCGGCGCGCCATCGGGGTCCCGCGGGGCCGGGCGCCCGGTGCGCGCCTCATGCTCCGCCACCTTGCGGGCAATTTCGGCCCGGCTCTCGAAACAGGGATACACCAGCCCCATCCGTTCCAGCCGCTCAAGGGCGGCGGCATAGTCCGCGAAATGCGCGCTCTGGCGACGGGGCGCATCTGCGGGGACAATGCCCAGCCAGGCCAGATCCTCACCTATGGCCTGCTCATATTCAGGCCGGCAGCGTGTGGTGTCGATATCCTCGATCCGCAGCAGAAAGGTGCCATGGGCCGCGCGGGCCGCATCGGCATTCAGCAGGGCGGAGAAGGCATGGCCCAGATGCAGCCGGCCATTGGGGCTCGGGGCAAAACGGCAGATGAAGGCAGACATGATCAGCCCTAGACCGGCCAGCGCAGGAAGGGGCCGTGCGGCATGGGGGAATGGCAAATGGAGTGGCCCTGCATCATGCCCACACCATAAAGCATTTCACGACAAAAAGGAGAGCACCCCCTTCAGAAGAAGAGGCGTCCCCTGCATGCCAACATGGCCATGCCATGAATGCACATCTTATATGCACAAAGCGCATATCAAAGCTGGCGAGATACAACCTGTACGCATAATATGTGACAGTTCACCCGCGCCTCCTCGCAGCCCATGGAACATGCCTCATGCCGCTCAACCGGGATACGACGTCACTTCTGGATGGTCCCCGCCTGCCCCCGCGTCATGGCGGACCAGCCGACAGCCTTGTGGTTCTGTTGCACGGCTATGGCGCGGATGGCCGGGACCTGATCGATCTGGGCGAGATCTGGGGCGAGGAGCTGCCGGGGACGGCCTTTGTCTCCCCCCATGCGCCCGATCCGTGCAGCGAGGCTCCCATTGGCCGCCAGTGGTTTCCCCTGCATGCGCTGGACCCGCACGAGCTGGCGCGCGGCGTGGATGAGGCCGCCCCCATTCTCGCCCGCTTTCTGGATCTGGAACTGGAGCGGCACAATCTCGGCCCGGACCGTCTGGCGCTGGTGGGCTTCAGCCAGGGCGGCATGATGGCGCTGCAGATGGGCCTGCACATGCCGAAGGCGCCGGCGGGGATCATCGCCTATTCCAGCCTGTGGAGTGGCATTGCCCATCCCCCGCCCGCCCCCTTCAGCGCGCCCCCGCCGGTCCTGCTGGTGCATGGCGGGGTGGATGAGGTGATTCCATCCGATGCGCTTTTTGCCTCCGCCAACGCCCTCACCGCCGCCGGCGTGCCCGTGCAGTGGCACCTGAGCCCGGACCTGCCCCATGGCATTGATACGGAGGGGATTTCACGCGGCGGCGCATTTCTGGCCGATGCCCTCGCCGCCCCCCGCCCCTGATGCCGCGAAGGGCTTTCACACAGAAGGCTTCACAAGAATGACACGCGACATATAGAATATCGCAGCGCGGCGGAAACGCTCCATGGCGGACCCATGGAAGATGGCGGGGAGTCTTGTCCTTGACCACGGCGATATCACAAGGGGCCTGGCCGGCCCTCGTTCTCAATGCGGACTACCGTCCGCTGAGTTACTATCCCTTGTCCATCTGGTCCTGGCAGGATGCCATCAAGGCGGTGTTTCTGGACCGGGTGAACATTGTCGAATATTACGACACATATGCGCGCAGTCCCGGCTTCGAGGTGCGCCTGCCCAGCGTGGTCAGCCTGCGCACCTTTATCCGGCCCGCACGCCAGCCCGCCTTCACCCGCTTCAATGTCTTCCTGCGAGACCGCTTCTCCTGCCAGTATTGCGGCTCCCGCGAGGATCTCACCTTCGATCACCTGATCCCGCGCTCCAGGGGCGGGCAGACAACCTGGGAAAATGTGGTGGCGGCCTGCTCGCCCTGCAATCTGCGCAAGGGCAGTGCCATGCCGGGCGATATCGGCATGTGGCCGGCGCAAATGCCCTATCCCCCGTCGGTACAGGACCTGCACCGGAATGGACGGCAGTTCCCGCCCAATTATCTGCATGAAAGCTGGCTGGACTATCTCTATTGGGATACCGAGCTGGAGCCGTGAACCGGCAACGCGGCCATCAGATGCGCTGCTGGCTCACCGCGCCCCAGCCGGCAATGAGCGCCAGAGCGGCGGCGATCAGCACATTCCAGCCCGCCATGGAAAGGCCAAGGAATGCCCATGGAGCCTCATCGCAACGCGGCACGCGCGTGGTGCCCAGAGCCTCCAGAATATTTCCGGTCACAACAGGCACACCGCCCGAGCAGGCTGTCGGCCCTGGCCAGAAGTGCCATTCCACCCCGGCATGATAGCCGGCCAGAACCGCATTTGCAGCCAGCCCCAGCGCCAGAAGGCCCAGCAAGAGCCGCCCAAGGCCCCTGTAACCCGCACTGAGCAGAATCAGGACGAGAATCGCAACAGGCACGCCGATATAATAGGCGATGCGCTGGTCGAGGCAGAGCGGACAGGGGGCAAGGCCCACGACAAGCTGGAAATACCATGCCGCCGCAAGCGCGAAGGTACATCCAAGCGCGACCAGAAGCGCGCTCGCAGCCGTGAGGGAATAGGACAAACGGGGACCTGCGCTCACACCAACCTCCAGAGCCGAGCCTGTATCGGGCCCATGATGCCGCACATTGCTGCGGGGCAAAAGGGCGCCTCTCCAGAACCCGTATCGCACGGCAATTCAACGCCGCAAAGCGGTGAAAATCCGCATGTCATTGAGAGAATTGACATCATTCCGTTATTTTGAGTCTTTCTTATTCACCCTGGGGAACTGGCGCATATCCATCATTTGGAGTATATGTTGTTTGTCGTGTTCGGAGGCATTCGCATCTGGAATTCTCCTAAACGGCAGCCCTGATCACACAGCTTCATCGGATTGCGGCCCGAAATGAACGAAATGACCCGACCCCGCGCCACCTTTGGCATCCCCCTTTCGGCGGACACCGAGGAACTCATGCTGCCTGTTGCCCAGCTGCGTGATATTTCCGTAGCCCGGCGCACGGGTTGCCCGTTCCATGACGTGCGCGAAATGCTGCGTGAAGTGGGCCTGCGCCCCACCCGCCAGCGTCTTGCGCTCGGCTGGCTGCTGTTCGCCAAGGGCGACCGGCACGTGACCGCCGAAATCCTGCACGAGGAAGCCATCAAGGCACGCTTCCCCGTCTCGCTCGCCACCGTCTACAACACGCTGCACCAGTTCACGGAAGCGAAACTGCTGCGCGAAGTGGCCGTTGACGGGTCCAAGACCTATTTCGACACCAATGCCTCCGACCATCATCATTTCTACCTCGAAGGGCAGAATGATCTGATCGACATCCCGGCCACGCAGGTGCATCTGGACAAGCTGCCCGAGCCGCCGGAAGGCTATGAGATTGCCCGTGTGGACGTGGTCGTCCGCCTGCGTCGCAAGAAGGCCTCCTGAGGCCCGCGCGCACCACAGGTTTCAGTTCAAGGATACGCGCCGCCCTGCCGCAGGGGCTGGCGCGTATTTTTTTGGCCAGCCCCTGCGCTTTCATGTCTGCGCGTGCGCCTTCACGCACACCGGCCCCCATGTGGCCCCTCCCCCTCCCGGAGGCATGATCCCCCATCATCTGTGTCCAAATGTGCTATAGTGCGCCCAGACACGGCCTATGGATGATGAGGATTGCCCCATGCGGCCCCTTCCGCCACCCGCATCGCACCACATATCCCCTGCCCCTTCGCCCCGGGCGCAGGAGAGCTGGCTTGCCCAGCACTGGCCTGTGCTTGGCCTTGCCGGGTTTGGCGCGGCATTACTGCTCATTGCCGCCCTGCTGTGGAGCCGCTACGGAACAGCGGTCTTCTTTGATGTGCTGAATGCAGGTCTGGCCGCCTGTCTCTGAGCGCCCCCGAGGCCGGAAGGTTCGTAATGTCCAGCTCCCCCCGAAAGAGCGCCCGCCCGGCAGCCCGCAGCAAGGTTCTGCCCCTGTTTGCAGCATTTGCGGCCGGGGCGGTTCTGCTGGTGGTGGTGGTGACCATGCTCCTGCCCTCCAGCGGCACGAATGGAACATCCGCCGGCATTGGCGGGCCTTTCCAGCTCGTGGACCAGAATGGGGAAAAGGTGAGCGAGGCCAATCTGGTGGGCAAGCCGTCTCTGGTCTTCTTCGGCTTCACCCATTGCCCGGACATCTGCCCGACAGCCCTGTTCGAGATGACGGAGATCTTCAATGCGCTGGGGCCGGATGCAGACAAGGTGCAGGCTTTTTTCGTCACGGTGGACCCGGAGCGGGATACGCCTGAGGTTCTGAAGGACTATCTCTCCAGCTTCGCCCCGCAACTGCGCGGCCTGAGCGGCACGCCCGAGCAGGTGGACCGGATCTCGAAAGCCTACCGGGTCTATGCCCGCAAGGTGCCGCTGCAGGATGGCGACTACACCATGGACCATACGGCCTCCGTCTATCTCATGGACAAGACCGGCGCCTATGTCGCTCCCTTCAATGCCAAGCGCGCACCCCAGGATGCCGCGCAGGATCTGCGACGTTATTTCTGAGCGGCCTTGTTTTTCACCCCTCCGGGGCCCCATGCCGATGCTTCACGCCTTCGCTGCCTTGCCGCGGGCGGCGTGTTCTTCTATGAGGCTGGGACAGCCTTTCAATTGACAGATATCGAGATTTCCCATGGCGAAAGTGTTCAAGCCGAAGGCCCGGCTGCCCCGTGGCCTTGCTGACCGCAGCGGCGCGGAGCTTTCCGCCACCCATTCCATGCTGGAGAAGATCCGCGCCGTTTATGCCCTCTACGGGTTCGAGGCGCTGGAAACCCCTGTGCTCGAATATACCGATGCCCTCGGCAAGTTCCTGCCCGATCAGGACCGGCCGAATGAAGGCGTGTTCTCGCTGAAGGATGATGACGAGCAGTGGCTCTCGCTGCGCTATGATCTCACCGCCCCGCTCGCCCGCCATGTGGCCGAGCATTATGAGACGATTCCCAAGCCGTTCCGCTCCTATCGCGCCGGCTATGTGTTCCGCAACGAAAAGCCCGGCCCGGGCCGCTTCCGCCAGTTCATGCAGTTCGATGCCGATACGGTGGGCGCGCCCGGTGTGGCCGCCGATGCCGAGATCTGCATGATGGCTGCCGACACGCTGGAAGCTGTGGGCGTGCCGCGCGGGGATTATGTCATCCGGGTCAACAACCGGAAGGTTCTGGATGGGGTGATGGAGGTCATCGGCCTTGGCGGTGATGACAATGCCGGCCGCCGCCTGACGGTTCTGCGCGCCATCGACAAGTTCGACAAGTTCGGTCTGGAGGGTGTTTCCCTGCTGCTCGGCGCGGGCCGCAAGGATGAGAGCGGAGACTTCACCAAGGGCGCGGGGCTGGATGCAAGGCAGAGCGCCGTTGTGCTGGCCATGCTTTCGGGTGAGAGCGGCCTGTCCGCCGATGGCGATGGGGCGCGCCTTGAGCTGGGTGGCGATGTGGAAATGGCAGCCAGCCTGCTCAACAATGCCGCCTTCCAGGAGGGCATGGCGGAGCTGCGCGAGATCGCCGCTCTGGTGGCCGCCGCCGGCTATCAGGACCGGGTGAAGATCGACCCCTCCGTGGTGCGCGGCCTCGAATATTATACCGGTCCGGTCTATGAGGCCGAGCTGACCTTCCAGATCAAGGATGATGAAGGCCGCCCCGTGCGCTTCGGCTCGGTTGCCGGCGGGGGGCGTTATGACGGGCTGGTGGCCCGTTTCAAGGGCGAGAAGGTGCCGGCGACCGGCTTCTCCATCGGTGTCTCGCGCCTTCTGTCCGCGCTGGCGGCACTGGGCAAGCTGGATGTGGCGGCGGAAATCGGGCCGGTCGTGGTTCTGGTCATGGACAGGCAGCCCGAGCGGATCGCCGATTACATGAAGATGGTCTCGGACCTGCGGGCCAACGGTATCCGTGCCGAAATGTATATGGGCGGCGGGGGCATGAAGCCGCAGATGAAATATGCTGACCGTCGCGGTGCGCCGGCCGTCATCATTCAGGGCTCCAACGAGAAGGAGGCCGGCGAGGTCCAGATCAAGGATCTGGTGGAGGGTGCGAAGATCGCCGCTTCCATCGCCGACAATGCCGAATATCGCGCCGTGCGCCCGGCCCAGTTCGCGGTGAAGGAAAGCGAGCTGGTGGAGGCCATTCGCGGCGTGCTGGAACGCCGCGCCGAGCCGACCCTCGGGCTGGACGACTGATCTTCGGCCTTACCCGAAAGGGGCCTGATGCATCACCAGCGTCTCAGGCCCTTTCCCGCCCGTGATACGAAAACGCCCGCACGGCTCTGGCCGGTGCGGGCGTTTCCATTTCCGGGCCCGGCCTGCCTCAGGCTTCCCCGCGTCCCTTCAGGATCGTCAGGAGCGGGTTGGGCTTGGGGGCCTCCACACGCTTGAGCGTGTTCGTGTCATGATGATTGAAGGCCGGCTCCTTGCCGCGGATGGCAAGATCCGTGCGGGTCAGATAGGTCCAGCTTCCATCCTCATTGAAGGTGATGTCGATGCGGTAATAATCCGTGCGGAAGGCTTCATCGAGGAAGGGGGAAGAGGAAATGCCGAAGCGCACATCCCCGCGCCGGGCTTCCACGAAGATGCTCTTGTCATCGGCGGATGCCTTGCCGCCGGCCAGAACCACCTGCCCGCGCGGAATCGCGATGGTCTGCATGATGACCCCGGTGGCCGGTTCCCACAGCCAGTAGCCGACCTGATCATGGAAGGTGGCATCTTCATCCGGAGTGGTGATGTTGATGTGATAGCGCAGCCCATAGAGAAGCTGCGGACCATTGGTCTGCGGATCAATCGGGTCCATCCGCACGCGTTCGATGAACTTGCGCTGCTCCGGCCCATCCGCCTTGGGATTGACGTCAGTGCCGTGCGCGGATTCCCAAACGCCGGCCAGACGACGCAGCGGGCCGAGACTGGCCAGGGTATCCGGCGAGAAATCTTCCGGCTCGGTGAAAATGTCTTCAGGGAGAGTTTTGTGCATGAAACACCCGCTTGGCATGGACCTTCATCGGGATACCGCCCCCCTCCGGCCATTACAAGACTGAGCGGCACAAGATAAAAGCGTTCCGAAAATCCGTCGGGGCCGGATCATGCCGGGGCGGTGCGGCCGATGGAGGCCCGGCCATATGAAGGGGGGCTGGAAAGAGGGATAATCCGGCCGGAACAGGCCCGGCCGGGTCCATCACTCTTCGACGTTTTCGCCCAGCACTTCTTCGGCCGTGAAACCATAGTTCCGGCCGCAGAATTCGCAGGTCACGCTCACCGTGCCATCCTCATGCACCATGGCCTCCTGCTCGGAGCGGGAGAAGGCCGCCAGCACACCGGCCACCCTCTCGCGGGAGCAGGAACAGTGCGAAAGCACGGGTGTCACATCATAAACGCGCACGCCGCCTTCATGGAACAGGCGGAACAGCAGCCGCTCGCTGGAGAGCGTATCGTCCAGCAGTTCCACATCCTCAAGCGTGCCGAGCAGGGAGCGGGCCTCGATCCAGGCCTCGTCCACCTGCCCATCATCCCCATTCTGCGCCTCCAGCGCATCACCGGAGGGCAGGTCCGCCATGCGGGAACGGGAAGCATCCTGCGGGAAGAACTGCACCAGAAGCCCGCCGGCCCGCCATGCCGAGGCATTCCCGCCGGCCCGCATTTCCTCGCCCACGGCCAGACGCACCAGGGTGGGAATCTGCTCGGACTGGCGGAAATATTCATGCGCCGCCGTTTCCAGCCCGCTGCCATCCAGCGCCACCACGCCCTGATACCGGTTGGTCGAAAGCCCCTGATCAATGGTCATGGCCAGATGGCCGCGCCCCAGCAGGGCGGCGGGCGTGGCCTCGCCCTTGCGCTCGGCTTCCGCCAGCGCATCGGCATCATAGCGGGCATAGGCGCGGATCTTGTCGGGAGCGACGAAGTCCGCCACCACCATGTTCACCGGGCCATCGGTCTGCGTCTGCAGAATGAAGCGCCCCTCGAACTTGAGGGAGGAGCCGAGCAGAACCGCCAGCGTCACCGCCTCGCCCACCACCCGCTTCACAAGGGCGGGATAGTCATGATGCGCGAGCACCGCATCCAGGGTGGACCCCAGACGCAGGGCACGCCCGCGCACATCCAGCGCATCCACCTGAAAGGGCGTGACGATATTGTCCACCACATCCGCATTGGCCTTGCGGGTGCGCGGGCCCTCGCCCGGGGCGGCGGAAGCGCCTGCCGCATGGGCTCTTGCGCTCCCCTGCGCCTTGGCGCCCTCATCCGCGCCGGATGAACCGGCAGCCTTTTTCCTGTCAGCGCTCATGAGGCAGTCTCCTCATTCTCCCGCCGCATTGAAGCACCAGGCCAGAACGCCCTTTTGTGCATGCAGGCGATTTTCCGCCTCATCAAACACCACCGATTGCGGCCCGTCCATCACTTCGCTGGTCACCTCCTCCCCGCGGTGGGCGGGAAGGCAGTGCATGAAGATGGCATCGGGGTTGGCAAGGCGCATCAGATCGCCATTCACCTGATAGGGGGCGAGCAGCTTGTGGCGACGCTCGGCCTCCTTGTCGCCCATGGAGACCCAGGTATCGGTGAGGATGCAGTCCACCCCTTCGGCCGCGGCCTTCGGGTCTTGCGTGAAATGCACCTTCGCACCGGTGGCGGCGACGAAATCCACCATGTCCTGTCGCGGGGCGAACTCGCGCGGTGTGGCGACATTCAGCGTGAAATCGAACCGCTCGGCGGCATGGATCCATGAGGCGAGCACATTGTTGGAATCGCCCACCCATGCCACGGCGCGTCCATTGATCTGCCCCAGATGCTCCTCGAAGGTCATCAGGTCCGCCATCACCTGACAGGGATGGGAGACGCGGGTCAGGCCATTGATGACCGGGATGGAGGCATATTCCGCCAGCTCCAGCAGCGCATCATGATCCAGAATGCGGATCATGATGGCATCCACGAAGCGGGAGAGCACGCGGGCGGTGTCCGCAATGGTCTCCCCCCGGCCCAGCTGCATCTCCGCGCCGGTGAGCATGATGGTCTCGCCGCCCAACTGGCGCATCCCCACATCAAAGGACACGCGCGTGCGGGTGGAGGGCCTGTCGAACACCGTGGCGAGGATCTTCCCCGTCAGGGGCTTTTCCTGCTCGCCCTTCCGGAAACGGGCCTTGAGGTCCTTCGAGAAGTCCAGAAGCCGGCGCAGTTCCGCGGCCGACAGTTCCGTCAGGTCAAGAAAATGACGCAATCCGCTTTCCATCCCCATTATTCGGCGCCCCCCTGCACCACAGCACCAGCCGCCTCCAGCCGCCGGCACACGGTCTCGATCTTGTCGACCGCGATATCCGCTTCCTCAATACTCACGACGAGCGGGGGCAGCAGACGCATCACATTGTCACTCGCCGCGGGAGCCAGCAGCCCCTCGCCCCGCAGCTGCGTGATCATTTCACCCACCGGCACGTTCAGCTTCAGGCCCAGCAGCAGGCCCTTGCCCCGCACCTCGGCCACAATGGCCGGATGATCGGCCACCAGCTTTTCCAGCCGGGCGCGCAGATGGGTGCTGACCGCATTCACATGGGCCAGGAACTCATCCTTCAGGATGACATCAAGAACCGCATTGCCCACCGCCATGGCCAGCGGATTGCCGCCATAGGTGGAGCCATGCGTGCCCAGCGTCATGCCCTTGGCGGCCTTCTCGGTGGCAAGGCAGGCTCCCATGGGGAAACCGCCGCCAATGCCCTTGGCCACGGCCATGATATCCGGCGTGATGCCCTCCCATTCATGGGCGAAGAGTCGGCCGGTACGGCCCACGCCGCACTGCACCTCATCCAGCACCAGAAGCAGGCCCTTTTCATCACACAGGGCGCGCAACTGCTTGAGGAACCCTTCCGGGTGAACACGCACGCCGCCCTCGCCCTGTACCGGCTCCAGCAGGATCGCGCCGGTGCGCGGGGTGATGGCCGCGCAGACCGCCTCGATATCGCCGAAGGGCACATGGGTGAAGCCCGGCATATTGGGCTCGAAGCCTTCGAGATAGGCCGGGTTGCCGCCCGCCGCGATGGTCGCCAGCGTGCGCCCGTGGAAAGCCCCCTTGAAGGCGATGATCTGGTTCTTCTCCGCATCGCCATTGGCGAAGTGATATTTGCGGGCCATCTTGATGGCGCATTCCAGCGCCTCGGCGCCGGAATTGGTGAAGAACATGGTATCGGCGAAGGTGGCGGCACAAAGCCGCTCGGCCAGCCGCTCACCGCCGGGAATGCGGAAAATGTTGGAGATGTGCCAGAGCTTCTCGGCCTGGCCTTCCAGCGCCTTCACCAGATGGGGATGCGCATGGCCCAGCACGTTCACCGCGATGCCGGCGGTGAAATCCAGAAAACGTCGCCCGTCCGTCGTGACGAGCCAGCAGCCCTCTCCCCTCTCGAATTCGAGGTCGATGCGCGCATAGGTCGGCAGAACGGCGGTGATCACGAGACCCTCCTGGGGTGCCTGGATGCCCCTCCTCACGGGGCTGGATGGAAAACGGAACAGACAACGCGGCCGGAAGATCCGTCCTGGACGGCAGCCGCGCATGTAAGAACCAACAAGGCACAAACTAAAAAGGGCCGCCCCAGCGGGGGACGGCCCGACATTGAAATTCTAATGATCACACGCGCGAGGTCAACAATTCTTGACAGGCCCCGATACGCAAAACGCGGACAAGGGTTGCCGAAACGGCAATTCACCCCCCGCGCGCGCCGGCGGCAGAACCCGCAGGACGGGCGTGTGAAGGAAATGCTCGCAAGCAACTGGGGAAAACGCTAATGATTCGTTAACCGGGCCTGTTCCCGCAGCCGGGCATATTGTAGCTTCGCCGCTGCTACCTACGAGATGTCGTGTATCACCACCTCGCGGTAACAAGAGATTGTGAAGCTGCACTACAGCCCGAGATGCCGGGCCCGGTGGCCGGGTTCTCGTTCCGCCTGCAAACCGGCGGATGAAACGGCCATAGTGATGACCCGAGCCGTGTGCGATCCGGCCGGGACTGATGATGCGGCAATTGGAGATGAGCGATGAGCTGGACCGACGAGCGCGTCGAACTCCTGAAGAAGCTGTGGAGCGAAGGCCTCTCTGCAAGCCAGATCGCAGGTGAACTGGGCGAAGTCACCCGCAATGCGGTGATCGGCAAGGTGCACCGCCTGGGTCTTTCCGGGCGTGCGAAGTCGGTTTCCGCCCCTCCCGCGCGGCCCCGTGGCAAGACCCGGCCTGAACAGGCGGTGGAGCAGGAGCTCGAGCAGGAACAGATGGAGCAGCAGGAACAGCCTGTTGCTCCCCAGCGTCCGGTGACGCAGGGCAATGTGGCCCTTGCGCCCGTGCTGGAGGATATGGTGGAGGAAGCTCCCGTCGCCCGCATTGTCGAGGACAATGTGGTGCCCATGGGTCAGGGCTGCACCATCATGAGCCTCACCGAATATACCTGTCGCTGGCCGATCGGCGAGCCGGGCAGCGAAAGCTTCCACTTCTGCGGCGCCCGCTCCACGCCCGGCGTGCCCTATTGCGCGCACCATGCCCGCATCGCCTATCAGCCGGTGCAGGATCGCCGCCGCGATCGCCGCCTCGCCTATCTTTGAGGGCTGCGGCCTTTTCCGACGCGAGACAGCGTCATCCCAATTTCCCAAACGGGGCGCCTGGCGCCCCGTTTTCTGTTTGCGCCCCACCATCCGCCGCAAACAACCTTTCGGACGTTGCCCGTGCATAAAAAACAGGCATCATGGGTGGCCTGTGCGGCTCAACCTGTCTGCCTGCCCCTCCTTCACAGCACCGACACGCCCGGTAGAGATGCCCCCATGTCCCGCAGTTCTGATATTCTCCTGACGGCGCTTGCGCCTGTCATCTGGGGATCCACCTTCTATGTGACGACGGAATTCCTCCCCAGGGACTATCCCCTCACGACCGCCACCCTGCGCGCCTTGCCGGCCGGCCTGCTTTTGCTGGCCTTCACGCGCAAGCTGCCATGGGGAGTGTGGTGGGTGCGCAGCTTCATTCTCGGGGCGCTGAATTTCTCGATGTTCTGGGGCCTGATGTTCTATGCCGCCTACCGGCTGCCGGGAGGTGTCGCGGCGACACTGGCCAATTTCCAGCCGCCCATCGTCATCATCCTCTCCTATTTTCTGCTGAGCACGCCGATCCGCCTGTGGTCCATACTGGCTGTGCTGGCGGGCATTTGCGGCGTGGCCCTTCTGGTTGCGACGCCCAGCACGGCGCTGAACCCTTCCGGTGTGGCCGCCGGCCTGATCAGCGCGGGTTCCATGGCGGCCGGCCTCGTGCTCAGCCGGCGCTGGATGCCGCCTGTCTCGCTCACCACCTTTGCCGCCTGGCAGCTCACGGCCGGCGGGCTGCTGCTCGTGCCCTTCGCGCTGCTGCTGGAGCCGCCGCCGGCCACCATCACCCTGCACAATGTGATGGGCATTGGCTGGCTGTCCGTGTTCGGAGCCGCGCTGACCTATATTCTGTGGTTTCGAGGCATTTCCCGGCTGGAGACGGCCGTGGTGTCCTCGCTCGGCTTTCTCAGCCCCCTCACCGCCGTGCTTCTGGGTTGGGGTCTGCTGGGGGAGGCCCTCAGCGCCGGGCAGATTGCCGGCGCCCTGCTCGTCATCAGCAGCATCTGGCTGAACCAGCGCGTGCAGGCCGAGCCCGTGCCGGACATCACGGCCTGACCTTCCTGTTCGCGCGGGCCGGCGGCGGAGCAGAGCAGCGCCTCAGCCCCGTGCGAACATCTCGTTGAAGGAATAGCCCGCCCCGCGCACCGTGCGGATGGGATCGGACTGGCGCCCGCGATTGATGGCCTTGCGCAGGCGGCCGACATGCACATCCACCGTGCGCTCGTCGATATAGACATCCTGTCCCCAGACCCCGTCCAGCAACTGCTCGCGGGAGAAGACGCGGCCGGGGCTCTGCATCAGGAATTCCAGCAGGCGGAATTCGGTCGGCCCGAGATGGACCTCGCGCCCGGCCCGGTGGACACGATGGGTTTCACGATCAAGCTGGATGTCTCCGGCCCGCAACAGCGTGGCCACATGCTCCGGCTTGGCCCGGCGCAACAGGGCGCGCACGCGGGCCAGCAGCTCGGGTACGGAGAAGGGCTTCACCACATAGTCATCCGCCCCGGTGGAAAGGCCGCGCACACGCTCGGTCTCCTCCCCGCGGGCGGTGAGCATGATGACAGGCAGGCGCTGTGTTTCCGGCCGGCTGCGCAGGCGACGGCACAGTTCAATGCCGGAAAGGCCGGGCAGCATCCAGTCGAGGATCACCAGGTCCGGGACCGTTTCGCGCAGCCGCGTCTCGGCCTCGTCGCCCCGGTCCACGCTCTCCACACCATAACCTTCCGCTTCAAGATTGTAGCGGAGCAACAAGGTGAGGGGCTCCTCGTCCTCGACGATCAGAATTTGCGCCGCCACTGTTCACATCCATCTTGCGGCCTGCGCCCGAATGTGCCGCCCCGGGAGGGCGCGGGACAATTCCGGCTGGCAGGGAAAAGATGCGCGGTTCAAGGCCTCTGAAGGCCCCGCGCGCACAGGCCGGAGGCCCGCCGGCATCCCATCGAGATGCAGGGCGGGCCATGAGCCGGTTTGACCACCTCCCGAGGGGAGGTCAGCCCTTCACGCCCGTTCCGGGAAACACCACAGTGGTGTCGCTGGAAGCATCCGCCTTGGGGCGGCTTTCCGGCAGAACCTCGCCGGTGACCATGTAATAGACGATCTCCGCCACATTGGTGGCGTGGTCGCCCATGCGCTCGATATTCTTGGCGCTGAACAGAAGATGAGTGCACACCGAGATGTTGCGCGGATCTTCCATCATATAGGTCAGCAGCTCGCGGAACAGCGAGGTGTACATGGTGTCGATGGCGCCATCGCGGCCCCATACTTCCAGCGCCTTGGCATCATTGCGGCCGGCATAGGCATCCAGCACTTCCTTGAGCTGCTCCAGCACCAGATCGGAGATATGCTCCACGCCGCGCACCAGCTTCTGGGGCTGATACTCTCCCTCGATCGCGATGACGCGCCGGGCGATATTCTTGGCCAGATCACCGATCCGCTCGATATCATTGGCGATGCGGATCGCGGCGACGATCTCGCGCAGGTCCCCGGCCACCGGCTGGCGCTTGGCGATGATGAGGACGGCCTTCTCCTCGATGTCACGCTGCACCTGGTCGATGCCGGCATCCAGCATCACCACCTTCTGCGCCAGCGCCACATCGCGCTTGATGAGCGAGGTGACGGAATCCGCCACCAGACGCTCGGCCTTGCCACCCATTTCCACAACGGCGCGGCTGATTTCCTTCAGTTCGATATCGAAGGACGTAACGATATGATCGGGCATCTCCATTTGTCCTTCTCCCTCAGCCGAAGCGGCCGGTGATGTAATCGCGCGTCTTGATTTCCTTCGGGTTGGTGAAGATCACGTCCGAAGGCGCCACCTCGATCAGCTCGCCCAGATAGAAGAAGGCGGTGTTGTCGGCGCAGCGCGCGGCCTGCTGCATGTTATGCGTCACGATCACGATCGTGAACTCGCGCTTGAGCTCGTCGATCAGGTCCTCGATCTTGGAGGTGGAGATCGGGTCGAGCGCGGAGGTCGGCTCGTCCAGCAGGATCACCTCGGGGCGCACCGCAATGGTGCGGGCGATGCACAGGCGCTGCTGCTGGCCACCCGACATGCCCAGCGCCGAGGTGTTCAGCCGGTCCTTGGTTTCTTCCCAGATGGCGGCCTTGCGCAGGCACCATTCCACGCGCTCATCCATCTGCGCCTTGTTGAGGCGCTCATGCAGGCGCACGCCGAAGGCGATATTGTCATAGATGGACATGGGGAAGGGCGTGGGCTTCTGGAACACCATGCCGATGCGCGAGCGCACCACGGTGGAATCCAGCTCCTTGCCGACGATGTTCACACCGTCAAACATGACCTGCCCCTCGGCGCGCTGGCCGGGATAGAGGTCATACATGCGGTTGAACACGCGCAGGAGGGTGGACTTGCCGCAGCCCGAGGGGCCGATCATCGCCGTCACGCGCTTTTCGGGAATATCGAAATTGATATTCTTCAGGGCGTGGTTCTGCCCGTAATAGAATTGCAGGTTCTGCACCTTGATCTTCGTGGCCGCGGCGGCAGCGCCCGGCTTGGCGGCCACGGAAGAGGAGATATTGAAGGTGGGATCGACCGCAGAAGTCATCTGAGCCTCACTGAACTTTCTTTTGCCCGGCCATGTCAGAGGGCCTTGGGGGCACGAGGATGGTGCGAACCCGGCGAACCATCCGTCGGGTGAAGGTGGTGTGCATGTTGCCCTTCGGCATCCGGCCTGAAGGTCAGTTCATCCGCGCCAGAACGAGGCGCGATACCACATTGATGAAGAGCACGCCGGCGGTGATCAGCAGGGCGCCGGCCCAGGCAAGCGCAACCCAGTCATCGAACGGTGCGCCGGCATATTGGTAGATGGCGACAGGAAGGCTCGCCATCGGGCGGTTCAGGTCAACCGACCAGGCATTGTTGCCCAGCGAGGTGAACAGCAGGGGCGCGGTCTCGCCCGCCGCACGGGCAATGGCCAGCAGCACGCCGGTGACGATACCGGCACGGGCCGCACGCCAGGTGATGAACATCACCACCTTCCACTGCGGGGCGCCCAGCGCGAAGGCGGCCTCACGCAGCCCCACCGGCACAAGGTTCAGCATGTCCTCGGTGGTGCGGACCACGACCGGGATGACCAGAATGGCCAGTGCCAGCGCACCCGCCCAGCCGGAAAAGCCGCCGAAGGGCACCACCAGAAGGGAGTAGATGAACAGGCCGACCAGAATGGACGGGGCGGAAAGCAGGATGTCGTTCACGAAGCGGGTGATGCTGGCAATCTTGGTGCCCTTGCCGTTTTCGGCAAGGAAGGTGCCGGCGAAAATCCCGATCGGCCCACCGATCAGCACCGCGATGCCGACCTGGATGATCGAGCCGACAATGGCGTTCAGAAGGCCGCCATTCTGGCCCGGAGGCATGGTGATCTGGGTGAAGACATTCAGCCCCAGTGCGGGAAGGCCCCGCGCCAGCAAAGTCCACAGGATCCAGCCCAGCAGGAAGATGCTGAAGACCGCGAACGCGATGGAGATGGCCTTGATCGTCGTGTCCTTGGCCCGGCGGACTGCAAGAGAAGCCATGATGCGTGCCTTTCCCGATCAGTCCATCCGCGAGCGGATGAGCGCCCGGGACAATGCAAGAACGATGAAGGAGATGACGAAGAGGATGAAGCCCAGCTCCAGCAGCGAGGTCAGCTTCAGCGAGCCGATGGGGGCTTCGGGAAACTCGTTCGCGATGGTGGAGGCGATGGTGGCGCCCGGCGCGAAGAGAGAGGCCGAAAGACGCGTGGCATTGCCGATGACGAAGGTCACCGCCATGGTCTCGCCAAGCGCGCGGCCAAGGCCCAGCATCACCGCGCCCACCATGGCCGTGCGGCCGTAGGGCACCGAGACATTCTTGTAGACCTCATAGGTGGTGCACCCCACGCCATAGGCCGACTCCTTGAGCATGGCCGGCACGGACTCGAGGGTTTCCACGAACATGGAGGTGATATAGGGCAGGATCATCACCGCCAGAATGAGGCCGGCGGTGAGCATGCCCGAGCCCAGCGGCGGGCCCTGGAACAGCAGGCCGATCAGCGGAATGCCGCCCAGCCAGTCGATCAGCGGGGGCTGCACATAGGCGGCCATCAGCGGAACGATGATGAAGAAGCCCCACATGCCGAAGATGATGGAGGGCACGGCCGCCAGAAGCTGAATGGCCACGCCGATGGGCCGCTTCAGGGCCGGGGGGGCGATTTCAGTCAGGAAGAAGGCGATGCCGAAGGACAGGGGCAGCGCAACGACCACGGCGATGACGGCACTGAAAATCGTGCCGTAAATCATCACCAGCGCGCCATATTTCTCCGTCACCGGATTCCAGGAGGCCGTCCAGATGAAGTCGAGGCCGAAATGCTGCAGGGCCGGCAGGCCGCCCTTGAACAGCTCGGTGATGATCAGTCCCAGCAGGATCAGGACGAATATGCCGCTCGCCCAGAGCAGACCCACGAAGATGGGGTCAGAAATCGCCCCTCGCCGCCGGGCCAAATGAATGGGTTGGCTTCCGCCTCCCTTCAAACTGTCCACCGTTGCGTCCATCGGATGCCAACCCTTCGCCCGCCACGACCCGTGCGTGGCTCTCATTGAAAATATCAGGACCCGCCATCAGGCCCCGAAAAGTCCGTTTCACTGCGGCAGGGCCCCGCAGGCACTGCGCCCGGCGCACATGCCCGCCGACTTCCGCCAGACAGGGACACCCATCCCGACAGCCACTCCGGCGCGATCCGGTCCCGAAGCCACCGCGTTCCTCTCCCGACTTCCGATGAAGCCATGCAACTCGATGCGCGATGCCGTTCTTGTGCGGCATGGACAGATGCCACACGGGCATCCGTGATGTGCAGGCCATGGTCCTTCCGGCCATGGCTCCGGGATCGCCTCCCCCGATGCCCTGACATCAGGGGAGGCGAAACCGTTCACTCAGCTTCTGGAAGCTCTCAGAGGACCGGCTTGCCGTCCGGGCCCTTCACCTGGTCCTTCCAGGCGGCTTCGATACGCTTCACGACAGATTCCGGCAGCGGAATGTAGTGCAGCTTCTCGGCGATCTCGGCGCCTTCCTTGGTGTAGGCCCAGGCGAAGAACTCCATGACCGCCTTGGACGCTTCCACATTGGTCGGGTTGGTCGGCAGCAGCACATAGGTGGGGCTGACGATCGGCCAGGCCTTCTCGCCGGCGGTGTTGATCATGGGCGCGGCGAAATTCTTCGCATTGTCCCAGTCGGCAGCGTCGGCGGCCTCGATGAAGTTCGGCACGTCGGGGCTGACAAAGTTGCCGGCCTTGTTCTGGAGCTGGGTCACGACCAGATTGTTCGCGGAAGCGTAGATATATTCCACGTAGCCGATGGCGCCCTTGAGGTTCTTGACGTTGGAGGCAATACCCTCATTGCCCTTGGCGCCCGAGCCGGCCGGCCACTGCACGGAGGTGGCCGCACCCACTTCGCTCTTCCACGTGGCGCTCACGTCGGAGAGATAGTTGGTGAAGATGTAGGAGGTGCCGGAGGCATCGGAACGATACACCGGAACGATGGCCTGGTTCGGCAGCTTCAGGTCGGGATTGAGGTCGGCGATCGCCTTGTCATTCCACTTGGTGACCTTGCCCATATAGATATCGGCCAGAAGCGGGCCGGTGAGCTTGAGCTCGCCGCTCTTGATGCCATCGAGATTGAAGGTCGCCACAACGGCGCCGATCACGGTGGGGAACTGGAGCAGCTTGTTGGCTTCCAGCTTGTCGTCGGCGACCGGGGCATCGGAAGCGCCGAAATCAACCGTGCGGTTGATGATCTGGTTCTGGCCGCCACCAGAGCCGATGGACTGGTAGTTCAGGGCATTGCCGGACTTTTCCTTATAGGCCGCGCCCCAGCTCTGGTAGACGGGAGCCGGAAAAGACGCGCCAGCGCCATTGAAATCGGTCGCCTGGGCAACACCGGCAAACATGGTTCCAGCAATGGCCATGGTGCCGAAAGCGGTAGTGAGCTTCACGTTCTCTCTCCTTGCCTAATCACTGCTGCCCGACGACCCCGCCGTGACGCAATAATTGAGTGCCGGACTCATAGTCCGCCTGAGCCAACCTTCTATGACGCATGGGTGACAGTTAAATGACTTGATAACAGGCTGATCCTGAACAGGAATTTTACTTGTCCGGCAAAATGTCGAGTCGGAATGAAAAAGTTGCGCCTTCATTTGGCACACTTTCGATGTTCAGACGCCCCCGATGGCGCGCCACAATGTGCTTCACAATGGCCAGTCCCAGCCCTGTTCCCCCCTGCCCCCGGCTGGCTGCCACATTCACCCGGTAGAAGCGCTCCGTAAGGCGGGGCAGATGCTCGGGCGGTATTCCGGGACCATAGTCGCGGACGCTGACCAGCGCAAAGGCACCATTCGGCGCCTCCTCCCGCGACATGCGTACGGTGACGCGCTCGCCGCCCGATCCATATTTCAGGGCATTTTCCACCAGATTTTCCAGCAGGCGGATCAGCTCGTCACGATCCCCCCGCACCGGCAGGCTCCGCGCCTCGCAGATCTGCTCGATCTGCATGCCCCGCTCCTGCGCCAGCGGCGAGAGGGCGTCACAGACATGGTTGAGGATGTCACACAGGTCCACCTCGGTCTCGGGCTGGACATGGGCATGCAGCTCGATACGGGAGAGCGAGAGCAGGTCATCGATCAGGCGGGACATGCGGCGGGCCTGGGCCGACATGATGCCGAGAAAACGCTCCCGGGCCTTCTCGTCATTGCGGGCCGGTCCCTGAAGGGTTTCGATGAAGCCGGAGAGCGAGGCCAGCGGCGTGCGCAGTTCATGGCTCGCATTGGCGACGAAATCCGCGCGCATCTGCTCCACCCGCCTCTGATGTGTCAGATCCCGGAAGGTCAGCAACACACCATCAGGGGGCGAGGCCGCCGCGGACGCCCCTTTCCTCGCGCGCCCATCCAGATGCAGGGGCACCACATGGGCCTCCAGCCACCGGTCCAGCGGCACGCGCTCGGCAAACTCCACACGTCTTGTCAGCCCATCGGTGGCGGCGGCCCGCACCGCCTCCAGCACTTCCGGCACCCGCACCACGAAAGACAGGGGGTCTCCCGCCCGCGCCTGCCCTATGGAAAGGGCCACGCGTGCATTGGCGGTGACGATCTCGCCCCCTGCTGTCAGCAGCAGGGCCGGCTCCGGCAAGGCGGCCACCAGCGCCTCGATCCGCCTGTCCCTCCGGCTGCGGGGGGATGGGGCGGGGCTGGCCTTGCGCGCCGGGCGGGGCGCGGGCACAAGACCGGGCGCGGCGGTTATCACGACAAGGGCCAGCGCCAGACCGACATGCAACAGCCCGCCCCAGGCGCAGGCCAGCAGCAGAATCGCCACCAGCGCCCACCACACCCACAGGGCGCGGCGGAAACGGTTCAGCGCGGTCACGGTCACAACCGGCTCATCTTCAGGCATGGGCGACGGGGAGGGCATCACCGGTGAAGGCTGCTCCCCGGCCCCTTCCAGAAAAGCCGGCCGGGCGGCGGCATCATCTGCGGGAACCGGCACGGCATGGGATTCAGCCAGGGGAAGAGGCGGAGACTGCGAAAGCGGCTGGGGCAAAGACCCGGACACAGGCTCCGGCGCGGCCGTTTCCGGCATCACGGAGAGGTCAGGTTTCGGGCCGCCAGATTTCGGGGGGGCCGTCTTGGGGGGAACAGGAGCGGGTTGTTCAGGCGGCGGCGCGTCCCGCTCGGGCGCATCCTCCCGGATGACATCCCCATCCGGGCGGGCCTTGCGCGCCGAGGCGGCCCGCGCCGGCCGCGCCCCACGCCCGGCACGCTGCGGCTGATCGTCCCCCTGCACCGACTTGTCCCCGCTCTTGCGTCCACGCGACATGGGCGCCTCCCCCGAACCTTAGCTGATACCATGCGCCTGAAGCCCCGGCCAATGCAAAGCCCTGCCACCTTCGGCCCATGGGGCCAAAGGCCGGTCTCCAGAATATCAGCGAATCAAAAATACAGGCTGAATTCTGATGGTCGCCCGAATGCGCAAAAGCTTTACGACACTCCATGGCCCACAGGTCCGGATCAGGGCGAACAGGCGCCGGAACCGGTTTGTGCCAGCTCCGTCACGCAATGTGATCGGCACCGCCTCATTTGCGGGCGTAAAGCTGCTAAACTCTATATACGCGGGTCAACCGTTTGATATCATGAGCGTAAAGTAACAGGAACGGATTGAATGAAGTCGATGTGCGGCCACCTGCCTCCCATATCCGGCAGACTGTTCCATCCGGCGATGGGTGCGGTGCTGGTTGTGTGTGCAGCAGGCATTCTGGAACCGGCAAGCGCCGGGGAGGCAGCCAGCGCCCCCCTGCCCAAGCCGAGCGTGGACTACTCCATGACAGCAAAGTCCATGCGCGGAGCCCGGCTGGAGATGTCGCATCACAAGGGCAAGATGCGGGTGGAGATGAAGAAGCCCGGCGAGGATGCGGTGATGACCGGCATCATCGATCTGGAAACCGCAAAAATGCTGACCCTCGTGCCGGCCATGCCCAACATGGCGATGGAGGTGGAGCTGCCGCCCCAATATGCCGCCACCATCAAGAGGGGCACCGGCAGGAAGGTGGGAGAGGCCGAGGTGGCCGGGGAGAGCTGTGACCTGTGGCATCTGGACGACACCAAGACCGGAGAAACCGTCACCTGCATCACCAGTGACGGCATTGCCCTGCGCAGCCACACGGAAATGGGCGGAGCGCCCCGCGTCCTGTTCGAGGCGGAGCGCGTGACCCGGGCGCCGCAGGACCCGGCGAAATTCTCCTTCCCGCCGGAGGTTCAGATCATCCAGCTCAATGCCAAGACCATCAAGGGCATCCAGAGCGGCATTGGAGCGCTGGGTGGCCTTGGCGGGCTGGGTGGCCTGTTGCAGCAGGGGCAAGGTGCCGCGGGAGCCCAGTAAGCCGCGCGAAAGCCATGCGGCCCCGCCCGGAGGCAGGGCCGCGATTTTCACTCAACGTTCATCAGCCATGGGTCTGCGGCTTGCCGCGCGCCATCAGGCCGCCAATCGCCACAAAGATCCAGCCGACAATCAGCACGCTGCCGCCAACGGGCGCGGTGCCCCAGTGATATTCCCCTTCGGACAGGGCCCGCAGGGCCAGATCGCCGGTGAACAGGAATGTGCCGAGCGCAATGGCGGATGCGCCGGTGAGCAGGGGCGCGCGCCCGCCATCCACCGCGGCGCTGGCCGCACCTATGGCCACCAGTGCGGCGGCATGGAACAGCAGGAAATGCGAGGCGGTGGTGAGCATGTCATCCCCGACCAGATGGGCCGCCGCCGCGCCTGCCGCCACCCCGAGCGCACCATAAAGCCCGCCGAGAAAAAACAGAATCCGTCTCCACCAGTCCATGACCCCACCCCGGCGCGCCTGCGCCTCATGTTTGCGGCGCGCCTGAACCGGGAACGGCAGACGGCCCGCAGTTTCTTACCAGCCCGCTTTCAGCCTGCGCAAGGCAGGCGAACCCACAGGCGGCATCACGAAATTGCCTTTGGGTCAGTTGGGCCGTTTACACATGGCCCGGTGCTGGCTATCTTCCGCGGCCTTATCCGGAGATGACAAGCCATGCGTGCGGAACTCGCCGCGAAGGTCGACGAGATCACACAATCCCTGCAATTGCTGCGCGAACACATCAATGTGGATCGCGCACGGCGGCGGCTCGACGAGCTGAACGCCATGGCAGAGGACCCCACCTTGTGGGACGAGCCCGAGCGGGCGCAGAAGGTGATGCAGGAGCGCACCACGCTGGAAGACGGCGTGAACGCGATTGACCGCATCACCCAGGATCTGGCCGATAATATCGAGCTGATCGAGCTGGGCGAGGCGGAAAAGGACGAGAGCATCGTCTCCGAAGCCACCGGCGCGCTCGATGCGCTGAAGGTGGAACTGGCCCGGCGCGAACTCGAATCCCTGCTTTCGGGCGAGGCGGATTCCAGCGACACCTATCTGGAAGTCCATGCGGGCGCCGGCGGCACCGACAGCCAGGACTGGGCCGAGATGCTGCTGCGCATGTACAAGCGCTGGGCGGAACGGCGCGGCTTCAAGGTGGAGCTGGTGGACGAATCCGAGGGCGAGCAGGCCGGCATCAAGTCCGCCACCGTTCTGGTGAAGGGCCACAATGCCTATGGCTGGCTGAAGACCGAGGCCGGCGTGCACCGTCTGGTGCGCATCTCGCCCTTCGATGCCAATGCCCGCCGCCAGACCTCCTTCGCCTCGGTGGTCATCTACCCTGTCATCGATGACCGCATCGTGGTGGACATCAATGAATCCGACGTGCGGGTGGATACCATGCGCTCCGGCGGTGCGGGCGGCCAGCACGTGAACAAGACCGAATCCGCCGTGCGCCTCACCCATATCCCCACCGGCATCGCCGTGGTGAGCCAGGGTGACCGCTCCCAGCACAAGAACCGTGCCACGGCGTGGAACATGCTGCGCGCCAAGCTCTATGAAGCCGAGCTGAAAAAGCGCGAGGAGGCCGCCGCCGCCGAGCAGGCCTCAAAGACCGATATCGGCTGGGGCCACCAGATCCGCTCCTATGTGCTCCAGCCCTACCAGCTGGTGAAGGATCTGCGCACGGGCGTGCAGTCCGGCACCCCGCAGGAAGTGCTGGATGGCGATCTCGATCCCTTCATGCAGGCAGCCCTTGCCCAGCGCGCCTATGGCGGCGGGCCGGTGAATGTGGAAGACGTGGACTGACCCCCACCTGAAGCCGTGACGGGAGAGGATGCCCCGCATCCCACCCCGGAAGACTGAAAGGCCGCCTTTTCCTGAGGCGGCCTTTATCATGTGCGGGGCAGATCTTCCGCCGGATGCTGGAGCTGCGCGAGAATGCGCTGCCGCATATGGCTTGCGGCCTCCCGGGCCTGCGCCTGCCGGCTGCGCCAATCACCCTCCTCCACCTCGCCCAGATATGCCGCGCGGGCATGGGCAAGAGCCTGTGATGCCGGTTCCGGCAGCTGGGGCGCGGCCCATGCGGCTGCGGTATCCTTGCTGACAAAATCCCCCTGCGCCGCCGTCCGCCACATGCGGGCGAGGGTGAGCAGAACATTGCGCTCATCCCCGCACAGGCCGCCGACAAGAGCCGGCAGCGCCTCGCCAATCGCTATGCGCACATGCTCCGCCGCAATTGCAGGCAGAAACTCGGAAAGGGGCGGACCAAGCAGCGGCCGGGATGCCAGCCGCGCCTGCGCCAGAACAAGCGTGTTGTCCGGGTCGGCCACAGGCGCAGGGCAGGAACCGGCCTCAAAGCAGCCCCGCAACCATTCGCCATAGGTGAACTGCACCCGGACAGGGAACAGTCCGGCGGACAGGTCGGCGCGCGCAAACACCATCACCTCCAGAGAGCGCGGCCCATCAGGCGGTGCCGGATGCCGGCCGGACATCTCCAGCAGACCGGACAGCAGGTGATCTCGCTGCGCATCCGTCATCGTGCCCTCGATGATGGCGAGCATGTCGATGTCACTCTGCGCGCGCAGCCCGTGCGCGACCGCGGAGCCATGAAGACAGACACCGGCAAGTGCAGGGTGAAAGACCGATTGCAGCAGGCGCACCACCCCGGAAATCTGGCGCCCGTCATCCCGCCCGGCCGTCATTCGGGCCGGTCCCGATGCGCCCCGGCGTGAGTGCGCCAGTAGCGGTGCAGCCCCGCCACATCCCCGCTGGTGAGAAGCGCCATGGCGGGCTGGAGCTGCTCATCCGTCCAGTCCCACCATTTCATCTCCATCAGCATCTCGACCTGCGCCTCGTCAAAGCGCTTGCGGATGGTGCGCGCGGGATTTCCGCCCACAATCGCAAAAGGCTCCACATCGCGCGTCACCAAAGCGCGGGTGCCGATCACCGCCCCATCGCCAATCCGCACGCCCGGCATGATGATGGCTTCCGAACCGATCCACACATCATTGCCGATGACCGTATCCCCGGCAGGTTCATACCCGTTCTGTGCCCCGGCGAAGGCCGGCACCTCGGACATCCAGAAGAAGGGGAAGGTGCTGATCCAGTCATTCCGGTGGCCCTGGTTTCCGGCCATGATGAAGGCCGCGCCCGAGCCAATGGAACAGAAACTGCCGATGATCAGCCGGTCCACCCCGGCATCCGGCAGCAGGAAGCGCGCGCAGTCATCGAAGCTGTGGCCATGATAATAACCGGAATAATAGCTGTACCGCCCCACATGGATATTGGGATTGGTGACCTGCCTGTCGAGCGTGATGCCCCGGAAGGGGCTTTCAAAGAACTGTGTCATGGTAAAATCTTCTGTTTCGGCCCGGAAGAATCTGTCTTTTCCGCCAGATCCGCCATCCAGCCGATGAAACCGCGCATCCGCCCTGCAAACGCGGCCGGATCGCCATTGGCCATCCGGGACTGCTCCAGAAAATAGAGCATGTCCGCCCGGCGCTCGGGGAAGGCTGTGCTGAACCGCAGGGCATGGTCTTCCAGGCTATCGGGCCAGTCCCTGTCCGCATCATGGCGCAATATATTGGTGGAGCGTACCAGCTTGCGCGCGGCGGCGCGGATGAGACGACCGCTCTCCTCCCGGCTGCCCGCTTTCTCCAGCTGCTCCAGATAGGCCCCCAGCACCTGCCGGAAATCCCCGTTCACCGCATGGGCAAGGGCGCGGGAGGGGCGGAACAGTGGAATATCCGCCGCCAGATCCTCCCCCATCAGGCGCCGGCAGTGATGACGCAGCCAATAGCGCCACGCCATGCCTGTCTCCGGCGCGGAGAGATCATCCACACACCCGATATCGAGATCCACCTTGCCCACCACCGGATGGGCCGCCTCGATCTGTTGCCTGACATGTTCGAGAAGAGCCGTCTCATCCTCTCCGGGCAGGTGGTGGAGGATCAGGCACAGGTCAAGATCGGAGCGCCCGGGCACGGCCTTTGCGGCAGCAACGCTTCCATAGACATGAACGCTGTGGATGAACCGCATGGAACCGGGGGACAGGCGGCGACGGACATCTTCCAGCACCGGGCAAAAGGCCTCCTGCCATGGGGGCTCTCCCACCGTTTTGATCCGCCCCTCACCATCAATGCCCATCACGCGGCCTCCATTCGGGCGGCATCATCCCGCCCGCCATGGCGTTTTCAAAACAAAAAGCCCCGGTCCTGCGACCGGGGCCTTGCTGTGGAATGGACGGCTTCTCAATCCCCGCGTGAAAAGGCGAGGATCTCGCGCTTTCCGGCATGGTTGGCGGGGCCGACAATCCCCTCATTCTCCATGCGCTCCATCAGGCTGGCGGCCTTGTTGTAGCCCACCTGAAGGCGGCGCTGGATATAGGAGGTGGAAGCCTTGCGGTCCCGCATCACAATGGCCACCGCCTGATCGTAAAGGTCACCGGAACCTTCACCCAGCGCGCTCTTGTCGAACACCGCGCTGTCATCCCCGTCGGCCGGGCCGTCGGCTTCCTCGTCGGTCACCACGTCGTCCAGATATTCCGGCCCGCCCTGGGTTTTCAGGAAGTTCACCACATGCTCCACCTCGGCATCCGAGACGAAGGGGCCGTGGACGCGCTGGATACGGCCGCCACCGGCCATGAACAGCATGTCACCCTGTCCCAGCAGCGTTTCCGCGCCCATTTCACCGAGAATGGTGCGGCTGTCGATCTTGCTGGTCACCTGGAAGGAGATGCGGGTGGGGAAATTGGCCTTGATGGTGCCGGTGATGACATCCACCGACGGGCGCTGGGTGGCCATCACCAGATGGATCCCGGCGGCGCGGGCCATCTGGGCCAGACGCTGGATCGCGCCCTCGATTTCCTTGCCCGCCACCATCATCAGGTCGGCCATTTCATCCACGATGATGACGATGTAGGGCAGCGGGGAGAGGTCCATCTCCTGCTCTTCATACAGCGCCTCGCCGCTTTCCTTGTCGAAGCCCACCTGGACCTGCCGGGTGATCACCTCGCCCTTGACGCGCGCTTCGGCCATGCGGGCGTTGTAGCCATCGATGTTGCGCACGGCGAGGCGGGCCATCTTGCGGTAGCGGTCCTCCATCTCCTTCACCGCCCATTTCAGGGCGATGATGGCCTTCTTGGGGTCCGTCACCACGGGGGTCAGCAGGTGCGGAATGCCCTCATAGATGGACAGCTCCAGCATCTTCGGGTCGATCATGATGAGACGGCACTGTTCCGGCGTGTGCTGGTAGAGCAGGCTCAGGATCATGGTGTTGATGGCGACCGACTTGCCGGAACCCGTGGTGCCGGCCACCAGCAGATGCGGCATGCGGGCCAGATCCGCGATCACCGGCTCGCCACCGATGGTCTTGCCAAGGCCGATGCCCAGCTTGGTGCGGGCCTCGCCGAATTCCTGGCTGGAGAGCAGTTCACGCAGCCACACCGTGTCACGGCGGCGGTTGGGCAGTTCGATACCGATCACATTGCGACCGGGCACCACCGCCACACGGGCGGAAATGGCGCTCATGGAACGGGCGATATCGTCTGCCAGACCAATGACGCGGGAGGACTTCACCCCCGGTGCGGGCTCGAACTCATAGAGGGTCACCACCGGGCCGGGATTGGCATCGATGATCTCGCCACGCACACCGAAATCACGCAGGATCTGCTGGAGCGCGGTGGAGTTCTGGTCCAGCGCCTCTTCGGAAAGCTCATAGTCCGGCTCAAGCTGGGGCGGCTCGCTCAGCAGGTCCAGTGAGGGCAGCTCATAGCCCGTGAAGCCGCCCTGCTCCTCCTCATCATCCGCCTGCATGGCAGGCAGGGCGGCAGAAGGGGGAACCTCCGGGGACAGAGCCGGCACGGAAGCGCCAGCCTGCGGCGCGGGCGACGCAGACGCGACAGCGACAGGCGCGGCAGACACGGCTGCGGCGACGCCGGCCCCGAACCGCATCAGATCGGACCCGATCGTCTGCTGATAGGGCTGCCAGAAGAAGGAGCTGACAACCGGCGCGGTGAAAGCGGCAGCGGCAGGCCGAAGGCTGGCGGCCTCCTGATCCATCGCGACCGGAGCCGGCACGGCATGGAGAATTTCTGCGGCTGCCTCCACGGCAACCTCCTCCGCAGCGTCCTCCTCCGCGACATGGACATCGTCATCGGCATCCAGATCCTCACCGGCCGCCAGCTCGATATCCTCAATGTCCTCGCAGTCTTCCTCAACGCGGTCGTCCCCGGCCTGCGCCTGAAGGGCTTCCTCGTCAGCGTCGTCCTGCACCTCATCCGCCGCGCACGGCATCTCCGCCTCGGCGATCCGGGCGGCGATCACATCACCGGCGTCGTCAGCCACCGCGATGATCTCGGCCTCTTCATCCGCCACACGCTCCACAAGCGCGGCAGCGGCAGCTTCCACCTTCAGGGCAGGCTGTTCCACCACCGGCGCGGAAGCCGTTTCTTCCAGTTCCTCATCGGCCAGATAGGTCAGGAAGGCATCTTCCCATTCCTGCACCTGCCAAGCCTGTGCGGCATCGTCCTGGGCCTCATCTTCCTGTGCCAGAGCCGCGCTCTCGCCCGCAACCGGGCTCTCGTCGAGAGCCGCCGGGGCCTGAAGGGCGGGCATGGTGATGGCCTCAGCCACCGCTTCCGCGATGGCGGCCGCGATCATCCGCTCGTCCACGGCCACAGCCGGACGCGCATCGCTGGCCCGCATCATGGCTTCAGCCTGCGGTTCCTCATCGAAATCGCTCAGCATGAGCGCATCGCCATCCTCCATGCCGTGCCCGGCATCGGAGATGGCGGTCTGGAGTTCAAGCGGCTCATCCCAGTCGCTCAGCATCACGGCATCGCCGCTGTCCTCGATCTCATCGAGGGCAGGCTGCGACCGGGAGACCGGCTGCTGCGACCGGGAGACCGGCTCATGCACATAATCGCGCACAAAATCGGCATGGCCCAGCAGAATGGCCTGCTGGAGCGCGAGCAGATAGGCGGGCGGACCGGCCGTATCCACCACACGCACAGACCAGCTTTCCGCCATCTGCCGTCCAATTGAATCGACAAGCTGTACCGATGCGGCTTCCGGCTCAGACTCAGGCGCAGCATCCTGCCCGGCGGTTTCCAGCAGGTCGATCAGCCCGTCCATTTCCACGGCGGCCCAGGGCGCCGCCCCATGGGCGGTTTCCTCATGAGCCATCTCCCCGTGGGCCGCGTCCTCGTAGGAAGCGTCCTCGTAGGAAGCGTCCTCGCAAGAGGCGTCCTCCATGGCAGACAGTGCTTCCGCCTGCCCCGCATGGGCCGGGCCCAGCTCCTCGGAAACAAAGCTGGCGATCAGGCCAGATTCCGCCCTGAAGCTTTCCGCCTCGTCCCGCGCCGTCTCACCGGCCCGGTAGCCGTTGGGCAGCATGTCCTCTTCCTTCAGATGGGCCGCGCCCTTCATGTCGGAAAAAGCGGTTTCCAGCGCCTCAAGGTCTGCCTTCAGGCTGGGATAGGAGGCCAGATCCTCCTCGACTTCGCCCGGCACATCCAGAAAATGCCAGCCCGCCCCGCCGATGCAGTAGCCGGGGCTGTCCATCTGGAGTTCAGGCTCGTCATTCTTGCGCAGCAGATGGTCGGGCGTGCGGGTGAAGCGCGCGGTTCCGCCCAGGCTGAAGGGACGAAGCCAGCTCGGCACGAAGTCCGAGTCGATCCAGGTATGAACGGAGGACTCGGCTTCGGCGGAGGCATGTGAGCGCCCAACCGCGCCAACATCCTCCGAAACCAGGAGCGAGGGGAAGTTGACCTGTCTCGGAGGCTGGTTCGAAGCTGACATAGATCCATAACCCAAAGGAACGCTGATGTTCCAAGGGATAGGAGGGCGGAATTAAAAGGAGGTTTTCATCTTCGGCCAAATGAAGGCCAGGCTGTGCATAGAGATGATGCAGGGTCCACACCCCTGCCTTCCCGCACCCGGCAGGAGGTCGAGAGCCGGGGAAGACCTTACTCATGGGAAACTTCGGCCGGAACCCGGCATGGACACGGATTAAGCACGTTCTGCCAACATGTTAGGGGCGCACATCGGCAACGGATGGGGAGAGGGGAACAGCACCGTTCTCCGCCGCGCGGCCCCTCAATGAGGTTTTACACCTCATTTACCATGTCCGTGATCCCCGCATGGTTCCATGTGACAGGCAGGCGCTCTACACTCGCCTTCCGCATTCACCCCCCGTCATCCGCACCGGCCACAGGCTGGTGAAATCCCGGTCTGATCCATGGCCCCCCCTCATATCGCCATTATCGGCGCAGGCCCCGCCGGCCTTGCCGCGGCAGAACGCCTGACACAGGCCGGCCTGTGCGTGCATATCCATGACCGCATGCCCTCACCGGCCCGCAAATTCCTCATGGCCGGGCGTGGCGGACTCAATCTCACCCATTCCGAGCCGTTCGAGCTGTTTCTGGCCCGTTATGCCGAAGCCGCGGACCGGCTGAGGCCAGCGCTGGAGCGCTTTCCCCCGCAGGCCCTGCGCGAATGGGCGCTGGAGCTGGGAGAGGAAACCTTTATCGGCAGCAGTGGGCGGGTTTTCCCGAAAAGCTTCAAGGCCTCGCCCCTGCTGCGCGCATGGCTGGCGCGGCTGGCCCGGCAGGGTGCCATGCTCATGCCGCGCCAGTGCTGGCTGGGATGGGATGACACGGGCAGCCTTGTCTTCGAGACCCCGGAGGGGCGCAGCACCGCCCGGCCGCAGGCCGCGATTCTGGCGCTCGGGGGCGCATCCTGGCCGCGGCTGGGCTCTAATGGCGGATGGGTGCGTATTCTGCGCGAAAAGGGCGTGCAGGTGCGCGAACTCAGCCCGTCCAATATGGGCGTACATGTGAACTGGTCAGAGCTGTTCCGAAACCGCTTTGCCGGCACACCCCTCAAGCGCATTGCCCTCACATGCGGTGGCGCAAGGGTACGCGGCGAGGCGATGGTCACGCAGAACGGCCTTGAGGGCGGGGCGATCTATGCCCTCTCCCGCCGCCTGCGGCACGAGGTGCAGAGCGGCATGAGCACATTGCTTGTCGATCTGCGCCCGGACATGGATGTCACGGCCCTCACCGCCCGCATCGAGGCCGCCTCCCCCAAGCTGTCCTTCTCCAATCTCATGCGCAAGGCCGCCGGGCTCTCACCTGTCGCCACCGGCCTGCTGCGTGAGGCCATGGGACAGGAGCGCCCGGAGAATGCCGCCACCCTTGCCCATCTCATCAAGACCGTGCCTGTCGCCATTACCGGCCTTGCCGGCATCAGCCGCGCCATTTCCAGCGCGGGCGGCATCGTCTGGGATGATGTGGGCGAGGATTACGCCCTGCGCCCCCTCCCCGGCACCTTCGCATGCGGCGAAATGCTGGACTGGGATGCCCCAACCGGCGGCTATCTGCTTCAGGCCTGTTTCGCCACCGGGCGCGCCGCGGCCGAGGGTGTTCTTGCGCATCTGGGACAGATGGACAGCGCAATCAGCCGCTGAAGCCACCCGCATCCAGATAGGCCTGCTCATCGGGCGTCATCGTCCGGCCCAGAATCAGGTTGCGATGGGGAAAGCGGCCGAAGCGCACGATGATATCCTGATGGACCAGGGCGTAGGAAAGGCCGTTTTCCTCGCCCCATTCACGATAGAGCGCGACACAGCGCGCCTGCGCCTCCACATCTTCCGCATGCATGAGCGGCAGATAGAAGAAGCCGCGCAATGTGGGCGCCCGCTCCACCTCCGGGGCGCGATCGAACCCTTTCGCAATGGCCTCCTCCGCCCCTGCCCGCGCCAGAGCATCGGTCGCGAAAGCACGCGGGGAGCCGCGAAAGATGTTGCGCGGCACCTGATCCAGCAGGATCAGCCGGGCCAGCGCGCTCTCGGCATCCTTCTGCCAATGGTCCAGAAGCCGGTCGACGGCCTGCTCATAAGCCGGCAAAAGATGCTGTCTCACCTCATCATCGAAAGCCGGGCCACCGCCGAACCATTTGTCAGGGCCGGCCTTGCGCCAGAAATCCAGAATGCCGGCTGCATCATGCTGCATTTTCCGTCCTCACTCTTCCGGTCACCACGAAACAACAAGAGCCAGGCCCCGCATCCGGTTCCACCACAAGAGCCCGGGACGGCCGGAGCCGCAGGGCTGGCCTAAAGCAGGCCCGGCGGCGCCAGCGGGTTTTCCGTCAGTGCCGCGCGGTCTGGCGCATCAATTTCGGGAATGCCAAGAAAGGCATTGAACAGCCGGGTGATCTGGCGCGGATCGAGATCCCGCACGATCATCACCAGCCGGGTGCGGTGGTCATCATCGGGCCATTCGGCAAGGCGCTCCGGCGGATGCATCACATGCTGCACGCCATGGATCACCACCGGCTGCTCCGGGGTTTCCCTCACCTTCACGATGCCCTTCAGCCGCAGCACCTGCGACCCATGGCTGGCGCGCACCAGCTCCAGAAACAGATCCAGCGCCGATGCGGGAATCGCCGCATCCGTGGCGAGAGTGAAGGCACGGATATGGGCATCATGCCGGTTGTAGTCATGGCCATGGGCCTGTCCTGTCGCGGCCAGATCCTGCGCGGCTGCCACCTCCTCCGCCGCCAGCCAGCGGGCGACATCCGGCGTCTTGGTCGCAGGATCATAGAGACCGGCATTCAGCAGCGCCCCTGGCCCGGCCTCACCTGCTGCCGCATCCAGCAGCATGGCCCCCGGCGCAAGCCGGGCAAGGCGGGCGCGCAACTCCGCACCCTGCGCCTGAAGCTCCGGCGTGGTGAGCAGATCGGTCTTGGTCAGCACGATGCGATCCGCCATCGCCGCCTGCTTCACGGCTTCCTCATGGGCATCCAGCGTCGCCATGCCATTCACCGCATCCACCACGCACACCACCCCGTCCAGCCGGTAACGCAGCATCAGATAGGGGTGGGTCATGAGGGTGTGCAGAACCGGGGCCGGATCAGCCAGACCGGTGGTTTCGATGACCACGCGGGAAAAGGGCGGCAGGCGGTGATTGTCCCGCCCGCGCAGGAGATCTTCCAGCGCCGCCACCAGATCTCCGCGCACCGTGCAGCACAGGCAGCCGGAAGAAAGCAGCACTACCCCCTCCTCCACCGCGCGCACGAACAGATGATCCAGCCCGATTTCACCGAACTCATTGATCAGAACGGCGGTATCAGCCAAAGCCGGGTCTGCCAGAAGGGCATTGAGAAGCGTCGTCTTTCCCGCGCCGAGAAAGCCTGTGAGCACGGTGACGGAAATGGGGGCGGGCGGCCCCGCCTTGCGATCTGATCCAGACATGGCGGCAGGCTAGAATGTTTGCGCCGCTTGCGGAATCAGAAAGTGCCATGGCCCGGCGCCGGCGGCATCTTTCCCGCCTCTCCTCACAAGAAAAATGCGCCGGGCGGAGGCACGGCGCATTTCCCGGGGATTTATGAGGGCAAGGCGGCTCAGCCGGCCGGGCGCGTGGGCGGAACCGGAGCGGAGCCGGCGGGCGAGGCCGCACGGTTCTGCGGCTTGGGCTTTGCAGCCCCCTGCCCGGAAGAGGCGCGTGTCTGGGTCTTCTTGCCATCCGATTTGGTGGCAGAGCGCACCTGCACGCCGCTCGTATCCGCGGAAACCTCGACCGGCGGCATGGAAGGCGGCAGATTCTGCAGCAGCTCCGCCCCCGAGGCCGGCAGGCCGGAATCCCCGAAGGACAGAACACCGCCCAGCAGACGGGCATTGGGGCGCTCATCCTCATTCTCGGCAGCCACGACGCCACGCTCGGCGCTGCAGACCTGGGCGCGCATGCTCGCGGGTGTTCCCCCGGCATTCGGCAGGGAGGAGAGGGTCTGCGCCATGCCCCCGAAAATGCCCAGCGTCGGCTGGGAGCGGAAACCCTTTTCCAGCAGCAGGGCGGCATCTTCATTGCGCGCCACGGCGGAGCGCCCGCCAAACACCACCGCGATCAGCCGCCGCCCGTCACGCTCAGCGGTTGCCACCAGATTGAAGCCGGAATCGCAGATGAAGCCGGTCTTCATCCCATCGGCTCCGGGATAGCGGTCGATCAGACGGTTGTTGTTGCGATAGACCTTGTTCCCCATGCGGATGGCCGGAATGCGGAACAGCGCTTCCTGATCGGGGAAATGATAGATCAGCGCGCGGGCGAGAATGGCCATGTCCCGCGCGGTGGTCACCTGCTGGGAGTTGGGCAGGCCGTGGGGATTCTCGAAATGGGTGCCGCTCATGCCCAGATGACGGGCAATGGCGTTCATCTCGGCGACGAATGTCGGCTCCGAGCCCCCCACACCTTCCGCCACGGTGACCGCGACATCATTGGCGGACTTCACCATGAGCATGCGCAGGGCATCGCCCAGCGTGATCTTGGTGCCGGGCGCAAAGCCCATCTTGGACGGCTTCTGCGCGGCGGCGCGGCTGGAGACCGTCAGCGGCGTATCCATGGTCATCCGGCCGGATTTCACGGCATGGAGCGCGACATAGACGGTCATGAGCTTGGTGACGGAAGCCGGGTACCAGGGCTTGCCCGCATCCTTCTGCTCCACCACCCGTCCGGTATCCGCCTCCACCAGCAGAAAGGGGCTGGCCTGCGCGGCGGCAGGCGCAAGGCCCATGAGGGCCACCAGAGCCAGAAGGGAAGCAAACCGCGGTTTCAAGGCTGACATCTTCCTGTTACGCATGGTTCGGGCCAGTCTTCCAGTGCAGGATCCGGTGCGTCAGTGACCGGAAGCGCGCCATGCCGCCTGCACCTGCCGTTCCGGCATGTCCCGAGGGCAACATGTGTACAAGATAGGCCACGCGCACCAGCTATCGCTCCCGTCCTGAAAGGAGAGCCCCTGAGTGTGTGGCTTCTCTTTAGCCCTTTTCTGCGACCGGGGAAAGACGATAAGCCACGAATGACGCCGGCTCCGGCAAGAAACAACCGGCGATTTCCCGCCACATTTTCGCCGAAATCTTGCAACCCGCTCACAATGTGCAGATTTTACTGCGGCCCGCATCAGCATGTCGGAAGACAAGCGAAAGTGCATGCCACCCGCCCGGCCGGCGCGGAGCAGGTGAAATATCCTGAAATGTGAAGAAATGGAGCAGGTTGACACAGAGAGAGGCAAGCAATGGCGCCTCATCCTCAAGTCGGGTGCACCGGCTCCGCCCACACAGCCAGACGGAGCCGGTTATCCATGCCCTGTCTGCCCCGAGAAGACATGGATTGGCTTCAGAAAACATAATCCGGCCCGAAAATCTCTGAGATGAATCAAATTCAACTCTCCCACGACACATTTCAGGCCATTTCTTCTACACCAAACGTATCATCCCCTCCCCCGCCCGCGGCAACATGCGCGCGATAAAAGGCGGCGTGTGAAAGGTCACAATCGCGCCACCCCATGTCTCCTATAAGGGTGGACAGTGTTTTTCCGGCAGGTGGAATGGTCTCGCTTTTCCGTATACTGCCGGGCACATGTCTTTCCTGCCGCCCATACTTCACGCGCGGCCCCCTCCCGGAGATGCTTCCATGACGGACAATACCCAGATGCCAGCGGGCGCCCCCGCCATCCGCACCATTGCCATGCCGGCCGATACCAATGCCGCGGGCGATATTTTCGGCGGCTGGCTGATGGCGCAGATGGATCTTGCCGCGGGCAATGTCGCCGCCCGCCGCGCCAAGGGCCGCACCGTGACAGCAGCTGTGGAAGCCATCAGCTTCATTTCCCCGGTCTTTGTGGGCGATGAGGTGAGCCTGTTCGCGGAAATCGAGAAGGTCGGGCGCACCTCCATCCGCATCGATGTCGCCGCATGGCGGCGGGATCGCGGATCGAGCGAGGCCGTAAAGGTCACGCAGGCAGTGTTCACCTGTGTCGCCGTGGACAAGGATGGCCATCCCCGGCCCCTGCCGCCCGAAGGCGCATGAGCCACCCCACCCGGAAAAGAGGCGTTGTGGAGCACCGGCTTCACAAGGCCTCCCGTCCCTCCGCGCCATAAAGGCTCGGCCGGCGCGGGCCATGTGCCGCCCGCTTCACGTTCCGCGCGGCTTGGCCCGGCTTGTCGGCGGGGCCTGTGCCGGGTCTTCCGGCCATGGATGCCTGGGATAGCGCCCGCGCATGTCCGCCCGCACATCCTTCCAGGAGCCGCGCCAGAATTGCGGCAGGTCTTTCGTCACCTGGATCGGACGATGGGCGGGAGACAGCAGCGCCAGCGTCAGCGGCACACGCCCGCCCGCCATGGCCGGATGTGTCTTCAGCCCGAACAGCTCCTGCACCCGCACGCTCACCTGCGGCCCGCCCTCGGCGCCATAATCTATCGGCAGGCGTGAGCCGGTGGGCGCCGTGAAATGGGTGGGGGCCTCCTCCTCCAGCCGCTGGGCAAGAGCATAGGGCAAGAGCGCGTGCAGGGCATTGGAGATCTGGTCCGCGCCAATGCCGGAAAGGGATGTCTCGCCTTCAATGAAGGGGGCCAGCCATTCTTCCACGCTGGCGACGAGGGCGGCATCGGACAGGTCCGGCCATGGCTCTCCTTCCGCGGCGCGCAGAAACATGACCCGCTCGCGCCACTGCTGCAGGGCCGTGCTCCAGCGCAGCCTGTCCAGCCCCACAGAGGCAATGCCTGCGGCCAGAAGGCGGGCGGTTTCCCCATTCGCCTCCAGCTTGCAGGGCCGGCTGGCCAGCTGCAGCGCGCCGAGCCGGCGCACCTCCCGCGCGCGCACCGCATGGGCCGCCCTGTCAAACTCGATCTCGCGCCCGGAACGGATCTGCCCGGCGAACATCTTCTCCACCTCATCGGCATCAAGCGCCGCGGCAAGGGAGATTCGGGCGGATTCGGCCTTGCCGGATATGTCCGCCACCGCCAGAAAAGGCGCGCGGGCAAGGCTGGTGGCGGGGTCCATCATGCCGCCGCGCCCATTGGCCAGCAAAAAGCGTGTGCCATCCCCGCGCGCCTTGGCGACCCTGTCCGGATAGGCCAGCGCCAGCAGGGCGGCCGGCTCCGGCGCCTCCCCCGCAAGCGGCTCCGCATCGCGCTGCGCCAGCTCCGCCCAGCGCCCGGCCAGCCGGCGCGCATCCTCCGCCCGGCGGGAGCGATCGCGGCGGAAGGCCTCCAGCCGGTGAAGCAGATCCACATCATTGCCCCCCAGCCCGCGCTCGGTGAGCAGGGCGGCGATTTCGGCAGCGCGCCGCCCGCATCCCAGTTGCGCGCCCCTCACCACCATATGGGCAAGCCGGGGCGGCAGCGGCAGGCGCGCCATCTGCTGGCCAAGCGCTGTGACCGCGCCCGTCCTGTCCAGCGCGCCAAGCAGTTCCAGAAGCGCCCGCGCCTCGGCAATGGCGGGGGCGGGCGGCGGGTCCAGAAATGGCAAAGCGGCGGGATCACGCACCCCCACCCGCGCCAGATCCAGCACCAGCCCGGTGAGATCGGCGCTCAGGATTTCCGGTGTGGCGAAGGGCGGGAGGCTCGCGGTTTCACCCGCATTCCACAGCCGGTAGCATATGCCCGGCCCGGTACGGCCCGCACGCCCGCGCCGCTGATCCGCACTGGCGCGCGAGACACGCACGGTTTCCAGCCGGGTCATGCCCACATCCGGCTCGAAACGCGGCACACGGGCAAGGCCACTGTCCACCACCACCCGCACGCCCTCTATGGTGAGGGATGTCTCCGCGATGGAGGTGGCCAGCACCACCTTGCGACGACCGGCCGGCGCGGGCCTTATGGCACGGTCCTGCTCGGCCTGATCCAGCGTGCCGAACAGGGCCACGCAATCCACCGAGGGATCACGGATACTGGCGGCCAATATCTCCTGCGCCCGGCGGATTTCACCGGCACCCGGCAGGAAGGCGAGCACCGATCCCTCCTCCTGCGCCAGGGCCTGCAACACGGCGGAGGCCACCTGCGGGGCAATGGGCGCGCGCGCATCGCGGCCGAGATAACGGGTTTCCACCGGAAAGGCGCGGCCCTCGCTCACCAGCACCGGGGCCGGTTCGCCTCCCTGCCCCATCAGGGCCGCCACCCGCGCCCCGTCAAGCGTGGCCGACATGGCCAGCAGGCGCAGATCCTCCCGCAGCCCGCTCTGGCTGTCGAGCGCGAGAGCAAGGCCCAGATCCGCATCCAGACTGCGCTCGTGGAACTCATCGAAGAGAATTGCGGCCACATCTTCCAGCGCCGGATCATCCAGCACCATCCGGGTGAAGACCCCTTCCGTCACCACCTCGATACGGGTGCGGCGGGATATTTCGGCGCGCAACCGCACACGATAGCCCACCCGCTCCCCGACAGCCTCCCCCAGGGTCTGCGCCATGCGCAGGGCGGCGGCGCGGGCGGCAAGGCGGCGGGGCTCCAGCACCAGAATGCGCCGCCCCGCAACCCATGGCTCATCCAGCAGCGCCAGTGGCACGCGGGTCGTCTTGCCCGCGCCGGGCGGGGCGACGAGCACGGCGCCGGAGCGCGCCGCAAGCGTGGCGCGCAGCTCCGGCAGGATCACATCAATGGGCAGGGCTGTATCGAACATGAAGGGCCGCCTGAAAAACCGCCCCGCTCATAAAGCAGTTTCAGCCCACAAGGGAACCATGCGCGCCGGATGTGCCCGAACGGGCGGCGGATCTGCGGCAATCACCGCCTGTATGCGCCCTCTTTTCCACCTCCCGCGCAGCAACGTGGTTTCGGTTTTGGGCACAAAGGCTTAAAGAGAGGCAGTTGTGTCATTCAGCGGGAATCAGCAAAGCGATGTCCTCCGCCCCTTCCAGCCTCACCGACAAGGTCCAGCCCTTTTCCCTGGATGCCGACATCATCGCCGCCGCCTTTCTTGGCGCTGCCCCGGCCTATGTCACGGCGGAAGGGGAGCTGATTCTGGCCGGCGACGACCTGCGCCGCGTCCGCCTGCATGAGGGCGTGACCCTGTGCGCGGTCGCCGACAACACCCGCATCCTGACCGGCGGTGACGACGGCAGGGTGGTGGAGGTGCGGGCCGATGGCATTCCCCACACCGTTTCCGAGCACAAGGGGCGCTGGATCGACCGTATCGCCATCGGGCCGAACGGGGCGATCGCCTGGTCTGCCGGCAAAACCGCCTTTGTCCGCAATGCAAAGGGCGAGATCAGCAGCTTTGATGCGCCCTCGACCGTCGGCGGACTGGCCTTCGCGCCCAAGGGGCTGCGCCTGGCCATCGCCCATTATGGCGGGGTGACGCTCTGGTTCCCCAATGCGGCCGGCGCAAAGCCGGAGCGGCTGGACTGGAAGGGCTCGCATCTGGGCGTGCTGTTCTCGCCTGATGGCCGCTTCATCGTCTCCACCATGCAGGAGCCCGCCTTGCATGGCTGGCGGGTGGCTGATGGCGCGCATATGCGCATGACCGGCTATCCCTCGCGCGTGCGCTCCTTCGCCTTCACGGCGGATGGCAAATGGCTGGCCTCCTCCGGCTCGGGCGAGGCCATTCTCTGGCCGTTCCAGGCCAAGGATGGCCCCATGGGCAAACAGCCCGCCATGCTGGCGCCCTCGCCCTCCGCCCGGGTCAGCGTCGTTACACCGCACCCCACCGACCCGGTTCTGGCGATCGGATATGATGATGGCATGGTGATGATGGTCCGGATATCGGACGGTGCTGAAATACTTCTGCGCGCCCCGGATGGTCATCCCGTCAGTGCAATGGCGTGGAACGCCCCCGGCGGAGCCCTGGCTTTCGCCACAACACATGGCTCTGCCGGGCTACTCAACTTCTGATGACCCGGCAAAACTGTCCTTTACAGGTTAAAACGCCTCGGTCCGGGGGTGTTATTGCGCTGCACCACGCGCTATAGCTGATGCCTTACCTGTCTGCATCCCTCAGATTGGAGTCGCCGTATCATGAAGATCGAGGACGTCCGCCGCGCGGCCTATTCCATGCCGCTCACCAGCCCTTCATTTCCCCGAGGCCCGTATCGCTTCATTGATCGCGAATTTCTCACCATCACCTATCGCACGGACCCGGCCGCGCTCGCCAAGGTGGTGCCCGAGCCGCTGAAGTTCGATGAGCCGATCGTCAAGTATGAGTTCATCCGCATGCCGGACTCCACCGGCTTTGGCGACTATACTGAAACCGGGCAGGTCATTCCGGTGACCCTCGACGGCGTCAAGGGCGGATATGTGCTCGACATGTATCTGAACGACGAGGCTCCCATTGCCGGCGGGCGCGAACTGTGGGGCTTCCCCAAGAAGTACGCCAACCCGACGCTGGAAGTGGAAAAGGACACGCTGGTCGGCTCGCTCTATTATGGCAGCGTGCTGTGCGCCTCCGCCACCATGGGCTACAAGCATGTGGCCGCGGACCATGACGCCGTTCTGGAATCGGTGAAGGCACCGGCCTTCCTGCTCAAGATCATCCCTCATGTGGACGGCACCCCGCGCATCTGCGAGCTGGTCCAGTATGCGGCCGAGGATGTCGTGCTCAAGGAATGCTGGACCGGGCCTTCCGCCCTGGGCCTGTTCCCGCACGCGCTGTGCACCGTATCCCAGCTTCCGGTTCTGGAAGTCCTGTCCGCCGTGCATCTGAAGGCGGACCTCACGCTCGGCATGGGCAAGGTGGTCTACGACTATCTGGCTGACGGAAAGAAGTGAGGCGGCTGGCGGGAAGGGTGCGATGCCGCCCCTTCCCGCCCTGTCCTTTCCACAATCATCTCCGGCCTATCAGCCATCCATGCCCTTGCAGAAGAGAGGAACGACATGGTTCAGAGCACCAAGGAACAACTCCCCCCGGATCTGTGCGATATCGTGAACGAATACCAGCGGCTGGCCCTGGTGTTTCAGGGCGGTGGGGCGCTCGGTGCCTATCAGGCGGGTGTCTATGAGGCTCTGGCGGAGGCTGGCGCCGAACCGAACTGGATTTCCGGCGTCTCCATCGGCGCGATCAATTCGGCGATCATCGCCGGCAACCCGCCGGAGCTGCGTGTCCAGCGCCTGCGCGAGTTCTGGGAAACCATCTCGCACGGCAAGTTCGCCATGTGGACTCCCGAAGGGGACATCTTCCGCCAGATCCGCAACCAGCTCAGCGCAACCATGACGGTTCTGCGCGGACAGCCCGGCTTCTTCAGCCCGCGCATTCCCGGCCCGCTGCTGCAGCCGGCTGGCGCGAGCGGGGCGACCTCCTTCTATGACACCTCGCCCCTGCGCGAGACGCTGCTCAAGCTGGTGGATTTCGACCGCATCAATTCCGGCGAGAAGCGCTTCTCGGTCGGCGCGGTGAATGTGCGCACCGGCAACTTCATCTATTTCGACAACAAGGTGGATGTCATCACGCCGGAGCACATCATGGCCTCCGGCGCGCTGCCTCCCGGCTTCCCGGCCGTGAAGATCGACGGCGAGCTGTACTGGGATGGCGGCGTTGTCTCCAACACCCCGCTCCAGTTCCTGCTGGACCAGCCGGACCATCCCAGCGCGCTGGTCTTCCAGGTGGACCTGTTCAGCGCCCGTGGCCCCCTGCCGCGCGATATCTATGATGTGGCCGAGCGCCAGAAGGACATCACCTATTCCAGCCGCACCCGCTACACCACGGACGTGTTCCGCCGGGTGCAGGACCTGCGCGGCAAGCTCTACAGCGCCCTCCAGCGGGTGCCGGCCGACCAGCTCAATGATGAAGACCGCGAGCTGATGGATGAATATGCCGCATCCGGCCCCGTGAACATCTGCCACCTGATCTATCAGGAAAAGGCATATGAGCGCGAATACAAGGACTATGAGTTCTCGACCTCATCGATGCGCGACCACTGGCGCACGGGCTATGATGACACCATCAAGACCCTGCGCCAGCGTGACTGGCTGAAGATGCCGGCCAGCGACATCGGCATTGTGGTGCATGACGTTCACCACCTTTCGCGCGAAACCAATGATACCGGCCTGCGCACGGAAGAACACAGCCGCACCACCACGGAAGAGCACAACTGAGCCTCCGCCCTGTTTGGTGGATGCTTCAGACCACTGAAAGCCCCCGGCCAGCGCCGGGGGCTTTTTCATGGGGAACGGGCCATGCCGCAGGCCCCGTGAAGAGGCCGTGGCGGGTGAGGGTCAGGGCACCAGAATATTGCTGAACTGCCAGGGATCATCCCTGTCGATGTCTTCGGGAAACAGGGTCTGGCGGCCGGTCAGCGGGGTCCAGTCCGTATAGATGCCGGCCAGCGGGCCCAGATAGGGTTTCTGCACCTCAAGGCAGCGGGCAAAATCCATCTCATCCGCCTCGACAATGCCCGCACGCGGATTTTCCAGCGCCCAGACCATGCCGGCCAGCACCGCGGATGTGACCTGAAGGCCGGTGGCATTCTGCCCCGGCGCCAGCGCGCGCGTTTCCTCGATGGACAGCCGGGAGCCGAACCAGTAGGCGTTGCGGGCATGGCCATAGAGCAGCACGCCCAGCTCATCACGCCCGTCCAGAATGTCCTCCTCCTCCAGAATGCGCCAGCTGCCCTGGGCATGGCCGCCATTGCCGAACATCTCGCGGACAGAGAGAATGGCGTCATCACAGGGATGGTAGGCATAATGGCAGGTGGGGCGGTAGATGACCTTGCCCTCCTCGCGCACGGTCAGATAATCGGCGATCGAGATTGCCTCATTATGGGTGACAAGCAGGGCGTGCTGGGCCTGTGCTGTCGGGGTCCATGAGCGCACGCGCGTATCCGCGCCCGGCCGCAGCAGATAAATGCCCGCGCCACAGCCCTGCGCATGCGTGCGCGCAAGGGCCGGCAGGCGCTTCTCATGTGTGCCCCAGCCCAGCTCCGCCGGCTGCAATCCCTCGGCCACGAAGCCTTCCACCGACCATGTATTGACGAACTCGCCCATGGCTTTCGGGCGGCGGGCGCGCTGGGTGTCACGCTCGGCAATATGAATGCCCTTCACCCCGAGGGTTTGGGCCAGCCCGGCCCATTCGGCGCGCGTGGCGGGCAGGGCATGGGCCAGTCCCGTATCTGCAGCCAGATTCACCAGAGCCTGCTTCACGAACCATGACACCATGCCCGGATTGGCCCCGCAGGTGGAAACCGCCGTGCTGCCACCGGGATTGCGCCGGCGCGCATCCAGCAGGCTTTCGCGCAGCGCATAATTGGTACGCCCGGCCGGCCCGAGGGTTTCATCGAAATAGAAACCCTTCCACGGCTCGATCACCGTATCGATGTAAAGCGCGCCAATCTCCCGGCACAGTTCCATCATGGCAATGGAGGAGACATCAACCGAGAGATTGACGCAAAATCCCTGCCCCGGCCCGTTTGTCAGCAGCGGGGTGAGCAGGTCGCGGTAATTCTCCGCCGTCACCTCGGCCTGAATGAAACGGATACCGGCGGCTTCAAGGCGGGAGGCATGCGTGGGCAGAGGGTCGATCACCACCATGCGCGCGCGATCGAAGCTGAAATGCCGTTCGATCAGCGGCAACGCGCCACGCCCGATGGACCCGAAGCCGATCATCACGATCGGGCCGTCAATTTGCGCATGCACCGGCCAGTTTCCCATTTTTCCCGCCTTCCGTTTCGGATGCCCAGTTTTGCATTGCACGCGCGCGGGAGGAAAGGGAGCCCCATCAAAAACGGAACTGCCGCCGCATGCGCAGGGCACGCGACGGCAGTTCACGCGATGGAGCAGACACTGATATGACAGGCTGAAGCCTTTCACCTCATGGCGAAACGCTTTCGGCTTCCGGGCCGCGCATCATCCTGATGCACCCCGCTCATGCCCCGAAATGCGCCGGCGCGGGAAAAGAATCAGGACGCATTGCACGCCCTGCACCCGCCACGGCACATCCCCTGCCTGCGCCGCAGCCCGGCGCTTCAGTGGTCCTCATGGGCTCCACCGTGCAGTGATGCCTTCTCTCGGCAAAAGAACCGGCAAAAGGCGTTTCACCGAGCTTCAGCCTCAGGCCGACTGACGCAGCTCCACAGCGATGAGATCGTCGAGGGAGGGGCGAGCCAGCAGGCGCCCGGTGGGGCTGATGAGACCGCGCGCGCCTTCCAGCGCCCCGGTCTGCAATTCCAGCGCCAGCAGGCGGTGGCGATCGAACGCGCCGGGCATCCACAATGCGCCGGTTCGGGCACTGGAAAAGCCGAAGCGCTCATAATAGGCGGCATCCCCCACCAGCAGCACCGCGCCATGGCCCAGTGCGCGCGCGGCATCGAGGGCTGCGCGCATCAGCGCCCCGCCCAGACCATGCGCGCGGAACCAGGGGTGAACCGCAAGCGGCCCCAGCAGAAGCGCCGGGCAATTCACACCCGCGGAAATATCCCACAGGCGCACGGAGCCGACGAGACGGCCATCCGGACCATGGGCGACAAAAGCCAGCCCCTCGGACGGCAGACGGCCCTCACGCAGGCGTTCGGAAGCCTTGGCGCGCCAGCCTTCGCCCATGCACAATTCGAGCAGGGCATCGCGCGCGGCCACATCTTCCACGGATTCAAGCACAATGTCAGTCACCGGCATCTCCTGTGCCATAACCGAGACGTGAAGAACGCCACCCCGGCCACATGTGCGACCGGGCCTGAGCAAACCAGGCACAAGGATGGCTGCGGAAGACGAGGGGGTTTACCCCCTCCTCACGCCTCCGGGCGGCACAGCCGGAACCGGGGGAAGACGCAGCAGGCAGAACAGGGCGGCATGAGCGCGGGCGAAGGTCCACACCGGATGATCGGACCGTTCAACAGGCGCGGCCGCAAGGCCACCCGCCCGGAAGGGCACTCGATCTCCGGCCTCGACCCGGCCCATGCACCAGCCCTCGCCCAGCCATGGGGCGGGCGCAATGCCAGGCTGCGTTCGGGCGTGCCGGAGCACGCCCCGGCGCGTCAGATGACGTAGGACTTCAGCGGCGGGAAGCCGTTGAATGCCACCGCCGAATAGGTGGTGGTATAGGCCCCGCACGCCTCGATCAGGATCTTGTCACCGATCGCGAGGGAGAGAGGCAGCTCGACCGGCGTCTTTTCATACATGACGTCAGCCGAATCGCAGGTCGGGCCGGCAAGCACGCACGGGGCGGTGTCATCGCCGTCACGCGGGGTGCGCAGCGGATAGCGGATGGATTCGTCCATCGTCTCGGCCAGACCGCCGAACTTGCCGATGTCGAGATACACCCAGCGCAGCGCCTCACCCTCGGACTTGCGGGAGATCAGCACCACTTCCGTCTCGATCAGGCCGGCATTGCCGACCATGCCGCGGCCCGGCTCCATGATGGTTTCCGGGATACGGTTGCCGAAATGCTTGCGCAGGGAGGAGAAGATGGCTTCGCCATAGGCCTGCGCGGCCGGCACGTCCTGCAGGTAGCGGGCCGGGAAGCCGCCGCCCAGATTCACCATGGAGAGGGCGATGCCCCGCTCCGCGCATTCATGGAAAATGCCGGCGGCGGTGGCCAGGGCCCCGTCCCACGCATCAACATTCTTCTGCTGCGAACCCACATGGAAGGACACACCATAGGCGGCAAGGCCGAGACGGTGCGCATGCTCCAGCACATCCACGGCAAGGGACGGCTCGCAGCCGAACTTGCGGGAGAGCGGCCACTCGGCACCCGCGCCATCGCACAGGATGCGGCAGAACACCTTGGAACCGGGCGCCACGCGGGCGATCTTCTCGACTTCCTCATAGCAGTCGACAGCGAACAGGCGCACACCCAGCTTGAAGGCGCGCTCGATATCGCGCTCCTTCTTGATGGTATTGCCAAAGGAGATCTGATCCGCGGTGGCGCCAGTGGCGAGCACCATCAGGATCTCGTTGACAGAGGCGCAGTCAAAGCAGGAGCCCAGCTCCTGGAGCGCCTTCAGAATAGAAGCATCGGGATTCGCCTTGACGGCATAGAACACGCGGGTGTCCGGCAGCGCGCGGGCGAAAGCACGATAATTGGAACGCACAACGTCCAGATCAACCACCACGCAGGGACCGTCTTCACGTCGGTTGCGCAGGAACTCGCGGATGCGATCGGTCATGGTATCCTCCCAGTGACCAGAAGCCTCGTGATGCGCGGTGGGGCCCGCGCGCCGACAGGAACGAATGAGACACCGCGCCATCCCGGCGGCAGTTGACCCATCCGGGGCATGCATCCGTGCTTCCCGGCGATGTGGACACGCCTACGAAGCCACGAACCATGCCCGCTTCGCCGGTCTTTTCAACCGGCCGCATCATGGTACCGACAGCACATCTTCACGCACGGCATGACCCGGGCGAAAAAGACTGCGCGCGTTTGGAGAGGGAGTTCCCGCTCCGCACGGCCGGCAAGATGTAGCGCCTCTTCAGTAACGCAACCCTGTGGAGGGGCCGCCGAGACCAAAAAAGCCCTTACGTCGTTGCTTCAAGTCACGTCCCCCGCATTGAGGAGCGGGGTGGGCTGGTTCCCTCCAGCTTGTCGATCGTCCTGGCAGCTTTCCGGCCTCTTGTCCGGAGATCCTACCGACCGACACGTAACCACAGGCACGTGCGAATTTGGGCAAGGGCGGATTTAAGAGATTCGCCCTGACGATGCAAGAGGCAAATGACGAAAAATGCACCAGATCCTGCCTCTTTTCGTGTCAGCCTCCGGGATCCTACGTATTGCGCGGGGCGCAGGCGCGCCGGATCGCCGCGCCTGACCGATAAGGCCTTGATTAGAAGAAGATCAGGGCGCAATGTGCCCAATACTAGGATTAGAAGAAGTCGGGACAACCAAGCCCCGGCCCCCCGCCGCCTGCAGGGAATGGAATGAACTACGATCATTTCTTCATTGATGCCATTGACGCTCTGCGCAAGGAGCGCCGTTACCGGACCTTCGCCGAAATCGAGCGCGATGCGAGCCAGTTCCCGCGCGCGGTGTGGCATTCCCCCGGCGGCCCGCGTGAAATCGTGGTGTGGTGCTCCAATGACTATCTGGGCATGGGCTCCCATCCCAAGGTGGTCAACGCCATGTGCGAGACCGCAAAAGCGCGCGGCGCGGGCGCGGGCGGCACCCGCAACATCTCCGGCAACAGCCATGAGATCGTGAATCTGGAGCGCGAGCTGGCGGACCTGCACGGCAAGGAATCCGGCCTCGTCTTCACCTCCGGCTACATCTCCAACGCCACCGGCATCTCCACCATCGTGAAGCTGATTCCCGATTGCGTGGTGATCTCCGATGAGCTGAACCACAATTCCATGATCGAGGGCGTGCGCCAGGGCGGCCGGCAGAAGGCCATCTTCCGCCATAACGACCTTGAGCATCTCGAGGAACTGCTGATCGCGGCGGGCGACCGTCCCAAGCTGGTCGCTTTCGAGAGCGTCTATTCCATGGATGGCGACATCGCCCCCATCGCGGAAATCTGCGATCTGGCCGAGCGCTATGGCGCCATGACCTATCTGGATGAAGTGCATGCCGTTGGCATGTATGGCGCACGCGGCGGCGGTGTCGCCGAGCGTGATGGCGTGATGCACCGGGTGGATGTCATCGAGGGTACGCTGGGCAAGGCCTTCGGCGTCATCGGCGGCTATATCACCGGCAAGCGCGTCATCATTGATGCCGTGCGTTCCTATGCACCGGGCTTCATCTTCACCACCGCCCTGCCTCCGGCCATTTCGGCGGCGGCGGCTGCATCCGTGCGCCACCTGAAGGAATCCCAGGTGGAGCGCGAGGGCCAGCGCGCCCAGGTGGCCAAGGTCAAGGCGGCCTTTACCGCCGCGGGCCTGCCGCAGATGAACACCGACACCCACATCATTCCGCTGATGGTGGGCGATGCCAAGGCCTGCAAGATGGCGACCGATCTGCTGCTGGCGGAATATGGCATCTATATCCAGCCCATCAATTACCCCACCGTGCCGCGCGGCACGGAGCGGCTGCGCATCACTCCCACCCCCTTCCATGATGACGCGCTGATCGCGCATCTGGTCCGGGCGCTGAGCGATGTGTGGGAGCGGCTGGAGTTGCCTTATGCCGACCGTCTGGCGGAACAGAGCCGCTCGCGCCGCGTGGCGCTTGGGCCGGCCCCCATTCCGGTTCCGGTCGCTGGCGGCTGACCGTTACGCGCACTGCAGATTTTCAAAGCCCCGGTCAAAAACCGGGGCTTTTTTGTGCGCCGGTCCTGCCGGATGATGGAACCCTCCGCATGAATGGATGAACGCGATGCGGGCCGGTCATGTCCCCGCGCACGGCTCAGACCGGTTCGGCCACCACGATATAATCATGCCCGTGGCGAATGCCGCCATACTGGCGCACATGCGCCAGAGCCCGCTGCCGCAACTGCTCCACATGCTCCAGCATCGCCGCGGCCATCTTCCCGTCCTGGAAGCGGTCCGCATTGCGCACGCACATGTCGAGCTGCCCGTTGACGAAGCGCTCCCCATAGCGAATGGCGATTTTCTCCGCGGAGATGATGCGAAAGCGGGCAGATTCAAGATGGCGCAGGGTCCAGTCCATGGGATATTCGCGATAAGGCTGCGCCCCGGCCAGAAGCAGGCAGGCATCACGCACCCGCCCGATCATGCTCACAAGCTGGCCATCCACATCCGCCGGCCAGCGGTGGACATATGGCTCCAGCCCGATGACATATAACCGGCCATCCACCATCGGCCGCAATCTTTCAAAGAGACGATCCTGCCAATAGGGCGAGAAGCCCTCGATGGCACCCAGAAGATAATCCGCCAGAACGGTATCATAACGCTGCCCGGCGAGAAATTCGGGATCAGACCAGTTGCCGATGACGATGCGGTCATCCTCCCGCATCCGTTCGCCAACCTCCAGCCGTGTCTGCCGGGCCATGGATGATGCCCCGGTCACCGCTGTCCAGCGTTCCGTTTCAAGCCCCAGAAGCCAGCGCATCGAGCTGCGCCCCGTGCCCGCATCCAGCACTGCACCCCATGGCCGCTCGCCATGCAAGGCTGCGATACGGTCGAACAACGAAGACACGATCAAGCTCCCGATATTCCGCGCGCATGGCCACAGATGGCGGCCATGCGGATGATGACAGAAGGCTGCCCGCCGGAACGGGCCTGCGGCAGCACGCCTGTCATCGGATGAAAGAACCGTGTGAGCCCTCCCTCACCGGCCTGTCTCAGTCGATCCGCTTCAGCCCCTTGGCGAAGCGTTCGGCATTGCGCTGGTAGCTTTCGGCGCTGAGGGTGAGGCGGCGAATGGTCTCCTCATCCAGCGCCCGCACGGCCCGCGCGGGTGAGCCGACAATGAGGGAATTGCCCTCGAAACTCTTGTTTTCCGTCACCAGCGCATTCGCGCCCACAATGCTGTTTGCGCCAATGCTCGCGCCATTGAGAATGGTGGAGCCCATGCCGATGAGGGTGTTGTCGCCAATCACGCACCCATGCAGCATCACCTTGTGGCCCACGGTGACATTGCGCCCGAGGGTCATGGGAATGCCGAGATCGGTGTGCAGCACGCTGTTGTCCTGCACATTGGTGCCTTCACCCACGATCAGCGGATCATTGTCGCCGCGCAGCACCGCGCCGAACCATACGCTTGCCCCTTCCTTGATGATGACATTGCCGATGAGTACGGCGGTCGGCGCGATCCAGTAATTTCCGGATGCTGGCAACTGGGGTTCAATGCCATCAAGAGAATAAAGCGGCATGGTCGATTTCCTCCAACAGGCAGCCGGCGCCCCCTGGCGCCTGCCCTGCCTTCACATTCTTGCGAGGTCTGCCACATTCCATGGTGAAAGGGCAAACCGGCCGGTAGCCAGACCAGCTTTAGAATGTTTCAGCGCCGCAGGGAAACCGGAAAATCGCCTCTCGCCGGCGCCCATCCCTGTCCGGATGGCACCATCATCGCCACGGCCGGCCCGCGTGCAGATGTCTGCCCCTCCCCGGGAAGACCATCGGGCGCATTGAAGCTGTAGCCAAAAAGATATAGCTTATACGCGCTTGCCATGACGCATGCTGGCCGTGCCATGGCCACATGAAACCTGGCCACCGAAAAGGATATGACCATCATGAAGGTTTCCGCGCGCAACGCCTTCCCCGGCAAGATCCTCGAAATCAAGAAGGGCGCGACCACCGCCCATGTGGTGCTGGATGTGCAGGGCCTGAAGGTCACGGCCTCCATCACCAATGAGGCCGTGGACGATCTGAACCTGAAGGTGGGCGATGAAGCCACCGCCATCGTCAAGGCATCGGACGTTCTCGTCGCCGTGAAGTGAGTTCACCGCACAGGGCCTGCCATGCCGCGCATGGCCGGGCCCGGAAAAGGAAAGGCCGGCGGGGCAAACCCGACCGGCCTTTCTTTTCGATCCCGTCCGGCGGCTCTTCAGCGCCGGGCAGATGGCTCGGTGATGCAGGGCGCGGCCAGCTGCGGGGCGGGCGACTGAAGCGCCCATTCCCCCATGCCCTCACCCCTCTTCGCGACAGATCACCTGATCCCAGCTCACCTGGCCACAGTTCACCTGACCACAGTTCACTTGGCCGCGGCGGCAGAAACGAGGCGTGCCTCTTCCATCTGCAGGGTCTGGATGACCTGCGTGCCGAAGACGTTCACGAACTCCTTCTGCTGCGGGGCTTCCAGCGCCTTGTCCGCGGACACGACCGTGCAATAGGCCGAGATCAGCGCATTGGCGGCGGTAGCGAGATTGGCGTTCGGCACATCGCTCATGAAGGTCTGGGCCAGCTTGGCGGCGGCATCGCCATCCACCGGCAGCTTGGCCGGGGTGCCGAGAATCTTCACACCGGCAGCGGCCAGATCCTGGGGAATGCCGGCAGCCTCGGTCGAGGGGCAGGACAGCGGGCCATCCTGGGTGGCCGGCTGGCGCAGCACCAGTGAATCGCCGGTGGAAACCGCCCACACGATCGGCTGGGCGCTCACCTTGCCGCGCAGGGTCCGCGGGAACACGTCATCAGCGGCCTGCAGGATGAAGCGGCGCAGCTCACCCACGCGGGTGTAGTAGGGCGCATCGCTCTTGGCCACCACCGGGCAATAGGCCGCCGCCAGCGCATCCACCACCACGGCGGGGCCGGCCTTCGGGTCATCATTGCGATAGGCATCCACCAGAACCGGGATGGAGCGCTCGCCACCGGCCAGCATGGCCGAGAGGCTGGCCACTGCCTTCGGGTCCGGCGCGCCATAGGAGCCGGGCTCGCCACCCACCACCGGGCAATCAAAGGTGGAGGCGGCCTGCGAGCCATAATCCGGCACATTGCGGGCCGAACGCAGCGTGCCCACCATCTCGGCGGTCACGGGCTGCATGGCGCTGGCCTTCAGCGCGCCGCGCAGATAATTGGCGAGATCGGCGATCTGCTGGTCGTTCAGGCGGCCGGCGAAAGCCGGCACGGCGGGCGCCTCACCATGGGCAGGCGCACCCGCCAGAAGGACGGTGATCAGCTCATAGGGCTCGGCAGAGCTGGGCGAGATGGAGGCGGCAACCCCCTTCAACAGGTTCTGCGCCAGCTGGTCCGGCCCCTTGTCCTTGTCGCAGCCGTCACAGGTCTCGACGATCAGCTTCTCGGCGCGATCAATATAGGCGGCCTTGGCGGCTTCATCCGCCAGCGCGGAACCGGCTGTGAAAACGGCGCCGGAAAAAGCAACCGCAAGTCCTGCATTCTTCAAAATCGTCCGCATCATATCCCCCAGCATGGGCCTGCCGATGCACGGCTTCTGCGCCTGCTCATACCCTTGGTCTGGACATCTTACAAATGACGAAGGCCAATATCAGCCCTTTTTCATGCCAGACGCGGCCCGAAAAAATGCGGCTTTAACCTCTGCCTCTATAGCCATGAGGTGAAGACGGCCCCGCTTGGGCACAGAGGACACAGCATGACCGCCCCCAAGGCTCCCCAGACCCCCGCGCCACAGAAGACCCCCGACACGGATTCGCTGCGCCCCTTGCCGGTCAACAGCCTTTCCCCCGACGAGGCCGCGCGCGAGCATGCAGCGCTGACCGACAGGATCCGCGCGCTGGATGAGGCCTATTATCAGGAGGACGCGCCTGACGTCTCCGATGGCGAATATGATGCCCTGCGCCGGCGCTATGAGGAGATAGAGGCCCGCTTCCCCGCCTTGAAGGGCACGGAGAGCCTTTCAAACCGCGTGGGCGCGGCCCCGGTGGAAAAGTTCGGCAAGGTCACCCATGCGGTGCCCATGCTCTCCCTCTCCAATGCGTTCTCCGATGAGGAGATTGCCGAATTCGTCGCCCGGGTGCGGCGGTTTCTGGCCTTTGATGACGAGGTGCTGGAATTCACCTCGGAGCCGAAGATCGACGGCCTGTCCTGCTCGCTGCGCTATGAGCAGGGCCGCCTCACCGTTGCCGCCACGCGCGGCGATGGGGCGCAGGGCGAGGATGTCACCGCCAATGTGCGCACCATTGCCGATATTCCACAGGAGCTGAAGGGCGATGATGTGCCGGACATCATCGAGGTGCGGGGCGAGGTCTATATGGCCGGGGCCGATTTCGAGGCGCTGAATGCACGGCAGGCGGCGGCGGGGGAGAAGCTGTTCGCCAATCCGCGCAATGCCGCCGCCGGTTCCCTGCGCCAGCTGGATCCGAAGGTCACCGCATCACGCCCGCTGAAATTCTTCGCCTATGCCTGGGGTGAAGCCTCCGCCCTGCCGGCGGAAACCCAGTTCGCCATGGTGGAGGCCTTCGGCCGCTGGGGGTTTTCTGTCAACCCGCTCACCATCATCGCCCGCTCCGCGCAGGAACTGACGCAGCATTTTCACCGCATCGAGGAACAGCGCGCGCGGCTGGGCTATGACATTGACGGGGTGGTGTGCAAGGTCAACCGGCTGGATCTGCAGCGCCGCCTTGGTTTCGTCTCGCGCTCCCCGCGCTGGGCCATCGCCCACAAGTTTCCCGCCGAACAGGCCATCACCATCGTGGAAGGCATAGACATACAGGTGGGGCGCACCGGCGCGCTCACCCCGGTGGCCAGGCTGGTGCCCATCACGGTGGGCGGCGTGGTGGTCTCTTCCGCCACCCTGCACAATGAGGACGAGATCGCCCGCAAGGATATTCGCGTGGGCGACACGGTGGTGGTGCAGCGCGCCGGCGATGTCATCCCGCAGGTGGTGCGTGTGCTGGCGGACAAGCGCCCGCCGCAGGCCCACCCTTTCGCCTTTCCCACCACCTGTCCCGCCTGCGGCTCCCATGCCGTGCGCGAGGAAGATCCGAAAACCGGCAAGCTCGATGCCGTGCGCCGCTGCACCGGCGGGCTCATCTGTCCGGCGCAGATGGTGGAGCGGCTGCGCCATTTCGTGTCGCGCAATGCCTTTGACATTGAGGGGCTGGGTGAAAAGCAGGTTCAGGCCCTGTTCGACTGGGGCCTGCTGGCCTCCCCCGCCGACATCTTCACTCTGGAAGACCGGAACGCCGCCTCGCTCCAGCGTCTGGAGAACCGCGAGGGCTGGGGCAAGACCTCGGTGAAAAAGCTGTTCGCGGCCATTGAGGGCCGGCGCAATGTGGCGGTGGACCGGTTCATCTTCGCCCTTGGCATCCGCCATGTGGGGGAAACCAATGCCAAACGGCTGATGCGCCATTATGGCACCGTGGAGGCGCTGGAACAGGCCGCCCTCACGGCGGTGACACCCGCACAGGAGCAGCTTGCCGCGCAGGCCAGCGCAGGAGATGACGCGCTTCTGCCCGGCCTGGCGGACACCGCCGCCCGTCCCAGACGCCTGAAGGGCAATGAGGCATGGCAGGAGATGACCAATATTGACGGCATCGGCGCTGTTGTCGCCGAAGGGGTGGTGGATTTCTTCCAGGAGCCGCGTAACCGTGAGGTGGTGGCCGCGCTGCTGTCCCATGTCACCCCCGCCCCGATGGAGGCGGTGGCGCGCGAAAGCCCGGTTTCGGGCAAGACCGTGGTGTTCACCGGTACGCTCGAAAAAATGACCCGGGACGAGGCCAAGGCCATGGCCGAACGGCTGGGGGCCAAGGTTTCCGGCTCGGTTTCCGCCAAGACCAGCCTGGTGGTGGCCGGCCCCGGCGCGGGCTCCAAGCTGGAAAAGGCGCAGAGCCTTGGCGTTGAGGTGATCAGCGAGGATGACTGGTTCGCCCTTGTGGGCGAGGCTGACGCAGAGGCCTGATCCGCGCCTTCCGGGAAGGAGAAAGCCGTGCAGGACCCCACACTCTTCTGCTCAGGCCTGCGGGCGCGGATCGAGACCTTTGAAAGGGAACACGGATACGGGCTCGGCTGGCGACTGCTGGCCAGCCCCGCCGCGGTTCTGGAGAAGGCCGATATTGCCTTTATTGGGCTGAACCCGGCCGGGCAGGTGCGCCCGCCGGACCACCCCGATCTCGCGCCCGCACAGGGCAGCGCCTACAGCACCGAAAGCTGGGCGGGACATGCACCGGGTGAAAGCCCGCTGCAAAAGCAGGCACGCACATTGTTTCACCATCTCGGCGTGCGGCCGGAACAGGTTCTGGCCGGCAATCTCGTCCCCTTCCGCTCCCCGAGCTGGGCAGAGCTGCCCCACCGCAAGGCGGCCCGCACATTTGGCGAGACGCTCTGGAAAGACATTCTCGCCCGCGCCCGGCCCCGCCTTGTCATCTGCATGGGCGCGGAGGTTTTCGGATCTGTGGGCCAGCTTCTGGAAGCCGGTGAGCCATGCGCCATCAGCCTCGGCTGGGGGAAGATCCAGGGTGCGCGGGCGCGGTTCGGGAGGGGGACCATCATCCGCCTGCCGCACCTTTCCCGCTTCCGCATCATCACAAGGGCTGAAAGCCGGGACGGGCTGAAAAGCCTCTTCGCCCCGGACTGGCGGCCATGATCCGGCACCGCCGGGCGGGCCTTATATATTCCGGGCAAACTGATGTATGAAACATCATAAATAAGGCTTGAGATCATAAAAGTGCGGGTGTAGCCTGAAGGAGTCTACAGCTCTTTCCGGGGGTCGCGCGCATGATCACCGCCGCCCAGCTTCGTGCCGCCCGTGCACTTCTCGGGCTGGATCAGCGTGGCCTTGCCGCCCTGTCCGGCCTCTCCGTGCCCACCATTCAGCGCATGGAGGGCAGCGAGGATGTGATCCGCGGCAATGTCGACTCGCTGATGAAGCTCACGGCCGCGCTCGATCAGGCCGGCATCAGCCTGATCAATGAAGGCAGTGTGAGCGACAGCGGCGGGCGCGGGGTGCGCCTGAAGGCGCCAGCTCCCGCGACTGCGGATGCGAAGGTGCGCCCATGAACGGGATCGACCTTGCGCAAAACTGGGCACAGGGCCCGGCCCAGCCCCTCCTGAGCGCCGGCGGCGGCACGTCCGTCACGCTCATGCTCGTGGCCATTGCCATGCTGCTGGCCGGCTCTGCCGGTGCGGTCATTCTGGCCCGGCATGCCATTGCCCGGCCATTTGTGTATCTCCTCTCCTTTCTGGCCACGGCACTGGCCTTTGGCACGGGAGTGTGCGGCCTTTTCGGCCTGCCCTCGGCGCTGGTCCTGCCGCTGGGCCTTCCGGGAATGGGCGCGCATCTGCGCATCGATGCGCTCTCCGCCTTTTTCATCACCGTCATCAATCTGGGCGGCGCGGCGGCCAGCATTTACGGCATGGGCTATGGCCGGCATGAACATGCCCCCCAGCGCGTCCTGCCCTTTTTCCCGGCCTTCATCGCCGGCATGAACCTGGTGCTGCTGGCCGGCGATGCCTACAGCTTCCTGCTGGCCTGGGAGTTCATGTCGCTGGCCTCATGGGCGCTGGTCATTTCACAGGACAAGTCGCCCGAGAATGTCCGCGCGGGACTGATCTATCTTGCCATGGCCTCGTTCGGCACACTGGCGCTGATGCTGGCCCTTGGCCTGATGGCCAGCGCCGGCGGCGGCTACAGCTTCGAGGCCATGCGCACCCATGAGATGGGAGCGCTCACCGCCGGCATCGTGCTGTTTCTCGCCCTGCTGGGCGCGGGGTCGAAAGCCGGGCTCGTGCCTCTCCATGTGTGGCTGCCACTGGCCCACCCGGCAGCGCCCAGCCATGTCTCCGCCCTGATGAGCGGGGTGATGACCAAGGTCGCGGTCTATGGGTTCATCCGCATCGTGTTCGATCTGGCGGGCGATCCGGCCTGGTGGTGGGGCATGCCGGTTCTGGCCGCGGGGGGGCTCTCGGCGGCGCTGGGCATTCTCTATGCCATGATGCAGGTGGATATGAAGCGCGTGCTGGCCTACAGCACCATCGAGAATATCGGCATCATCTTTGTCGGCCTCGGGCTGGCGCTGGCGTTCGAGGGGGCCGGAATGCCCGCCGCCGCCGCGCTGGCGCTCACCGCCGCCCTTCTGCATGCGCTGAACCATGCGGTGTTCAAGAACCTCCTGTTCTTCGGGGCCGGAGCCGTGCTGACCGCAACCGGCACGAAGGATCTGGAGAAGCTGGGCGGCCTCATTCATCGCATGCCTGTCACCGCCTTCATGGTGCTGGTCGGGGCGGCCTCCATCTCCGCCCTGCCGCCGCTGAATGGTTTCGTCTCCGAATGGCTCACCTTCCAGGCCATTCTGCTCAGCCCGGCCCTGCCCTCCTGGGGGCTGAAGCTGCTGGTGCCGGCCGTGGGGGCGCTGGTGGCGCTGGCCGCGGCGCTGGCGCTGGCCTGCTTCGTGCGGCTCTATGGCATCGCCTTTCTCGGCCGGCCGCGCACGGATGCCGCGCGGGATGCCCATGAGGTGGACCACTGGTCGCGCGCTTCCATGGGGGTTCTGGCCGCGCTGTGCCTGCTCATCGGCATTCTGCCCGGCCCGGTGATGGATGCCCTCCAGGCGGCGGTGGGGCCGCTGGCCGGCGCGCGCATGCCGGTGCAAAGCTCGGTCTCCTGGCTGTCCATCATCCCCATCGGCGAAAGCCGCAGCTCCTATAATGGCCTGCTGGTGCTGGTCTTCATGGCCATTGCCATGCTGCTGGCCGTCTCGCTCATCCACCGCTTCGCCTCGCGCGCCCTGCGCCGGGCGCCGCCGTGGGATTGTGGCTTCCCCAATGCCGACCCGGCAACCCAGTACAGCGCCGCCAGCTTCGCCCAGCCGCTGCGCCGGGTCTTCGGCGCGCCGCTCTTCTCCGCCCGTGAGCAGGTGGACATGCCGCGCCCCGGCGACATGCGCCCGGCCCGCATCACCCTTACCGAGAACGATCCGGCCTGGGTCTGGCTTTATGATCCGCTGATGCGCCGCGTGACATGGATGGTGGAGCGCTCCAACCGCCTGCCCTTCCTCACCATCCGCCAGTATCTGGCCGTGGTGTTCGTGCTGCTCGTGCTTCTGCTGGGGGTGCTGGCGATATGGCCGTGATCGAAGGTCTCCTCATCCAGTGCGGCCAGATGCTGCTGGTGCTGGCGCTCGCCCCCCTGCTCACCGGAGTGGTGCGCAAGATCAAGGCGCGGCTGATGCGCAAGCGCGGCGCCTCCATCTTCCAGCCCTATCGGGATCTCATCCGCCTGTGCCGGAAGGAGGCGGTGGTCGCCGAAGGTTCATCCTGGCTGTTCCGTGTCGCGCCCTATGTCATCTTTGCGGCCACATGGGTGGCGGCGGCGCTGGTGCCCACCTTCGCCACGGGGCTGATGTTCTCCTGGTCGGCGGATCTCATCGCCATTGCCTCGCTGCTGGCGGCCTCGCGCTTTTTCCTCACCCTTGCAGGCATGGATGTGGGCACCAGCTTTGGCGGGCTGGGCTCCAGCCGCGAGGTGATGATCGCCTCGCTGGCCGAGCCGGCCATGATCATGATCGTGTTCGCGATCGCGCTGGTGGCCGGGTCCACCCAGCTTTCCACCATGGCCGGCGTGATGCTGAACGGGGTGGGCCTGCGCATCACCCTGGCGCTGGCCCTGCTGGCGCTGATGATCGTGGCGCTGGCGGAAAATGCCCGCATTCCGGTCGACAACCCGACCACCCATCTCGAACTGACCATGGTGCATGAGGCGATGGTGCTGGAATATTCCGGCCGCCACCTCGCCCTGATCGAGCTTTCCGCCCAGCTCAAGCTGCTGCTCTATATCTCGCTCATTGCCTGCCTGTTCGTGCCCTGGGGGCTGGCGCCGGCACATACAGGGCCGGGGGCGGCCGTGATCGGTCTGCTCACCTATGGCCTCAAGCTGGCCGTGGGCGGCGGGCTGCTGGCCACATTCGAGGTTTCCATCGCCAAGATGCGCGTGTTCCGCGTGCCGGATTTCATGGGCGCGGCGCTGATGCTGGGCCTGCTCGGCACGCTGCTGCTGTTCGTCTCAAGGGGGCTGTGACATGGGCGCGCTGGAAACGGGCGGAATGGAAATCGGCCAGCTCTCTTTCGATATCGCCCATCTGCTGGCGGGCGGCATGGTGCTCATCTCCTTCCTGATGCTCTATCAGGGCCGGCTGAATGCGCTCATCACGGTGTTTGCCCTGCAGGCGGTGGCGCTGGCGCTCAGCGTGGGCTGGCAGGCGCATATCCAGCATTCGGAGCATCTCTACATCACGGCGGCCGTGGCCTTCGTGTTCAAGGTGCTCATCATTCCCTATGCCCTGCACCAGATGGTGACGCGCCTTGGCCTGCACCGGCAGGTGGAAACATCCCTCTCGCTCGGGCCGACCATGCTGGTTGGCATCGGCCTTGTGGCGCTTTCGCTGGTGGTGATGCTGCCCGTGACTGTCGGCTCCAACCCGCTGGCGCGGGAGGATCTCGCCTTCGCGCTCTCGGTGGTGCTGCTGGGCTTTCTGATGATGGTGACACGGCGCAACGCGGTGAGCCAGATCGTCGGCTTCATGTCGATGGAGAACGGCCTCATCCTGGCGGCGGCCGGGGCCAGCGGCATGCCGCTGGTGGTGGAGATTTCGGTCGCCTTTTCGGTTCTCATCGCCTTCATCGTCATTGGCGTGGTGCTGTCCCGCATCCGTGAAAGCTTCGACACGGTGGATGTGGATGCGCTCGACCAGTTTCGCGGAGGCCGCTCATGAACGCGCTTCTGACCGCCGTGCCCGGGGCGGGCGCATTCTGGCTTCTGGTGCTGCCGGCCGCCGCCGCCGGCCTGCTGGCGCTGGTGCCCGCATGGCGCGCCGCCTGCGCGCTGAATGTGCTGGCCAGCTTTCTCACCTTCCTCGCCGCCCTCTCCTTGCTGGCGGTCCGGCCCGGGACGGGCGCCTATATTCTGGCGGATGATCTCAACATCATCTTCATCGTGGTGAACGGGTTCGTCGCCTTCACCACCGCGCTCTACAGCGCCACCTATGTGCGCCATGAGGTGGAAAGCGGGCGCTTCACGCCCTACCGCCTGCGCATCTATCACGCCATGTTCCAGACCCTGGTCTTCTCGATGAATCTGGGGCTCATCTCCAACAATCTGGGGGTGATGTGGGTGGCGATAGAACTGGCGACGCTGGCCACCGTTCTCATGGTGGGGCTCTACCGCACGCCGGAAGCCATAGAGGCGGCCTGGAAATATTTCATGCTCGGCTCTGTCGGCATCGCGCTGGCGCTGTTCGGCACCATCCTTGTCTATATGGCGGCCCAGCCCGTGGTGGGCGAGGGGCAGGATGGCATGGTGTGGAGCGTGCTGATCCGGCATGTGGCGGATTTTGATCCGGCCCTGCTGAATCTCGCCTTCGTGTTCCTGCTGCTGGGCTATGGCACCAAGGCGGGCCTTTCCCCGCTCAATGCCTGGCTGCCCGATGCCCATGCCGAAGGCCCCACCCCGATTGCCGCCGTGCTCTCCGGCCTGCTGCTGAATGTGGCGCTTTATGCCCTGCTGCGCTTCAAGATGCTGATGGATGCCAATGCGGGCGCGATGTCGCCCGGGCCGCTGTTCATGGCGATGGGGCTGCTCTCGCTGCTGCTGACCGGGGTGATGCTGTATCGCCGGCACGACATCAAGCGCCTGTTCGGCTATTCCTCCATCGAGCATATGGGCATCATGATGTTTGCCTTCGGCATTGGCGGGCCGCTCGCCAATTTCGCCGGCCTGCTGCACATGGTGATGCACTCGCTCACCAAATCCGCCATCTTCTTTTCTGTCGGCCAGATCACCCAGATCTATGGCACGCAGAAGATCAGCCAGATCCGCGGCCTCACCACCTCCCACCCGGTGCTGGGCTGGGGGCTGGTGGCGGGGGTGCTGGCCATTGCCGGCATGCCGCCTGCCGGTGTGTTCATGAGCGAGTTCCTGCTGGTCACCTCCACCGCTGCCCGGCCGGGATGGATGGCGCTGCTGGCCCTGCCGCTGGTGGCGGGAATATTGCTGGCCTTCGGGGCGCTGGTGATGAAGCTTTCCGGCATGGCTTTCGGTGCGCCCAATGCGCCCGCCGGTCCGTTCCGTGCCTCATGGCTGCCCATGGTGGTTCATCTCGTTCTGGTCCTGCTTGCAGGGCTGTATCTGCCTGCCACGCTGGCGCTCTGGCTTCAGCAGGTGGCGGGCATGCTGGGATAGGAGGCGCAGATGCAGAGCCTCATGGCACTTCTGGGCGCGGGCACGCCGGTTCCCGCCTGCCGGCCATGGCCGCGCGCGGTGGTTTCCCCGCAGCAATGGTCGGCGCTGGCGGCGCATCTGATGCAGGACCGTTTCACCCTGCTCGGCCTGTGGGGAGACGAGGGGGCCGTGCATATGGCGCTCTTCGATGAAACCGAGAGCTGCGCGGGTATCGCCACCTGCCTGTGCCCGGATGGCACCTTTCCTTCCGTCGCACAGGTGCATGTACCCGCGGCCCGGCTGGAACGCACGATTCATGACCTGTTTGGCCTGAAAGCCACCTGCACCACCGCTGAAGGTGCCGATGAGCGCCCCTGGCTGGACCATGGCCGCTGGGGCCTGCGCGCGCCTCTGGGCGCGGCCACGGATGGCCCCAGCGATGGTGAGCCCTATGCCTTTCTGGCGGCGGAGGGCGCGCACCTGCATCAGATCCCCGTCGGCCCGGTACATGCCGGGATCATCGAGCCGGGGCATTTCCGCTTCCATGCCCTTGGGGAAACGGTGGTGCGGCTGGAGGAGCGGCTGGGCTATGTGCACAAGGGGCTGGAAGCGCGCATGCGCGGCGCCCTGCCGGAAAAGGCCGCCCGCCTTGCCGGACGCCTTTCGGGCGACAGCACGGTTGCCGCCACGCTGGCCTTCTCGCAGGCGGTGGAATCCGCGCTGGGGGTTGAGGTGCCGGCCCGCGCCATCCTCCTGCGCGCGGTCATGGCGGAGCTGGAGCGGCTGGCCAATCATTTCGGTGATATCGGCGCCATCTGCAATGATGCCGCCTTCGCCATCATGCTGGCCCATTGCGGGGTGCTGCGTGAGCAGGTGCTGCGGGCAGCCGATGCCTGCTTCGGCCACCGCCTGATGATGGATCGCATCAAGCCCGGCGGCGTGCGGGCGGATCTGTCCGATGAGGGCATCGCCGTGCTGCGGGATCTGGTGCGCACCGCGCGCGAGACATTCCCCGCCCTTGTGGCCCTCTATGGCAAGACCAGCTCGATTCTGGACCGCACCGTCACCACCGGCCATGTGCGCGCCACGCTGGTGCGCAAGTTCGGGGCCGGCGGCTTTGTCGGCCGGGCTTCCGGGCGGGCTTTCGACGCCCGCCGCGCCTTGCCCTATGCGCCCTATGACCAGTTCTCCTTCGAGGTGCCGGTTCTGGAGGCGGGAGATGTGGATGCGCGCCTGCGTATCCGGGTGCTGGAGGTGGATGAAAGCCTTGCGCTCATCACCCGCCTGCTGGAGAGCCTGCCGCAAGGCCCGGTTGAAGCCCCCCTTCCCCCCACACCGCCGGAAGGCGCGGAGGGCGTGGCCCTGGTGGAAAGCTTCCGGGGCGATCTTCTGGCCTATATCCGCCTGGATGGGGAAGGCCGCATCGCCCGCGCCCATCTGCGCGATGCCTCATGGTTCCAGTGGCCGCTGCTGGAGGCGGCGATCGAGGGCAATATCGTGGCGGATTTTCCGCTCTGCAACAAATCCTTCAACTGCTCTTATTCGGGGCACGACCTGTAGGGCCTGAACATGCGCAAGCTTCTGCTGGGCGGGCTGCTGAAAGGCCCGCTGACCGAACCCGGCCCCGAGGATGCAGCCCTGACGGCCATTGGCGCGAAGGTGCGCGGCGCGGTGCGGGAAAAACTGGGCGGCAGCCTGTCGATCCGGCAGGTGGATGCCGGCTCCTGCAATGCATGCGAGCTGGAAATCCACGCTCTGAACAATGCCTATTATGACATCGAGCGCTTCGGCGTTCATTTCGTCGCCTCCCCGCGCCATGCCGATGTGCTGCTGGTGACAGGGCCGGTGACAAAGAACATGGCGGAAGCGCTGAAGCGCACCCATGATGCCACGCCCAACCCGAAATGGGTGATCGCGGCTGGAGACTGCGCCTGCACCGGTGGCCCGTTCGGCGGCACCTATGCCTGCCTCAACGGGGTGGCGGATGTGGTGCCGGTGGATCTGCGCATCCCCGGCTGCCCACCCACGCCCATGGCGCTGCTCACCGGCATTCTGGCCTTGCTGACACGGTAGCCGCATCCCGTCAGGAGAGGAATGCATCATGGATCAGGTTGAAATCCAGTATCAGAACAGAACGGGCAACTGGACCACCGTGATGGTGGTCCAGAACCTGTCCGCCAATATCCTCATCGCCATGACATCCACGGCGCGGGCCAATCCCGGCTGCCGGGTGCGGGCGGTGGACCGGCAGGGCCGGGTGGTGGATATTCTCTAGCCGGCTCCGGCGGTCCGGCCGGAGCCGGGCGGCCAGAACCCCGCCACCACCGCCGGCTAGAACCCCTCTACCGCCACCTGCACATGCTCCACATGCGGCGGCCTTGCGAAATGAGGCCCGGCCAGACCACGCCATGTCTGGAAATCCTCCGATTCCCGGAAATGGACCATATGGTCCTCCAGGGTCTGCCACCCCACCACCAGACGGTAGATCTGCGGCCGCTCGATGGTGCGCTCCAGACGGAAGCTCAGGCATCCCTTCGCCCGCCGGAACAGGGGCGCGGCCTGCGCCACGGCAGCTTCCAGCGCGGATTCGGCACCGGGCTTCACTTCAATTTCCGCGATTTCGAATATCATGCTTCTCTCTTCCAGCCTGATCGGGAGGAGAGCATATCGCGCCAGCGCCCTCCCCTCACCCCCTCGGGGCGGTGCATCAAGCGTTCTTCCCATGATTATCGCGGCGGCTCCTCACCATTGCGGAAGTCCCGTCCCGGCATTACAGGGGCAGCGCATAGAGCTCCCCATTCGCCCGGCGCAACACTTCCATGGGCACGCCATAAATGCGCGCGAGCGTATCCGGGTTCAGCAGTTCCTCCGGTGTGCCACGGGCCACCAGCCGGCCCGAATGCAGCGCCAGAAGCTCATCACAGAAACGCGCCGCCATGTTCACATCATGCAGCACGATGATGACGCCGATGCCCCTTTCATGACACAGACGGCGCACCAGACGCAGCACTTCGAGCTGATGGGCGATATCAAGCGCGGATGTGGGTTCATCCAGCAGCAGGCAGGGTGCATTCTGCGCCACCAGCATGGCCAGCCATACGCGCTGCCTCTCCCCGCCTGAAAGCGTATCCACCAGACGGTCGGCGAAGGCGGTGATATCGGTCAGGGCGATCGCCTCCTCCACCTTGTCCCGGTCCTGCGCGGTGATACGGCCCAGCGCGCCATGCCAGGGGTAGCGGCCCAGCGCCACCAGCTCACGCACATTCAGCCCGCCTGTCGCCGGCGGTGTCTGGGGCAGATAGGCCACCTCGCGCGCAAAGGCCCGGCTGTTCCATGCCGAAAGGGGCCTGCCCCCCAGCCGCACCAGCCCGCTGCCGGGTGCAAGCTGGCCGGCCAGCACCTTCACCAGTGTGGATTTGCCGGAGCCATTATGGCCGATCAGCCCCACCACCCGCCCGCGCGGCAGCTCAAGGTCCAGCGTGTGGAGCAGCGTACGCCCCTCCACCGTGACGCTCACCCCCTCAAGGGTGAAAAGCGCATCCCCCGCGCGCACCTCAACGCTCCAGCGCGAAGGCGTGGCGGATGGCCAGATTCAGTGTCGCCGGCAGCACGGACATGTGCGTCTCCCCCGGCAGGAACACATATTCGGATGTCAGGCCCGGCACTGCGGCAAGGCGTTCGGCCATCTCTCGGGACAGATCGACCATCCGGCTCTGGACAAAGCCCTCGCGACGCTTCTCCTCATCCTCGGCCCCCTCCTGAAAGGGGGCGAGCTTCTGCTCATATTCCCCCACCAGCGTGAGCACCCGCCCCGCACCGGGTCGGCCCGAGGCGATGAAGGCTTCCGCAGCCTTCACAATACCCTCATTCTCCCACCAGACGGCGGGGCTGGAGGCGATCCAGCCGGAAAAGGCATCCGGCTTGCGAAACAGCGTGTGCAGCACGAACAGCCCCCCGAAGGAATGCCCCAGAAGCGCCTGCCGCGCGGGATTGATGCGGGCCATCTGCGCGATGCGCGGCTTCAGCTCATTCTCGATGAAGGCCAGAAACGCATCCGCCCCGCCGGTGCGCACCTCCGGCCCATCAGGCGTGAAGGGCGGATAGGACTGGCCGGGCGGCGGGCCCAGATCCCATGACCGGCGCAGCGGATCATATGCGCCATCCACCGGATAGCCGATCCCCACCATCACCCCCGGGCCAATACCGGTGCCAAGCGGATAGGCGGCCTGCACGCGCATAATATCGGCCGCCATTCCGGCCACCGCATTGGCATCCGTATAATAGAGCACGGGCCAGCCCTCTTCCGGCGCCTCTGTGGGCGGGCGATAGAGAAAGATGCGCCATGGCGCGCCACCCGAGGCGGACTCCAGATCGAAAACAACCGTATCGGGAATGGTTGCAGCGGCAGATAAGGGCATCATGAGCCAGCCTGTTTGCGCGAGAGAAGCCAGAGAAAAGCCGGCGCGCCGATCATGGCGGCCAGAAGCCCGGCGGGAAGCTGCCAGGGGAATGCCAGCGCCCGGCCGGCAAAATCCGCCCCCACCATCACCAGCGCCCCCAGCAGGGCCGCGCCGCAAAGCTCCGGAAGCGGCCGGCGAAAGCCCAGCAGGCGCGCCAGATGGGGCGCGAACAGACCGACGAATGAAAGCGGCCCCACCAGCAGGGTGGCAATGGCTGTCGCCACAGCACACATGACAAGCAGCAGCGTGCCGCTCAACCGTGGCGAAAGCCCCAGCGCCTGTGCGGCACCGGCCCCGAGCGGAAGAATATCGAGCCAGCGCGCGATGAGCGGCAGCAGCGCCATCAGCACCAGTGCGGCACACAGGCTGAAGAGGGCGGGCTGCATCTGCATGCCATAGGTGGAACCCGTCATCCAGTTGAACAGCAAAATGGCACGCGGATCACCGCTCGCCATCAGAATGCTGACAAGGGCATCCAGAAGCGCGCCAACCGCAATGCCCACCAGAATGACCCTTTCCGGGCTGCCCTGGCTGCTGCGCCCCAGAAACAGGATGACGAGAAGGGCGACAAAGGCCCCGCCTGAGGCCGCAACCGTCTGCTCCAGTGTTCCGAAACCAGCCGCCAGCAGCAGGAGCAGGGCAAGGCCGCAGGCGGCGCCGGCGCTCACCCCCAGCACTTCCGGGCTCGCCAGCGGATTTCCTGTCATGCGTTGCAGGATGCAGCCGGAAACGGCGAGCAAGGCCCCGCCGGCCAATGCCGCCAGCGCCCGCGGCAGGCGCAGGGGCCAGAAGGATGCCGCATCCGCCGTCCAGACGAAGGACCATCCCTCAAGCCCCGGCCCGGCCATGCAGGAGAAGAGCACCGCCCCCGCCAGCAGCCCGGCCAGAACCGCAAGCATCACCACCGGATGCGCCAGCCGCCGGCCTGAAGCGCGGATGAGCCCCGTCGTGACGGCGGGCGGCAGCTTCAGGCGCGGGATCATCCAGAGCAGGAGCGGCGCGCCCAGCATGGCCGTGACCGCGCCTGTCGGCAGTGTATCGGCAAAGGCCCCCGAAATGAGCTGGACGCACTGGTCTGTCAGCAGCAGCAGGCCCGCACCGGCAAGGCTTGCCACCAGAAGGCGCGTGCCCACGCGGCGCGCGCCGAAAAGCCGGGCCAGCACCGGAGCGGCAAGGCCGATGAAACCGATACTGCCCACGGTTGCCACGACGAAAGCCGCCAGCGCAATGGCAACCCCCAGGGCGGCAAGACGCGCCGCCATGAGAGAAAGCCCGAGGCTGCGGGCGCTGGCATCCTCCAGCCCCAGCAGGGTGAGCGCGCGCACCAGAAGCAGGGCGGCAAGGCCGGCAAGGGCAATGCGCGGGGCCAGAAAGGTCACCCCCGCCCATCCATTCTGGCTGAGCGCGCCGGCCCCCCACAGAAACAGCCCGCTGAGATAATGGGTGTTCAGCAGGGTGAGCAGCGCGGCCAGCGCCGCACAGAACAGGCTTGTCACCATGCCGGAAAGCACCACCACCAGCGGCGAGAAGCGGCTGCGCCATGACAGCAGCAGCACCACGGCGACAGACAGGGCACCCCCGCCCAGCGCAACCCACTCCCGCCCGAAAGCCAGCGCCACCGGCAGCCAGATCATCGCCACGGACAAAGCGAGGCCCGCACCGGACTCGATCCCGAGAGTGGTCGGGGAAGCAATGGGATTGCGCAGCACCTGCTGGAGCAATGCGCCGGAAAGGCCGAGCGCCGCCCCGGCCAGAAGGCTCACCACAAGGCGCGGGGCGAGGCTGTAGGCAAGAATGATCTGTTGCGGCGCTTGTCCTTCAGCACCCCCCGTCACGCCGGGCCATTGCGCCACCGGCACATGGGCGGAGAAATTCCAGACTGCGGCCCCAAGCCCCAGCCCCCACAGCACCAGCAGGAAAACCACCGGCTGCCCCGGCCATGCCAGGGGGAGCCGGGCGGAGGAGGCTGCGCTCTCAGCCATCGATACGCCCGCTCCCCGGCCGGCCATCCGCCAGTTGCAGCACAAGCTGGCGGGCAAACCGCATGGCCGATGGCAGCATGCCGAACATCAGGACAGGCGGCACCACCTGCACATGGCCCTGCCGCACCGCCGGCAGGCTGTTCCACAAGGGGCTGGCCGCCAGCTCCGCCTTCGTTTCCGCCGGAATGGGTTCAAGACACAACAGGCGCGCCGAACCGAGAGTGGCGAGCTGTTCCAGGCCGATGGTATTGAAGCCCCAGTAATTGCTCGTTTCCGGCCAGCCATTGGTGAGCCCGCAACGGGCCATCACATCCCCGAACAGGCTGCCTGCACCATAGACGCGGACATGGCGGGCATCGAAGAAGGTGAGAGCCAGAACAGGCATGGTGTTGACGCCGGCCTGCGCCAGCCGCCGGCGGGCAAGGTCCATTTCCGCCCCGGCGCGGGTGATCAGCTCCTCCCCCTGCGCCGGCGCACCGATATCGCGCGCCAGATCGCGGGTGGCGGCGATGCTGGCCCTGTAGGGTTGCCCACCGGGCGGCGCATAGATGGTGAAGGTGCGCACCGGGGCAATCTGCTCCAGCAAGGGGCGCAGCCCTTCCAGATAGGGCGACGAGACGATCATCTCCGGTCTCAGCGCCGAAAGCAGTTCGAGATTCGGCTCGCGGTCCGTGCCCAGATTGATGATGCCGGGCGGCAAGGCCGGTTCCACCACCCATGTGTCCCATATGCCGGGATTGGGCACGGCGATGGGCGCCATGCCCATTTCGATCAGGGTTTCCGCCAGCCCGAAATCCATGGACACGATGCGCCGCAGCGGGGCGGGCGCGGACCGTGCCCCCCCTGCCCCGGCGCCGGCCAGAACCGGCGCTGCAAGGCCAGCCAGCCCGCCCAGCATCAGGGCCCGGCGGGACAGGTGCGGCAGCCGTTTCACCATTTGTATTTCAGCCCGCCCAGCACGGTGCGCGGATTGCCCTTGTAGCAATATCCGGCATCGCAGGTGATGTAGCTCTCATCGAACAGGTTCTGGGCATTGACCTGCGCGCTCCAGCCCTTCATGCGCGGGTCCATATAGGCGAAATCATAGCTCAGCTTCGCATCCACCAGCGTATAGGCGCTGTTCTGGAAGCTGTTGAGCGAATTGCCCCATGTCGCGCCCGTATAGCGCACGCCCGCGCCAACCCCGAGACCGGCCAGCAGTGTGGCCTCGTCAAACTGGTAATCGGCCCAGAAGGTGAAGGTGTGATAGGGCATTCCCGACGGCATGAGGCCGATGGTTTCACTCACGCCCGACATGTTGCGCAGGTCAAGATAAGTATAGGCGCCACGGATCTTGAGGCCCCGGCCCAGATTGGCCACGGCCGAAAGCTCAAGACCGCGCCCGCGCACCTCGCCCCGCTGCACCTGGAAGAAGGGATTGAGCTCATCCGTCACCAGACCGTTATCCTGGTTGATCTGGAAAACGGAGGCGGTGAAATAGCCGTCAAAGCCGGGTGGCACATATTTCACGCCCCCCTCCACCTGCCGGGCGGTGGTGGGCGAGAAGGGGTTGCCATACTGGTCCACCCCCAGATTGGGCACGAAGGAGGTGGCATAGCTCACATAGGGCGCAAGGCCGTTATCGAACAGATAGGTCAGGCCGGTGCGATAGGTGAAGCTGGTGTCGCTGGTATGGTCGGTTGTGGCCTTCAGGCGGTTGCGATCATCCATCGACACCCAGTCATAGCGCCCGGTGAGGGTGAGCACCCATTTGTCGAATTTCGCCTGCTCCTGCACATAGACGCCCGTCTGCGCCTGGCGCTGCTGATAGCTGGAAACGGGCGAGCTGGGATCGATGACCGGCCCGAGCGGGATGTTGAAGATGGGATTGTAGCCCGGCGCGGAGCCGTAATTGTAAACCCCGTCCAGCCACAGATAGGAATAATCCAGCCCGACCAGAACCGTATGCTCCACCGGGCCGGTGTCGAAATTGGCCTGGATCTGGTTGTCCACCACGAAAGACTTCACCTTGTCATGCAGATAGGTGGCCGAGCGGCTGGCGATCTGGGTCACCGGATCCGTGCCGAGCACGCTGTTGTAGCGCACCTTGGTGTCGATCTCGCCATAACGCAGGTTCTGCCGCACGGTGATGACCTCGTTGAAGTCATGCTCGGCGCTGTAACCAACCCGGTACTGGTGCTGCTTCAGGCTGTTGTAATCACCATAGGCGCTGCTGAACTGGGTGTTCGCATTCCCTGTCCAGGCATAGAAGGGCAGCGCCGCGGGGGTTTCGGAATCCTGATATTCCCCCAGAAAGGTGATGCGTGTATCCGCGCCCGGCTGCCATGTCAGGGCCGGCGCGATGAAATTCATGTTGTTGACGCCACCCCCATGGGTGTTGGCGGAGCCGGCATCGCGCAGAAGGCCGGTGATGCGGTAGAGCCACTTGCCCTCCTCATCCAGCTTGCCGCCAATATCGGCCTGCCCCTGCCACAGGTCGAAATTGCCGGCCTGCACCTCCACCTCGCCAAACGGCTGTTCCACCGGGCGCTTGGAGATGACATCGACAAGACCGCCGGGCGAGCCGAGGCCATAGAGAGCGGAAACCGGACCACGCAGAATGGTCACGCTCTCCACGCCATAAGGCTCGATCTTGAAAACGGACATGTTCGCGCCGGGCAGGCGCAGGCCATCGCGATAGATGCCGGTATAGGTGACATCGAAACCGCGAATGGCGAAGGCGTCATAGCGCGGATCGAAACCGGCCTGGCCGGTACGCACGCCGGGCGTGTAGTCCACCGCCTGAAGCAGGGTCTGGACATTGCGATTGTCCAGCTCATCACGCGTCACCACCGAAATGGACTGCGGCACCTCGATCAGCGGTGTATCGGTCTTGGTGCCCGCGACGGTTGCTGTCGCGACATAGCCCACCGTCCCGTCCGTCTCCACCGTCACGGGCGCAAGCGCAATGGCGCCATCCGCCCCCACGGGCCCGCCCGCCCCGGCCTGCGGAGCGCTGATGGTGACGCGGCCGGGGCCATTGAAGCTGTAGGACAGGCCCGTGCCCGCCAGCAGGCGGCCCAGGGCCTCGGACGGGGTCATGGTTCCCGAAACAGGTGCCGAGCGCATGCCGCGGAAACGGCCCGTATCAAACAGCACCCGCACACCCGCCTTCTGGGCAAAGGCCAGAATGGCGCTGTTGAGATTCTGGGCGGGGATGTTGAACGCCATCTGGCCCGGCGCGGCCTGAACCGGAGACGCGAGCGCCAGAGGCGCCGAGGCGACACCGGCAAGCAGCGCCAGCATGATGGCCTGCCCTGCAACACCACCGCCTGTGCGCCGCCCGCGCCGCACCTTGTCCTCAGCCCCACTGGTCATCGACGCCATCCCTCATCCCTGCCGGGCGCGCGATTTCAGCACTGCGCCGGCAAAACAGCATGCCGGCAAGACGCCGGCCCCTGTGAGGAAGACAAGTCAGGCGACCAAACCCGTAAAAAAATCCGGCCGCGATCGCTGTTTTTTCAGTAAAGCACTGTGATGAAAGGCGGAACCGACCGGGAGCGCACCCCCAGCTCATCGGTGATGGTGCTGATGGCATCGTCCAGCTCGCCGGCGGTGAAGACCCCGCTCACCCGGCGACTGGCCAGCGCACCATCCAGAATGACGATGCGCCCGCGCCGATACCGGTTGAGCGTGTTGACGACCACGCGCAGCGGCACATCATCAAACACCAGCATGCCGCGCCGCCAGGCCGTGGCTCCCTCGACATCGCGGGCCTGCACCTCGCCGATCCCGCCATCCGTCTCATAGGTCACCTCCTCGCCCGGAGACAGCACCACGCCCGGCTCATCTCCCAGCGAGACCTCGATCTGGTGCTCGACAGCCAGCACCTGCGCGCCATCATCCGTCAGCTCCACCACGAAACGGGTGCCAAGGGCCCGGGTCTGCCCGCCAGCGGCATCGGCGATGAAGGGGCGCACCTCGTCTGCCTGCATCGGCGTTGCGACGAAAAAGGCTTCCCCGGCCAGAAGCGAGACACGGCGCTCGCGCGCATCATAATCCAGCGCCAGGGCACTGGAGGGGCCAAGCTCCACCACGCTGCCATCGGGCAGATGCACCGTGCGCAGTTCACCCGGCCCGGTGCGGTAGTCCGATGTCATCAGCATGACGGGATCGCCGAACTGGTTCCAGATGAGGCCGCCGCCGGCAACCAGCAGGAAGCCGACCAGCGCCCCGATGCGCACGGCCTTGCGGGCGATGGAAGGACGAGAGGCCGGCATCAGGGCCTCAAGGGCGCCTGGAGAATGGCGCAGGCCCGCCAGCTGTCGCCATGTGGCGCTGGCTTCCTCGAAAGCCGCGCGATGATCCGCGTCCTCCTCCAGCCAGAGGCGGAAAGCGGTGCGCCCGGCCTCATCCAGCGGGCCGGCATCAATGCGGGCAACCCATTGGGCGGCTTGCAGCCCGGTCTTGTCCGGCGCGTGTCCCCGCGCATCATTGGCCCGCTTCATCTGCCAGACCTGATCCCTTTTTCCATGCTCGCGCACGCACACAGCCTATGGCCGCTCCGGCTCCATATCGCAAGCAGACGGCCTGCGCCGATGCACACCGCAGGACGCGGCACCAAAGAAGGCGTGCGGCAAATGCACTTCAATGCCCGCGCAAACGGCAGGTGAGATGCGCAATGGCCATGGCCAGATGTTTCTGCACCGTGCTCTCGGAAACCCCCAGACGCGCGGCCACCTCTGCCTGCCGCAGACCACAGACCCGGCTGAGCACAAAAATCTCCCGCGTGCGCCGGGGCATCTCCCGAACGATCATGTGCAGGCGCTCCAGCTGGAGGCGCGCATCCACCGCATCCTCAGGACTTGGCTGGTCGGCGGCGAAGGCGGCGAGTGTTTCAGGCGCGACAGGATCGGTCTTGCGCCGCGCCTCCTGCCGGAGGTGATTGACCAGAAGATTGCGGCCCATGGCGAACAGATAGGCGCGCAGATCCTGCACCGGCCCCGGACCTTCCGGACGCTCCAGCAGACTGACGAATGTATCCTGCACGAGATCATTGGCCGTGTGGGTGTCACCGGTCCTGCGCTGCAGATAGCGTCTGAGTTGTGCGCCATGTGTCATGAAGACAAGCGACAGGTTTGACGACATGAAGTAAGCGCCCACACTCCGCAGCAATAAAGTCAGCGCATTCCTCTAGCATGAGGCTGACAGGCGGGTAAGCTCTGCAATTCAACCTTATAATCATTCTTGTTTACTGCCCGCACAGCCCGGATACACGGAGAGCGGGAGAAACACCCCGCACTCCCGAACAACGGGAAGCAGGGAAGCAACATATAAATACATGCCACCGGAAACACTTCAGACGCGAACATCAATTCACGATATATACCATTCCGCTTCCGGACTTCTTGGCCTGATACATGGCATCGTCTGCGCGCTTGACCAGGCCATCCACCTGATCCCCCTCCCGGGAAAGGGCGATGCCGATACTGGCTGAAATATCGACATCGGCCCCCTCGATACGGAAGGGGCGATTGAGCGCATCCAGAATGCGCTTGGCAATGGCATGCACCTTCTGCTCGCTCTCGACCATGGGCAGGAGAATGACGAACTCATCGCCACCCACGCGCGCCACCGTATCACCCACCCGCACACAGTCCTGAATGCGCTGGCCCACCTGCTTCAGCAGCAGGTCTCCGGCAGCATGGCCATAGGTGTCGTTTACCGGCTTGAAGCGGTCGAGATCAATGAACAGAAGGCCGGCTATCTGGTTGAGGCGGATGGCCTGCGCCAGCGCCTGGCGGACGCGGTCATTCAGCAGGGTCCGGTTCGGCAGGCCGGTGAGGGCATCGAAATTGGCCTGCTGCCACATCTCCTTTTCCTGCCGCTTCTTTTCCGTCACATCCAGAAACAGGCAGACATAGCGCAGCAACCGCCCATCCGGGTTGTAGACCGCGGTGATATGTAGCGCACCGGTGAACTGGGTGCCATTCTTGCGGCACAGCCTGATGTCCCCCGACCAGCTGTTGCGCACCTGAAGGCTTTCCGTGATCACCCTCTCCATCTGTGCGGGGAACAGCGGCGGCTCCAGGGCCCAGAGGCTGCAATCCAGCGCCTCGTTGCGCCCATGGCCGGTGAGCACCTGAAAGGCGGGATTGACCAGAATGATATCGAAATCAGGCCCGGCGACCAGCAGCGCCTCCTGCACCACATCGAAGACGGACTGGCTGATGAGCGCGGATTCCTCCAGCGCCACCACATGGGTCATGTCGGAAAGAATGGTGATCGCGCCGATCTCGCCCGTCTCCCCCAGCGGCGGCAGGCGGCGGCTGTTGATATAGATCCAGCGCCTTTTGCCATCCGGGGTTTCCATCGCATACAGGTCGCTGGAGGCCTTGTTCGCCGGCAGATAGGGAATGGAACAGGGCCGCGACTCATCCGTGGGCAGAAACTGCGGGATGCGCTCTTTCAGGCCCTCCTCGTCGACGTGCAGGATGGTCAGCGCCGCGGCATTCCACTCGGAGATCGAGCCATCCGCGCGGGTGACGATGAGCCCGTCCGGCATGGCGGTAAAGAGCATGCGATAGCGGATCTCGCTTTCCTGCAGCCGCGCCGCCAGAGTCTTCTGCTCGGTGATGTCATGGATGATCGTATACAGCAGGAGGCGGCCCTCGATATGGACGCGCCCGGCATAGATCTCCACCTCCCGGATCTCGCCGGAGGCCAGGCGGTGCGAGAACTGGAAATGGCCCTGCACCCCGTTCTTCACCTGCTCCAGGTTCCGCAGAACCTCCGGCTCGGGCAAGCGGTTGATCTGCATGATGTTCATGTGGATCATCTGGTCCCGGTCATAGCCATAGAAGGCGCAGGCGGCGGGATTGACCTCGACGATCTGCCCGTCCTCCGGGTCGATCAGCATCTTGATCGCGATATTGTGCTCGAAGAGATTGCGATAGAGCTTCTCGCTCTCGGCCAGACGGCGGCGGGCGCCGCGCACACGCATTTCCAGAATGATGAGCGCAAAGCCGGCGGGCACCAGAATGCCCAGCATGATGCCGCTCTGGACCATGCTGTTGAAGCGCGCCTGCCGGATGGGCTGAAGGATATCATTGGCGGCAAGGCCGACAAAAATCACCAGCGGCAGATTGGGCAGCCGGCGCCAGGCATAAATCCTGTCGACATGTTCATAGGTGGCCTCGTCGATAAAGATCCCGCTCTCACCTGAACCCGGCGCCAGATAGGGGCGGTTCACTTTCACCTTCTTGCCCAGAAGCTTATCAATATCGCGGTTGCGCGCCAGATAGGACCCGTCGGATGCCAGAACCAGACCGGCGCTGTCCTCCGGCCCCAGTTCCAGCCCGCCCATGACCCGTGAGAGATAATGCGGATCAAGACTCAGCACGATGACGCCGGCAAAGCGCCCATCCCTTTCCATGCGCCGGGCAAACTGGAGATACCACACACCACTGAACCGCCCGATAAGCGGCTCTCCAACAAAAAGTATGTCATCACCATCCTTCAGCGTGGTGAAGTATTTCCTGTCCCTTATCGAAACAGATTTCCAGTTGGGATGGGATGAATACAGAACCGTACCATCCTCACTGACAACCGTGACCTGCATGTTCATGAGGGCAGGAAAGCTGGCAATGGCAGAATTGACAGCGGGAAGGAAGGCCTCGTTATTATCGATATATTGCTGGGTCAGCCCCCGCAGGGCAAAATCCACCTGGCGAATGGTCGCCGCCGCATTCTCGGCCATGGCATAGGCGAGCTGGTTGGCGGAAACCGTGCCGGCCTCCAGCGCCTGCTTCTCGCGCCGGTCGAAGGACGCATTGAGAAAGACGAGGTAAGCGCCGCTGCATCCGGCCATGATGAGGCCGGCCATGACAAAAACCCCAATCCGCCTCCACACGCTACGCACCATTACCTGCCCCCGCAGGATGCCCCCATCTTGAGCGGAGGTCACTGGAGAAAGACTTTTCGCGCGCTGGCGCAGGCGACCACAGTCTTCAAAATCTGGTGCCCAGCATAGGTTACGTCATTCCGATAGACCAGTCCCTTGCTGTGGATCACATATGTGAATGCGTGGATGTGAGGGGACGGAATGGATGATGCAGATGAAAAGGGCGACGTCTGTTCAACGTCGCCCCTCATGTCTTTCACCTGTCCGCTTCAGGCGGCATCTGTCTTTCGGGCTTCCTCCACCAGTGCCACCAGCGCCTTGCGTGCGCCCATCGCATGGGTGACACGGGCCGGGAACGGGATACGGCGGACATCGCCACCGGCCGCGATTTCAAAACCCTCCGGGTCGATGCCGATCATCCGCCACTCCCCCTCTCCCGCCCCGGCCAGACGGGTGGCGTAAAGGGAGACGGCATCGGCATGATCCTCGTTCATGTGCGAGATGATGCCGTCCGCGGCCTTGTCGAGTTCATCGGCATCGGCCCAGTCGGTCACCAGTGCGGAACCGGGCACATCGACGATGCGGCCGAAACCCTCCACCAGATGCGCGCTGTCGGTGATGACGCGATAGAAGGCGAAATCCGGAAAATCGACATAGCCGGCGGCATCGACATGACGGGCCAGGAAGCGCTGGCGCACCTGCGGCTCATCCACCAGCTCGGCCCGCCCGCGCAGGCTGGCGCGCGCGGAGTTCATCGGGTCCGCGCCAAGGCGGGTGGAGACCAGCAGGGTCACGCGCGGATCACGCGCGATGAACTGCGTGTGCAGGGCAAGCTTCGAGATCAGCAGGGTCGGCTGGCCGGCCGGGTCTGTGGCCACCGCCACCAGAGAGGCATAGGGCGCACCGGTCTCATCCAGCGTCGCAAGCGAGCCGAAGCGGGCTTCACGGGTCAGGCGGCGCACGATGGCGGCATTCTTGGGCATGGGAACCTCCTCCATTCGCAGGGGAAGATGCCGCCCGCGCAGGCCATTCGCAAGATGCCGCCCGCCCGACCCCGTCAGGTTGGAACCATTCAAGCCAGAACACGGCCCATCCGCACCTGAACCGGGGACAGACGGGACAAAAACACATTCTCCGGTGTAGAGATGGTGGAAAATCGCGTTATTCTGATATGCTTCCAGCTTGAGTGTCACATTTCGGCCACGCGAAACGGCTTCAGGGGGAAAGAGTCCGTGAAGTTCGCTGGCAGTTCTCCTGCCCGCTGGTTGATTACTGGCCTGAAAGAGGTGTCATGCCCACCATCGCTCTCGTCGACGACGATCGCAATATTCTCACCTCGGTCTCCATCGCGCTGGAGGCGGAAGGCTATCGCATCGAAACCTATACTGATGGGGCGTCCGCGCTCGAGGGTTTCAAGACCAATCCGCCGGACATGGCCATCTTCGATATCAAGATGCCGCGCATGGATGGCATGGAGCTGCTGCGCCGCGTGCGCCAGAAGACCGACATGCCGGTCATCTTCCTCACCTCGAAGGATGAGGAGATCGACGAGCTGTTCGGCCTGAAGATGGGCGCGGACGATTTCATCAAGAAGCCCTTCTCCCAGCGCCTGCTGGTGGAGCGGGTGAAGGCGGTCCTGCGCCGCTCCGGCGTGCGCGACGGCACCACCCCCGTGCGCGAGACCGACAGCGCCAAGGTGCTGGAGCGCGGCAATCTGCGGATGGACCCGGAACGCCACACCTGCACATGGAATGGCGCACCGGTGACGCTGACCGTCACCGAGTTCCTCATCCTTCAGGCGCTGGCCCAGCGCCCCGGTGTGGTGAAGAGCCGCAACGCGCTGATGGATGCGGCCTATGATGACCAGGTCTATGTGGATGACCGCACCATCGACAGCCACATCAAGCGCCTGCGCAAGAAGTTCAAGGTCGTGGATGACAATTTCGAGATGATCGAGACGCTCTACGGTGTCGGTTACCGCTTCAAGGAGTGACCGGCCGCTGCGCGAACCTGTTTCGACATGACAGCACAAGACGAAGCCGCATCCGCCGGCCCCGGAAAGCCCGCCCCCGCGCGTCCTGAACGCGGGGGGCGCTGGACCTTCATGGCGGCTTTCCGGTGGCTACGCCGCTTCGTGGTGTTCCGCAGTTTTTCCTCGCTCACCCAGCGCATCGTCCTGCTCAATCTGGCGGGCCTGTGCGCGCTGGTGTCCGGCATCCTCTATCTGTCGGAGTTTCGCGCCGGGCTGATTGATGCACGGGTGCAGAGCCTGATGGTCCAGGGCGAGATCATCGCCGCCGCCATCGCCTCTTCCGCGCAGGTGGAGACCAACTCCATCACCATCGACCCGGAACGGCTGATGGAACTGCAGGCGGGCGAAACCTACGGGCCGGGGGAAGACAGCCTCTCCGCGCTGGAGTTCCCCATCAATCCCGAACGGGTCGCCCCGGTGCTGCGCCGCCTGATCGGCCCTACCCGCACCCGCGCCCGCATCTATGACCGCGACGGGCAGCTCCTGCTCGATTCCCGCTCCCTCTATTCGCGCGGCGAGATTCTGCGCTTCGACCTGCCCTCCCCCAACGCCCCCCGCCCCGGCCTTGCCGAACGCTTCTGGCAGGGGGTGCAGTTGTGGCTCGGGCGCGGGGATCTGCCGCTCTACAAGGAATATGGCCCGCAGGCCGGCAAGAACTATCCGGAGGTGGCGATTGCCGCTCTGGGCGGAAAGGCCAGCGAGGTGCGGGTGGATGAGCGCGGCCGGGTGGTGGTGTCTGTCGCCGTGCCCATCCAGCGCTTCCGGGCCATTCTGGGAGAGCTGATGCTCTCCACCCAGGGCGGCGAGATTGATGAGGCCGTCCGGGCGGAACGGTTCGTCATCGTGCGGGTGTTTCTGGTGGCCGCGGTCGTGATGGTGCTGCTGTCCATCCTGCTGGCCGGGACCATTGCCGATCCGGTGCGCAAGCTCGCCGATGCCGCCGAACGTGTGCGCCGCCGCATCAAGACCCGCGTCGAGATTCCCGACTTCACCAATCGCTCGGATGAAATCGGCCATCTCTCCGGTGCGCTGCGCGACATGACCGGCGCGCTCTATAACCGCATCGAGGCGATCGAGAGCTTTGCCGCCGATGTCTCGCACGAACTGAAGAACCCCCTCACCTCGCTCCGCAGCGCGGTGGAAACCCTGCCTCTGGCCAAGACCGATACCTCCCGCGCCCGCTTGATGGAGGTCATCCAGCATGATGTGAAGCGGCTGGACCGGCTGATCTCGGACATCTCCGACGCCTCGCGGCTGGATGCCGAGCTGCAGCGGCAGGAGGCGGCGGTGGTGGACCTGCGTCAGCTTCTCGAAATGGTGGTGGGCCTTGCCCAGGATGTGCGCAAGGATGACGGGGTCAAGGTGGCCCTGAAGTTCGAGCGCGAGCCGGGCGCCCCGGCCGGCTACAGCATTTCCGGCCACGCCACCCGTCTGGGCCAGGTGGTGGACAATCTGGTCTCCAATGCCCGCTCCTTCTCGCCCGATGGCTGCACCGTCACCGTCACCTGCCGGCGGCTGAAGAGCGAGGTCGAGATCATCGTCGATGATCAGGGCCCGGGCATTCGCGAGGATGCGCTCCAGCGCATCTTCGAGCGGTTTTATACTGATCGTCCGCATCAGGGCTTTGGCCAGAATTCCGGCCTCGGCCTGTCCATCTCGCGCCAGATCGTGGAAGCCCATGGCGGGCGGATCTGGGCCGAGAACCGGATCATCAAGGACGAGGACGGGGATGACGAGGTGGACGGAGCGCGCTTCGTGGTGCGCCTGCCCGCAAACTGAGGGCCACTGATGCAAGATGATGCACAGCCCCCCACCATTCATGCCAGCTGTGTCGCCATCGGCACGGCCGGCGTGCTGATTCGCGGCTCGTCCGGCACGGGCAAGTCCGCCCTTGCCCTGCAACTGATGCTGGATGCCCCCCGCGCCCTGCCCCTGGCACGACTGGTGGCGGATGACCGTGTGCACCTGAAAACGCACGGTCCGCTCCTCATGGCCAGTGCCCCGCCCATCCTCTCCGGCCTGCTGGAAGTGCGTGGGCTGGGGCTGCGGCGCTTCCCCTTTCAGGCCGAGGTGGCGCTGACTCACCTCATCGATCTCGGGCATGACGGCCCCCGCCTGCCGGATGAGCAGACAGGGCAGATCATGCTCAGCGGTATCAAATTACAGCACATCGTTTCCGCCTGCCCGGAACGGGCCGCGCTGATGCTCGCCGCGGCACTTTCAGGTGCAGATTACGGCGATTGAGTGTGTTTTTGTGCGCTGCACCCCTTGCTTAATTTTTGAGCCGCTCTGAATATGTCTGTTCCCAATTTAGGGGTGGCCTTCACCTGTCTGTGGGGGCGGAGGAAGCATGATCGGTCTTGTCCTCGTCACACATGGTCGTCTCGCCGACGAATTCTGTTCGGCGCTCGAGCATGTCATGGGTCCGCAACCCCAGCTCGCAACCGTCACCATCGGTCCTGAGGACGATATGGAAAGACGGCGGCAGGATATCATTGAGGCGGTGGAGCGGGTGCGCGCCGGCAATGGTGTGGTCATCCTCACCGACATGTTTGGCGGCACGCCCTCGAACCTCGCCATTTCGGTGATGAACACCCCGGATGTCGAAGTCGTGGCCGGGATCAACCTGCCCATGCTGGTCAAGCTTGCCAAGGTGCGTGGCGAGCTGCCACTGGCCGAGGCTGTCGATCTGGCCCAGGAAGCGGGCAGGAAATATATCAATGTCGCAAGCCGTGTCCTCGCTGGCAAATAGATCATCCGATCCGGCACCGCATGATGCCGCGCAGGCCCCCGTGGTGCGGGAACTGCCCATCATCAACAAACGCGGCCTCCATGCGCGCGCCTCCGCCAAATTCGTGCAGACCGTAGAACGCTTCGATGCCCGTATCTGCGTGTGTCGCAACGGGGAGGAAGTGTGCGGCACCTCCATCATGGGCCTGATGATGCTGGCCGCATCCACCGGCACCAGCGTCACCGTCACCGCCCGCGGGCCAGAGGCTGAAGCCGCCATATCCGCCCTCTCAGACCTTGTCGCCAATCGTTTCGGCGAAGAGGAATAATTCCACCCCTGCTTTTTCTGAAGATTTCGAAGGTGCGAAAGTCTGTCTCAAAAGCGGACTATGCCCACTTTCGTGATATGATGATTGTATGCCAGAGAAGCAAATCGTGGAATCACGTTTCGGCACATCTGGCCACCAAGGTGAAAGCCCTGCTTCATGTGAGCGATCACGTGGAACAGCAAGGGGGGAAGGGCGACCACTGCGCATGGCCATCACCGGTTCAGCCCATCCGCCGCCTGATGCGCGGGCAAGAACGAAGCGCTGGCGTTTCAGCCTGTCGTTCAAGCTTTTGCTGATGACGGCGCTCGTGGTTGTTGCGGTGCAACTGGGCCTGCTCATTCCCACTGTCGCAAGCTACCGCATAGACTGGCTGCTGGAGCGCCTCTCCGCCGCCCGCACCGCCGCCATGGTGCTGGACGCCACCCCCGATTCCGCCATTCCCCAGGCGCTGACACAGGACCTGCTGGGCAGCGTGGGCGCCCAGATCATCGTGGTGCAGACCAGCCGACACACGCCGCCTTCTGGCCGTCTCAGACCCGCCCCTGCGGGTGGATGTCCATATCGATACCCGCAACATCACCATGTGGGGCGCGGTGCGCGGCGCCATCGACACACTGGTTGCCGAGGATGGGCGCATCCTGCGTGTGGTGGGAGACCCGCCCCATGCCAGGGATGAATATGTTGAAATCGTCATTTCCGGCACCCCGCTGCGCCATGCCCTGCAGCAATTCGCGGCGCTGGCGCTTTCCGTTTCGATGATGATCGCCCTTCTGGCGGGTGCGATCGTCTATGTCAGCTTCAACTGGATGTTCGTACGCCCCATGTGTCTCCTGGCCGAGCGGATGGAGGCCTTCCGGAAGAACCCGGAGGATGAGGAGCGCATTCTGGTGCCCAGCGGCCGCACGGATGAAATCGGTTTGGTGGAGGAAACGCTGGAGGACCTGCAACGCGGCCTGTCCCAGACCCTCCAGCAGAAGAGTCATCTGGCCTCTGTCGGCATGGCGGTGGCGAAGATCAACCACGACCTGCGCAACCTCCTCACCTCGGCCCAGCTTCTGTCAGACCGGCTGGCCCTTGTGCCGGACCCGACTGTCCAGCGCTTTGCCCCCAAGCTTCTGGCCTCTCTGGACAGGGCGATCACCTATTGCGAGCAGACCCTGGCCTATGGCCGCGCGGTGGATGCCCCGCCCCGCCCGCGGGAGGTGAGGCTGGCGCCCCTGCTGGATGAGGTGCGCGAAACGCTTGAGCTGCGCCTCACGCGTGGCATTGCATGGATTGTGGATGTACCGCCGGACGCTCGGATTTATGCGGACCCGGACCATCTGTATCGCGTGATGCTGAATCTCGCCCGCAACGCTGTCGAGGCGCTGGAGGCGCGCGGGCCGCTGAGCCCGGACAGCGACCAGATCCGCATCCGTGCGCGTCATATGGAAAACGGGGTCGAGATCCTGTTCAGCGACACGGGACCGGGCATCAGCAGGGAGCAGAAGGCGCACCTGTTCGAGGCCTTCACCGCCTCTGCCCGCCGCGGCGGCGCCGGTCTTGGCCTGCCCATAGCCGAAGAGCTCGTGCGCGCCCATGGCGGAGAAATAGATCTGGCCGAAACCGAGACAGGCACCACCTTCCGCATCTTCCTGCCCGACCCGAAGGATCAATCCGCAGAAAAGCCGGCAGAATCCCAGGCGGTATGAAGCCGACTTTTCCACAGATCGACACAGCTTTTGAGGCAAAAAACGAGATGGCTCTTGCATGCCCGCCAGAAACCCGGTAGCACACGGTCCTCGCCGGCAGAAACAGCCGGCACCTGAGAGGGAAACCTCAGCACTCTGAAAAGAGTGCACTCAGGCAACGCACCGGTAGCTCAGCTGGATAGAGCACCAGACTACGAATCTGGGGGTCGGGAGTTCGAATCTTCCCCGGTGCGCCATTACTTAGCATCAGTTTTGCTCCTCGGTTTTTGCAGGCTGTTTCCCACACGCCTTCAAACTTGGCAATGGCGTTTTCTGCCATGGTGTTGGTGCGGGCAAGATACTTGTCCAGAATGTCCTGCGCCCGCTTCAGCGTATGCCCTGTGACCGAAACAATCTCACCGAGATTGCATCCCGCCTGAAATAACAATGTCACAGTGGTTCCACGCAGATCGTGGAAATGCAAATCCGTGATTCCCGCATTTTGGCAGGCTTCTTTCCAGTGCTTCGAAAAATACCGTTTCGAGAACGGACGCCCTGTTGAAGTGGATAGAATCAGGGGCGAACGGCCAGGCTTGATTGAGTCCAGAGTTTCCTTGAGTGCCTTGGTGCAGGGAATGGAGATGAGTGGTGCTTGCGCTCCCCCACGTGCCGCCTTGCCTTGCCGAAGGCGAAACCGGCTGCCGTCATATCTGTCCCAGGTCAGCTTGAGCAGATCCGCTTGCCGCTGGCCGGTGTGAAGAGCCAGAATAAGCGCCAGACGCATCTCCGGGCTTGCCACGGCCATGAATGCATCAACATGCTCCGGCAGCCAGATAAATCAACCCGGTTGTTTTTATATGCACGCTCGAAGCCTGCCAGCACATTGACCTTGATCCCACGCCTGTTTTTTGCCGCCCATGAGAGCGCGGAAGCCAGTACCGTCACGCGATTGTCGACTTCACGGGGATGGTCTGCCGAATAATCAGCATGCCAGTCCATGACATCATGGAGAAACTCGTCATCTTCGAGTGCCTCGAGTGGGCAGCTCCCATACAGCTCTTCCCAGAATTTGTGGATGCGGCGATATTCAGCCTTCGTGGAATCTGCGGTCTTTTCACGCCATCGTACGCTTTGCTCATACTTTCGAATGAGGCCCGAAAGCGTGCCATCGCTATGACGGGCCTGGAGACTTGCCTCAGCCTGTGCATATGAGGCTAGAAAATCAGGACTGTTCGGCTGTCCTGATAGACGAATTCCAGTCGCCCTATGGTAGTAATATGTGGCTTCTTCTCCAGAGGCGAGTTTACGCTTGATCTGGTTTATTCCTTTTAGCTTTACGCGCATGATCCGCTTTCCAACTCTCGAAAGCTGATTCACTATCACTGCGGCCTGCGACTGTTCCACTGACTCCATCATCTGCCAATACCTCAATTCTTACGTTGTCTGGTGTCACTATAGATAGTTGAGCCCGCGCCCAGCCTGACTTTTTGGCTGCACCAAAGAGGCGTTTTGCATCAGCAAAACCGAGCAGAGGGGGGCGTTTTTGGCGTGGCTTCGTCACTTCTTGTTCTCTTTCCCGATTCTTTCTGCCTTCAATGCGAGCAGATGGGCCATCGCAATTTCAAGTCGGGCTTGGTTCTCAAAGTCGGCAGCGGCTGAATTTGCCATCTGCTCTGCCGCTATGACGCGTGCGAGATCCACCATCACTCCATGTCTGCTCTGCCCCGCATGGTGACGAAACGGCTTCACCTGCGCGCTCATGGGTTGAGTGTGAGAAGCAGGTCGCAGCCAAGGCGGGGGCTGGCAGCAGCGCGGCTGCGAGTGTCATTGCGATAATTTTCATGGCAATCACGCGACTGGCAGGTGGTCGAACGGATCGGCCCCGTCGTCGTTCGCAACGACGGCCGCAAGCCATATCCCAGTTTCTTCGTCGAGCGCCCGGCCGTCGGCGAGTAAAAACCGGCTCCCATCTGTTGTGACGAAGAAAACACTCCAATGTACGGTCAGAATGTCTTCATAGACCAATACATTTGCGATGTATTGACGGGAACCAACGGCGAAAACTTTCTCAATCATTTTGTTGCCTCCTGATTATTTTCAAGCCATTTGATAACGTCTTCGTAATTCCATCGCATAGTTCGGCCAATAAAAAATGCAGGTTCCAGTCCACGAGCGCGGTATCTACGAAGCGTGGGCCGCGAGATAGACAGTCTATCCAGCAATTCTTCAGTGCAGATGTACTTTGTTATATTTTCTGTCATCCGTGGCGACGCTCCACATGAGGAACTCCACGAAGTATCATTCGCACGATATGCGTGGTGCAAGCGTCATTTTTGGAAACGTTTACAATGTCATGATCAGTCATGATCAGTATGCGGTCTAAAAATACCTCAATTCCCTGCAATATGTTGTTTTATTTTAAGAATTAGAGTTCTTGTGGATAACATTAAAATTGGGACCGGCAATTTTTACCTGATCAGATCGCAAGAGAATAACCTGATCAGTTCTGATTAGTGCCGACCTAAGAACGTCTAGAACCATTTTAAGGTGTTGTTTTATTTAAAGAAATAGAGTTCTTGGGGTGGCATTAAAAAAGGCCGCCAATTTGGCGGCCTTTTGCATTTCTCTGATATTAAATGAAATTTGATTGAATTAAATGCAATCAAATTTCATCAAATATAATTGTAACAGGCGGAACACCCGAGCCAAGTTCGTCGAGTGGCGTCATTCGCCAGCCGCGCGCCTCGGCGTTGACTTGCGAGATGAATGCATCCGCTTCCGCGTATTGCTCCTGGCCCAGCGGCGGCAACGGCTCGGCCGTCAGCAAATTTTGCCGGTGCTTTTCGTAATAAGCCTCGTCATCGCGGGCCATTTTTTCCAAATCCAGACCCCAGCTCATCGCCTTGCCCTTTCCTGTTGTGCGCGCTTGTCTCGATGATCCGCGTGCATGATGACGATCATCCGGATAATCGCGAATATCGCACCAAATGTCAGATAGAATATACCGCCAATGAGTGCGCCAATAATTGGCATTATCGCCCCCGAAACATCTTTGATATTGCGCTTATTGTATCACGACAAAACTCATAAACAAGAATTATCAGATGTAAAATGGCGAGCGCTGGCGGTCCTAATGCTGACAATATGGCGTTCAGAAGCACGTAGATCATGAAAATTGCAGTTGGTATTCCAATGAATACACAAAAGCTGCTGATGATGCCGTTTTCGTTCCAGCCATAATGCGCCAGCGGCAGAGCAGAGAGGGCGAGCCAGCTCGCCCCCGCTACTTCCCACGCTACGCGCGGGATCTTGCGGATCATTTCTCACCCCCTGCGGGCTTCGTCGCCGCACGCAGGCCACCCCCACCACGGCGCAGGCCGGAAAACGCCCGGCCGGCAGAGCGGGACAACAATGCAGGCGCGGCAATCGCCCCAGCCAGAGCCCCGCCGATCGCGCCCGATCGCGCATCGACCTGGCCGCCGACGAAACGCAGAGCCGCGTCAGGCAGTTCGCTGATCAACGAGCTGGAGTAAATCACGATGATGGCTGCCGAAATCCCGTAGAAGGCAATCGCCCCTGCACCCAGAAGACCGCTGGTCGCCGGCCCGCCATCCAGCGGGATCATGATAGCAAAAATGCTTTCTGCAAAAGCATTTAGTAGCAGAATGCCCGCAGATGCCACCAGCAGGCTGATGACCAGGCCAGCCACGATCAGGGCCGGGCGGATCAGCAGACCAAGAGCCATGGACAATGCCCCCTCGAACCCCGCGAAGGTGCGCGCGCCTTCGCGGGGGACAAAGAAACTCAACACCGCGACCGGGACGGCGAGCATCGCTTCCACCGCCGCGATCAGCCAGCCCAGAACGGCCGCGAAGAAATAGGCCAATGGCACCAGCGGCAGCAGGCCGCCGATGATGAAGCCGGCGAAAATCAATGCGCCGGACAAACCGGACACGAAAGAGCCCGCGCCGGTCACGGCCGACGCCACGCGCGTTGCCGGAAGCCAGTCCAGCAATGCGCCAGTGATCGCGGTTCCGCCAGCCGTATAGGCCAGCGCTGCGCCGGTTGCCGCCAGCGAGGCGAACGGATCGACGAACCGGCCATCGGAGCCCTCAATCTTGATTTGGGAGAGCATGGCGCGGAAGGAGCGCGCGACCATGCCCGCCGAGGCATCCGCCTGGGGCGTGGATCCGGCCGCACCCGACGGGTTCGTCTTGCTATAATCCATGACATATCCGGCTATATTGCGCAGCCGGTTTTCCTCGGCTGTGTATTTCGCCGTGATGGTCCGCATCGCCCCATCCATGCCGCTGGTGGAGTTCAGCACATAGCTGGACAGGCTTTCAGGGAAGGCAAACTCAATGGTGGCACCGCGTGCGAGCGTCTGCAATTTGCTGTTGGTGTTGACCATTGCGCGTTGCCAGGCAGGAGCCATAACCCAGCCGGCCTCGGCCGAGTCCTTCAGCACATCTTCCGCCACCGCCTTCAGATCCGCGCTTTGAAGCCCGCCAGCCACGCCCTGCGCAAAGCCTTCGGCGGCGGCCTTTACGCCGGCGTCGATCTGCCGTTTCAGCGTCTCCACGTTCGGCTCATCGGTCAGCATACCGCGCGCAATAGCGGCGGCGTGGGTGTCGATCTGCGTAAATGCAGCCGCCATGCCCTTCCCGACAGAGCCTTCCGCAAGGCTGTCCAGCTTGGTGTAAATTGCCGCATCCGGCCCGCTCACTTCGGCAGGCGCAGCTAGGCGATAGGAGACGGAGCCGCAAAGGGCATCCGAATTGCTGAACCAGCTTCCGCCTTTGAATCCGAGCCCCCGCACCTGTGCGGATGAGAACCAGCCGCCATCCCCGGAGAGGGGAATAGAGCTGACAGTGCCACCGCTGGCGTCAAACATTTTCCCAAGATCTGCCAGCCCATATGCGCAGAGCCAGCCGGCTGTCCGCGCGTACAGCGCTAGGGCAAATTGCCCGCGCTGCTCTGGATCCACTTCGACGGCAGGGACGGCGGTTTGCGCGTATGCTCCTTGCTGGATGGCAGCGGAGGCCCGCTGCCAAAGCGTATCGCCAAAGCCGCTCCCCCAGATCAGAAGCTGCACCACGATGATCTGCGCTATGGTGAACCCGCCTGCCACCGGCAGCAGGAGCACTGCACCGGCCCCGATCTTCACGATAGAATATGAGCCAGACACGCCTTCACCGCTGGCCTGGCCGGTGCGGGCGCTGTCGAATACCCATTTGTATAGCGAGTAAGTGACGATAACCGCCGCCACGATAGCCACGCCCACGTTGAACACTCCGGCAATCGTGCCGATCAAATCTGCATTGGCGCAGCTTTCACCCTGCCATATGGCATCGACGGTACAGCCGAGGACCCGGCGCAGCAGGCCCAGGCCGAAATCAGTTTCGACGGGTGTGAAAATGTCAGAGAAGGTTTCACCGGCCATGCTTGGCCCTTTCGCGTTGTGCGCGTTTCAAGCGTGAAATTGCATTCGGGATACTGCGCCAGTCGCCGGGTGTGCCTGAGGCAACCACCACCACGCCGCGGCCGCTGAATTTGAGGTGTCCGCGCGCTGTGCGCGTCACCTCAAACCCATTGGCTTTCGCGAAATCGAGAACGCGGCGCATGCCGCGAGAGCCGCGCATTGTGGCGCGCGCCGCAGCCATATTCACGACCTTTCATTCCGGCCGAGCGCGGCCATGTCTTTGTCTTTCCACCAGCGGATTTTGCGGGCGCGCAGCGGCGGTTTGCCTCGCTGGAACACGATCAGGTCGCGTTCCTGGCGAACCAGTTCGGGAGCCAGAAGGGGGCGCGAAACGCGCTGGATATTTGGCTTTTGACCGATCAGAACCGTCTCATCACCCAGCGTCGCCGAGACCAGTTTCGCGGTTGTGTCATCGCTGACATCGGCGAAAATTTGCGTGCCCGTCGAGGCGAAAAACTCGCGCGATTTGCGATTGTAGATGTCCTCGATCTGCGCGGCGCTCTGGAAAAAGTACCAGCTTCGCAGGCCATAACCTAGCGCAACGGAAAGCGCCGTTTCCAGCGCCTTCAGCCGCCCCAGCGCGGCGCATTCGTCCACCACGAAGAGACAGCCGCCACCGGGCAACGGATCCTCGGTGAATTCGCGCAGAACGGAAACCGCCAGCACGCGAAGCCAGCGGGAAAAAGTGTCGATCTTGGCAGGCGGCAGCACGATAAAGACCGTCGCCACCTCTTCCTTCAGGTCGGAAAACCTGAAGGAAGAGGATTTCACTGAACCGGCGACGGCCGGTGAGTCCAGCCATTCTGTGTTGGTGGCGGCCGTGGACAAAATGCCCGCTGCTTCGCGCGCGTCGCGGGCGAGCTGTTGACGGGCTGGCCCGTGGATCGCCTCACACTCATGGTCCGCCATGAGTGTGAGCGTGGCGCGAAAATCCGCCTCCTTCTGCGACAGTAGCTGCCGCAGGGTGACAAGGTTCTGCTCGGCCACAGGACGCTCGGCCACAATGTACAAAATGAGCGCGCGGATCAGCGTTCGTGCGCTGGCGGAAAAGTGCTCACTTGCCCCGCCGCTCGCATCAACCGGGCAAACGGCTTCCGCTTGTTCGAACCCGTCTTCGATCCACTGCGGCGAGCCCGCCAGCCCTTCGAATGGATTGTAGGTCGCAGTGGGCTGGCCCGTTATTCCGAACGGATCAAGAATATGGACCCTGCCGAACTTCGCACGGTGCGCCGCGAGGGGAAAACCGCAGCGAGGATGAGGCCGACGACACCCAGGAGAACCGGCACAGTCAGCAACCAGAGTGCCCATGTGGGCGGTGCATTCAGCATGTTTCCCGCGCCTCCCGCGCCTCAATCTGCCGCAGCACATCCGCGAAAAGGGTGTGGTCAATTTCGCGCGTGAGATAGCCCGGCAGTCGCTTGCGCAAGAGCGCGCGCGCCGCATCCCCATCGGGGCCGGAATCCTGTTCAATCAGGCGCAGGAACAGCGCCCCTGCTACGGCTTTGCGGCGCGTATCGAGCCGGCGCTTTTCCGCTGCATCGCCCATCAGAACGCCTCCCCATTCGGCTGGGCCGGCGCTGTGGGCGGCAGAATGTCCGCGAAAAGCTCCCGATCAGCTGGCCGCAGGCCGGCCCGTAAAAGTGTGCGCAAAATACCACCCGTGAGATGCTCGCGGTTGAGAACCACATGGTTGCCACCGCGCAGCACATGGCCGACAGCTCCGGCCGGGGCGTGCGGGAACAGATTGTCACCGCCGCCATTGCCGGCGTGGGCAAGGGCAGATCATCCTCACCCAGACAAATGCCGAGGTGCTGCGCCTCAATGCCCTGGTGCGCAACCTGCGCCAGGCGCGCGGCGAGCTGCAAGGCGAGGCCAGCTTCCGCACCTCCGCAGGCGTGAAAACCTTTGCAGCCGGTGACCGGATCCTGTTCCGCCAGAATGACAGCGCTCTGGGCGTGATGAACGGCACCCTTGGCACCGTGCTGGAAGCCGAAAAAGGCCGGCTGAAGGTGCGGCTGGACGGCGAGGCGGCGCGCACCATTGTGGTGGACGCGCAGACCTATGAGGACATCAGCCACGGCTATGCGGTGACGGTTCACAAGAGCCAGGGCATCAGCGTGGATCGCTCCTATGTGCTGGCGACCAAGGGCGTGGACCCGCGCCTTGCCGGTTTCGAGAAGGTGGCATTCGATTGCTTTTTTAGATGCTCGCAATGCCGGGCAAGCCAGCAACTTGCACCAGAGGCGGTTTCCTCAAACACGCGGGAGCAGCCTGTCGCCTGTAGGAGTCAAGCCTGCACAGCCACCGTCTGGTCTCTGGTTGAAACGCTGGCATAGGGTCTCAGGCAATGAGCCATTATCTCTCATCAACGGTCGTTTGTGAGAGGTGAGGCGCGGCCGACCTGTGCAGATCAGAAGCCCACGAGAGCAAGGTCAATGGCGGCCATGATCTCGGTGTCATGCTGAGCGAGGCTCGTAACCGGGCTGCGCAAGTGGGTACGGGGGATCGCGGCCATGAATTGCGTGACCATGACATGGGGTTCAGCTTCGATCCTGAAGACCGGGTTGAGACGCTTTGCTGGCGAAGGTGCAGCGTTGACCGGCATCAGCGGGACAACAATCCGCGTATTCAATGCATCCAGCACATCAGCCTGAATATCGAGTACATAGCTCATCCCACCGGGATTGGCATAAACATCAAAGCGCGGCATCAGAATTGCCGGTACTGGTCCAGAGGAAGGCCATGCTTGTCTGCCCATGCATTCGAACTGGCAAGAGCTTCAGCGTTTTCCCTCTTCCAGGCTTCGGCCTTTGCATCCGCAACGGCACGGCGCAGACCAGCTTCGGCGGCCTGAGAAAGGTTGACGCCAAGGTCTCTGGCTTCCTTCAGCAAGGATGGATCCAGCGTGAGATTGGTTGGCTTTTTGGCCAGTACTTGCGGTTGCATTTGATCACCTCATGCGCATTATATATGCGCATGAGGTTGAGCAGCAAGAGGCTTGGGGCATGGCTGGAATGGGACCGGAAGGGAGGTGCTTTCGGACCATCAACTGCGAATATGGTGAGAGCTGCCACCAGTAGCTGACTTCGTGAATGGGATCAGTCGCCCCAAAGATGCCTCGTGCAACTCGGCATTTCCAGAGGAAATGATTGCGGCATGTGTGAGGGGGCGAAGTCACTCTGACTAGTCGATATAAAGCGCTACTATCGAGAAATTATCCATAGGGCCACGCTCTTCGACTTCTTCGCGAACCTTGTCGACCAATTCCGCAGGAGTTGGCGACAATATTGCCATCCGCTGTAGCTCTCTTAACAAGATTAGATTGTGAACTCCATCTGAAGTGAGAAAGAGGCGATCGCCGGACTGAACATCAAATTGGAAAGTTTCAATTCGTGGATCGCCCTTATCCCCTAAAGCGCTATCCAATATATGTTTTCTCTGATATGTGGCGAGCTCGTCCTTAGTGAGTTTTCCTGCTTCAAACAGCCTTTGTCCCTCAGAATGATCCTTAGTTAGTTTTTTTATACCATTCCCTCTAGCGATAACCGCTCTTGTATCACCGCAATGAACACCAACCATCCCAGCGTTCGAGATTGCTATCGCTGTCAAAGTTGTTGCCATTCTATTTTGTTTCTCGCCTGACTGTTGCGCAGCGTGAATTTCGAGGTGAGCCTCTTTGGCCGCCGCAGCCAATGCCGCATCGGTAGCCTCGCGCTTCTCAAGATACTTGCGAAAGGTCGACACTGCGAGCTTAGAGGCAATATCTCCCCCCCCCATTCCGCCCAAGCCGTCCGCAACGCATGCGATCGTAGTGCCGGCTTCCGAAAGCCAGCAGTCAACGGTATCTTCGTTCACTGACCTGGGACCGCTGCCAGTGAAAACTGAATGCCTCACTCTCATGCACATAGACCCCTTAACGCGCCGACCAATTTGGGGTGGAGATTTGCGCGATTAAAATCGATAGACTTTTCAAGATGGGATATCTTTCGGCAAACAGCAGACTTTCCGTCAATATGGAATTTCACGACAAGGCGCTTAGCGAGATTTTCGTCCATGTCCGCGCCGCAAAGCCGAGCAAACTTTCGCTCCACATACCAACGATTGTGGCTCGTTCCCAATTCAAGCAAAGCCATCAAACACTCGACTTTCGCTTCTAAGTCACAATTTTGGAAGAAAACCTCCACGCGATTTGCTATTGCATCCGCAAGATCAAAGTTGAAATTTGTCCCGGAAACCCATTCAGAAAATACTAAAGAAAGTCGTTTTGAGCAATCTGGGGCATCTTGGCAGGCTCGTTCAATTTTTTCTGCTGTAAGCTGGCCGCAGATGGCAGCTATATCAGCTTTCGTTGCCTTTTCCTCCAAGTAATCAGCCAGGCGACTCCAGACATCTCCATCTGGAGCATCGGATGCACCGAGCATCGTAAGGAAGTCTTCCGAGGCATCACTAAGCGTTCCGTCTGGCTCATACTCTACCGTCAAGATAGCGTCCAAAACCGCCTTTGCTGATGCGAAGCGTTTGCTGGGATCATCCTTTGTGCAGGCAGAAAGAATCGGACCAAAATCACCATCTTCCTTGATTTCACGGAAAGGCACACGAGGCTCTTTTCCTACCATGTCGTGCAGAATACAGCCTAACGAATATACATCCGATCGAGCGGATGCATTCCTTAGGTCATTGGAGATTTCTGGCGCTGTGTAGTAATCTGAGCCCTTCCCCATACCCGACTTCGTAAGCTCGGAAAGATTAGACTCTTTCATAGAAATAAGCCCGAAATCACTGATGGAATATGTGATATTCCCATCTTTCGTGTACCTTAGTACATTCTGAGGTTTCAGGTCCCGGTGGTAAATCTCCATCGAGTGTATTTCTTCAAGTGCCGAAACGATGTCGCTGATCGCTGAAACAAAAGCTCCTCCGAGAGTGGGATCAATAGATATATCGGCGTCCAGACTATTTTCAGCCAACGGCATCAAATAATAAGGAGGATTAGCACTCAAATCACTGTCAATTATAGGTACTATATTTGGATGACTTATAGCAGATTGAACCTTGATTTCTTTTTCAAATCTCTTAACAACGTTATCTAGAAGCGTAGGAGTCAAGATCTGATTTTGTGCAAACTCTTTTCGAGCACATTGATTCCCGTTATCCAATTCAACTAGGTCGACATTTCCAAACCCACCTTGGCCTATTCTCTTCACAAATTTCATTTCCCACCCCAGCAGTTTCTCTGCAACCGGCTCCATTAGAGCATCATGGTTGCGAACAACAGCCCTACTGCCCGCTAGCATTTACCGGGCAGCCAGATTGCAAGCCAAAGAGATGATAGCAATCTCCAGTCCAAGCGAGGAGGAAACTAGCGCATTTCACGCTTAATGTCGGTACCGTTGCGTGTGCTCCCAATATCCTCCAGTCGGATCAGCTCGCGAAGCGCATTCGCCGCGACCTCTCTATGGGCGGCCTTTTCAAGGACGGGTGCGAACATTTCCTCGATGCCCTGGCATGGCCAGTTGGCTTCGAGATACGGCTTGTAGCGATGGATTTCCTCCAGTTTTTTCGAGATGATCCAGACTGGCGCTGTCAGCCTCCCGGCTCCAACCTCCTCGATGAGGGATTGTGGCAGCGTGAGGACATGATCCCGCCATTGCGGCCCACTGTCGAACCCGTCTAGCTGGTGAGCCCCTGGCCAGCGCGCCCGCACGCGCACCTTGAGACTTTTGTCGGTAGGACCCTTCCCAACACGAGATACTTCCACCCGAGCCTGATCTGGCTCCGATTCGGCCGCGCGAATGAGATGTGACAATGCACTGCGTGCCTGCTGAAGTGTCTTGATTTCGCAGTGACCAGCTCTGACGCGCAACTTTCCGCCGGGCACGGACATGATCCAGTGGCCGCCTCTGCGAGGGGACCACTCCAGGCCAGCGATCTCCAGCCAGACATCTTCCGAAGAAGGGCCATAACCCCTTGATTTTCCTCAAGGGGTGCTAAGGGTGTTTTGCAGGAAAACCCTGATTTATCAAAGGGCTCACGCAGACTACGAATCTGGGGGTCGGGAGTTCGAATCTTCCCCGGTGCGCCATTTAAATCAAAGAGTTAGATTATACTCTTTGTCCTATGGGTCTTGCGCTCGGGTGCGCGATGGCCGGACCTGCCCGAGCGCTACGGCAAATACAAGACCGTCCACAAGCGCTTCACCCGCTGGGCGCGTGCGGGCGTGTGGGAACGCATCTTTACCTTGCTCGCGCGCGACCGAGACAATGAGTATCTGATGATCGACAGTTCGA